>CBDUHF010000008.1:0-93572 GCA_965367085.1 uncultured Polaribacter sp.
ATGAAAAAGTTAATGTGCTGCAATTTATTGAAAATCAATTATCTAAATTGTGTCAGAAAAATCATTATATAATTGATACTATTGGTTTTGGAGCAAATAAAATATAATTTTAATCCCTATTTATTTATTTCGTATTTTTGCAGTGATAAAAGAAAATGAAAAAATGAAAGGACCACTTTTTTATGCTAAAATTCTACTTTTTGGAGAATATGGAATTATAAAAGATTCTAAAGGTTTAGCAATTCCGTTTAATGCATATCGAGGAGCTTTAAAATCTTCTGTAAAATTAACTGGTAAAGCTAAAGAATCTAATGAAAACCTATTTCTTCTATATAAACACATTGCATCTTTAAAAACAGATTTAGTTTCTTTTAATGTGTCAGACTTTAAAAGAGATTTAGAAAACGGAATGTATTTTGATTCTTCAATTCCTCAAGGTTATGGTGTTGGTAGTTCTGGTGCATTAGTTGCTTCTATTTATGACAAATATGCAAATGATAAAATTACTGTTTTAGAAAACCTAACTAGAGAGAAATTATTGAAATTAAAGACAATTTTTTCTTTAATGGAATCTTTCTTTCATGGAAAAAGCTCTGGTTTAGATCCTTTAAATTCGTATTTAAGTTTACCAATTTTAATCAATTCTAAAGAGAATATAGAAGCTGCAGGAATTCCTTCTCAAAAACAAGGAAAAGGAGCTGTTTTCTTATTAGATTCTGAGCAGATTGGAGAAACTGAACCTATGGTAAGTATCTTTATGAACAAGATGAAAAATGAAGGTTTTAGAAAAATGATTGATGAAGAGTTTGCTTCTTACACAGATGCTTGTATCGATGATTTCTTGCATGGTAATGTGAAATCTCTGTTCGGAAATGTAAAAAATCTTTCTAAAATTGTTTTAAAGAACTTTAAACCTATGATTCCTAATGCTTTTCATAAAGTTTGGGAAAAAGGAATTAAAACTAATGAGTACTATTTAAAACTTTGTGGTTCTGGTGGCGGAGGTTATATCTTAGGTTTTACTGAAGATTATGAAAAGGCTCAGAAAAGTTTACAAGATTATAAATTAGAATTAGTTTACAGGTTCTAAATACTCTTTATGACTTCCTTTAGAGTAAAAAGAATTATCTATAAAATATTAAGTTTACTATCGGTAATAAGAGGTTATAATATTCTTGTATTAGTTGCTGCCCAGTATTTAGCAGCAATTTTTATTTTTTCTCCAGATAAATCTTTAAAGCATGTTGTTTTTGATTGGCACTTACTCTATTTGGTGTTAGCATCTGTTTGTGTAGTGGCATCTGGCTATATTATAAATAATTTTTATGATGTTAAAGTAGACAGAATAAACCGCCCGTTAAAAAGCGGAATCGATAACTATATTAAGCAAGAAACAAAATTATCTCTTTATTTCTTTTTAAATTTCCTTGGTTTTACTTTCGGAATTTTAATTTCATGGAAAGCAGCATTATTTTTTGCTGTATATATCTTTTTAATATGGTTTTATTCTCATAAGCTAAAAAAATATCCTTTAACAGGATTAATCTCAGCAACAATTTTAACAATTCTTCCGTTTTTTGCTGTTTTTGTGCATTTTAAAAATTTCTCAAAAATAATTTTTGTTCATGCAATTTTTTTGATTTTAGTAATCATGGTAAGAGAACTTATTAAAGATCTAGAAAATATTAAAGGTGCAATTGTAAATAATTACAAAACATTTTCTATTGCTTATGGAGAGAAGAAAACAAAGCAACTCTCTGTTTTTTTATTATTACTAACATTATTTCCTATAACTATTTTGTTTAGTTACCCTGCAATTGGCTATATGAAATACTATTTTTATGCTGCAATGATTACCTTAATCTTTGTGGGTTTTTATTTGTGGAAATCATCATCAAGAGATCAATATAGACTGTTACACAATGTTTTAAAACTTCTTCTTTTAATTGGTGTTTTTAGTTTGGTTTTTATTGATACTTCTTTATTGTTAGAAAAAGTGATAGATAGATTGAATTAAATCATTTATTTTATAAGTATCTTTGCAAAAATTTATAAAATGAATTCAAATAGAAACTCGTCGAGAGGACGACAAGAAGGTAAAAAAAGCACTCCTCTAAGTAGAAAAAGTCCAAAGAAAAATGCTCCTTTAAGCAGAAAAAGTCCAAAAAAAGATTTTAAGAAAGTTCACTCTGTGCATAAAACAGATGAATCAGGAGGAATCCGTTTAAATAAATACATAGCCAATTCTGGTGTTTGTTCACGTAGAGAAGCAGATACATTTATAGAACATGGTAGTGTAGAAGTAAATGGCAAGTTGGTTACAGAAATGGGCTATAAAGTTCAGCCAGACGATATTGTTCGTTTTGATGGAACTTCAATTACACCAGAACAAAAAAGATATGTTTTATTAAATAAGCCTAAGAATTACATTACAACGATGGAAGATGATCGTGGTAGAAAAACTGTAATGGATTTAGTAGCTAATGCATCTAAAGAGCGAATTTATCCTGTTGGAAGATTAGACAGAAATACTACAGGTTTGTTATTGTTTACAAATGATGGAGATTTAGCAAAAAAGCTAACACATCCAAAACATAATGTACGTAAGTTATATCATGCTTCTTTAGATAATAAACTTTCTTTAAAAGATTTAGAAAAATTAAGAGGAGAAGTTATAATTGAAGGTAAAAAAGTATTTATTGATGCAGTTTCTTATGTAGATGGGCAACCTAAAACAGAAGTTGGTATAGAAATTCATTCAGGTAGAAATAGAATTGTACGTAAGATTTTTGAACACCTTGGTTATAAGGTTACAAAACTAGACAGAGTAATTTTTGCTGAGTTAACAAAGAAAAATTTACCAAGAGGAAGATGGAGAGAACTTACAAGTCTTGAGTTAAATAATTTATTGATGATGAAATAGTAGAATGACTACTTCTAATATTAAAAAAAAAAGGAGCCAAACGATATCGTTTGGCTCCTTTTTTTGATAATTAAATATGTTTTTTTCGAATTTATACCCTATTTTAAAATAAATCTACTTTTAAATATTAAAAATAAGCATAAAAAAAACCCGAACAAATTGATCGGGTTTTAAGTGGTACCTCCAGGAATCGAACCAGGGACACAAGGATTTTCAGTCCTTTGCTCTACCAACTGAGCTAAGGTACCATCGCCTTAGCGGTGGCAAATATAAAACGCATTTTTGGTTTCTACCAAATAAAATTAAAAAAATGTGTTGTATTTTTGAACTTCTTTTAAAAAGCAACAATGAAATTAATCATAGATATTGGGAATACAAGAGTGAAAGCAGCTGTCTTTAAAGGAGATACATTAGTAAATCTTGTTGTTTTTGATAAGAAAAAAATTATTACAGAAGTAAAGAAAATTTTAAAAAAAGATCATTTTACTAGTGGAATTATGTCTAGTGTGGCCTCAATTTCAGAAAAAAAGCTAAAAAAGCTGCAAGAATTACTCCAATTTCAGATAGTTTCGTCGTCTACAAGCGTGCCTTTTGTCAATTTATATAAAACTCCAAACACACTTGGAGTAGATAGAATTGCTTTAGTTGTAAATGCAGTAAAAAAATATCCAAAGAAAAATGTTTTAATTATAGATGCAGGAACCTGTATTACTTTTGATTTTGTAAATAGTAAAAGTGAATATTTTGGAGGGGCTATTTCACCGGGAGTTAAAATGCGTTTTAAAGCATTAAATTATTATACATCTAAATTACCTTTATTAGAAAAGGAGTCTTTGAAAAATTTTATAGGTCAAACTACAAATGAAAGCATAAACTCTGGGGTTGTAAATGGGGTAATAAAAGAGTTAGATGGTATTATTGAAGATTATAAAGAAAAATTTGGAGATTTAACAGTTGTTTTAACAGGAGGAGACACAAATTTCTTGGCAAAACAATTAAAAAGTAGCATATTTGCCAATCAAAATTTTCTCCTTCAGGGATTAAATGAAATATTGATATTTAACGAAGACAAATGATTAGAAAGATTTTAGTTGCTTTTTTATTGATAACTTCTACTACTTTATTGGCACAAAGAACAAATTCATCTCCATATTCGTTTTTTGGTATTGGAGATCAATTTAGACCAAGAACTGTAGAACAAAGTAGTATGGGTGGCATTGGCGTTGCTTTTAACCATTACAAATATTTAAATTTTACAAATCCAGCAGCATATGCAAATTTAAGGTATACAACGTATGCTTTTGGTTTGCTCAATAATGACTTAACAATTAAAAATGGAGATATTGAGCAAAGTTCTACGTCTACAAGTTTAAGTTATTTAGCACTTGCTTTTCCAATAGGAGACAAAGCAGGTTTTTCTTTTGGTTTACAACCTATTTCTTCTGTAGGATATTCATTAACCAATACATCTGATGATTTATCTAGAACTACTCTTTTTTCAGGAGATGGAGGAGTGAATAGAATTTATGGTGGTTTTGGAATAAAAGTATCTAAAAACTTATCTCTTGGTATTGAGTCTGATTTTAGTTTTGGAAACGTAGAAAACAGTATTACAAGTAAAAATATAGATGATAATCTTGCTACAAAACAAAAAGAGACTACAGTTGTAAGAGGAGGAGCTATAGCATTAGGAGCTCAATATCAAAAAGAACTTAAAAATAAACTAATACTAAATGCTGGTGCTACCTTTAAATTTGGAAACAATTTAAATGTTACTGGTAATGAGTATCTATATTCTTTAACTTTTTCATCTACAGGATCAGAAAGTCCAAGAGATACAATTCAAAGTACAACAAATCCTGATGGAGAAATTTCTGGAAGTTATAAGCTTCCGTTAAAAACTACTTTAGGAGCAGGATTAGGGAAATTTGATAAATGGTATATTGGTTTAGAATATGAAAATCAAGATGCAATAGAAACTACTGGTTTTTTAAACACCACTAGTAATGTATATAAATATGGTAAATCAAATAGATTTTCTTTAGGAGGATTCTATTTGCCTAAAATAAATTCTATATCAAGTTATTGGGAAAGAGTAACTTATAGAGCAGGTATTCGTTTTGAGAAGTCAGGGTTATTAGTAGATGGATCAGGAAATAGTGAAAATTTTACTCCAGTTGATGACTTTGGCATATCTTTTGGTTTAGGTTTACCATTGAAACAATTATCCTCGGTTAATATGGGGTTTGAGTTTGGTAAAAGAGGAACCACAAATAATAATTTAATTCAAGAAAATTATTTTAATTTTAGATTAAGTTTATCTTTGACAGATATGAATTGGTTCATTAAGAGAAAGATTGATTAACAAAAAACAAACAAAAATGAAGAAAATTACGTTTTTACTAGCTGCAGTGTTATTTTTAGCAACAGCAAAAACAAATGCTCAGGATGACGCAAAAAGAGAATGTACAATTAAGTATAACCTTTTTAAAGGGGACTATTCATCTAAGAAATATGAAGATGCATATACGAATTGGATCTATTTAATGGATAACTGTAAAGACTTATCTGTTAACATATATAAGTTTGGTTCAACATTAGCAGAAGATGTAAGAAAAGATCCTGAATTAGCTAAAAGAGTTTACGAACAAAGGTTACAATTCTTTCCAAAACAGAACCCTGCAAAAGTTCATAGTGATTATGCAACTTATTTATCTGAAAACAAATTAGCATCAGAAGATGTAATTTTCTCTATTTTAGAAAAAGGATATAGTATAGACCCAACTAAGATGGGTGTTAAAAATTTATATAAATACTTTCAAGGTATAACAGATAGAAATAAAGATACAAACCCACAGAAAGTATTTGATACTTACGATGATGTATTAGAGTCTGTAAGTGAAAAATTAGAAGGTTACTCTAAGAATATTGTAGAATTAACTAAAGATTCAACAAGAACTTTAGATAAAAGAGAAAAATCTAAATTAAGAGCATATACTGTAAATTCTAAAGCATTAGGTACTGTTGAAAGTGGATTAGATGCAATTATTTCTGAAATTGCAACTTGTGAAAGATTGGTACCATTATATCAAAGAGATTTTGAAGAAAATAGATCTAATGCAGTTTGGTTAAAAAGAGCAGTATCTAGAATGTTTAATAAAGGATGTCAAAAAGAACCATTATATGAGAAATTAGCTAGAGCATATGCTGAAGCTTCTCCATCTCCAGATGCGTATTCTTTTTTAGCTAATATATTAGAAGATAATGATGATGCAAGTGGAGCAGCACAAATGAGAGAGAAAGCTTTTAATTTAGAGACAGATCCTTTAAAGAAAGCTAAGTATAAATTAAAGTTTGCACAAGCAGCAAAAGATAGAGGTCAAAAAAGTAAAGCAAGAAGTTTGGCTAGAGAGGCAATTAGATATAACCCTAATTTTGGTAAAGCATATTTATTTATAGCTAACCTATATAAATCTAGTGTAAATTCTTGTGGTAAAAAAGAATTTGATAAAAGAATGGTGTATGTTGCAGCATTAAATCAAGCAAGAAGAGCCGCAGCAGTAGATCCTAGTATTTCAGCTTTAGCGGGTAGGTATATTAGAGCATATAAGGCTAACGTACCAAGCCAAAAAGTAATTTTTACAGCTGGAGTTAATCCTGGTAGTAGTTACACTATTAAATGTTGGATTGGAGAAACTGTAAGAGTGCCTTCTAACTAATTTTGTGAAAAATTACAAACAAATAATATTTAAAAGCATTACTGTTATTTTTATAACAGTAATGCTTTTTTCTTGTTCTAACAATACACAACAGGTTAGAGATTTTTTGGCTACTAAGAATTTACCAATTGGTATAGCTAAAAATGCCTATCATGTTTATAAAGATTCTGGCAGAATAACTTCTAAGTTAATAACACCTTTATTAAACGATTTTAGCAATAGAAAACAGCATCCTTATAGTGAGTTCCCGAAAGGAATAAAAATAATTAATTTTGAGAGAAATGGAGTAGATTCTGTTACTGTTATAGGAGATTATGCACTTTCATACTCTAAAACTGAAGTTTCTGAAATTGTTGGAAATGTAGTTGTTTTAAATCATACAGAAGGCTCTAAATTAGAAACAGAACAGTTGTTTTGGGATCAAAAAACGAAATATTTTTTCTCAGAAAAAGCATTTACATTAACAAATGCAACAGATACCATTTATGGAATTGGTTTTGAATGTAAAGAAGATTTAAGTAAACATTTAGCAAAAAAAACAACAGGGAAACTTGTAACATCAGAATAATATTATGACAAAAATCTGGAAACTTTTTCAATACGGATATTTAATTATTGCAGCAATTTGTTTAATAGAAGGAATTTTTAAATGGAATACTGATAGAAATACAGCAATCATTTTATTCGTTTTTTCAATTTTTATTACTTTAGTATTTTTCTTTAAAAGACATTTTAGAAAAAAAGTAGAACAAAGAAACAATCAAAATTAATAGTTTATAAATTTCTTAATGGAAATTGAACTCATAATTATAGGTATATCAATTATCCTTTCCGCTTTTTTTTCCGGAATGGAAATAGCATTTGTTTCTGCCAATAAACTTCATATAGAATTAGAAAAAAAGAGAGAAGGTTTTATTGCTAGCATTCTTAATAAAATAACTCACAAATCATCAAAGTTTATTACAACTATGTTAGTTGGTAATAATATTTCTTTGGTAATTTACAGTTACTATATGGGGAAGTTTTTAGTAAAAATTCTTCCTTTAGATACTTTTAATGAGTTTTCTGTTTTACTAATTCAAACCATTATATCTACTATTATTATTTTGGTAACTGCAGAGTTTTTACCAAAAGCAATTTTTAGAATTTATGCAAATGAAGTATTAAAAATATTTGCATTACCTGCTTATGTTTTTTATGTTTTATTTCATTTTTTTTCTGAATTTATAACTGTAATTTCAGATTTCTTTTTGCGTGTTTTTTTTAAAACAAATGCAGATGAACAACAAACAGAATTTAGCAAAGAAGAATTAGGGAACTATATTTCTGAGCAATTAGAAACTGGTAATGATGATGATGAATTAGATTCAGAAATTCAAATTTTTCAAAACGCTCTAGAGTTTCATAATGTAAAAGCTAGAGAGGTAATGGTTCCTAGAACAGAAATTATAGCTGTAGAAATACACGAAAAGGTTTCTAATTTAAAAAACATATTTATTGATACAGGTTTATCTAAAATATTAGTTTACAAAATTTCTTTAGATGATGTTGTGGGTTATGTAAATGCTTTTGAATTATTTAAAAATCCAAAAACAATAAAATCTATTTTGTTACCTGTAGAAATTGTTCCTGAATCAATGATGATTAATGATGTTTTAAACGGATTAATGAAAAAACGTAAAAGCGTTGCTGTTGTGGTTGATGAATATGGAGGAACTTCTGGCATAATTACAGTTGAAGATATAGTAGAAGAACTATTTGGAGAAATAGAAGATGAACATGATTCACAAGTCTTTTTAGAAGAAAAAATAAACGAATCAACATTTAATTTTTCTGCAAGATTAGAAGTAGATTATTTGAATGAAGAATATGATTTAAATATTCCAAAATCTGAAGCATATGAAACTTTAGGTGGCTTTATAATTAATCATACAGAAAATATTCCAAAAGAAGAAGAAGTAGTTGAAATTGAGAATTTTGAGATCGAAATCTTAAAAACAAGTAGTGCTAAAATAGATGAAGTTTGTTTTAAAATAACCCACAAAGAGGGGTAATCTACCTTTATTAATTTCAATACTATAAAATACTACTTAAGTTACTACTAATAACTATAAAATGGGTTGCAATATTAAAACCCAAATCGTATATTCGCCAACTGAAAATAAATTAACTACGTATGGCAGTATTATCGAAAATTAGAGAACGTTCAATGTTCTTAATCATCATAATTGGTTTGGCACTTTTTGCTTTTGTATTAGATCCTTCAACTTTAGGAGATTTTTTCAATTCAAGTAAAGTAAATGAAATAGGGGAGATTAATGGAGAATCTGTTTCTAGACAAGAATTTGCAACAGCTGTAGAAGCTTATAAGCAACAAGCAGGAGGTAGAGTTTCTGATATGCAAGCAACGAAAACTGTTTGGGACAACATAGTAAGAAAAAAAATATATAAAAATCAATTAGCTGAAGCAGGAATAACTGTTGGTGAAGCAGATGTTTGGGCAGAAGTTATTAATGCTCCTTCAGTAAAAGACAATCCTCAATTTTTAAATGAAGGAGGTTTATTTGATGAAGGGAAATTCAAACAGTTTTTAGCTGATACAAAAGAAAATAATCCACAAATGTGGAGTGCTTGGTCTAATTATATGAATCAGATCAAAGAAAATTCTGAAAGAAATACATATAATAATTTAGTTACAGCTGGTCTTGGAGCTTCATTAAAAGAAGGAGAAAATTCTTATTTAATTGAGAACACAAAAATAAACGCACAATTTGTATTTGTACCATACACAAGTATTGCAGATAGCTTAGTTTCTGTATCTAAATCTGAAGTAGAAGCATACATAAAAGCGAATCCTGCAAATTATCAAGTAGATGCATCTAGAGACATTTCTTTTGTAAAGTTTGATATAGTTGCTTCAGCAGAAGATGAAGAAGCTATTAAAAATGAACTAGCTGGTTTAATTGAAGATTCTTTAGATAGAAATAAACAAACTATTGTAGGATTTAAAAATACTACAGAGGAAATAGAGTTTTTAGAAGAATATAATTCTGATACTAATTTAGATTCAAATTTTAAATTCAACAATGATGTAAATCAAACTGTAGCAGACAAAATTTTTGAAGGATCTAAAGGAGATGTTTTTGGACCTTATAAAGACAATGGATTTTTTAAAATATCTAAAATTACAGAAGTAGCAAATATGCCAGATTCTGTAAAAGCTAGTCATATTTTAATTCCTTTTGTTGGAGCACAAAGAGCAACTCCAGATATAACAAGAACAGAAGATGAAGCTAAGAAATTAGCAGATAGTATTTTAAATGTAGCTAAAAGAAACAAAAACAAGTTTGCTGGTTTAGCAAAAGAATTTTCTTCTGATAAATCAAATTCAGAAAAAGGTGGAGAATTAGATTGGTTTAACTATTCTAGAATGACACCAGCTTTTAGAGATTTTTCTTTTACAAACAAAAAAGGAACAATGGAAGTTGTAAAAACTCCATTTGGATTTCATGTTGTAAAGATTGATGACCAAAAGAACAATCAAAAAGTTCTTAAGTTAGCTACATTAAGCAGAAAGATTGTAGCTTCAGAAGCAACTGAGAATGAGATGTTTCAAAAAGCAGAACAATTTGCTTTATCTGTTTCTAAAGAAAAAAAATTCTTTGCTATAGCTAAAGAAAATAAATATGCAACAAGACCTGCAGTAGGGTTAAAAGTTTTAGACGAAAATGTACCAGGATTAGGAAATCAAAGACAAATTGTTAGTTGGGCTTTTGGCAAAGAAACAAAACCAGGAGATTTTAAACGTTTTGATTTAGAAGGAAGCCATGTAGTTGCCTTTGTAACTGCTAAGACAGAAAAAGGTTTAATGCCAGCTGCTAAAGCTACAAATAGTGTTAAACCTATTTTGTTAAATGAAAAGAAAGCAAAATTAATCACAGAAAAATTAAATGGAAACACATTACAAGAAGTTGCTACGGCAAACAAAACTAGTGTAAGAACAGCAAATGGGATTAATTTAAATAATCCTACTTTATCAGGAGCAGGTTCTGAACCTAAAGTTGTTGGAGCAATGTACAATGCAGAATTAAATAAACTGTATAGAAATATAGTAGGTAATAAAGGAATGTACTTATTTACAGTTTCTAAAAAAGAATTACCAACTGCATTGCCAAATTATGATGCTGCTAGAAAGATGATTTCAGAAGCTAGAAAAAAGCAAACTTTTAAAATGTATGAAGCAATTAAAAAAGCTTCTAACATAGAAGATAATAGAGCTAATATCTATAGTGCAAACTAGTAGTTAACTCTTAATTATATAAAAATCCGTTCAATTTTTGAACGGATTTTTTTTGCTTTAAATGTAAAGGCGATTATAGTTTTTTGTAATCTCATAAATTGATAAATGAGCTAAGCTTTGATTGAAACCGTTCGAATAACTGTCTATATTCTAAACCTTTATTACTGTCAGTTCGGGTAAATTTTGAAGAATGAAAAGTTTGTATAAAGAACAGGAGTAAAAAAGATATAGAGTAAAGCATGAAATAACTTCATAAAAAAAAACCTTCTTGATTTCTCAAAAAGGCTTAATTTAATATATTACTAAGAATCGTTTATTAACCATTCATTGAGATTAAAAACTCATCATTATTTTTAGAGAACTTAATTCTTTCGTTAATAAATTCCATTGCTTCAATAGGATTCATATCTGCAAGGTATTTACGTAGCACCCACATTCTTTGTACTGTTTTAGCGTCTAATAATAAATCATCACGTCTTGTAGAAGATTTTATTAAATCGATAGCTGGATAAATTCTACGGTTAGAAATATTTCTATCTAACTGTAGTTCCATATTACCAGTTCCTTTAAATTCTTCGAAGATAACTTCGTCCATTTTAGAACCTGTTTCTGTAAGAGCAGTTGCAATAATAGTTAAAGAACCACCGCCTTCAATGTTTCTAGCAGCTCCAAAGAAACGTTTTGGTTTGTGTAATGCATTTGCATCTATACCACCTGAAAGTATCTTACCAGAAGCAGGAGCAACTGTATTGTAAGCTCTTGCTAAACGAGTAATTGAGTCTAAAAGAATTACTACGTCATGTCCACATTCTACCAATCGTTTTGCTTTTTCTAAAACGATATTAGCAACTTTAACATGTTTATCTGCAGGCTCATCAAAAGTAGAAGCTACTACTTCTCCACGAACGTTTCGTTTCATGTCTGTAACCTCTTCTGGTCGTTCGTCAATTAATAAAACAATTTGATATACTTCTGGATGATTTGCTGCAATTGCATTAGCCACATCCTTTAATAACATGGTTTTACCAGTTTTAGGTTGAGCTACAATCATACCACGTTGCCCTTTTCCTAATGGAGAAAATAAATCTATAATTCTTGTTGATAATGAACTACCTCTTTCTGCTAAATTGAATTTTTCTTGCGGGAATAATGGTGTTAAATGTTCAAAAGCAACACGATCTCTAACTAAGTTAGGATTTAATCCGTTTATTTTTGAAACTCTAATTAATGGAAAATATTTTTCACCTTCTTTTGGTGGACGAACATTTCCTCTAACAGTATCTCCAGTTTTTAATCCAAATAATTTAATTTGAGATTGAGAAACATAAATATCATCTGGAGATGATAAATAATTATAATCAGAAGAACGTAAAAAACCATAACCATCTGGCATCATTTCTAAAACACCTTCACTTTCTATAATTCCATCAAACTCAAAATCTGGGTCTCTATATCTGTTGTTAGATTTATTCCCTTTACTTACAACTGGCTTTTTATCTCTATTTTGATTGTTGTTTTTAGGATTGTTTTTGTTGTTCTGTGGGTTGTTTTGTTGATTCTTATGCTGAGGTTTTTTGTTGTGTTGAGGCTTATTTTGATTAGAAATAGGCTTTTCAACTTCTTTTTCGCTCTTTGTTACTTCAACTTCTTTTTTAACAACAGTAGAATCAATAACTTCCTCTTTTTTAATAATTGGTTTGTGTTGAGGTACTTTAGCTCGTTTTGGTCTTTCTAATGGTTTAGTTTCTTTAGCTACTGTTTCAGAAGGTGTATTCTGTGTAGAATCTGTTGCAGTAGGTTGTACCTTGGCTAAACGTTTTCTTTTTGGCTTTTCAGTTTTAGGCTTAACTTCATTAGTAGGAAGTGTCGCTTTTTTTGTTGGATTTGCAGCTTGTGTATCCAATATTTGATAAACTAAATCTAGTTTTTTTAGTTGACTTGTTTTAGTAAGCCCAATAGATTTAGCAATAACTTGTAAATCAGCAAGAGTTTTTGCTTTTAGTTCAGAGATTTCGAACATTATGTATATATTAATTTAAGTTGTAAATCTTAATTCTGATAAGATTATAATGATTTGTTTTTGATTTATTTGATTGTATATAGTACTATACAATATTTTTTGTGCGGTTAATTATAAAACAAATATATGCTTTTTTTTTAAGTTTGAAGTTTTCTTTTTAAAAAAGAAAGTTTTACTTTTGTAAACCTATTTTTTAAGGAATGATTCAGAGAATACAAACGATATATTTATTATTAGCTTCAGCAGTTTCTGGTGGGCTTATTTTTGTATTCAATTTATGGAGTACTTTAAAAGAAAAGATTTTTACTTTAGATTTATTTCTAGAAGAGTCTATTCAATTAAAACTGATTCCAGTTTTATTTCTTGCATCTGCAATAATATCTTTTATTGCTGTTTTTTTATTTAAGAACAGAAAGTTGCAGTTTGTAATAGGACGTATTGTTATTTTGATCAATCTTTTTTTATTAGGATTATTGATTTATTTATCTCTAACATTACCTGGAGAAGCCTCGTTTTCTGAGAAGGGTATTGGGATGTTCTTACCGATTTTGGCTATATTGCTTATTGTTTTGGCAAATAAAGCTATTAAAAAGGATGAAGATCTTGTAAAATCTGTAGATAGATTGCGATAAAACTAACATCTTAGTTATATTTAGTGCGAAAAAAAACCGAGAATTCATTTCTCGGTTTTTTAATTTAAAAGATGTAAAGTTTTTATAAAAGTTTAAATGAAATTAATTCGTAATTTTAAATTGTAATTATATTAAAATTCACTATTTTTAAAATTCTGTTAATCAATTAGTTAATAAATTTGTCTAACGGTTTTCAGTGAGTGTTCTCACTGTTTTCAGTGAGAAGAAAATTTCACTGAAAATGGGGGTTGTATAATCTTATTATCTAAATTAAATTTGTATAGAAAAATGAAAGAAAAGATATACGTTCATGTAGCAGATGACCATAAAATTTTAATTGAAGGGATCATTGCTGTAATAAATACTGATAAAGAGATAGAAATCAGAGGATATTCTCTATCTGGACAAGAAGTAGTAGACTGGTTTAGCAAAAAAGAAAACAGTGCAGATGTCTTAATTTTAGATATTACAATGCCAATTTTAGACGGTTTTCAAGTTTTAAAATATTTTAAGAAAAATAAAATAGACCAAAAAGTTATAGTTCTTTCTAGTTATGATGATGTTAAGATTGTTCAAGAGGTATTAAATTTAGGTTGTAGAGGATATATTTCCAAAAATAATGCTGGTGAACATATTGTAAATGCTATAAAAGCAGTTGCAAAAGGAGAACAATATTTTAGTAATGATATACAGAGTAGTTTATTAAAATCTCTATCTGGTCAAATGGTTCCACAAGGAGAAATGCCAGATACGTTTTTACTAGACAGCTTAACAGAAAGAGAAATAGATGTTCTTAAATTAATTACAAAAGAATATAGTACCATAGAAATGGCAGATTTTATGAATCTTAGTGTAAATACAATAGAAACATATAGAAAAAGTTTATTAAAAAAATTAAATGTAAAAAATGCAGTAGGTTTAGCAATGTATGCAGTCAAACACAATGTAGTATAATATTTCCCCCAGAAATAATCTCAGGTTTTGATTTTTTAAAAATCGTCCCCTAAAAATCTTGAGATATACCCCCAGAATACAAAATTGTTTTGCATTCATTGCTAATCTACTTTATTATAACCCCAACTTAACTTAAAAAACTATTATTAAAATTATTAATTATGAAAAATTTCAACTTATTTGCTTTAGTTGCTTCAATTACTTTAGTATTTTCATCTTGTTCTACAAATGAAACAATTTTGCCAGAAGAACAATCTTTAGATTTATTAAAAACGTATACTATTAAAAGAGATGCTAATGGAGCTTACTCTGTTGATTTTGATTTAAATGGAAATGCTGCATCAGAAAATGTAATTGACAATGATACAAATATATTTCATTTTTATCCTTCAGATAATCAGATGAATAAAAGAGTTTCTCAAGATTTAACAATTGATGGTACACAATTAAAAGTAAGTTTTGTAGATACAAATTCAGATAACTCATCACAAATTACTATTATTGATGATAATTTAAAAACGTTTTCAAAAAGTTCTGATAATGAAAAATTAAAAGATTACAGTATTTCAAGTAATGAAGATGGAACTTTTAATTTAGACTTTTCTGTAAAAAATAAAGTTAAAGTTGATTTTGTTTATAATGAAGATATTGATACTTATGAAATTCATTTAGAAGATGGCAAGAGTAATGAAACTAATTTTTCTAGAGTTTTAGAGAAAGAGGATGGGAAATTATTGAAATTTGATTTTGTAAATCATATCAATAGTAATACTTCTGCTAAAGGTATCGCTCAAAAAATCGAAGTTGTAAGAAAACCTAAAGGTGTTATTGGTGAAGAAGAAGAAATGTAGTCTTTTATTATTACTAACGTAAAATTCTAATAGATGGATATAGATAGGATTATTATACTACTAGTTTTTTTACAGTTATTTTTTTTAAATGATATTTTTTCGAAAGAATTTAAATCAAAAGAAGAGATCTTTGTAAATAAGGTTTCTTCTTTTGATTTTATTGAACAAGTAAATGATTCTACTTTATTTTATAAATATGATTCAATAAAGAGAATATATAACAAAAAAAGATACCCAGAATCATTAAGACAGGCTCAAGAATTATTAGAATTAAGTAAAAAAAATAAAAATATTGAGATAGAATTTTTAAGTACTTACTTAATAGCTGATATTTTTTATAAAACTAATAAGTTAAAGAAGGCTATAAGTTATTATAAGAATTCTAAATCAATAAAAGATAGATATTTAAAAGATGGAAATATCCTCAATAAAAGTTTTTCAGATATTAATTATGCTAGAACATTATTAAAAATAGGATCAACGTTTCAAAAGATTCAAGAGTATGATAGTGCCAAAGTATATTATGAAAAATTAAATAAATTAAATTCTTTTAACGATAAAATTTTGTCATTAAAAGCTCTGTCATTTGGTAATTTAACAGCAATTTATGAAAAAGACTCACTTTTTGATATTGCAAGAGATTATGCTTCAAAAGCTATACAGATACATGTAAGAAGAAATAATAAGTCAAGTCAATCAGCAGCTCTAATAAATCTTGGAAATGTTTATTTGTCAGAGAAAAATTATAAGAAAGCAAAAGAAGTATATTTAGAAGCTTTAGAATTAATAAAAAATAATGATGGAGTAGTTGCTGTAAAATATAAGGCAGATTTATATTATAATTTGGCTTGGGCAATGAGAAATTTAAAGGATTATAAAGCATATGATTTTCAAGAGATGTCTTATAATATTGAAGATGATTTAAGAGAAAAAGAGTTTAGAGGTATTATAGATGAGATAAATGCTGAATATAATTTTGATGTAAAAAAGAATCTATTATTAAAAGAAGAAGAAAATAAGCGTTTAAAAGACCAAAGAACTTTTTGGATCTTAGGCATTGGAAGTTTAATAGTAATTATTTCTTTACTGTATGGATTAAATTTCTATAAATTAAGGCAAAAGAATCTAGAGTTACAGTTATCTCAAACAGAATTAATTCAAAATAAAAATATAGAAAAAATAAAGTCAGATTCTCAGGTAAGAATACTTAATGCAACTATTGATGGTAAGGAATCTGAAAGAAAGCAAATTGCAGAAACTTTACACGATAGTGTAAGTGCGCTGTTATCATCTGCGAACCTTCATTTACAAGCTACAAGAAGACAGTTTAATGGTACTACGCCCGTAGAAATAGATAAAACTCAAGAAATAATTACAGAAGCTTCTCAAAAAATAAGAGATTTATCTCACACATTAGTTTCTTCGGTTTTATTAAAATTTGGACTGAATTATGCTGTAAAAGATATGGCAGATAAATATTCAAATTCTGAGATTAGCATTAAGACTGATGTTCAAGATGTTAGAAGGTATCATCAAAGTTTCGAAATTAAGGTTTATAATATTACTCAAGAATTTCTAAATAATATTTTAAAGCATAGTAAAGCTAATAATGCAATTGTACATTTAATAGAAGTAGATAATAAATTGTGTATTAAAATTTCTGATGATGGAATTGGGTTTGATAAAGTAAAGATTGGTGAAAAAGATGGCTTAGGCCTAAACCAAATTGATGCAAGAATTCAAATGATGAAAGGGAAGTTTCAAATAGATTCTAATCCAAATGAAGGAACTACAATAAGTGTAGAGTTACCTATTTTAGAAAAAGAAGCAATTATCCACGTTTAGCCAATTCAATAATTTCCAGTCCTTTTATTTCTTCATTTTCTAAGGTAAAACGTAACATTGTTCTTACTTTATGAAATCCATGTTTTCCTGCAGCTCCAGGATTTAAATGCAATAAGTTTAACTTTTTATCATATTGTACTTTTAAAATATGCGAATGTCCAGAAATAAATATTTTTGGAGGATTCATCTTAATTTCTTCACGTATTCTTCGATAATAATTATTAGGATAGCCACCAATATGAGTTATCCAAACAGTAACTTTTTCAACTTCAAACTTTAAGTCTAACGGAAATTCTGCTCTTGCATCTTTATCATCAATATTTCCAAAAACAGCTCTTAAAGGTTTTAGTTTTTTAATGGTATCTGTAACATTTAAATCTCCAATATCGCCAGCGTGCCATACTTCATCAGCTTGTTTTACAAACTTTAAAATTTGATCATCAATAAAACTATGGGTATCAGAAAGTAATAATATTTTTTTCATTAAAAAAAGAGTAAGAAAAGTTTAACGTCTCTTAAAGTTTCAAATGTAGTCATAACAAAATAAATTCCGTAATTTTGATGTCTTCAAAAAAACAATTTTCTTGAGATATTTTATAGAACTTTCATATAACGGTAAAAAATATCATGGTTGGCAAATTCAACCAGACGCAGTTTCTGTACAAGAGAAGTTGAATTATGCGATAAGCACAATTTTGCAGAAAAAAATAGAAGTTGTTGGAGCTGGAAGAACAGATACAGGTGTGCATGCTTCACAGATGTTTGCTCATTTTGATGTGGATTTAGAGTTAAAAGGAGATGTTGTTTTTAAGTTGAATTCAATTTTACCAGATGATATTACAGTGTATAAAGTTTTTTTGGTAGGTGATGATAAGCATGCAAGATTTGATGCTATTAGTAGAAGATATGAATACAAAATTTGGTTAGGTAGAAATCCATTTTTGTTAGATTTCTCATGGCAAATTCATTCTCAAAGTTTGAACGTTTCATTAATGAATGAAGCAGCAAGTTTATTGTTAGAATATGAGAATTTTCAATGTTTTTCTAAAGTTAAAACAGAAGTGTATACTTTTAATTGCGATGTAACAGAAGCAGTTTGGAAATTAAACGGAAAAGAATTGGTGTTTTATATTTCTGCGAATCGCTTTTTGAGAAATATGGTAAGAGCAATTGTGGGTACACTTGTAGATGTTGGTTTAGGTAAAATTTCAGTTGAAGATTTTAGAGCAATTATAGAAAGTAGAGATAGAGGTAATGCTGGATTGTCAGTCCCTGCAAAAGGGCTGTTTTTAACAAATATAAATTATTAAGTTTTGGCAGAAAAAACAGGAAAAGCATTCGATTTACAAATTTTCTCAAGATTAATGGGATATGCTAAACGTTATAAATTAAAGTTTTTTATTGCGGCAAGTTCTACCATTTTATTATCAATTGTTGCATTGTTAAATCCGTATATATTATCTCAAGCAGTAGATTCTTATATTATTGAAAAAGATACTGAAGGACTTGTTTTTAGTGTTCTATTAATGTTTGGTGTTTTAATGCTTGAAGTGTTATTACGTTTTACATTTATCTATTTTGCAAATTGGGTTGGGCAACATATAATAAGAGATATTAGAGCAAAAATATTTAGACATATTTTACAATTTAAAATGTCTTATTTTGATAATAACTCAGTTGGTAAACTCGTAACAAGAGTAGTTTCTGATATAGAAACTATTGCTGCTTTTTTTAGTAATGGAGTTTTTACAATAGTAAGTGATATACTGCAAATGTTTGCCGTAGCAGTATTAATGTTTTTCCTAAATTGGAAACTGGCATTAATTGCTTTAGCAGTTTTGCCAATCTTAATATATGCAACAAAAATATTTCAACAAGCTATAAAATCAACATTTCAAGAAGTTAGAAATCAAGTTGCTAATTTAAATGGTTTTGTACAAGAAAGAGTTACAGGAATGAAGATTGTGCAGTTGTTTAATCGAGAAAAAATAGAGTATAAAAACTTTATGGAGATTAATAACAAACACAAAAAAGCATATATAAAAACCATTTGGTATTTTTCTATTTTCTTTCCAATTGCAGAAATTTTATCATCCATAGGAATTGGATTAATCGTTTGGTTTGGAAGTAAGCAAATAATTACAGGCGAAGTTCCTGGTCCTGGAAAAGTAATTGCTTTTGTACAAATGGCACAAATGTTATTTAGACCATTAAGGCAAATTGCAGATAAATTTAACCAATTACAAATGGGAATTGTTTCTGGAGAACGTGTTTTTAAAGTAATTGATACACAAAGTTCAATAGCAAAAAGCGGAACAATAAAAGCAGAAAAACTAGAAGGAAATATCAGTTTTAAAGATGTTAGATTTAGTTATGTGAAAGATGAAGAAGTCTTAAAAGGTGTTTCTTTTGATGTTAAAAAAGGACAAACAGTAGCTATTGTTGGTGCTACTGGAGCAGGAAAATCTACGATTATCAATTTAATTAATCGTTTTTATGAAATTGATAGCGGAACTATTTCTGTAGATGATATTTCTGTAGATGAGTATACCTTAGAAAGTTTAAGGAAACAAGTTGCCATTGTTTTACAAGATGTGTTCTTGTTTTCAGATTCTATTTTGAATAATATCACTTTAAAAAACGAAAATATTACCCAACAAGAAGTTGAAGAAGCAGCAAAACAAATCGGAATTCATGATTTTATTATGACACTTCCAGGTGGTTATCAATATAACGTAAAAGAAAGAGGAGCAATGTTGTCTTCAGGGCAAAGACAGCTAATTGCATTTTTAAGAGCTTACGTGAGTACACCAAGTATTCTTATTCTAGATGAAGCAACATCATCTGTAGATGCTCATGCAGAACAAATGATTCAATACGCTACCGAAACAATTACAAAAGGACGAACTTCTATTGTAATTGCACATAGATTAGCAACTATAAAACAAGCTGATAAAATTATTGTCATGGACAAAGGTTGTATTGTAGAGGAAGGCACACATCATGAATTGTTGGAAAAAGAAAAAGGGTATTATAAAAACTTATACGACAAGCAGTTTGGTTTAGATAAAGCATCTTAATTTTTTTATTATCATTTTATTGATTCGCAAAATTATTGGTTACATTTGTAATTCAATCAAAAACAAATCAAAAATGAAAAAAGTATTATTATCAATGGCAGTAGTTGCTTTATTAGCAACAGGATGTAAAAAAGCAAAAGAAGCAGGAAGTGATCTTAAAGATGCTGCTGTAGAAGTTACAGATAAAGCTGTAGATGCAACAGGAGACGCTGCAAATGCAGTTGTTGAAGGAGCTGAAGATGCTGCAGATGCTGTAAAAGAAGGAGCTGAAGGTGTTGTAGAAGGAGCAAAAGAAGCTGTAGAATCTGCTTTAGGCGGAATTACAATTCCAAGTTTTTCTAACCCAGCAGTTGCTGAAAACTTAAAAGAGTATGCAGTATATGCAAAAGACTATATTGCAGCAAATGGAAACTTAGGTAAGATTTCTGCATTAGCACCAAAAGGAGCAGCTTTATTAGCTAAAGGAAAAGAATTAGCTTCTAAATTAGATGTTAAAGAAATGGCTAAATACAAAAGTGTATTATCTGCTATCCAATCTAAAATGGCTCCAGCTCAATAAGCTGAAGGTTATTTTTAAATAAATTAAAAAGGTTCTCAATTTTGAGAACCTTTTTTTTGTCAACTATTTTAAAGAATTGATTTTTAAATTAAATCTTTTTTAATTTTCTCATTCAGTTCTGAATAATCAGAATAGAGAACAAACTCACCATCTTTTATATAAGAAATTTCACCAGTTTCTTCTGAAACCAATAAGCAAACTGCATCTGTTTTTTCTGAAACTCCAATTGCTGCTCTATGCCTTAAGCCAAACCTTGAAGGAATTTTTGTACTATCAGAAATTGGTAAAACAACTCTTGTTGCTACAATAAAGTTATCTCTAATAATTAAGGCGCCATCGTGTAAAGGACTGTTTTTATAGAAAATACTTTGTAAAATAGCTTCGTTTACCAAAGCATTCATTTTATCGCCAGTATTTATTAAAAAGTCTAAACTATTTGTTCTTTCAATAACAATTAAAGCACCAGTTTTAGTTTTTGATAAATTTTTAGAAGCTTCTATAATAACATCAGTATCAATTTCTGTACCTATTTCTGTGTGCATAAATTTTAATTGCTTTAAAAAATTTCTTTTACTCTTGAAATTTGTGGTTCCAATCATCAATAAGAATTTTCTTATTTCTTGTTGAAAAACAATGATTAAAGCAATAACTCCACCAGATAAAAGATAGCCTAAAATACCACTTAACATTTCCATTTTTAAGGCTAATGTAATTTGCCAAATAATAAAAATTAAAGCGATTCCAATAACTATATTTATAGCAACTGTACCTTTTAAAAGTTTGTAAATATAATAGAGCAATGTTGCAACAAGCAAAATATCTAAAACATCTAGAAGAGAAAATTCAATAAAATCGAACATAAAAATTGACTGATTTTAGGTAAAAGTACGAAATTACTTCAGTTGTTCAACTATTTTTACAGCTTCTATAGCTTCTTTTACATCGTGAACTCGTAAAATATTTGCGCCATTTAAAAGTGCAATTGTATTTGCAGAAGTTGTTGCATTTAAGGCTTCTTGTGCAGAAATATCTAAAGTTTTATAGAGCATAGATTTACGTGAAATTCCGGCTAAAATAGGAGCGTCTAAGTTTTTGAAAAGCGATAAATTCTTTAAAATTTCAAAATTATGAGCTGTAGTTTTTCCAAAACCAAAACCAACATCAATAATAATATCGTTTAATTTAAGTTGATGTAATTTATGAATTTGTGCTGCAAAGAATGAAATAATTTCTTTAGTAACATCTTCATAAACCGGATTTTTTTGCATGTTTTGTGGAGTTCCTGACATGTGCATTAAAATATAAGGAACTTGAAGGTTTACGACTGTTTTAAACATATTTTCATCCATTTTTCCTCCAGAAATATCATTTACAATTGCGGCTCCATTTTCTATAGTTTCTTTAGCTACTTTACTTCTAAAAGTATCTACAGAAATAATGATTTCAGGAAAATTTTTGACTAATAAATCTATAACAGGAACAATTCTTTGCAACTCTTCTTCTTCAGAAATATGTTTTGCTCCAGGTCTAGAAGAATAAGCACCAACATCTATAAAAGTTGCGCCTTCAGAAAGCATTTTTTCTGTTTGGAGTAGAAAATCTGATTCGTTTTTATATTTTCCTCCGTCAAAAAAAGAATCTGGTGTAATATTTAAAATCCCCATTACTTTAGGAGATTTAAGATCTACTAAGCTTCCTTTGCAATTTATTGTCATTCTAACTTACAACTTTGTTTATTACATGCACAATTTCTGGCGCTTTGTAATTGTTCATTTTTTGCATTAATTCGTTTACAGTATTACCAACTATTAGTAGTTTTCTGTTTTGTGGTTTTAAATATCCTTCTTCTACCATTTTGTCTAATTGTAGCAAAGTAGCATCGAAAAAACCATTTACATTTAGCAATCCAACTGGTTTTTGTTCAATATGTAATTGCCCTAAAGTAAGTGCTTCAAAAAGTTCATCTAGTGTTCCGAAACCTCCTGGTAATGTAATATACCCATCAATTAATTTGCTCATGATTACTTTTCGATCGCTCATTTTTTTGCAAACAATCATTTCTTCAACTCCAGGATGCACAACTTCTTCGTGTTCTAGTAATTTAGGAATTACGCCAATAACCTCTCCATTATGAGCTAAGATTGTGTCAGAAATAATTCCCATCATTCCAATTTTTCCTCCGCCATAAACCAATCCTATTTTGTTTTTAGCAAAATAATTTCCTAATTCTATGGCAGCTTCCTTGTAAATAGGATTAAATCCTAAACTAGAACCACAAAAAACAACAATTTTTTTCATAAATGAGTTGATAAATTCATGGTAAAAATAAATGAATTGCGTTTAAGTTTTACTATTTTTGATGAAATACTTTTTATCAAGAAGATGCAAGATACCTCAAAACAATACGATGCTGTAATAGAAGAATGTAGAAGTTTGTTCATTAAAAAGATGAGCGATTATGGAAGTGCGTGGCGTATTTTACGTTTACCATCTTTAACAGATCAGATTTTTATTAAGGCGCAAAGAATACGTCAGTTACAAGAAAATGAGGTAAGAAAAGTTGATGAAGGTGAGAAATCTGAATTTATCGGAATTATAAATTATTCTATAATGGCGTTAATTCAGTTAGAAAATGGCGTTGTAGAAAATCCGGATTTAAATACTGAACAAGCAACAGTTTTATACGATAAACATAGCAAGATTACCAAAGAATTAATGATGAATAAAAATCATGATTATGGTGAAGCTTGGAGAGATATGCGTGTTTCTAGTTTGACTGATTTGATTTTACAGAAATTATTACGCGTAAAACAAATTGAAGATAATAAAGGAAAAACGATTGTGTCTGAAGGAATTGATGCTAATTACCAAGACATGATTAATTATGCTGTTTTTGCAATGATTCACTTAGGATAACAAAATAAAACTAAAAAATGATACTTAAATTATTAACTCACATATCAAGAATTTTTGTTGGAGCAGTATTTATTTTTTCTGGCTTTGTAAAATTGATAGATCCTATTGGGTCTCAATATAAATTTGAAGAATATTTTTCTGAAAGTGTTTTAAATATGGAGTTTTTAATTCCTTATGCATTGCCATTTTCTATTCTTTTAATTATTGCAGAAATTCTTTTAGGAGTGATGCTTTTAATTGGTTTTAGATCTAAGTTTACAGTTTGGAGTTTGTTTCTATTAACTTTAGTTTTCTTGTTTTTAACTTGGTATTCTGCTTATTATAATAAAGTTACAGATTGTGGTTGCTTTGGTGATGCTGTAAAACTTTCTACTTGGGGAACCTTTTATAAAAACATTCTTTTAATAGGTTTAATAACGTTTTTAGTAATACGAGTTAAAGATGTTAAAAGTATTTTTCCTGATAAAATTGGAAAAATTCTTACCTTTTTATCGTTAGCAGGTTTTCTGTTTATTGTGCAGCATGTGTTAACACATTTACCGATAATAGATTTTAGAGCGTATGCAATTGGCAAAAATATTTCTGAAGGAATGGAGTATAAAGATGATGGAGAAATTCCTCCAGTTCATGACTTTATGTTAGAAGATGCACAAGCAGATCTAGCTCCAGAATTATTGGCTAAAGAAAAAGTGATGTTGGTAATAGTCTATAATTTAGACAAGTCTGACGTAAACGGATTTCCAGCAATTAAAAAAGTTGCAAACGAAGCAATTAAGAAAGGATATACTGTTTATGGAGTTTCTGCTTCTTTTACAGACGATTTAATCTTAGCGCAAAACAAATTCGATTTACCTTTCGAATTTCTTTTCTGTGATGAAACTACTTTGAAAACTATGATTAGATCAAATCCTGGAGTTATCATTTTAGACAAAGGAACTGTTGTAGATAAAAAGAATTGGGTAGATGTTGATGATTTAGAATTGTAAATTATTTTACAATTTAAACAACTATTTTTTATTTCTATTTTGTTCTATTTCAGAAAGAGTTAGGCCTTTTTCATTTTTAAAAAATAAATCTTTTGGACTTCCAATAATCTGAGATGAATAAATACCTGAATGCCCAGAAAATAAATAAGAAGTTGTACAAGCTAGTGCAATAAAAACACCAGATTCTATTCCAAATAATTCAATTCCCATTATTGTACAAGCAATAGGTGTGTTTGTTGCACCTGCAAATACAGCAACAAATCCCATTCCTGCTAACAAAGGCATTGGCATTGGAATAAACCAAATTAAAACGTTTCCTAAAGTTGCTCCAATAAAGAAAAGAGGTGTTACTTCCCCTCCTTTAAATCCAGCTCCTAAAGTAAAAGAAGTGAATAATAATTTCAGGAAAAAATCATAAGAATTTAAATCGATATTAAAAGCATCTACAATGGTTGGTACTCCTAATCCTATATACTTTGTAGTGTCCATAAAATACCAAGTAACTGCTAATATTACACCACCAATTACCGGACGAAGTGGTGGGTATTTTATATTTTTTTTAAATAGATTACCCCAAAAATGAGTAGATTTTGAAAACAATAAACTTACCAATCCAAAAATAACCCCTGCTAATAAAGACCATAAAATAGTTGCTAGTGTTAATTCTGAAATTGTTGAAATTGTATAATGAGTATGATGAGAAATTTCCCAAACATCACAAAAGTAGTTGGCAAAAATTGCCGCTAAAAAACTTGGAATAATAGCATCAAATCTTACTCTACCAATAACCATTACTTCTAGAGCAAAAATTGCGCCTGCTAAAGGAGTTCCAAAAACAGATGAAAAACCAGCACTTATACCTGCAACAAGTATTATTTTTCTATCAAAATCAGAAAGTTTAAAAAGCTTGGTAAATTGATCTGCAATTGCACCTCCAATTTGTACAGCAGTTCCCTCACGACCTGCAGAACCACCAAATAAATGTGTTAAAATAGTTCCTATAAAAACTAAAGGAGCCATTTTAAAAGGAATTATTTTTTTAGGAGAATGATATTCTTCAAGTAATAAATTATTTCCTTTTACAACACTTTCTCCATAATAATGATAAGATAAACCAATTACTAAACCAGCTAGAGGAAGTAATGCAATAATCCACATATTTGCTTCTCTATAATTTGTTGCCCATTCTAAAGCCCATAAAAAAACAGCAGAAGCACTACCAGTAAATGCTCCAATAAGCAAAGCGATAAAAGTCCATTTTAAAAGAAAAAGCAAAGAAAAACTTTGCTCAAATGAAAGTAGAAATCTTTTAATTTTATCCATATATTTCGCAAAAATAAACAAATAAAAGGAAAGAGAATAAGTTACTAAATATTCTTCTTTTGATATTTTATTGTAACTTGTTTTAAAATTAAAAACATGAACGAATTCGTTAATTACCAATCAGAAGAGAACTATGCAATTATTACAATTAAGAATGGAAAAGCAAATGCAATTTCTCATGAAGTAATTGAAGGATTAAATGCAAGTTTAGACAAAGCAGAGAAAGATAATAAAGTTGTTATTTTAACAGGACAAGCAGGGATTTTTTCTGCTGGTTTTGATTTAAAAGTGATGACAAAATCTGCAGAATCTGCAAAAGAATTAGTAACAAAAGGCTCTACATTATCATTAAGAATGTTGTCTTTTTCGAAGCCAATAATTGTGGCTTGTTCTGGTCATGCGATTGCAAAAGGTGCTTTTTTGTTATTGTCTTCAGATTATAGAATAGGAGTAGAAGGCGATTTTAAAATTGGTTTAAATGAAGTGCAAATTGGTATGACCATGCATAATGCAGGAATTGCTATAGCAAAAGCACGTTTGTCTGAAGTTTACTTAAATAGAAGTGTAAATAATGGAGAAATCTACAATCCGAAACAAGCAATTACTGCAGGTTTTTTAGATATGATTGTTCCTGAAGATCATTTGTTGCCAACTGCAATTAAGGTTGCAGAGATGTTTGCAAAACTGAATAAAAAAGCACACGCAGAAACAAAATTAAAAGTTAGAAAACAGCATTTACAAGATTTAGAAAAAACTATTGAATTGGATTTAAAAGCAGATATTTCTATAAATTCTTAATGAATTTGTTAGTAATTACAAGAAGTTTATTGATAAGCTTAGCCCTGATTGAGCGGTTTGTTTGAGCTCTTTGAGGAACGAAAAAGCGAGTAGTGAAAGCAGGAAATAGCTACTAAAACTAATGCTTTTCAAAAACCTTAATTCCAGCTTTTATTGCAACATCTAAATGATTTTTTCTTGGTGTTAAAGGGCAAGAATATCTGTCGTTATATGCACAGTAAGGATTGTAGGTGTTATTGAAATTTAATTGAATAGTTCCATCGGGTTTTTCATCTGTGGTCATCACATCCATATAACGTCCGCCACCATAAGATTCTTCTCCAGAAGTGTCATCTGTAAAAGGTAAAAACAAGTAATCTTTGTATTTTTCGTCTCTTGACTCGTCTTGACTTTGATAGATTGTTAGCTCACAATCTTTACCTTTTAAAGTAAAATTTAGTTTGCCATATTCTTTATATAAAGGTTTTCTATCTGTAGTTGTTGCCATTTTAAAAGTAGGTGCATTTAGTGTTTTAGTTAATTTTGCAGTAACAATAAATGTAGAATCTACAGTAAAAAATTCTAATCCTTTAAAATTTCTTAAATCTTTCTTTTTTAGAGGTGATTTTGATGCGTCTTTATAACTAGCGTTTAATTCTTGTTGATATTTAGTATCTCCCATCATTGGGCGTTTGTCTTGTGAATTGCATGATGTAAAGAAAATTATAAACGATAGTAGGAGTAATTTTTTCATTAGTTATTTGGATTAAAGCCTGGGCTAATAAGTGGTGTTTGGTAATTTTGCATTAATTTATTTGAGATGTTTTCAAACTGTCCTGCTTCTGAAAGTTCTTTAATTTTATTAGGGTCAAAGCGTCCTTTTAAATAAAATACAGATGTTTTTGCTAACGTAGTATTAAAAATAATTGCTTGTGTTACAACTTCTCCATCTTCTTTTACAGAAATGATTTTGGTTTTTTCTACCGTATTTTTTCTTAAAATATCTGTAAAATTAGAATTTGTAACTAAATTCATTTCATTAATTAATTCGCTTTGTTTTTCTTTTGAAATTTCATTGAATGTAATGAATTTAAAATCGCGAACATTTTGAAAAAAACCTCCAACTTCTGGAGAAATATTTCTTAAAACTCCACGTAAAAAGTTTGGAACTTGAAATGCAGTTGCACCAATATCTTTTTTATGATCGTTAAAAAAACTTTGAAATGATTTACCGCTTCCGCAAGAAAATAGCATTGAAATGATACATAGAAATGTAATTATTTTTTTCATACAATATTTGTTACTTAAATTATTATAAGAGATTTTCAATAATTATGCCATGTTTACTTCAAAGAAATGACCTATAAGAGCTGTAATTCCCATTGCCATTGTTCCCCAAAATGTAATTCTAATTATTGCTTTTTTAACACTAGAACCTCCTGCTTTTGCTGCAACTATTCCTAATGAAATTAGAAAGATAATTGCAAATATATATTGCAAATATACCATTTGATTAATGCTTGCAAAAATTGCGACAATTAATGGTAAAATTCCTCCAAAAACAAAAGCAGCTCCAGAGGCTAAAGCAGCTTGTAAAGGTTTTGCTTGGGTTATTTCGCTAATTCCTAATTCATCTCTTGCATGTGCTTCTAAAGCATTGTGTTTTGTTAATTGTTCTGCAACTTCTAAAGATAATTCTTTTGTTAAACCTCTTTCTTCATAGATTTTAGCCAGTTCTAATAATTCTTCTTCTGGCATTTCCTCTAATTCTATTATTTCTCTTTCTAAATCTGCAGCTTCTAGGTCAGATTGAGAACTAACAGAAACGTATTCACCAGCAGCCATAGACAAAGCACCAGCAACTAAACCAGCAACTCCAGAAATAATAATAGGCTCTCTTAAATTTGTTGCAGCAGCAACTCCAATAATAATACTTGCTGTAGATAAAATGCCATCATTTGCACCTAATATTGAGGCTCTTAACCAACCACTTCTATTAATATAATGGTTTCCGTTTATCATAATAATTGTCTTTTAAATAGCTGTAGGAATATCTTTTAAAGATAGAATTTTAAGCATTAATTAGCAAAAAAATAGTGATTGAAAATTGTCATTCAAAAAAAATGTTTAGATTTGAACCATAATTAAGAATTTAGAAATGAGGAAAGTCATTACATATTTAACAAAGCAATCGTGTATTTCACGAAAAAGTCGGTATGTTTATATGTTTTGATAATATCAATATAAAATCAAACAATTTAAAAAGTCCGACTTCACAGTCGGACTTTTTTATTTTTAGTAAAATCTGTTTTTAATTTATTTAGTACATCAATTAACCAAACCATGAAAAAATTATATAACAATTACATAAATACTTTTAGAGGACTCTCTATAGAAGTTTGGTGGCTTTCTTTGATCACTTTTATCAATAGATCAGGAACAATGGTAATTCCTTTTTTGTCTTTATATTTAAATGAAGATCTTGACTTTTCATTTCCAGATATTGGTTGGATAATGTCTTTCTTTGGATTAGGTTCTGTAGTTGGAACTTGGATTGGGGGAAAATTAACAGATAGAATAGGCTACTATAAAGTAATGTTTGTAAGTCTGTTTTTAACAGGAATTCTTTTTGTTTTACTCCAATATGTAAAAACGTTTCATGGATTTTGTGCAGGTATCTTTTTTGTTATGCTTGTAGCAGATGCATTTAGGCCAGCTATGTTTGTAGCATTAAGTGCATACAGTAAACCAGAGAATAAAACTCGTTCTGTAACATTAATTCGTTTGGCAATTAACTTAGGTTTTTCTGCAGGACCTGCAATTGGAGGTTTAATAATTACAGGAATTGGTTATGAAGGTTTATTCTGGACAGATGGTATTACATGTGCTTTAGCTGCTTTTTTATTGTTGAAAGTTTTACATCCTAAAAAAGCAAAAGTACAAGATGAAGTAAAAGTAGAAAATCCCGTTTCTGCTTATGAAGACAAAGCTTTTTGGGTATTCTTTATTGCGATGTTTATTTTCGGATTTGTATTCTTACAGTACTTTTCTACGATGCCGTTATATTACAAAGATAGTTGGCATTTGTCTGAATTTGAAATTGGATTATTAATGGGATTTAACGGGTTTTTCATTTTTCTTTTTGAAATGCCTTTGATAAAATGGTTAGAAGATTCTAAAAAATCTAAAGTAAAATTAATTGCCTTAGGATTGTTTTTAGTGGCTTTAAGTTTTTTCGTTTTAAGTGCAACAGGTTGGGTAGGTATTCTAATAATGGGAATGTTTTTAATGACAATTGGAGAGATGATTGCTTTTCCGTTTTCTAATGCATTTGCAGTAGAACGAGCAAGTAAAGGAAATCAAGGAGAATATATGGCTTTGTATAGTATTTCTTTTTCGTTATCGCATATTTTTAGCCACAATGTTGGTATGCAAATGGTAGATGAATTTGGTTTTGAATACACTTGGAATGCAATTACAATTTTTGCAATGATTGGAGTATTCATTTTATTATACCTCTTAAGAGTTTTAAAAAAAGAAAAAGCAGCGATATAATCGCTGCTTTTTTTCTGTAAGACAATTTATTTATTCTGTTGCTTTTACAAATGCATCTCTACCACCAACAACAGGAATTGTAATAGAAGTTCCGTTTAAATCTACAGTTAATTCTGTTCCAGGTTTTGGTAATAATGTAAAATTAGAATCACTAGAAAAAATGAGTAACCCTATTTGTTGTCCTTTTTTTATAATTTGATCATCAGGTTGTAAATCAAAAGTCATTTCATAAAATTTACCGGGTTTTAGAGGTTTACTTTTAGTTAAAGATTTATGATTTTGTAAATCTGCCCAACCACGAGTAATAATATTATCAGTAATTTTTGTTCTTCTACCATCATTCCATGGTAAAGAAACCATCCAAACTGATAAATTTACTGCAGCTTTAGAACTTGCTGCTTTTATAGTTATTGTTGATATGCCAGAAAGGTGAACGTCTTCTTTTAAAATAGGAGAAACATATAATAAACGATGATTTGTGTTATCAGCTTGTGCTAAACTTTCTCCAGAAAAAGAGTAATTATCAACTAACGTTTCTTTTGCCTTAGAAGTTTTCTGAGTTGATAATTTACCAACTTTTGGGGCACCAGCTTGTAAATATAAAGTTACATCTTTAGCGTCTGGATTTGGGTAATTTTTATAAGCAGTTGGCTCTAATCTTTTATCATTTTCTCTAACAATCCAAGCTTTTGCATCTTTCTCTACGCTATTTTCAACTCCATGTAAATAACGAGTAAACCAACGATTCATCATTTTCATTGGCGGAGGACCTCCATGTCCATTTTGATGATAATACACCTGAGTTGGTAAACCCATTTCAGATGCTTTTTTGTAAATTCTATAACTATGTTCTGGCATTACATTCCAATCATTAAAACCATGAGACATTAATAATGCAGCTTTCATAGGTTTCATATCATTTATATAATCTCTTCCAGCCCAGAAATCATTATAATCACCAGAAATTCTATCCATTCCATTTGCCATTTCTGTATCTCTAACAACTTTGTTATTTCTGGCTCTGTTTTCTTCTTTTCCACTATGGATAAAATCATACAAAACATCAATATCTTCACCTAAATAACCTCCCGGAGAACGAACTAATCCGTTAGAACGATAATAATGATAATAAGATGTATTTGGCGCTACAGGAATGATTGCTTCTAAACCTTCAACACCAGTTGTAGCAGCTGCTACAGGAATTGTTCCGTTGTAAGAAGTTCCTGTCATTCCTACTTTTCCAGTAGACCAAAATGCGTTAACTGTTTCATTTCCTTCTCTAGAAGAAAACCCTTTTCCACGCCCATTTAACCAATCTATAACTGCTTTTGGTGCTAAAGATTCATTGTCTCCTCCAACAGTTGGTGCTCCATCAGATAAACCAGTTCCAGGAGAAGATGAGTGAACAACAATATAACCTCTTGGAACCCATGTTTTTATTTGAGAATTAGAAATAATTGGTCTTTTTCCTCTTCTAATAACTTCTACTTTAGTTCTTGGTTTTTCTTTTTCACCAATTTCATGTTTTACTTCCCAAAATAATCCAGGAGTATCTCCTGCAACTCCTGCGTAATAAGGACTCGATTCGTAAACAATAGGTAATTTTAAACCTTCAGTTTCTGTTTGAGCAGGTCTTGTTACATCTACATGCATTCTGTCTAATTTTCCATCTCCATCTGAATCAAAAGTAGTTTCTACCCATAAATCTGTTCTAATCCATTTACTAGCATCTTTAAAAGCTTCTACAATTTGAGCTTCTCCATCCTTAAAAATGGGTGTTGCTTTTTCTTGAGCATTTATTGAAATAACAAAAAGAAATGCTACTAAAAGTTGAATTTTATTTTTCATTTTGAATGGTTTAATTTAATACAGAAAATTCTATAGAAGAATCTGTAAATACAGTATGCGTTTGTGTTTTAAAATCTTTTTCATCTGCCTTGTAAATATTATCTACATAGGTTTGTGGATTCAAATCGATTAAAGGAAACCAAGTACTTTGTACTTGAACTTGTAATTTATGACCTTTTTTAAATGTATGAAAGACATCTTGTAATTTTATATTTACAGAAGTTTTTTTATTAGGCGTAAAAGGTTCTGGTTTTTCAAAACTGTTTCTAAATCGTCCTCTTAAAACCTCACTTCTAACCATTAAATGATAATTACTCATTTTTAAATGATCTTGAAGTTTATCATTTTTTTCTTTTGTGTCAGAAGGATGCACATCTATAACCTTTACAATCCAATCTGCAGCAGAACCAGTTGTTGCCACTTTAAGTTTTGCTAAAATATCTCCTGCTAATGTAAAATCTTCCGTTAAAACTTCCGTTTCAAAAACCAACACATCTGGTCTTCTTGCAGCGAAACGTTGGTCATCTGTCATGTATTTTCTTGGAGTGAAAACCGTCTTAATATCTTCAGAATATGGAACAGGACGTTTTACATCACTTATAAAATTAATTGGTTTTATATAACTTCTATGAACAGGTGGGAGAATACTTAATTTACTGTTTTCTGATAAAAACCAGTCTTCTTTTACCACATTTTTAGGTGGCCAAGAATCATAAGATTTCCATTCTTTTTTACCAGAATCAAAAACATACGCTTCTGGTAAGCCAGAGTTTTTGTCACCTTTTCCTTTTAAGAAATGGTTAAAGAATTTTGTTTCTATTTCTTTTTGAAATTTTATAGAGATAGAATCTCCAAAATAATAATTACCAACATAGTTTTTTGCTCTAGAACTTGCCCATTTTCCATGATCCCAAGGTCCAAAAACGAGTGTATTGTTATTTTCTTTTCCGTTTTTTTCAATGGCTTTATACGTTTCTAAAGGCCCGTATAAATCTTCTGCATCAAACTCACCACCAACTATCATGGTTGCAACAGTAGCAGGAACTTTGTCTAAATGCTGAATAATACCTTTGCTTTGCCAAACAGAATCGTAATTAGGATGCTCAACAATTTCTTTCCAGAAAAAATCATCAATTCTATTTTTATTTTCAGCTGTTTTTATATCTATTTTGTCATACTGAAAATATTCATTCAAGTTTTTTAAAGGACCTTTATCTAAGAAAAATTGATATTGATCTTGAGAATTCATTTTAGGAAAAGAATACCAAGCAGAATCTGTTGGTGTGTCTTTGTACGTTCCGAATAAAGAAATTGCTCTAAAATAACTTAAAAGAAATGCACCATTATGATGAAAATCATCAAAGAAAAAATCGCCAATACAAGCTTGAGGAGAAGCTGCTTTTAAAGCAGGATGTGCTTCAATTGTAGAAACTGTTGCATAATGCCCAGGATAAGAAATTCCCCAAGTACCAACATTTCCGTTATTGTCTTCGATATTTTTAACCAACCAATCAATGGTGTCATATGTATCTGAAACTTCATCAGATTCGGTTGCTTTTTTATTAGGGATGTAAGCACGCATATTATCATACACACCTTCACTCATCCAACGACCTCTAACATCTTGATATACAATAATATTACCTTCTTTCATTAAATGAATATTTGGACCAATTTTGGTTTTCATACCTGATCCATAAGGTCTAGAACTATAAGGAGTTCTTTGCATTAAGATTGGGTAAGTTTTACTTTTATCTTTAGGAGAATATATTGTTGTGTGTAATTTTACTCCATCACGCATTGTAATTTCTACTTCTTTTTTTGAGTAATTATCTATTACAAAAGTGTCTTTTTTAGTTTCTTGTTTTGTGGTTTTAGTACAACTTATAGCAAAGAAAATGCTAAAAACAAGCAGTAAAATTTGTTTATTCATTAGGTAGATTTCATTAGTTTGGGTTAAATCTACAAAACAAAAAAGAGTTGATGAAAATTCTTGTGTTAAAATGATTTCTATTTTTATTTGAAGCTATTTCCAGCTTTCCGTTATATCTTTTTGTAAAAAACAAAAAGGATGCCACTTCAATCTGGGCTAAGCTTTCTTATTTGCATTTAGATTTCTCTTAAAAGTAATAAAGCAATTAAAAGTTATTGTAGATTTTAGCTAAAGAAAAAAGTTGGCCAAAAAGTCTAGCCCTGATTGAACGGTTTGTTTGAGCTCTTTTGAGGAACGAAAAAAGCGAGTAGTGAAAGCAGGAAATGGCTTCTAAAAAAAAGTATTTTATTCTATTAAAATTGGTGTATTTTTGCAAAATATGGAAGGCACAAAAAAACATCAACTAACAGATTGGTTACCAACTACAAACAAGGAAGTTAAAATTCGTGGTTGGGAAGAACTAGACGTAATTTTGTTTAGTGGAGACGCTTATGTAGATCATCCGTCTTTTGGGCCTGCTGTAATTGGTAGAATTCTAGAAAGTTATGGTTTGCGTGTTGCAATTGTGCCACAACCAAGTGTAAATGATAATTTGCAGGATTTTGAAAAATTAGGAAAACCTCGTTTGTTTTTTGGTTGTACAGGTGGTTGTATGGATCCGATGGTTTCTAATTATACGGCAAGTAAAAAACGACGTGATAAAGATGCATATACGCCTAATGGAGATAAAGGTTTTAGGCCAGATTATGCAACTTCTGTATATTCAAAAATATTAAAAGAAAAATTCCCAGATGTACCTGTTCTAATTGGAGGAATTGAAGCTTCTTTAAGACGTGTAACTCACTATGATTATTGGTCTGATAAACTATTGCCCTCTATTTTAGAAACGTCTAAAGCAGATATGTTGGTGTATGGAATGGGAGAGCAACCTTTACGTGAAATTGTAGAGTTATTGCAAAAAGGTGTTCCGTTTTCTAGTTTAAAAAATATTAAGCAAACCGCTGTTTTTATTGATGAAAAGGTCGATAAATTACCTGTGGTTAATGATTGGGAAGATGTAACTATAAATTCTCATAGCGCTTGTTTAAAAGATAAAAAAACATTTGCTTCTAATTTTAAAGTGATTGAACAAGAATCTAATAAGTTAAAAGCAAGAAGGATTTTACAAGAAGTTGAAGGAAAAACATTGGTGATTAATCCGCCTTTTCCTACAATGACAGAAAAAGAAATTGACGGTTCTTTTGATTTGCCTTTTACGCGTTTACCACACCCAAAATATGACAAACGTGGACCAATACCTGCGTTTGAAATGATAAAATTTTCTATCAATATTCACAGAGGATGTTTTGGTGGTTGTAGTTTTTGTACAATTTCTGCACATCAAGGAAAATTTATTGCGAGTAGAAGTCAAGAGTCTGTTTTAAAAGAAATAGATAAAGTGGCAAATATGCCAGATTTTAAAGGCTATTTATCTGATATTGGTGGCCCTTCTGCAAATATGTATCAGATGAAAGGAAAGGTACAATCTATCTGTGATAAATGTGTTGCTCCAAGTTGTATTTCGCCAGTAATTTGTTCTAATTTAGATACTTCTCATAAACCTTTAACGGAATTATATCAAGCAGTTGATAAACATCCGAAGATTAAAAAATCTTTTATTGGTAGTGGAATAAGACATGATATGTTGGTGCCTGAATTCAATAAAAATGCAGATCCACAAGAATTGGATGCTTATACAGAAGAAGTAATGACAAAACACGTTTCTGGACGATTAAAAGTAGCGCCAGAACATACTTCTGATCCTGTTTTAAAGTTGATGCGTAAGCCGTCTTTTAAATATTTTCATATGTTTAAAGAACGTTTTGATAAAATAAATATCAAACGAAAATTAAACTTACAATTGATTCCATATTTTATTTCTAGTCACCCAGCAAGTGAAGTAGAAGATATGGCAAATTTAGCTGCAGAAACCAAAGACATGGGCTTTCAGTTAGAACAAGTTCAAGGGTTTACACCAACACCAATGACAGTTGCTACTGTAATTTATTATTCTGGTTATCATCCTTATACGTTAAAACCAACAAAGACTCCAAAGACTAAAAAAGAGCGTGAAGACCAACATAAATTTTTCTTTTGGTATAAAAAAGAAAACAAAGATTGGATTAGAAAAACGTTGAACAAAGTTGGAAGACAAGATTTATTACAAAAATTATTACCAGAAAACAATTCTTGGAAAAAGAACAAACAAGCAAATGAAACCAAGAATACTTTTGATGATGCTGTACCATTTAATAGAAGAAAGAAAAAAGTAAGTAGAACTTCTTCTAAGAAGAGGAGGAGGTAATTTTCTTATCGTTTTTTTCCTCTAGGTCGATTACTTTCTTGAAGCACAATCTCAGAATGCAATAATTTTGCAGCTTCTGCAGAACCTTTTACTTTAGAAGCACTGCGTTTTATCATTTCTGCTTCAAAAGTAGTTAATACAGTTTCTCTAATTCCAATTTCTTTCCAATTAGATAAAGGTTTGCACTTTTTTGTAATTTCTCTGGCCAATGAGAGTGCATCTAATAAAGCTTGATTTGCACCTTGCCCTTTAAACGGACTCATAGGATGACCAGCATCTCCAATAAGTGTAATTTTAGTTGCTTTTTCTAAGAGTTCAGGTTTCAGTAATTCTCTATCATATATTGGGTAGCCAGAAATTTCATTTTCTTCTGTAGCAGCAATAATTTCAGGAATTGGTTTGTGCCATTGTGTTCTTTTACTTGCTTCTTCTTTAAGAGCTTTTGTGCCTATATTATGTAATTCTTTCGCTTCTTTTTCTGATAAAGGAAAACTAAGTTGCCACATAATTGTATCTGAAGAATAAGGCATCATATAAATTCTTTCATTTCCATTTGCTGTTTGAAATACAGTAGCAGAATCCAATAAAGAACTTTCAGTGTCTTTTAGATTCTTTAAAGGACAAATACCTAAAATAACAATACAATCAAGATAACGTAATGGCGTAATTTTTTCACCAATTAAAAGTTTTCTAACAGTACTTCTAATTCCATCTGCACCAACTACAAGGTCTGCTTTAGTACTTTTTATTTCGTTATTTACTTTAAAATTTAAAGTTACACTTTTATTAGATTCTTTAAAATCTAATAACTGATGTCCCCATTTTATTGTATTATGTTCACCTAATTGATTCAATAAAGTTAAGCGTAGAGATTGTCTTGAAATGTGTATGTTTGTGCGTTTTGGAGATGTTTTAGTTTCTGAGCGTCCCCATTTTCTAATTCCCCATTCTCCAATGATTTCACCTTCTGTAGTGTGGACTATATGTCTGGTTGAGGTAACTCCATTTTCTAGAGAAATAATACCCAATCCTGCCATTGCTTTACTGGCTTGCTGTAACGTAAGTCCGTAACCTTGAGAACGTTCATGAAAACTATTGTCTCTTTCATACAATGTAAAAGGTATTTTACGATGTAGGCAAGCAACGGCTAATGCAACACCACCAATACCACCACCAATAATAGCAATATGTGGATAGTTTTCTTTATCAGCTAAAGGTAGAGTAGAAGAGGAAACTAACCCAGAACCTTTACAGTTTAAACAAGTAAATATTTGTCCTTTTGGAAGCGATGGAGTTTTGCCTCCATAATTTGTTTTTTTAAATTGCTCTAAAGCTTCTTGGTATTTTAGTTTTGCTTTCTTGCGAACACTTTTAATCTTCTTACCAGTACCATTACAGTCTATACAAATTACCCAATTCTCTTTTTTGTTTTTCTCCTTTTTCAGCTTTTTTATATTAAATGAGTCTTTGGTTTATTGAAAGGTTATTGTTTTAAATTTCTTAGACGATTAATTAAAACAACTACCAGGTATTGGTTTTTCAATGCAATTCCCTTCACCATAACAAACAGTTTCTGTTTCACAATTATCTTCTGGCGTACAAGAAGCAAATCCTACTAATAAAACTAAAAAGAGTATAAATTTCATAATAATATTTTTAAGTGTTTTTATTTTTTTACAGCAATCATCATATGAGGGCTAAATGGCAATAGATACTCGTCATTTTGAGTCAGTTTTTGTAATTCTTTTAACGTTTTAGATTTCTTTTTATCTAACATGTTGGCAAAATATTCATTGTCTAACCAAATTAAACTTTCAACGGCAAATAAGTTAATGAAATTTAGGTTTTGCTCTAAAAATTCTTCTTTTAAACCTTCTGGTTTATGATAATAAGCATCTGCTAATAAAAAAGGAAAATCGTTTGGTGCATTGTGAATACCTGTAGTAAGTTCTTCTTTACACATGTCAAAAAATGAGTTGGCATGTATCATTCCGTTCATTAAACCAACTAGGGTAGAAGCAGTATAATTTATTGCAAACCCTAAAATAATTCCGCCTTTTTTTAAGACTCTTTTTGCTTCTAAAATTGCAGCAACTCTATCTTCTCTTTTTTGTAAGTGATATAAAGGTCCATGTAAAATTACCAAATCTGCGGTATTGTCTTTATAAGGCAATTTTGTAGCTTCACCAATAGAAACAGAAAACGGTTTTTTTAATTTTTTAGCTCTTTTTTCAGCCAGCTTAATGTGTTTTAACACAGGCTCTACTAAATAAACATTGTGCCCTTTTGTTGAAAGCCATTCTGAATATTTTCCTGTTCCTCCACCAACATCAATAATTGTAGATTTTGGATTTGTAATATGTAGTTGAATTAGTTCTTTAATTCTCTCGAATTCAAAAACTCCCATTCCTTTTTCTAGTCTAGTTTCTTCAGAAGCTTTGTTGTAAAAATCTTCTAATTCTTTGCTGATAAGTTGCTTGTTCTTCACTTAAATTTTTTAAAAGATAAAAGTACTATAATTTATAGTGAAAATAGTTTACCCTTAGTTGATACATTACCTTTTTAAATATTTATTAAAAAAGGCAATTGTTCTTTCCCACGATAAATCTGCAGCTTCTTGATCAAACCTAGGTGTTGTATTATTGTGAAAACCATGATTTACATCTGGATAAAAATGCGCTTCATGTTCAATGTTATTTTCTTTCAATACTTTTTCAAAAGCAGACCAACCTGCATTTACTCTTTTGTCTAATTCTGCATATTGTAATAATAAAGGAGTTTTTATTTTTTTAGCTTCTTTATCAGAAGGTTGTCTTCCGTAATAAGGAACTGCTGCTTTTAAACCAGGTACTTTTACAGCCATCATATTAGAAATCCATCCACCAAAACAAAAACCTACAACTCCCACGTTTCCATTACAATCCTTATGGTTTTTTAAAAATTCATAAGCAGCAATAAAATCTTCTAACATTTCATTTTTACTTCTTGTTCTTTGCATTTCTCTACCTTTGTCATCATTTCCGGGATAACCACCTAAAGGTGTTAGTGCATCTGGTGCTAAGGTTACAAAACCTTCTAAAGCTCCTCTTCTACCAACATCTTCTATATATGGGTTTAAACCTCTATTTTCATGTACAACTATAATTCCTGGTAATTTTTCTGTGCTATCTTTTAGAATTGAAAACAAACCTTTTATGGTACCTGCACCTTTTGGAGATTCATAATTTATAAATTCTGATTTTAAACGTGGATCATTAGGTTGTACCAATATAGAATCTTTATAATTGGGTGAAATAAAACTTAATAAAGCAGGTAAAGTAATTGCACCAACAGCAAATAAAGAGAGTTTTTGTAAAAACTCTTTTCTGTCCATTTTGTTGTGAGCATAATCGTCATATAAATCAAATACTTCTTGACTAATATCTTCTTTTTTAAGTGCCTTCATATTTATAAATTTAGTGTGTTGTAGAATTTCAACTAAGATAAATAAAAAAACGCATCAATTAATTTAGAATTTCTACAATAGTTTTTTCTTTAATTTTTTGATACAAATGATAGGATTAATCACTTCTATGAATAAATAATAAAAACAAATGAGCGTTTAGTAAATTCTGTTGAATTTGCTAAACGCTCATTAAAAAATAATTGATTTATTATTTGCTAGATCTTAATTAATCCTGTCCTTTTTTAAATCCGTATAAATTCTGATGTATAAAATCAGTTGGAAATTTATCATCTCCTTTAAAACCAATTTCTATGGTTCCACTATCTTCAGGAATGTAATTTGTTTTAAAAATATAATCCCAAAGGCTTAAACTAATTCCGTAATTCATACCATATTTTCCTTTAGGTAAAACATAAGCATGATGATATAAGTGCATAACAGGATTGTTTAATATATATTTAAAAATACCCCAAGTTATTTTAATATTAGCATGGTTAAAATGACCAATAGTTATGGTTATAAAGTGAACAATATACGCTTGCTCAGGTTCAAAACCACCAATAATCATTACGCCAAAAGTTTTTAATGGTTTATAAAAAATGTTTTCCATCCAATGGTATCTTAAATGTGCTGCAAAGCCCATTTCTTTTACACTGTGATGCACTTTATGAAATCTCCATAACAGTGGGTATTTGTGTAATAAAACGTGAGTAAACCACTGTACAAAATCTAGAATTACAAAGAATACGAGTAATTGTAACCAAGGAGCCCAATGAGAAATATCAAAGAGAGTCAAACTTTTTGCGGTGATATTAAATTCTCCAAACAATAATCCTAGTACTGTATAAAAACCACTAATTACAATTGAGAAAATAAAGAAATTAGAAAACATATAAAATGCATCTAACCAAAAATCTTTTCTAATAATTGATTGATTTTTTCTCCAAGGAAAAGCAATTTCTAAAGCCCAAACAACAAGAGAAATAGCTATAAGTCCCCAAAAATAATTTGTGTACCAAGGCACTTCAAAAATTATGGATTTCCATGTCCAATCTACTGTTCCTGTAAATGCATTTGTAAATGCGTCTAAATATTTTTCCATTTTATTTTTCTGTTTTTAATTTTCTAAAGTGTACCATTCAATATCTTTTAAGGTCATACGCCTACCTTTTTTAATTACGGGATAATTTGTAACTAAATAATTTACAATTACCTCTTGGTTTCCGCCTAAATCCCACAAGTTTTGTGTTTCTTGCATCCATTTAATTGTAGTATTCCAACTTTCGGCAGACATTCTATTTTGAACAATTAATTTTGAAGAATGACAATTGGTACAATTATTTACAACTGTCATTAACCCTTCTGCATCTTTTAAACCTGTTCTCAGGTGAATTCCGTTTTCTATTTTATCTTCATCTTCAATTACTTCACTGTAAATTACTTCATTGTTCTTATTTCCAAAAATTGAAAATGAAGGATCATAAACTGCAAAAAGAAGTAAAACAGAAGCAATTAAGGCAAATAATATTGCCAAATAAGCTTTTTTTTCTGCTTTTTTTAATTTCTTTTGAAACTCTTTATCCTCACTCATTAAATAACTTTTACAGCAATTCTATGACACGCATTATTTAAATATCCTTTAGGATTCCAACCAGGTAATATCATGGGCTGCGCAACGCTATTTGTGTCTGTTGCTCTTGCCCAAACTTCATAATATCCTTCTTTTGGAAAACTTATAGAAGCTGAAAAATGTTGCCAAGCAAGACGATTTATTGGTTTTTCTACAGAACATGTAGTCCAAGTAGCTCCAAAATCTATTGAATATTCCATTTTTTCGACTTCTAATTCTCCCGCCCAAGCATGACCTCTTATATTTAAGGTTTTTCCATTTTTAATAGTGGCACCTGTTTTAGGATACGTTATTATAGATTTTATAGGCATCGATTCTATAATGCACATGTCTTCGTCTTTTACTTTTTCTCCTGGAGCAACAGTTTTACAAGGCATTCTGTATGCAGTTCCTGTCATTTTTGTACCATCATGAACTCTATCTCGAATACTAATCCTATTTACCCATTTACCTGAAACGGATGCAGGCCAACCACCAGCAACCAAACGAACTGGATATCCATGAATTAATGGAATATCTTCATTATTCATTTGAAACGCTAAAATAGTTTCATCTTGTAATGCTTTAGACATTGGGCATCCTCTAGAAATTGGTTCTTTTTCAGAATCACCACTTAAATGAGTGTCTGAAGCGTGGTAGCCAATATATACAGCATTACTTTTAATGCCAGCATCTTCTAAAACATCTCTTAAACGAACACCTGTCCAAGAAGCACAATGTACAGCACCAACTGTCCATTGGTTTCCTTTTGCTGGTGGATCAAATTCGCTTCGTCCATTACCACCACATTCTAAAGTTAATTGATAGGTATGATGTTTAAATTTTGATTTTAAATCGGCAAGAGTATAAGTTTTTTTAGTTTTAACCGATTCTCCATCAATAATTAGTGTCCAATCTTTTGGATTAATTTTCTCAGGAGTCAATCCGTTATTTCTAATAAACATTTTAGAGTTCGGAGTAATTTTATCATCTAATAAATGAGCTTGAGCTTCAATGTTCCATGGTTTATCATTTAAAATAACCATTTCTTTGTTTTTACCAAACATTTTAAATGGATCTGGATCTTGAATGGCAATTGGTGTGTAGCCATCAAGAATTTTAGAACCAAAAACAAGCTCTGTTCCTATAATTGCAGTGAATGAACTTAGAACTGTTTTTTTTATAAAAGATCTTCTCTCCAAGGTTGTAAATTTTTAGATGAATTTAATAGCTGTACAATTTACATTAATTAAGGCTTTTTTTGTGTAACAAAAGTTACATATAATAATTAAAAGTACCTATATCTTGCGTAATTACTAACTTACATTAAATAATTATGAGAATAATGAAAAAAAATTTTGAAACCAATTTTACAGGTTGGTCATTTATACTAGCAGCAGTATTATTATGGTTTGGTTGGGCATTATCGTCTCATCATATAGGAGAATATATAGTGGCTTCAGATTTTCCTAAGATAGGAGAAAATGTTTGGTATTGGATATGGATGTATAGAATTCACATCTTTGGTTGGGTAACTATGGGTATTTCTATGTTCTCATTATTATCAATTACATCAGGTAAACCTTATCGGGTAGTTATACTTCCAGGTATAGGAATGGTTATTGTAGGAACCTTTACTTTGGCAATTGCAAATGCATATTTTTACAATTTTGGTGCTTGGGGAGTTGGGAAAACTGCAGGAATGTCTGCTACTGAAATCGCAGAATTTATTGATAGTATTTTATTTACAAATCAATACGTTACTTGTTTTATACGTTTTGGACGTATCTTTTCTGGAGTAGGATTGGTATTATTAGGCTATGCTTTTATTAAATGGAAATTAGTAGGCACTTGGTTAGGATGGTTTACAATGTTGTTAGGTTTTGTAGCAATGGGAATTATTTTAGCTATTCCAGATAATTATGAAATCTACAAGCCAGTATTTCATATTAAAGCAATATGGTTACTTCTAATGGGTGTTGTGTTATTAAAACAAGGCATTCATTTACCAGAATCTAAATCATAAAAATTTACATATACATATATTAATTAGAAAAAGAGTTTTCCCTAAAACTCTTTTTTCTTTTTTAGGTGATTGTTACAAAAGTTGTATTTTAATTACAAACTTTACAATCACCTTTTTCTTTAATTTCTCCTACTAAGTTTCCTTTTGTATTCATTACAAAACCACAGCAATCCATAAAACCTTGAGCAATTAATTTTCTTGCTCTTTGAATTTGAGATTTTGTTGTAGGTAAACTTTGCTTTAATTGATTAGCAACTTCTTGTTGTTTTAATCCTTTTATGTCTGATAAAAATAAAGGATCTCTATATTTTTTAGGCAAGTTTTGTAGAATACCTCTTAAACAATCTTTTTCTGTATGTGTGTTTTCTAGAATCTGGGTTTCCTTTTCAAAATTTGCAATTTCAAAAGTCTGATTTGTAGATTTCCAATAATCTAAAATTGAATTTCTAGCCACAGTAAAACACCACGATTTTAATTTAGTAATGTCTTTTAATGTATGAAGCTTTGTGTGGATTTTTATAAAAGTATCTTGCAAGATATCATCAGCAATGGCAATATCTTTTACCTTACTGATGATAAATCGTTTTAAATCTTCAGAATATGAAGTCCAAACTTCTTGTGTTGTCATAATATTAAATTAACAATTACAATTGCTACATGTACAATTTTCACAAGTACAATTCTTACAATCTCCAGTTTTGCAACCTTCACAGTTACAAGTACAGTTATTATTTTTCATGATATTAGTTTTAAGGTTCACTTAATAGACTTAAAGTTATCAAAAAAGATGCATTATTTTTTAAAAATATTTTTTTAATTCTTCTCTAATTGGGATTTTTTTTATTGGAGAAATGTTTGTTCCTCCAGTATTCCCTTTTGGAACCCATACTAATGTAAACAAAAGAGAAGCTATAATTCTAAGAATTTGGCCAAAGATTTCCTTGCTATTTTTTGTCTGTAAACCAAAAACGAACATCCAATAATGACTTATAGTGTGTCTTATTAAATGTTTTTGACCTAAAATATGCGCATTTTCAAAATGATAAAATGAAGTTTTGTATTTTTTTTCTTTTAAAACTATTCTACCCAATCTTAACTGTTTGTAAAATTCTTCTTTAAATATCTTCTTGCTCATAATTTATAGTTTAATAATTGATATTTTTTATCAAAAAAAGATTCAAAATGTATAAAGTTATTTTATTTTCAATAATTATTGAAAGTTTAGAAAATAGTTGTACATTTGATGTATGAAATTAGATGAAGCAAAAAATAAATACATTCAGACTTGGGGAAGTTTAGCAACTTCTTGGGGAATTAACAAAACAATGGCTCAAGTTCATGCTTTGTTATTAGTTTCTACGAAACCTTTATCTGCTGAAGATATTATGGAAACTTTAAAAATTTCTAGAGGTAATGTAAATATGAATGTAAGAGCCCTAATTGATTGGGGAATTGTAACAAAAGAGTTTGTAGTAGGGGAGCGTAAAGAGTTTTTTGTGGCGGATAAAGACATTTGGGAATTGTTTAAACAAATTACAAAAGAGCGTAAGAAAAGAGAAATTGAACCTGTTTTAAAAGTTTTAGAAGATTTACAAAATGTTGATGACTCTTCAGAAGATGGTATGCAATTTAAAAAAGTATTATACGATTTATCTTCCGTAACAACAAAAGTAAATTCTATGTTAGAAACAGCTATAAAAGCTGATGAACATTGGTTATTATCCAACTTTACAAAAATGATAAAAAAGTAAAAAAATTTGAAAATAAACTTTCATATATTTCTGAAAGTTCTAAATATATAATTATGAAATTTTTATTTTATTTTAATTTGACTTGTTTTTTATTAGTTGTTTTATCTACTGTTGTGAATCCTCTTGTTGGAGTGGTTTTACTAATACCTCTTGGATTAATACAGGTAATTACTGCTTTATTTTTTGTAACAAAACGTACTGTTCTCAACTCAAGAAATCAGAAACTATTAGCAATTTATTTTACGGCAATTTTTGTTTGGTTTATTTTGATGGCTTTAATATCAGTATTACACATTGATATCCATGTATTAGAAATAATTTTAGGTCTATTACCAATATTAATAGCCGTTTATTTTCTATATTTTTTATTTCAACTTCAAAAAAAAATATGAACCAACTCACTTACATATTATATATTTTATTATCAAGTACTATTGTGATTCTAGTTGGTAATTGGTGTTACAAAAACGGAAAAACCTACATCTTAAGTTATTTTCCTAATGAAATAAATTTTGGAGAGGGAATCAATAAATTATTAAGAATTGCATATTATTTATTAAATATTGGTTTAGCAATTTGGAGTTTGCATTCAATGAGAGAAATCAACAATGCAGTTGAAGTGATTTTAGAAATCAGTAGTCGTTTAAGTTATATTCTATTAATCATTGCGACACTACATTTTAGCAATATTTATATGGTGTATTTAATACATAAACACTTTAAAAAACAATCAAAATGAATATCAATTTAAAAGAAAACTGGCAAAGAATAAGAATACATTTTAGGAAGTCTTTCGGCTCAAATATGCATGTTTCAATTGCATCTGTAAATGAAAGTAATCAACCAACAGTAACCCCAATTGGTTCTTTATTTCTGAATAATAATCAGACTGGTTTTTACTTTGAAAAGTTTGCAACAAAATTAAAAGCCAATTCAAAAGTGAATAAAAATATCTGTGTTTTGGCAGTAAATAGTAACAAATGGTTTTGGTTAAAATCTTTATTTAAAATGAAGTTTGTAGAATATCCTGCTGTAAAACTTTATGGAGTGTTAGGCATAAAAAGAGAAGCAACAGAAAAAGAATACAATGCTTTTCAACGAAGAATTAGACAAACAAAAAGATTAAAAGGTAGCAAATATTTATGGCAAGATATGAGCATGGTAAGAGAAATAAAATTTACCAAAGGAGAGAAAATCAACTTAGGAATAATGACTACAGAAAATTAAATATTAATTTTAAAATCGATAATTATGAACACTTCATTAGAATTAATCGCGTACATCATTTATTTACCAATAGCTATTGGTTTAACCACTTTTGTATCTCAACATTTATTTAAAAATAGTAAGATTTTTATGTTAGATATTTTTAATCAGAAAGTAGAAATAGCAATGGCAACCAATAAGTTGTTTAAAATAGGTTTTTACTTACTTAACATTGGTTTTGCTTTAAGAATTATATCAATTTATAACTTGTCTGGTTATAAGGATTTAGTTGAGACGTTAAGTGCAAAAATTGGTGGTTTTTCAATCTATTTAGGAATTGTAATGATCCTTTTTATTGTATTCTTTTTAAAAGGAAGAATAGCAAGTAAAGCGAATAACTTGAGAATAAAAAAACAGAAAAATTTATTAATAAAAGATAATTAATCATAAAAATAACCGCACATTATGTGCGGTTATTTTATACTTTATATGCAAACATTGTTTGCTACATATTCCTTCTATATTGTCCACCAACTTTAAACAAAGCTTCGGTGATCTGTCCTAATGAACAAACTTTGGTAGCTTCCATTAATTTATCAAATAAATTTTCATTTTGGATAGCAGCTTCTTGTAAAATCGCTAATTGTTCATCAACTATTTTACCATTTGCAGCATTTAATAACTCCTTTGTTTGAATCTGAAATTGCTTTTCTTCTTCAGTAGCTCTAATAACTTCTGCTGGTTGAATTGTTGGAGATCCTTTAGAACTTAAAAAGGTATTTACACCAATAATTGGGAAATCTCCATTGTGTTTTAGAGTTTCATAATACAAACTTTCTTCTTGTATTTTAGAACGCTGATACATGGTTTCCATGGCTCCTAAAACGCCTCCACGTTCTGTTATTCTATCAAATTCCTCCAAAACTGCAGCTTCCACTAAATCTGTTAATTCTTCAATAATAAAAGCACCTTGAATTGGATTTTCATTCTTTGTCAAACCTAATTCTTTATTGATGATTAATTGAATTGCCATTGCTCTTCTTACAGACTCTTCAGTTGGAGTTGTAATTGCTTCATCATATGCATTGGTATGTAAAGAATTACAATTGTCATTAATTGCGTACAAAGCTTGAAGCGTAGTTCTAATATCATTAAAGTCAATTTCTTGAGCGTGTAAAGAGCGCCCAGAAGTCTGAATATGATACTTTAACATTTGTGCTCTAGAATTTGCTCCGTATTTATATTTCATTGCTTTTGCCCAAATTTTTCGAGCAACTCTACCTATTACTGAATATTCTGGGTCAATTCCGTTAGAAAAGAAAAACGATAAGTTAGGACCAAATTTATTGATGTCCATTCCACGACTTAAATAATATTCAACATATGTAAATCCGTTTGATAAAGTCAGCGCCAATTGCGTAATTGGATTTGCTCCAGCTTCTGCAATATGATAACCAGAAATAGAAACTGAATAAAAGTTTCTTACTTGTTTTTCAATGAAATATTCTTGAACATCGCCCATTAAACGCAATGCAAACTCTGTTGAAAAGATACAGGTATTTTGTGCCTGATCTTCTTTTAAAATATCAGCTTGTACAGTTCCTCTAACTTGATTTAAGGTGTCTTTTTTAATTTGCTGATAAACTTCAGAAGGTAAAACTAAATCTCCAGTGATTCCTAAAAGTAGTAATCCTAAACCATTGTTTCCTTCAGGTAAATTACCTTGATAAACAGGTCTTTCTAAACCTTTAGAATCATAAATTTCTTTAAATTTTGCTTCAACTTGCTTTTCTAATTTATGTTCTTTGATGTATTTCTCACAATTCTGATCAATAGCAGCATTCATAAAGAAACCTAACAACATTGGTGCGGGACCATTTATTGTCATAGAAACAGAAGTCATTGCATGACTTAAATCAAAACCTGAATATAATTTTTTAGCATCGTCTAAACAGCAAATAGAAACACCTGCATTCCCAATTTTACCATAAATATCTGGTCTGTGTCCAGGATCATTTCCATATAAAGTAACAGAGTCAAAAGCAGTGGATAAACGCTTCGCATCCATTCCTAAACTTACATAATGAAAACGTCTGTTTGTTCTTTCTGGTCCACCTTCACCAGCAAACATTCTTGTTGGATCTTCACCAGTTCTTTTAAACGGATATAAACCTGCTGTAAAAGGAAATTCTCCAGGAACATTTTCTTGTAAATTCCATTTTAATAAATCTCCCCAAGCTTCATATTTTGGTAAAGAAACTTTTGGTATTTGCGAATGAGAAAGAGATTCACTGTGTGTTTCTATGTTTATTTCTTTGTCACGAACTTTAAAGGTGTAAATAGGATTTTTATATTTCTGAACTTTCTCTTGCCAGTTGATGATTACTTCCCAATTATGTGGGTCAAGATTTAGTTTTACTTTTTCAAATTGAGCTAATAATAATTTGATGAATTCTTTATCGTTTTCATCCTGAACTTGATTTAGAATTACATCAGAATCTAATCCAAATTTTATCAAATGAGCTTGATTTGCTTCACTGGAAATAACTGAGAGAATGGTTTGATAAATTCCGTATAATTTTTGAGCAACTTTAGATTGATCAGTGGCTTTCTTATTATAGGCTCTATTGTTTTCTGATATTTCTGATAAATAACGAACTCTACTTGGAGGAATCACAAATATTTTTTCAGACATTTCTGTAGTAATTTCAAAAGAAGATTTTAAATCTGCTCCTGTTTTTTCTACTAATTTGTCCATTGTTTTTTTATACAAGGTATTCATTCCTGGATCGTTAAATTGCGATGCAATTGTTCCATAAACAGGTAAATCATCTTGATGAATATGCCATAAATTATTATTACGCATATATTGTTTCTTAACATCTCTAACTGCATCTAAAGCGCCACGTTTATCAAATTTATTGATGGCAACTAAATCTGCAAAATCTAGCATGTCAATTTTCTCTAATTGCGTTGCAGCACCAAATTCTGGCGTCATTACATATAAAGAAGCATCAGAATGTTCTATAATTTCTGTATCAGATTGTCCAATACCAGAGGTTTCTAAAATGATTAAATCAAATTCAGCAGCTTTTAAAACTTCAATAGCTTCATTTACGTGTTTAGATAAGGCTAAATTAGATTGACGCGTAGCTAAAGAACGCATATAAACTCTAGAGTTATTAATTGCATTCATACGAATTCTGTCTCCTAAAAGTGCGCCACCAGTTTTTCTTTTTGATGGATCTACAGAAATTAATCCAATTGTTTTTTCTGGAAAATCAATTAAAAATCGACGAACTAATTCATCTACTAAAGAAGATTTTCCTGCTCCACCAGTTCCTGTAATTCCTAAAACAGGTGTTTTAGAATTCTTGTTTTTAGTATGGATCTTATCTAAAGTTTCTTTTGCAACTTCTGGGAAATTTTCAGCAGAAGAAATGACTCTTGCAATACTTCCAATTTCTTTTTTTACTAAGCTTTTTAAATCAACATTTAAAACATCACCAATTGCAAAATCAGATAGTTGTACCAAGTCATTAATCATTCCTTGTAAACCTAGTTTACGTCCATCATCAGGAGCATAAATTCGTGTAATTCCATAATCCATCAAATCTTTAATTTCTTCTGGAAGGATTACACCACCACCGCCACCAAAAATTTTGATATGAGTTGCGCCTCTTTCTTTCAATAAATCATACATGTACTTAAAATACTCATTATGACCACCTTGATAAGATGTCATTGCAATGGCATTTGCGTCTTCTTGTATTGCACAGTTAACAACCTCTTCAACACTTCTGTCATGTCCTAAATGAATAACTTCAACACCAGTAGATTGAATAATTCTACGCATAATATTAATTGCTGCATCATGTCCGTCAAATAACGAAGCTGCAGTTACAATTCTTACTTTATGTTTTGGTTTGTATGGTAAAATTTGTTCCATTCGTAATAAATATTGTTTTTATTGGCTGCAATTTACGTAATTCTTAAAAAATAAACCGTTTCTTTGAATTAATTAAAAATAATTTATGAAATTCCAGGTTTTTCTATTCTTTAAATAAGATAAGTTGTTTTCATTTTGATACGCTTCTCGTTCAAAACTTAAATTTTGATAGGTAAGATAGCTATTTTTATATGTAAACATCTTAAAAGACCATTCTAAAACATAAAAAAGATAGAAGAAAATGATTAATAATTCTTTCTGTTGTTTTAAATGAATTTTTTCATGATTAATAAGAATAAGGTCTTGCTTTAAATCTTTCTTTTTTAAAAAGATAAACGGAAATAAGGTAATTCCAACAAAGCCTTTTGGCACAATATATTTAGAAATAAAAATCATCAATGAGAATCAAACAAATATCAGTCCAAAATAAATATATTTGTTTACAGACACAAATTAAGAGAAGAAATGACTTTTAAAGAACAAATTCAACAAGGAATTCCAGCCGTTTTGCCCAAAAAAGTAATGTATGATGTTTCAATAAATCATGCTCCAAAACGAAAGGATATTTTATCTGCTGATGAAAAAAAGTTAGCCCTAAGAAATGCATTACGTTATTTTGATAAAAAGCATCATGAAATTTTATTACCTGAATTTGTAGAAGAATTAGAAAAATACGGACGAATTTATATGTATCGTTTTCGTCCGGATTATAAAATGTTTGCAAGAGATATTAATGAATACCCTGGAAAATCAGAACAAGCAAAAGCGATTATGTTAATGATTCAAAATAATTTGGATCCTGCTGTTGCACAACATCCTCATGAATTAATTATTTATGGAGGAAATGGAGCTGTTTTTCAGAATTGGGCACAATATTTATTAACGATGCAATATTTATCAGAAATGACAAATACCCAAACGCTAACAATGTATTCTGGTCATCCAATGGGATTATTTCCATCTAACAAAAATGCACCAAGAGTTGTTGTTACAAACGGAATGGTGATTCCTAATTATTCTAAACCAGATGATTGGGAAAAAATGAATGCTTTAGGGGTTTCTCAATATGGACAAATGACAGCAGGTAGTTATATGTATATTGGTCCGCAAGGAATTGTTCATGGAACAACAATTACCGTTTTAAACGGATTCAGAAAAATTAAAAAAGCACCAAAAGGAAATTTATTTGTAACCTCAGGTTTAGGAGGAATGTCTGGAGCGCAACCAAAAGCTGGAAATATTGCAGGTTGTATTACAGTTTGTGCTGAGGTGAATCCTAAAATTACACAAGTTCGTTTAGATCAAGGGTGGATTGATGAAAAAATCACGGATTTAGATGAATTAGTTTCAAGAGTAAAATCAGCAAAATCAACTAAAGAAACAGTTTCAATTGCGTATTTAGGAAACATTGTTGATGTATGGGAAAAATTTGATGAAGCCAATATTCATATAGATTTAGGTTCAGATCAAACATCTTTACACAATCCTTGGGCTGGAGGTTATTACCCTGTTGATATTTCTTTTGAAGAAGCAAACGTAATGATGGCTAAAAATCCGAAGTTATTTAAAGAGAAAGTGCAAGAAACTTTAAGAAGGCATGCTTTAGCAATAAATAAACATACAGCAAAAGGAACGTATTTTTTCGATTATGGAAACGCATTTTTATTGGAAGCGAGTAGAGCAGGAGCAGATGTAATGGCTGAAAATAATATCGACTTTAAATACAATAGTTACGTTCAAGATATTATGGGACCAATGTGTTTCGATTATGGTTTTGGGCCATTTAGATGGGTTTGTGCTTCCCAAAAACCAGAAGATTTAATTAAAACAGATAAAATTGCTTGTAAAGTTTTAGAAAAAATAAAAAAGAAATCGCCAAAAGAAATTCAGCAACAAATGGCTGATAATATTCAATGGATAAAAGGCGCCCAAGAAAATAAATTGGTAGTGGGTTCTCAAGCTCGAATTTTATATGCAGATGCAGAAGGAAGAATTAAAATTGCAAAAGCATTTAATAAAGCCATCAAAAAAGGAATAATTGGAGCTGTTGTTTTAGGAAGAGATCATCATGATGTTTCTGGTACAGATTCACCTTATAGAGAAACATCAAATATATATGATGGTTCTCAATTTACAGCAGATATGGCAATACAAAATGTAATAGGAGATAGCTTTAGAGGGGCAACTTGGGTTTCTATTCATAATGGAGGTGGCGTTGGTTGGGGAGAAGTTATTAATGGAGGGTTTGGCATGCTTCTTGATGGTTCTAAGGCAGCGTCAAAACGTTTAGAATCAATGCTTTTCTGGGATGTAAATAACGGAATTTCAAGAAGAAGTTGGGCAAGAAATAAAGAAGCCGTTTTTGCTATTAAAAGAGCTATGAAAACTGAAAATAACTTGCAGGTAACACTACCTAATTTTGTTGATGATAATTTGATAAATTCAATAACCTAAAAATTAATTATTATGAAAAAACTATTATTTTTAATGTTAAGTGTATCGCTTTTAACCTCTTGTAGTTCTATTAAAGTAGCTACAGATTACGACTCAAAAGTTGATTTGACAAAATACAAAACATTTGCTTTTTTTAAACCAGGTATAGACAAAGCAAGTATTTCAGATTTAGATAAAAAAAGAATTTTACGAGCTATTGAATCAGAACTATTAGCAAAAGGATTTACAAAATCAGAAAATCCAGATATGTTAGTTAGTATTTTTACAAAATCTAGAGAGAAAGTAAATGTTAATCAAAATAATTTTGGATATGGTTTTGGTTGGGGGTGGAACCCTTGGATGATGAATGGAATGAATAATAACATAAATATTTCCCAACATACTGAAGGGACCTTGTTTATTGATTTTATAGATAAAGAAAAGAAAGAACTAGTTTGGCAAGGAATAGGAACAGGAGCTTTAAAAATGCAGGATAGAGAAAAGAAAGAAGCAAGAATTAAAGAGTTTGTACAGGAGATTATTTTAAAATTTCCTCCAGGACAAGAAAAATAAGAAATTAAAATTAGCGTTCATTTGAACGCTTTTTTTATGAATTAAAGTGATATTTTTGCAAAGTGTATAACAAAAGAATAGAATTAGAAAAAGATGATTATTATCTGAATGAACAAGGTTTTCGTGTTTTTACAGAAAAATATCATTTAAAAAGAGGTCATTGCTGTAAAAGTGGTTGTAAACATTGCCCTTATGGTTTTGATAAGAAAACAGATAGTTTTAAATAAAAAGTGACTTTTAGAAGAAAACAGTTTCAAAAGAGTAGATAAAAATAGAAAGATGATAAAAAGAATTTTAGTTTTAGTAGTCGCAATTCAGTTAGCAGGTTGTGCAGAATTACAAAAAGTAGTGAGCCAATTACCTTCTGGTGGCGCATTAAGTCAAGAACAAATAGGTAATGGTTTAAAGCAAGCTTTAGATAATGGAATTAAAAATCAGGTTTCTAAATTAACTTCAGAAAACGGATTTTATAAAAATGAATTAGTTAAAATTTTATTACCAGAAGAATTACAAGCTGTAGATAAAGGTTTGCGTAAGATTGGTTTAGGGAATTTAGCAGATGAAGGAATAAAAGTTTTAAATAGAGCAGCAGAAGATGCGGTTAAAACTGCAACACCAATATTTGTAAATGCTGTAAAAAACATGTCTTTTAATGATGCTAAAAACATTCTTTTAGGAGAACAAAATGCAGCAACTTCATATTTAAAAAATGAAACATCAGCTGCATTAGAAACTGAGTTTACACCTGTAATTAAAAACTCATTTGGTAAAGTAGGAGCAGATAAAGTGTGGAGTGGATTAATTAGCAAATACAATTCTATACCATTTGTTACTAAGGTAAATCCAGATTTAACTCAATATGTAACAAACCAAGCTTTAAAAGGTGTTTTTACAATGATAGAGGTTGAAGAAAAAGGAATTCGTGAAAAAGCAGGATTAAGAAATACAGCTTTATTAAAACAAGTATTTGCTTTGCAAGACAATAAATAAAATAATATTAATTTTAATATTAGAACCTGTATTTTAAAATACAGGTTTTTTTGTACGTATTCTTTTTACGATTATATCTATAAATTGTGTATATTTAAAGGTTCATACCCTTAAATATGTCACGATTAAATCAATTACATAGTTATAAAATGCATCTTGAAGAAAGATATAATAGGCTTTTAGAAAAGTCTAATGACTATCGTTTTATAGATGAGTCTACAAGTGATTATGCTGCTTATAAGGCAATGAAAATTTTAGGTAAACTAAATAAAGTTAGTTATTTAGAGAGAGAATTTTCTGTTTAATTGTAGTCTTATTTCTTATAGATTCTCAAATATTTAACATTTATGTAGTGCTTCTGTATAGGTGGTTTTCTATATTTTATTCTTAATTTGAAGTAGATTTGTTTTTATCTTTATTAATCAAATCACTTTTATGCGTAATTCCATTTTAATTTTCTTTATTAGTATGTTTTCTGTTTATTCATTTTGTCAAACTGTACAAGATGACTTTGAAGGAAATGGAACAATTAATACATGGTTTGGAGACGATTGTAATTTAGAAACTGTTTTTCAAAATCCTTTTAAAACAGGAATTAATACTTCAGATTATGTTTTAAAATATGATGATATTGGAGGCGCTTATGCCAATGTTCGTTTTGAAACAAGTATAAATTTTGATTTGTCAGAGAACAGAACTTTTAGCATCAAAATTTATATTTCTTCTGCTGAAATTACAGGAAATGAAACCAATCAGATATCATTAAAACTTCAAGATGGAAATTTAAGGCAACCTTGGACAACACAATCTGAAATTATTAAAACAGTAGTTTTAAACCAATGGCAAACTATTTCTTTTGATTTTGCAAATGACACCTATATCAACTTAGATTCAGCCTCAGAAATTCCAATTAATAGAAAAGATTTTAATAGAGTTTTATTACAAGTAAATGGTGAAAATAATACAAGTAATGTAACGGCATATATTGATGATTTTTTATATGATGGTGTTTTAACCGATTCAAATAATTCAGGAAATCCGAATCCAGTTTATAATAACTTAGTTTGGTCTGATGAATTTGATGGAAATGGTGCAGTAGATTCAAGTAAATGGCATCATCAAACTCAACTTCCAAATGGAGGAAGTTGGTATAATGGAGAAATACAGCATTACACAAACAGAACAGATAACTCCTTTAAAAACAATGGTATTTTACATGTTGTAGCAAAAAAGGAAAATTACACCAATCAAGGAGTTACAAAGCAATATACTTCAGCAAGGTTGAATTCAAAAATTGCTTTTAAATATGGTCGCGTAGAAGTAAGGGCAAAATTACCAACAGGAGTTGGAACTTGGCCAGCAATCTGGACACTTGGAAAAAATATAAATGAACCTGGAGGCTTTTGGTCTAGTGAATTTGGAAATGTAAATTGGCCAGCTTGTGGAGAAATTGATATTATGGAACATTGGGGAACTAATCAAAATTTTGTTCAAAGTGCAATGCATACACCTTCTAGTTTTGGCGGAACAGTAAATCATGGAGGACAAACAATTGTAACTGCGTCATCAGAATTTCATGTTTATACCTTAGAGTGGTATTCAGATAAAATGGTTTTTAGTGTAGATAATGTAGTTCATTATACCTATAAACCAGAGAATTTAGACGCGAATACTTGGCCTTTTGATAAAGAGCAATATATATTATTAAATGTTGCAGTTCAGCCAAGTATAAGTAGCTCTTATACAGCTGATGCAATGGAAATAGATTATGTAAGAATTTATCAAGAAAGTAATTTGTCTTTAAATAATAAAATTGAAGAAGAGCAAATAAAATTATTTCCAAATCCAGTTATCGATTTTGTTACATTAAAGGTTCCAAATAATTTTATAGGTAAAAAAGCAACCATTTATTCTGTTTTAGGACAAAAAATAGAAAGTTTTATTCAAACTGATTTCCAAATTACTAGAGATTTGTCTCACTATAATGAAGGAATTTATATTCTACAATTTGAATCAGAATTAAATGTAAAAAACTATTCTATTTTAAAAATGTAGTTCTATTTATTAATTTAGAATTTCTTCCATTTCAGTTTGTAATTCTTTTGCCTTTAAAGCTGCTTTTTGTGCAAAATCTTCTTTATTTGAAGCATAAATTATTCCTCTCGAAGAATTAATTAACAAACCAATGTTTTCTGATAAACCATATTTACAAACATCTTGTAAATTTCCTCCTTGAGCACCAACTCCAGGAACTAATAAAAAAGAAGTAGGAACTATTTTTCTTATTTCAGCAAAATATTCAGCTTTTGTAGCACCAACAACATACATTAAGTTTTTAGCGTTTTTCCAAGATTTTGAAGTTTCTAAAACGTGTTTGTACACTTCTTTTCCGTTAATTTCTTTTGTTTGAAAATCAAAAGCACCTTCATTAGAAGTTAATGCTAGCATAATAGTGTGCTTGTCTTTAAAAGCCAAGAAAGGTTCAACAGAATCTTTTCCCATGTATGGAGCAACTGTAACAGAATCAAAAGCTAAATCTTCAAAAAATGCTTTTGCATACATTGTTGAGGTGTTACCAATATCTCCACGTTTTGCGTCTGCAATTGTATAAATTTCTGGGTAGTTTTTATTGATATAATTTATTGTCTTTTCTAAAGATCTCCATCCTTTTAAACCATAAGCTTCGTAAAAAGCCGTATTTGGTTTATATGCAACACATAAATGATTTGTAGCATCAATAATAGCTTTGTTAAATGCAAAAATAGGATCTTCTTCTTTTAGTAAGTGAGCAGGAATTTTATTTAAATCTACATCTAATCCTATGCATAAAAACGATTTCTTTTTCTTAATTTGAGCTACTAGTTGTTGTGTTGTCATTAGTTAGTTATAAGTATGGCAAAAGTACTTAAATTTGCGGTTTATTTATAATCCATTTTGTAAGTATTCAATAAATTTATAGACAAGAATAAGAGATAATTCATATGAAGTTAAAAATGATTAAAAAAATAATACTAGTACTTTCCTTATTTTTAGTAAGCTGTAATTTTGAAACTCCAACTCAGTTTTCAGAAAAAGCCTTAAATGATACTGTAGTTGCACTAGATGATTCTTCTGCATCTTTCAAAGATGTTGTAAATAAATATAAAGGAAAAAAAGTTTTGATAGATGTTTGGGCTTCTTGGTGTGCAGATTGTATTAAAGGTTTGCCAAATGTAAAAGAGTTGCAAAAAGAATTTCCAGAAGTAGTATTTTTATTTTTATCTGTTGATGAAAGGCAAAATTCTTGGAAAAAAGGAATTCAAAGGTTTAAAATTAATGGAGAACATTATAATTTACCTAAGGGAATGAAAAAAGGAGATTTTGTAGATTTTTTAAATCTAAATTGGATTCCAAGGTATTTAGTGATTGATGAGAAAGGGGGAATTACACTTTTTAAAGCAACAAAAGCGTCCGATAAAAGCATTATTGAGGCCTTAAGAAAATCTATATAAATCGTTTTAGTAACTATTTCTTTTTCGGGTGGTATTTTACTTTTCCATTTCTTAAATTTACATCATATTAAAGTTTAAAATAAAACACCCTTTTAAAAGGTTTAAAATCATAATTATGAGATCAAAAATAGTTGCAGGAAACTGGAAAATGAACAATGATAAGGAAGAAAGTAAAAAATTGATTAAAGATTTAAAAAAATCAATCAAAAAATTATCATTAAAAAATACTAGAGTAATTGTTGCTCCAACATTTGTAAACTTATCTTCTTCAGTAAAAGCTGCTAAAAAGTCTAAAATTGAAGTAGTTGCACAAAACATGCATCAAGCTAAAAATGGTGCTTATACAGGAGAGATTTCTGCAGATATGTTAAAAGCAGTTGGTATTAAAACAGTTATTTTAGGTCATTCAGAAAGAAGAACTTATTTTAATGAAACAGATGCTTCTTTAGCAGCAAAAGTAGATGCAATTTTAGAAAATGATTTAGAAACTATTTTCTGTTTTGGAGAATTATTAGAAGATAGAAAATCTGATAATCATTTTGCAGTAGTAGAAAGTCAAATTTCAAATGCATTATTTCATTTAGAAGCAGCTGCTTGGAAAAGCATAGTTTTAGCTTACGAACCAGTTTGGGCAATCGGAACAGGGGAAACTGCAAGTGCAGAACAAGCGCAAGAAATGCATGCTTTTATTAGAAGTATTGTAGAGAAAAAATATAATAAAGAAGTGGCAGACAATGTTTCTATTTTATACGGAGGAAGTGTAAAACCTGCAAATGCAGAAGAAATTTTTTCTAAGCCAGATGTAGATGGTGGATTAATTGGTGGAGCAGCTTTAAATGTAGATGACTTTACAGGAATTATTAAAGCTATTTAAGCATCGTATTTAAAGATATTTACAATAAATTTGCATCGAGATTTTTAAAATCTCGATGCATTTTTTTTGATTAGATTCAACTTACAATCATATGGATAACATTTATATAGAGTATAATTTTACTGTTTCACCAAAAGAACCAGCTACAGAAATTTTAATTGCTGAACTTGGTGCTATTGGTTTTGAGAGTTTTGTAGAAAACGAAAACGGTGTAACAGCTTACATTCAAAAAGAAGAATGGAATTCAGGTATTTTAGAAGATGTTTTTGTGTTAAATTCTGATGAATTTTCTATTGAATACAATCAAAATGAAGTTGAACAAACTAATTGGAATGCAGAATGGGAAAAGAATTTTACACCTATTCAAGTAGATAATTTGGTAAGTATTCGTGCGCCATTTCATAAAAATCCTAATTTAAAATTCGATATTGTAATAGAACCAAAAATGAGTTTTGGTACAGGTCATCATGAGACTACACACATGATGGTACAGCATTTATTAAAATTAGATTTACAAGACAAGAAAGTTTTAGATATGGGTTGTGGAACTGGAATTTTAGCAATTTTTGCTGAAATGAAAGGCGCAAATCCTTTAGATGCAATTGATATAGATAATTGGTGTTATGAGAATTCTTTAGAAAATGTGGAGAGAAATAATTGTAAGAATATTTCTGTGTATGAAGGAGATTCATCACTTTTAATGAATAAAAAGTACGATGTCATTATTGCGAATATCAACAGAAATATTTTATTGATGGATATGAAAAATTATACAGACTGTATAAATGAAAACGGAGTACTTTTATTAAGTGGTTTTTATCAAGAAGATATTCCTATTATTGATGCTGAGGTTTCTAAATATGGTTTAAAATTAGAAACTTATATTGAAAGAAATAATTGGGTTGCGTTAAAGTATAATAAAGAGTAAAAAATATTTTCTATTTTTATAGCATGAGTACAAAAGAAAAAATTCAAGAAGAAGTTGATGTATTGGAGCAAGAAGTATTTCAGCATGAAATCGTTTTGCATAATGATGATGTAAATACATTTGATCATGTTATAGATTCTTTGGTAAGTGTTTGTGAACACACTTTTGAACAAGCAGAACAATGTGCAACTTTGGTGCATTATAAAGGAAAATGTACTGTAAAATCTGGTGAGTATAAAGATTTAGAACCAAGATGTTCTAAGTTGTTGCAACTAGGCTTATCAGCAGAATTAGTATAAATTATGGAAAACGTTTTTAATTATTACGAGTTTTCATCTTTCTTTAAAGATGAGTCAGGTAGTTTTTCTGGTAATGAAATCTGTTTTACAGAATTAAATGCTACACACTTTTTAATTTTTGAAAAAGATAAGGATGCCTTTAATCTGTTCGTTTCAAAATATACATCTAAGAAAGAAATTGGTGTAGAATCTCCATTAATTCTTGAAGTTTTAGTAAAAAACTACGATAAAAGTATTCCCGAACATCGTCAAATGATTAAGCAATATCTTTATTAAACTGCATTTCGTCGAAAAAGACTTATAAAAACTTCGTATTTATTCTTTATTTGTTGTGACTTTTAAAACTATTAAGGGTCATATAAACAGAGAAAACAAAGAATGAATATAAAAAGCGGTATCATATTAATCTTAATGATTATAATGTTTATGGAAAGTGGTTTTGCACAAATAGTGCCACCACCAGTTCCGCCACCACCACCACCAGGTTTACCTGTAGATGGTTATACAGCTTTATTATTTATTGTGGGAATAATCTATGGAATAAAAAAGATATATAAAAGTATTTAAGACAGTAGTAGTTAGTTTTTATACTAAGTTTGGTTAGACGAAAAGGCCTTAAGCGATAGCTTAAGGTCTTTTCCATTGATGTAAATTCTGCTAATAAAAAAAACTCATCTTTATAAAAGATGAGTTTTTGTGACCATGGCAGGATTCAAACCTGCAACCTCTTGAGCCGTAATCAAGTGCGCTATTCAGTTGCGCCACATGGCCGTTAAGCGGGTGCAAATATAATAGCTATTTTTTAAACTAGAAAACCTATTCTTGTTTTTTATGAATTTATTTTTTCTTTAAAAGCATCTATAATAGGTTGTGCTTTTTCAATATCGTCATTTAAGACAAATAATTCAACCGAATTTGTAGGTACTCCAAAGCCACCAAGCCTTGCAGATTCAACTCTATCTGATAATCTTGAAGTAATTCCAGCTTCATTTAATAAAGAATGAAGTCTTTTTACAATAATTGTAGTTTCCGTAAATACTTTGGTATAACTTTCTTTCATGATATTCTTTTTTAATTAAGTGAGTTTTTAGTTACAAAAGCTCTCCATCCAATAATTGCTAATTGAAATTTTGAGGCCTTAGATATATCTAATCTTTTTTTAGTAAAAGAAGGAAAAATAAACTTGTTTGTTTTTGCTAGAATTTGAAAAGCTCGTTTTTTCATTATCAGGTTGATTGTGTATCAAATTTAATGAAAATAAACAACCCATTCACCTTTGACTGAGTTGTTTTTTATTGAAGCCAATTAGAAGATTAAAGTAAAAATAATTTCTGAAATAGTTTTAATAGTTTTTAATGTAATAATAATCATAGTAGTAGTTATTTAAAGTTAGTAAAATATGTCAATTTTAAAATTGTTTTATCAATATATGATTATTGAAATATGTTCACCAAATGTTTCATAACTTATTTGTCTATTTGATTTTACATATGAAATCAAAAAAGTAAATTTAGTTTTAATATGAAACATGTAAACCCTTCTTTGTGTTTTAAATTGAAAGTGTAATTTTGTAAATGTATTTAATACTATTAGTAAGCAAAGGGGTAGAATTTGTTTAAATAAAAAAACAATGGAAACCCTATCATTTTATATGCTCTATTTAGGGTTTTGATTTTAATTTTTTTCTTAAAGTGATAAAAATGTATCTTCGTCAAAAAAATAAAATAGATGAATTTTTTATTAATAATTGGAGGTTTGGTGTTGTTGATTTTAGGTGGGAACTGGTTATTAAAATCTGCAGTTGCATTATCTTTAAAATTAGAAATACCAAAAATTGTTATTGGTATGACAGTGGTTTCATTTGCAACTTCAGCACCAGAACTTATAGTTAGCATAAATGCAGCTTTAAGTGGAGCGTCAGATTTGGCTTTAGGAAATGTAATAGGTTCTAATATTGCCAATTTAGGATTGGTTTTAGGGATTACATTATTATTAGGTACTATGGAGGTGCAAAAAAGTTTTTATAAAACTGATTGGCCTGTAATGATGATTGCTTCTATAATGTTGTATTTGTTTTTAACAGGTGATAAAGTTATTGTGCAGTATGAAGGTGTAATTTTATTTTCATTTTTAATTATCTTCTTAATATATCTTTTACGTTTTCAAAAAACAGCAGTTTTAGATGAGCTTCCAGAAGATGATGAACCTTTAGAACTGTATAAAATTGTACTTTTTTTTGTTATCGGAGGTTTAGGCCTTTGGGGTGGTTCAGAGTTGTTAATAAAAGGAGCAACATCACTTGCATTAGAATTTGGTGTAACAGAGCGTGTTATTGCAGTAACTGTTGTTTCTGTAGGAACTAGTATTCCTGAGCTGGCAGCTTCTGTAATAGCTGTTTTAAAGAAAGAAAAAGCAATTTCGTTAGGAAACCTTATCGGTTCAAATGTTTTTAATATTTTGGCAGTTTTAGGAATTACCTCAATGATAACTCCAGTTCCTGTTACAGATTTAGGATTAATTAATAATGATATTTTTTGGATGTTAGGAATTTCATTATTAATTCTACCTCTGGTGTTTTTTCCAAAAGGAATGCGATTAAATTGGAAAGATGGAATTGTGTTATTAGCAATTTATGTTGCCTTTATATATGTAACTATTTAGATATAAAAAAAACGCTAACATTAATGTTAGCGTTTTTTTTATATAATATTAAATCGGTAAAATTATTTAACAGGTTTAACCGTTTTAATAATTCTTGCAGCAATTTTATATGGGTCACCGTTTGAAGCAGGTCTTCTATCTTCTAACCATCCTTTATATCCTTTTTCTACAGCGATAATTGGTATACGGATTGAAGCCCCTCTATCTGAAACTCCCCAAGAGAAATCAGTAATAGCAGCAGTTTCGTGTAATCCAGTTAAACGCTCATCGTTATATTCTCCATAAACTTCAATATGTTCTTTAGTTACAGGACGGAAAGCTTCACAGATTTCAGCATACTTTTCTTTAGAACCACATTCTCTTAATATTGAGTTAGAGAAGTTAGCGTGCATTCCAGAACCATTCCAGTCTCCTTTAATTGGTTTTGGATGATATTCAATATAGTAATGGTGCTTTTCAGTTAATCTATCTAAAAGGTATCTAGCAATCCAAATTTCATCTCCTGCTTTTTTAGCTCCTTTAGCAAATAATTGGAATTCCCATTGTCCAGCAGCAACTTCTTGATTGATTCCTTCAAAGTTTAATCCAGCATCAATACATAAATCAGCATGCTCTTCAACGATATCTCTTCCCCATGTGTTTTTACCTCCAACAGAACAGTAATACATTCCTTGTGGTCCAGGATATCCTCCAATAGGGAAACCTAAAGGTAATTGAGTTCTAGAGTCCATAATAAAATATTCTTGCTCAAATCCGAACCAGAAATCATTATCATCATCATCAATAGTTGCACGTCCATTAGATTCATGAGGTGTACCATCTGCATTATAAACTTCAGTCATTACTAAGTAACCATTTATTCTAGCAGGGTCTGGGTAAATAGCAACAGGTTTTAATAAACAGTCTGAAGATCCACCTTCTGCTTGTTGAGTTGATGAACCATCAAAAGACCAATCTCCTAATTCTTCAACTGTTCCTTGAAAGTTTTCATGCTCCTCAACTTTAGTTTTACTTCTTAGGTTTTGCGTCGGCTTGTATCCGTCTAACCAAATGTATTCTAATTTAATTTTTGCCATAATATATAATTGTTTATGTGTGATGTTCGTGTTACAAAAATCAAGAAAATAAGCTACATATCAAAAAAAAGAGGGGTAAAATGTTTAAAATCAGCAAAAAATAATTTTATCCCTAATTTTGAAAGGGTATATTTGTTTAAAATTAAAAATAAGTACAAAATATTAGTAATATGTCAAGGATTAGATTCAACGCATTGCAAGAAACACTACATAGAAGTCCTGTTAAAGTGGTTCAAAACGAGAAAAGATCAACACTTTTTGGTCAAAACGTCTTTAATAAACATGCTATGCAACAGTACCTTACACGTTCAGCATATGAAAGTGTAATGAATGCTATTGAACTTGGAACTAAGATAGATAGAAAGATTGCAGATCAGGTGGCTGTAAGTATGAAAGATTGGGCGATGTCTAAAGGAGCTACTCATTATACGCATTGGTTTCAGCCTTTAACAGGTGCTACTGCAGAAAAGCACGATGCTTTTTTTGAGTCGATAAACGGTAGTTTAGCTATGGAAAAATTTGATGGTGAGCAATTGGTTCAACAAGAGCCAGATGCATCTAGTTTTCCAAATGGTGGAATTAGAAATACTTTTGAGGCAAGGGGTTATACTGCTTGGGATCCTACATCACCAGCTTTTATTTATGAAACAACTTTATGTATTCCAACAATTTTTGTGTCTTATACTGGAGAAGCTTTAGATAATAAAACACCACTTTTAAGAGCTCTACAAGCAGTAGATACTGCTGCAACAGCAGTTTGTAAATATTTTGATAAAAATGTGAATAAAGTAAATGCTACTTTAGGTTGGGAGCAAGAATATTTTTTAATAGATGATGCCTTAGCTTTATCTAGACCAGATATTTTATTAACAGGAAGGACTTTAATTGGTCATTCTCCAGCAAAAGGGCAACAATTAGATGATCATTATTTTGGAACAATTCCTGCAAGAGCAATGAGTTTTATGCAAGAATTAGAACAAGAATGTATGTTGTTGGGAATTCCTGTAAAAACAAGGCATAATGAAGTTGCTCCAAATCAGTTTGAATTAGCTCCTATTTTTGAAGAAGCAAATTTAGCTGTAGATCATAACTCCTTATTAATGGATGTTATGCAAAAAGTGTCTCGTAGGCATAAATTTAAAGTGCTATTTCACGAAAAACCATTTGCAGGTATAAATGGTTCTGGTAAACATAATAACTGGTCTTTATCTACAGATACTGATACTAATTTATTAAGTCCAGGAAAAACCCCAATGAAGAATTTACAATTCTTGGCCTTTTTTGTAAACACAATTAAAGCTGTTTATGAAAATGAAGAATTGTTAAGAGCTTCAATAGCATCTGCAAGTAATGATCATAGGTTAGGAGCTAACGAAGCGCCTCCTGCTATTATCTCTGTATTTATAGGAAGTCAATTATCTAGTGTTTTAGATGAGTTAGAAAACGTAACCATAGGAAAGTTATCGCCTCAAGAAAAAACAGATTTAAAATTGAATATAATTGGTAAAATTCCAGAAATATTATTAGATAACACAGATAGAAATAGAACATCTCCTTTTGCTTTTACTGGAAATAAATTTGAATTTAGAGCAGTGGGCTCCTGGTCTAATTGTGCAACACCAATGACTGTTTTAAATACTATTGTTGCTAAACAATTAAAAGAATTTAAGATTGAAGTTGATAAATTAATAGATACAAAAAACTTAAAAAAAGACGAGGCTGTTTTTAATGTTTTAAGAGAATATATTAAGGAATCAAAAAAAATTAGATTCGACGGAGATGGTTATGGAGAAGCTTGGGAAAAAGAAGCTAAAAAACGTGGTTTAAGTAATAATAGAACTACACCAGAGGCTTTAAAAGTAAAAGTTTCTAAAAAAGTAATTGCACTATTTGAAGAAATGGATGTAATGAATAAAGTAGAAATAGAGGCTCGTTATGAAATTAAATTGCAAGAATACTCTAAACGTTTACAAATAGAAAGTAGAGTTTTAGGTGATATTGCCAGAAATCATGTAGTGCCAACAGCAATTATTTATCAAAATACGTTATTAGAAAATACCAAGAACCTAAAAACTATTTTTGGTGAAGAATACAAAAATATTGCAAAAGAGCAAATTGAGTTAATTATGATAATCTCTAAACATATTACAGAAATTAATGCGTTGGTTATTAAAATGACAGCAGAGCGTAAACTAGCAAATAAGGAAAGTGGTTTTAAATGTGCAGAATTGTACTGTAATAAAGTAAAACCATATTTTGAGCAAATAAGATATCATTGTGATAAGTTAGAAGCTATGGTAGATGACAATTTATGGCCATTAACAAAGTATAGAGAGTTACTGTTTACTAAATAAAAAGTCAACTAATTTTTAAATGAATAAAATAAAAAAAAACATCTATTAATAGGTGTTTTTTTTATTTTATTTCGAACAATAATTATGTAACCAACTTGTTTTTAGGTTTTTAAAAAATAGTTACAATTTATTAAAAAAAAAGTGTTATTTTGCTTGATTTTCATAAAATCATTTCTTATTTTTACTTCGGTTTAAACCTCGATTAATCGACAAATATTGAAATTTACAACTCTCGTCTTGAGAGTCGACTCAAAATGTAAATTATAAGTTACATTTTTCCCCATACTTTTTTTAATAACACAATAGCATTTCTTTTGAATTTATATCAAATAGTATTTGGTATGCTAAGTATCGAATTGAAATTTGATATGCTAAATTTTTAGTAAACATATTTTAAAATTAGTATTATGAAAAAAATAATAATAATGGCTATGTGTATAGCCACAAGTGCTTTAATAGCACAATCGAACACGAGTACTGTTTCAGAAACAGGCGATTTAAATGCTGCGACTTTAAATCAAAAAGGTATTGAAAACAATTCTGCTATTGTCTTAGAGGATGGTTATAATACTGCAACCGTAGGTCAAAAAGGTGATAAAAATATATCTGAAGTTATGTCTAAAACAACTTGGTCTGCTTTAGGAACTAATCTAGTTTATATAGATCAAACAGGAGATGAAAACTACGCAAGTGCACGACAGTTTAATGCAAATAACGATATTAAAATTGAACAATTAGGTGATTTCAACTGGGCATCAGCTGGTATGGCTCAAGGTGATAATTTTGCAACTGTTTTACAAACTGGTGATGATAATTATGCTTACACTTATTCTAATGGAGGTAATACTATACATTCAGTTACTCAAACTGGTGACGATAATATAGGAACCATAGGAAGTAATGGGTATGCTAATGAAGCAGAGATTATTCAACTTGGTAATATGAACATTGCAGGTACTTATAAATACTATGATGGACCGAAAGGAATTGATCAAGATGGTGCCGTGAATTATGCTTCAATAAAAGTGAATGGTGATCGTAACAGCACATTTGTAACTCAAACAGGAGATTTGAATACTGCGCAAGTTAAAGTTGGTTTCCAAGCAAACCCTTCATATATTTCAAACTCTAATACTGTGGATGTTCTTCAAGTAGGAGAAAATAATGATGCTCGTTTTGGTTTAACTAAAGGAGATTTTAATGATGTAGATATTTCACAAACGGGTGATAATAACTTCACTGAATTTTCAGTAAAATATGGTGATGAAAATACCTTATCTGAAACAGTTGTAGGTCTAGGTGGTCACCGAACTCGTTTTAATGTTACAGCAGATTGGGGTCAAGTTTCTTCAAATAATAATGTAAGCATTACAAAAAAAGGTAATAGCAACTATGTGTCAGGAAGTATTGTTAATGGAAGTTTTAATAATATTAATGTTACTCAGTTTGGAAAAGATAATAGAGTTGGAACAAGTTGGTATACAGGTGATGGTATAAATGTAACAGGAAGTTATAATACTGTTAATTTAAGTCAAAAAGGTGAAGGTAACATGTCTACTAATATAGTAGTAGGAGGTAATAATGCTATAAGTGTAACACAGTCTCAGTCTGTGCACTCTCCTCACTCTATTTAGTATAAAATAATAATTAAAAAGGGAGGGGAACGCCCCTCTCTTTTTTTCTTAAAACTGAATAAGATGAAAAGTTTCAACTACATTATTATCAATATTATTTTCGTGGTTTTTAGTCTAACCTCTTATAGTGGTTATGCTCAACAGACCAATAAAGATACCTATATTATTAATCAGTATTTTCAATTGAATAGAGAGGCTATCGTTAATTTAGATAATAAGGAGTTAATTTCTTCAAATAATATTCAAGTACAAGGTAATTATGCAAATTTAAAACAGGTGGGTAATTACAATATAATCGATATTACTCAAAATCATAAAAATTCTCAAACGGTAAGTCAATTTGGAGATAAAAATTATTATAACTATATAAATTATTATAATAATTCATCTTCCAATTTTAATGTTATTCAAAATGGAAATTTCAATTCTCTTCAGATTTATGGAGAGAATTCAATACTTAAAAATATGAATATCGTTCAGAACTCAAATTTTAAAACCGTAATTATTAAAAACAACTAAAAATGAAGGCTTTTTCAATTAGCATTTTGTTGAGTTTAGTATTACTAAGTAATTCTTTTGTTTTTGGGCAACTAGAAGAAACAGTAATTGGTAAAATTAATTTAATTGAAAAAGGTAATATGTTTATAATTAAGGCTCAGGTTGAAAATAATGAGTCTTTTTTAATGGAAAATTTGTCTTATTATTTACTGGTACTAAAAAAAAGTGCTTTTGGAAAATATTCCACACAAAAACAAACTGGAGAATTTTCTTTAATGGCGAATGAAAAAAAGATGTTTTCAGAGGTCCGCTTAAATTTAAATGAAGGGAAAGAAATAAAAGTTTATTTGTTTATTAAAAAAGATAAAATTTTAATTTCAAAAGATTCTCTTATTATACTTTCTCATAATAAACAATTAACTCAGAAGGAATTAATTAAAGAAAGTGATTTTAAAATTAAAGGTGTTGTTGTTGAAGATGTTATAACCAAAATAGGTAAGGATTTTTATGATTATTTTTATCAAGACTACTCTACATCAGGAAGTAAATATTCTTTTATTATTAATATAAAAGAAAAACCTTATTTCGGTAGAAGTAGTATTATAACTGTTAAAGTTGATGACAATATAGTTCATGAATTTATGAGTCAACCAGATGAGGAATTTTTAAAATCTAAAGCAAAAATAACCTTGAGAAACCTCAATCAATACGCAATACAACGAAAGGTGTTATTTACTAAAGTCAAATATTAATATAAATAAATCTATTGATTATGAAAAATTTAAAGATTATTTTAATAATACTAATTCTAAGTGTTCCGGCGGTTATGTCATCGCAAAACTTAGTCTATAAACCAATAAGTCCTTTTTTTGGTGGAGATACCTTTAACTACCAGCAAATATTGGCGAGTGCTGCAGCACAAAATAGCTTTTCAGAGAATTCAATGAGTAATTTAGATGAAAAAACTGATTTAGAGAACTTTAAGGAAAGATTGAATAGTCAAATATTAAATTCTTTAGCAAGTGATTTGTTCTCACAACAATTTGGAGAGCAAGGGCTATCTGTAGGTACATATGTTTTTGGGACACTTGTGGTAGATATTACACCTGCTACAGATGGATTGTCTATTAGTATTTTAGATACTACAACAGGAGATCAAACTCAAATAACAATTCCTAATTAATTTAAATAATAATTATTTTATGGGAAAGACATATCTACAAGTAATATTTTTATTTCTAATGTTGGTATTTGCTAGTTGCGGCGCTTATTTTAATCAACCTTTTACCCAAACAAAAGCTAGAATTGGAGAGAATACTTCACCAGAATTCTTAGCTAAAAAATTTCTTCCTAAAGAGAAAATTATTGTAGGTGTTTATAAGTTTCGAGATCAAACAGGGCAATATAAACCAGTTGAAAATGGTTCTACATTTAGTACTGCTGTAACCCAAGGAGGAACCACAATTTTACTTAAATCACTTGAAGAATCTGGGTGGTTTAGACCTATTGAAAGAGAAAATATTGGAAACCTTTTAAATGAACGACAAATTATTAGAAATACACGTCAAGAATTTGCAAATGGTCAAAAAGTAACAATGCCACCTTTACTTTTTGCAGGTACAATTATTGAAGGAGGAGTAGTTTCTTATGATTCAAATATTATTACAGGAGGATCTGGATTGCGTTATTTTGGTGCAGGTATGTCAAATCAATATCGTCAAGATAGAATTACTGTTTACTTAAGAGTCGTATCAACATCAACAGGAGAAATTTTAAAGAATGTATACGTGTCAAAGACAATTTTATCACAAGGTGTTTCTGCAAATTTATATCGCTATGTATCTTTAAAAAGACTGTTAGAAGTAGAAACAGGAGTTACTAAAAATGAACCTTCACAACTAGCTGTAAAAGAAGCTATAGACAAAGCCGTAGATTTATTAATTGTTGAAGGAATTATTGATGGTGTTTGGAGGCCAAATGAAGGTCGAGGGGCTATTGATTATGTTAAGAAAGCATATGCTAAAGAGAAAATAAATGCTGATAAGACAGAACTTTATGAAAGGGAAAAAGAAAAAAGAAGATCTAAATTTTCAGCAGGAGGTAGTTTGGGTATGTCACAAATTAAAGGAGACTACGTAAATCCAACAAATCAATTTGGAATTGATTTAAAGTTAAAATACACTTTTAAAGACCCGAAGTTTAATTTTTGGGGAACTATTGGAAGACTAGCCTTAGATAATAAGGATATTTTTCATGAAGTCTTTTTTACTTCAGGGCTAAATTTAGAATATACTGTTTTGCCTTATGAAAAATTCACTCCTTACATTTATTTAGGAGTAGGTTCTGTAACTAAAACAAACTTAGAGCAAATATTTTTCAAGTTACAAGGAGGTTTAGGGTTTGAATATTTAATAACAAATAATTTAGGTTTTTTTATAGAAGGTGAGTATAATATGTTACAAAGCGACGAATTAGATGGGCAAATTATAGGAGATAAAAATGATATTTTTTCACGTATTGGAGTTGGTCTTAATTTGTATTTTTAAATATAAATCATATGGAAAAAGGAATTAAAATATTAGGTATACTGTTAATTACACTTTTTTTTACAAACTGTGGAGAGGATGGAACTATTGGATTGATACAATATGGTGACTTATCTGGAAAAGTTGTTGAAAAAGAAGGTTATTTTCCTTTAGAAAATGTAAAAGTAACACTGTCACCTACAAATAACACGGTATTTACTGATGCTGAAGGGGTTTTTTTATTTGAAGAGGTTGAGGCACAAGATTACTCAGTACAAGTTTCTAAAGAAGGGTATTTAGATGAGTTTGAAGGTGCAACTGTAAGTGGAGACGGAGTTGTAAATGTTGTTTTTGAAATGGAAATTTCAACAATTTTTAACACTTCGCCAACCAAACCAGAATTGTTAACACCTGAAGATGGAGAAGAAGGTTTACTCAATGAAGTTGAACTGACTTGGGAATCTACAGATTCAGATGAAGATGAATTAACATATATTATTGAAATTAGAAACGATTTTAATAATGACATTACCAGAATTACAGATTTAACAGATAAAAGTTATACGTTATCTGATTTGAAATATGGAGCAAAATATTTTTGGACTATTGAAGTGAATGATGGTATTAATACAGAGGTTATAAGCAGTATTAGTTCTTTTACAATTAAAGAATATCCGGAAAATAGGTATTTTTATGTGAAAAATGAAGGAGGAAATAATATAATATATTCTTCAAGTTTTAATGATTTGAATAACGAAGTTTCTAATTCAATTCAATTAACAAATTCAAGCTTAAATTCATGGAGACCTAGAAAGAACAATGTAACTAATATAATAGCCTTTTTAAGAATAGATAATAATGAAACTCATTTATACACGATGAATCAAGATGGTTCTAATGTTTTTAAAGTTACATCTGAGGTTGCTGTTGCTGGCTTTAACTTAAATGAAATAGATTTTTCTTGGTCAACTAATGGAGAAAAAATAATCTATCCTAGTTATGATAAATTGTATAGTATAAATAAAGATGGTAGTGGACTTCAGCAAATATTTCAAACCCCAAATGGTCACTTCATTACTGAGTGTGATTGGAGTAACGATGGAACCTTGATTGCCTTAAAAACAAACGATGTTACAGGTTATAGTGCTTCAGTGTATACCATTAATATGTCAGGGACAATTATAACTACTGTTTTATCTGGAATTAAGGGTGCAGTTGGTGGTATTAATATTTCTACAGATAATAAGTTGTTATTATATGCTTATGATGTTTCTGAATATGAAACACAGAGCTATAGGCAATTAGATACAAATATTTTTGTTTATAATTTTGCAACTACTGTAGCTAAAAACTTATCTATAGACAAACCAGCAGGAACTTTAGATTTAGATCCTAGGTTTTCACCTAATGAATCAGAAATTATATTTGTAAACACTTCTAATGATGGTGTATCTTTAAAGTCAATTTATAAGGTAGATTTAGATTATATATCTTCTGTAGATCTCAGGGTGTTATTATTTTCTGATGGAACAATGCCAGATTGGGAATAATTTCTATCAAAATAATAAAAAAGCGAACGAAAAAAAACGTTCGCTTTTTTTATTGATATAAAATTTAGAACAACTAAATTTGCATTTAACAACACAACAACATGAGTCAAGAAGTTTCTAAAAGATATGCGCAAAGGGGCGTTTCTGCGTCAAAAGAAGATGTGCATAATGCAATTAAGAATATAGACAAAGGTCTGTTTCCAAAAGCATTTTGTAAAATTGTGCCAGATTATTTAACAAATGATGAAGATTATTGTTTGATAATGCACGCAGATGGAGCAGGAACAAAAAGTTCTCTAGCATATATGTATTGGAAAGAAACAGGAGATATTTCTGTTTGGAAAGGAATTGCTCAAGATGCTTTAATCATGAATATTGATGATTTATTATGTGTTGGTGCTACAGATAATATTATGTTATCATCTACCATTGGTAGAAATAAAAGTAAGATTCCTGGAGAAGTTTTATCAGCAATTATAAACGGAACAGAAGAATTAATTGAAGACTTAAAAGGTTTTGGAGTTACCATTCATTCAACTGGAGGTGAAACTGCAGATGTTGGTGATTTAGTAAGAACAATTATTGTAGATTCTACTGTAACTGCAAGAATGAAACGTACAGATGTTGTTGATAACGCAAACATAAAATCAGGTGATGTTATTGTTGGTTTAGAGTCTTTTGGACAAGCTACTTATGAAACTGAATATAATGGTGGAATGGGGTCTAATGGATTAACTTCTGCAAGACACGATGTTTTTCATAAATATTTAGCAGAGAAATATCCAGAAAGTTTTGATGCAGCTGTGCCTGAAGATTTAGTGTACTCTGGAAATACAAAATTGACGGATAAAGTTGAGAACTCTCCAATAGATGCTGGTAAATTAGTTTTGTCTCCAACAAGAACATATGCACCAATTATTAAAGAAATCTTGTCAAAATTTAATTCAGAAACTGTTCATGGAATGATTCATTGTTCTGGTGGTGCACAAACTAAAATTTTACATTTTGTAGATAATTTGCATATTGTAAAAGACAATATGTTTCCGATTCCTCCTTTATTTAAATTGATACAAGAACAGTCTAAAACAGATTGGAAAGAAATGTATCAAGTTTTTAATTGTGGTCATAGAATGGAAATATATGTTTCTCCAGAAATAGCTCAGGACATCATCTCAATTTCTAAATCTTATAATGTAGATGCAAAAATTGTAGGTAGAGTAGAAGAATCTACTTCTAAGAAGTTGACAATTACAAGTGAGTTTGGTGTTTTTGAGTATTAGAATAAAAAAGTTTTAATACTTTTATATATTGATAATTTATCAAGAATTCTTTTTAAAAAAAGTAGTTAAAATTTTCGCGACTTCATAAGGTTTGTCTTCTTGTATAAAATGATCAGCATCTAAAATATAATGCGTTTGATTTTTTGCTCCAATAATATTTTTCTGTAATAAACTGTCTTTTCCTCTCCACATTAGATCTTCATTATTTCCTCAAATTGTAATAAAAGGCTTTGAAAATTGATATAATTTTTTATTTAATTCTTTGTTTAATATTGCTTCTGGATTATTTATTTCAGTTGGAATTAAAGAGGGGAAGTTCCTTGCAAAAAAGTAATCTGTGGTATGTTGAAAAGGGCTATTATATTTTGCTATAATAGTGTCTGATAGTTTTATTCTTGAGCCCCAATTCATAATGTTTCCTGGTGAGAAAGAAGGTTCGTTTTTAGCGTATTTTTTAAATCCATTAAAACTCTCTGGTATCTTTTCATCACCTTCAAATAAATAACTGTAAGAAACAGCTACTTTACTAAATAGTTCTTGTCTTTCAGCAACAATTCGTAATGAAATCATTCCACCCCAATCATGTGCAAATAAATGAATGTCTCTTAATTTTAAATTTTCAATAAAAGTATTTAACCAATTTGTTTGATTTGAGTAACTTATTAAATCTGGATTTTGGGGTTTGTCTGAATATCCAAAACCAACTAGATCAGGTATAATTACTCTAAAGTTTTGTTTAACTAGAAAAGGCGCAATATTTCTGTAGATAAATGAATTGTTAGGTTCACCATGTAATAAAAGAACAATAGGGTCATTTATCTTCCCTAGATCTAAATATGCCATTTTAATTTCTTTGTCTACTTCTGTAAACTTATAGTGTTCAATTGTTAAGAAATGATTACTTGTAATTTCTGGTTGATTTTTTTCACTTTTACAAGAGAAAATGAGTAAACTAATAACTAAAATTAGAGAAAAGTAAGTTGAGGTATATTTTGTCATTCTTTTTCTATTATGAATATTTGAGTTTAGATTTGTTCTACTAATTTAGGTTGATTTTTATAAAACTTCCCCTGCCATGAATCTTTATCTGTTAGATTTTTATCAATTTTAGCAACAATTTCAAAATTCTTAAGACCATTCCAGTTTGGGGCAATCAATAAATCTTTAGGAGCTTGACTAATAAAACGTTCAATAATAATATCAGGACGTAACAAACCAACAAAATCACTCATTAAATCAATATAATTTTCTGAAGTAAATAAGTTAAAGTTCTCTGGATTTTTTTTGTATTGAAAAGCCATAATAGATTGCTTCACGATTTGCAAATGATGCAGTTTTAAGCTGTTTATAGGGAGTTTAGAAATTTCCTTTGCGTGATTTAATAAATCATCTCTAGTTTCTCCTGGCAAGCCTATAATTAAATGAGCTCCTAGATGAAAACCTTTGTCTTTACATAGTTCATAGGTAGCTTTTGTTTCTTCGTATGTGTGGCATCTATTTACTGCTTTTAAAGAACTGTTTAAAGTGCTTTCAACTCCAAATTCTAGAGAAACAAAATATTGTTTAGATAGAAATGAAAGGTATTCAATAATCTCTTCAGAAATACAATCTGGACGTGTACCAATAACTAACCCAATAACATTAGGAACATTTAATGCTTCTTGGTACATTTTTTTAAGAGAATCTAAATCTGAATATGTATTTGTATATGCTTGAAAATAAGCTAAATATTTTTGAGCTTTATACTTTTTAGAAAATCTGCCAATACCTTCTTCTAATTGTTTTGTTATACTTTTTGTAGGTTCGCAATAATCTGGGTTAAAAGAATTATTATTGCAATATGTACACCCTCCATAACCTTTAGAGCCATCTCTATTTGGACAAGAAAAACCAATATCTAAAGATATTTTTTGTACTCGCTCTCCAAAATTAGATTTAATAAATGTAGAATAATCTAAATATCGTTTTCCTGTAAATATCATTTTATTTTTTTAATCTTAATAACCAACTAATTTTATAATTTATGATAGTTGTTTTAACCCTAAAGTTTTAGATTAAAAACAAAAGTATAACTAACTAATTAGTCGTGTTTTATTTGCATTTTTTTTATAAAAATAAGTTGAAAATACTCAGTTTTAAATTCATTTTTAGAATAATGATTAGTCTAAAAAAATGTAAAAAACAAATATTTTAATAAAAAATAATTTAATTTATTTGTTAACTTTTTAATGTTAATAAATAATTAAAATACTGAAAATCAAATATTTGTTATTTTTTTTTGAAAACTCTATGATAAAAGTCATCTTTTAAGTTGTATTATTGTGTGTTCTTTAAATAATCAAAAAACAACATCTAAAACTATATTTTTTAATGAAACCCAATACTGTTTCCACTCCAAGAAAAACATTTACAAATGAAGAAGCTTTAAGAGCTGCTTTGGCCTATTTTAATAACGATGAACTGGCTGCAACAGTGTGGTTAAATAAATATGCTTTAAAAGATTCTGAAGGCAATATTTATGAAACGACACCTAATGATATGCATCATAGAATTGCAAGTGAAATTGCAAGAGTGGAGCAGAAATATAATAATCCTTTAACAGAAGAAGAGGTTTTTAATGCCATTAAAGACTTTAAATATATAGTACCTCAAGGAAGTCCAATGGCAGGAATTGGAAACCCATTTCAAATTGGCTCACTTTCTAATTGTTTTGTAATTGGTAATGAAGGTGATTCAGATTCTTATGGAGGAATTTTAAAAATAGATCAAGAACAAGTTCAATTAATGAAACGTAGAGGTGGTGTTGGTCACGATTTATCTCATGTTCGTCCAAAAGGTTCTCCCGTTAAAAATTCGGCATTAACATCTACAGGTATTGTTCCTTTTATGGAACGTTATTCTAATTCCACAAGAGAAGTTGCTCAAGATGGTAGAAGAGGAGCTTTAATGTTGTCTGTTTCTGTAAATCATCCTGATGCTGAAGAATTTATAGATGCAAAACTAGAGCAAGGTAAAGTTACAGGAGCAAATATATCTGTAAGAATAGATGATAATTTTATGAAAGCGGTAGTTGCAGATGAAAAGTATGTGCAACAATATCCTACGTTTAGCGATAATCCTTTATATACAAAAGAGATTGAAGCAAATAAAATTTGGAAAAAAATTGTGCATAATGCATGGAAATCTGCTGAACCAGGAATTCTTTTTTGGGATACTATTATCAATGAATCTGTACCAGATTGTTATGCAGATTTAGGATACAAAACAGTTTCTACAAATCCTTGTGGAGAAATTCCTTTATGTCCATATGATTCTTGTCGTTTATTAGCAATAAACTTATTTTCTTACGTTGTAGAACCTTTTACTAAGAAAGCTACTTTCAATTTCGAATTGTTTAAAAAACATATCATTATTGCTCAAAGAATGATGGATGATATCATTGATTTAGAATTAGAAAAAATTGATGGAATTTTAGCCAAAATAGATGCTGATCCAGAAATGGATGATGTAAAAGCAACTGAGAAAAATCTTTGGTTAAATATTAGACATAAAGCTCACGAAGGTAGAAGGACAGGAATTGGTATTACTGCAGAAGGAGATATGTTAGCTGCTTTGGGTATTCGTTATGGAAGTGATGAAGGAACAGCATTTTCAACCAAAGTACACAAAACATTAGCAATAGAAACATATAGGGCTTCTGTAAGATTAGCAAAAGAACGTGGAGCATTTTCAATTTTTGATGCAGATAGAGAAAAGAAAAATCCTTTTATTTTACGCTTAAAAGAAGCAGATAGTGAATTGTATTATGAAATGTTAGAATATGGAAGAAGAAATATTGCATTATTAACAATTGCGCCAACAGGAACCACAAGTTTAATGACGCAAACTTCATCTGGAATAGAACCTGTTTTTATGCCAGTTTATAAGCGAAGAAAAAAAATAAATCCTAATGATAAAGATGTTCGTGTAGATTTTGTTGATGAATTAGGCGATTCTTGGGAAGAATATGTTGTTTTTCATCATAAGTTTAAACAATGGATGGAAGTTAATGGAATAGATTCTTCTAAAAATTTCTCTCAAGAAGAATTAGATGATTTGGTAAAACAGTCTCCATATTACAAAGCTACTTCAAATGATATAGATTGGTTAAGCAAAGTAACAATGCAAGGAGCTGTTCAAAAATGGGTAGATCATTCTATAAGTGTTACAGTAAATTTACCTAACGATGTTACCGAAGAATTAGTTGGCGATTTATATTTAAAAGCTTGGGAAGTAGGTTGTAAAGGTGTAACTGTTTATAGAGATGGTTCTAGATCTGGAGTTTTAATATCTAATGATGCTAAAAAAGAAGATACCAAAAAGAGTCAAAAAACTTTTCCTAATAAAAGACCATTGGTTTTAGATGCAGATGTTGTTCGTTTTCAGAATAATAAAGAAAAATGGATTGCTTTTATTGGTTTAGTAGATGGTAAACCTTATGAAATTTTTACAGGTTTAGCAGATGATGAAGATGGAATTTTAATTCCTCGTTGGGCAGAAAATGGTGTAATTATTAAAAGTAGAAATGAAGACGGATCGTCTCGATACGATTTTCAATATAAAAACAAAAGAGGTTATAAAACTACCATTGAGGGATTGTCTCATAAATTTAATCCAGAGTTTTGGAACTACGCAAAACTAATTTCAGGTACAATGCGTCATGGAATGCCAATTGATAAAACTATAGAATTAATTAGTAGTTTACAATTAGATAGCGCTTTTATCAACTCTTGGAAAAATGGTGTTGCACGTGCATTAAAACGTTATGTAGAAGATGGTACAGTAGCAAAAGGACAAGCTTGTGATAATTGCGATTCTCAGAATTTAATTTATCAAGAAGGCTGTTTAACGTGTAAAGATTGTGGTTCTTCTAAATGTGGATAAATTATAATTGATAATATTAAAATAACTCCAAACAGATTTACCTATTTGTTTGGAGTTTTTTTGTGGTAATTTGGATTAAAATAGATTCAAAAACGTTTTTGTAAATATTGTTGTGTAATTTTTGCATTTTGTTCCAATTCTATTTCATCCATTAGCATTTCAAATAACGTGAAAACATTGGATAAACTTGAGAAATCTTTTTTTCTTACACTACCTTCAAAAATCAGAGATTTATCTTCCAATTTAATTGTTGGATTTCTACTATTCATTAAACTTTGTGTTTGTGTGCATTCAAGTAATAATTCAGAATATTCACTTTTCTTTCCAGAAAAATTATACGTATCAGATCTACTTAAAAAAGTAAAGAACATATCTTTAGTCAGTGAACAACTTAAAAAATCAGTTTCTAAATCAGTTTTCCTTGAATTAATAATTATTCTTATATATCTTTTATTCCATTTTACATAAGCTTTCACAATCCATTTATTATAATTTTCAGAAAATGTAATCTCTCCCTTAAGAAGAGTCTTCATCGAATTAATTATTGGTTGAGTGAAATTATGCTTTTCTTCCAAACTGATTTTTTAAATGATATGCAACTTAAACACTGATAAAACGTCCGTTTTAACGACTTATATCAGTAGTTAGCGAAGTTATCAGAAAATGAGTTTATAAACAAATTAAATTATTTTAACCTCTCAAAAATAAAATCAATTGAAAATTCATCAGAAGAAACAGTAGCCTTTAATTGGTTATTTTCTAGCCAATATATAATTTTCTTTGGAAATTCATTTTTTGGGTTTTCACAAACAAAAGAAGAAGCTGTTTGTTGTGTAAATTTAAAGTACGTTGATTTCTCGTTTACACCGTCTACTTTTAGAAATAAAGTATCATTTTTTTTAATGATACTCAAATATTCTTTAAATGTTGTGTCTTTATCTTTTATAGTATAGCCAAACCCTATAAGATCTTTGTTCCAATTTTCGTAAGTTTTACTTCCTATTTTATCGTTAGTTCTTAACCAATCTCCAATTAAAAAAATTGGTTTTTCATTCTTTTTAATTTCTTTTTTACAAGAAATTAGTAAAATTAAAGAACATAAGATTAAAAAAGCTCTCATAAAAATTAGTTTGGTTTCTCAAATATACCTATAAAAAATTGTAAATTCGCATTCCAAGAAAAGAGTAGAAGATGTTAGAAAAAATAAGAATTGTTAAGCAACGTTATGATGAGGTTTCTGATTTAATTATACAGCCAGAAATTATAATGGATCAAAAGCGCTATGCACAATTAAGCAAAGAGTATAAAGATTTAGGAGATGTTGTAAAAAAGGGTGATGAATATCAAACTTTAATAAACAATATAGAAGAGGCAAAAGAAATTCTTGCAGATGGTTCAGACGCAGAAATGAACGAAATGGCCAAAATGGAAATTGAAGAGGCTAATGTTAGAATTCCACAGTTAGAAGAAGAAATAAAATTCTTATTAATACCTAAAGATCCAGAAGATTCTAAAAATGCTGTTGTAGAATTAAGAGCAGGAACTGGTGGAGATGAAGCAAGTATTTTTGCAGGAGATTTATTTAGAATGTATACCAAATATTGTGAAGGTAGAGGTTGGAAAGTTTCAACTGTAGATTACTCTGAAGGAACAAATGGTGGTTTTAAAGAAATTCAGTTTGAAGTTTCTGGTAATGATGTTTATGGTACTTTAAAGTTTGAGGCAGGTGTGCATCGTGTACAACGTGTTCCTCAAACAGAAACACAGGGTAGAGTTCATACTTCTGCAGCAACTTGTATGGTTTTTCCTGAAGCAGAAGAATTTGATGTTGAAATTAATCCAAAGGAAGTTAGAATAGATTTTTTCTGTTCTTCAGGTCCAGGAGGTCAGTCTGTAAATACAACTTATTCTGCAGTGCGTTTAACGCATATTCCTACAGGTTTAGTAGCACAATGTCAAGATCAAAAATCTCAACATAAAAATAAAGAAAAAGCATTTAAAGTATTACGTTCTCGTTTATATGATTTAGAATTGGCTAAGAAAAATGCAGAAGATGCTCTAAAACGTGGCTCTATGGTTTCTTCAGGAGATAGAAGTGCTAAGATTAGAACATATAATTATGCACAAGGTAGAGTTACAGATCATAGAATTGGTTTGTCATTATATGATTTACCTAATATTATGAATGGTGATATTCAGAAAATTATAGATGAATTAATGTTAGCTGAAAATACAGAGAAATTAAAAGGATTAGCAGATGGTATTTAAGATTATCATTTTATAAAATAGTAAAACCTCAAAATTAAATTTTGAGGTTTTTTTATGCTAATAATTTCCCTTTTATTGTATGAAAAGTAAAAAATGTTTTTTGTTCTAGGGAAACAGACAAACGCTTTTTTAAGCTAAACAAATATCAATAATCTTATATAACTATTCTAGTTGGGGGAAATAAGATTAACTAACGTTACAAATTTAAAGTAGTTTTCAATATCTGGCAATACCCATTTATGGGGTTTTTTTCTTATCACGGAAAACCGTGAGATAACACCCTGTTTTCAGTGAATAATTATTGATTTTAAAATAACCTTAGGAGTCTTTTTTAGTAAATTTTTGGGCATAAAAAAAAGCGATTGAAGTTTAGGGGAACCATTCAATCGCTTTTATAGCTAAACAAATATTATTAACCTTATATTAACTATACAACTTAAGAAATAAGACTAACTAACACTACAAATTTATACTAGTTTTAGGTATTTCACAATACCCATTTATGGGGTATTTTTCACTTCACTGAAAACCGTTAGAAATATCACTGTTTTCCGTTAAAGTCTAATTTTATTAATGTTCAGGTTATTTACTACTTAAGAAAAAGATTCGCCTACTTTGTAATTATAAAACATAAAAAAAAAGCGATTAAAGTTTTAGGGGAACTTTCAATCGCTTTTGTATTTATCAAATTAAATTAGTTTTATCGTGCTATAAAACATAAGAAATAAGATTAACTAACACTACAAATTTATAGTAGTTTTAGATATCTCACAATACCCATTTATGGGGTTTTTTTCTCTTCACTGTTTTCAGTGAGAAAACTCACTGAAAACAGTTAGAAAATTAAATTATTTTCCAAATAAATGTAACTCTGTAAATTCTTTATCTATAAGTATAGACTGAGTTTTACCAGTGTTTACATTATCTAAAGAAATTTCTACATTATCAATTTGTACAGATGTAATTGTAAATGGTAATTTATGGAATACAATATTAAACTTAGTATAACCTGCATTAAAGTCTCCTCGTTTATGTTGTTGTATAATTAACTCTTCCTTTTTACCAGTTACTTTAAAAGTACGTAGACTGAATCTTCCTTTTTTATAATCGTAGCCATCATGTGCGTCATCATAAAGTTTTGAAGCTTCTTTACCTTCTTTATAATATACATCTAATGTAATTTCTTTAAAATCCTTTTCTCCAACATATTGTTGTACAGGATATTTTGGAATTACAGCTCCTTCTTTAATAAATAAAGGCATGCTATCTATATCTGCTTCTACCCACATTTCTCTTCCTCCTTCTACAACTTCATCTGTCCAGAAATTATACCATTTACCTCTAGGAATATACATTCTTCTTCCTTTTGCATTTGGTTCTATTATAGGACAAACCAATATTTGTTCACCATATACAAATTCATCACTTCTATAATGAGTTGAAGTATCTTCTTGGTCGTATAAAACTAAAGATTGTAAAATTGGAGATCCATCATTAATATATTTCCAAAAAGCAGTGTATAAATAAGGTAATAATTGATATCTTAATTCTACGAATTTTCTAACAATATCTGTTATTTCTTCACCAAAAACCCAAGGTTCTTGATCTCCATGATCTCCTGAAGAGTGTACTCTACAAAATGCATGGAAAACACCTAATTGAATCCATCGAGCAAATAATTCTCCTTGTGGCTGTTCTGCAAAACCTCCAATATCAGATCCTGCAAAAGAGAAACCAGACATTGCCATTCTTTGTGCTTGATTATTTGCAATTGCTAAATGTTCCCAAGTAGCAACATTGTCTCCCATCCAAGTAGAAGTATAACGTTGTGCTCCAGAATACGCAGATCTTGTAATTACAAAAGGTCTTTTTGGATATGCATATTTCTTTAAACCATGATAAGTTGCGCGAGCCATTTGAGTTCCATAAATGTTATGGGCTTTTCTATGAGAACAAGGATTTCCGTCAAAATCATGACGTACATCGTCTGGGAAAGATTTGTTAGGAACGTCCATTACTGCTGGTTCATTCATATCATTCCAAACACCTTTTACACCTATGTCTTCTATTAATTCTTTAAACAAGCCAGACCACCATTCTCTTACTTCTGGTTTTGTGTAATCTGGAAAATAACATTCTCCAGGCCAAACTTTACCTTTCATATAAGGTCCATCTGCACGTTTACAGAAATAATCTTTATCTAATCCTTCTTTAAATACGTCGTATTCTAAATCTATTTTAATTCCTGGATCTATAATTACAACGGTTTTAAAACCATCATCTTCTAATTCCTTTACCATTCTTTTAGGATCAGGAAAGTAATTCTTATCCCAAGTAAAACAACGGAAACCATCCATATAATCGATATCTAAATAGATAGCATCACAAGGTATTTGTAAATCTCTAAATGTTTTAGTTATCTCTTTTACATTACTTTCTGGATAGTAACTCCATTTACATTGGTGAAATCCTAAAGCCCATAATGGAGGTAAAGCATGAGGTTTACCAGTTAAATCGGTGTAATTTTTTACAACATCTTCCATTTGTGGTCCATAGATGAAATAATAATTCATTTCACCTCCTTGAGCCCAAAAACTAGTTACATTTCTTCTTTCATGTGCAAAATCGAAATGTGTTTTAAAGGTATTGTCAAAGAAAATTCCATAAGCTTTATTATCTTGAATTGCTGTATAGAATGGAATTGCTTTATAAATTGGGTCTGTGTTTTTTCCAAATGCGTATGAATCTGTAGCCCAGTTTTCAAAACGTTTACCTTTTAAGTTTACATCTACTGGCTTATCACCTAAACCATAAAAACTTTCAGATTTCTGACAGGTTTTACTCATTTTTACGATGTCTCCACCATATTCATAACTTTCTTCCCAGTGAAAACCAATTTCATCTTGGTTAATTAACTTTAAGTCTATAGCATCGTATAAACTAACCTGTAAACTTTGTTTTTCAACATTACAAATTAATTTAGAAGTTTTAATAATATAATGTTCATCATCTTCTGATACTTCTAAGAAATTATAACCTCTACTCGCGTGAATTGTAACTCCGTAAGAAAAATCTTTTTCAAATTTACCAGTAGTACTATATCTAAATCTAATAACACTATCTCTAACAACTGTAAGTTGTAAAACGACATTGTTTTTTGTTGTAAAATATAATGTGTCTACATCTTTCTTGTAGTCCACAATGTTTGATGGGAATAAGTTCCCTTTTTGTTCTAGTTCTGTATTAACAATCATATTTGCTTGTTTGTTTGACCTGTAAAAATCGTGAAATATAAAATAACCTTGGTATTTTAATTCATATTTCTACGATAACGATTTAGTCTGTTTCAGCGCAAAAATATTGCTTATTTCTTTAAAAATTAGACATATAAAAAATCTTTTAAAATTATTTAAAAGATTTTTTAAAGTCATAAAAATGATTTCATATTTTAAGAATAATAAAAAAAAGACTCTCTTTTATTGATAATGTAGTATCAAAATAATAGAGAATCGTTTTAATTAATTGTATTTGAGAGCTATCATAGCTAATGGAGGTAAATTTAACTCAATAGAATTTTCTCTACCGTTCCAAGTTTTAACTTCAGATTGTAGTTTTTTATTGCTAAAAGCCCCAGTTCCGTTAAACTTTTTATCATCGCTATTTATGACTTCTTTTAAAGTTCCTGCTTTTGGTAATCCAATTCTATATTTTTCTCTTGGATTTGGAGTAAAGTTTAAAACAACTATAATGTTGTCTTTTTCATTTTCTCCTTTTCTTAAAAAAGACATAACAGAGTTTTCATGATCTCCATGATCTATCCATTCAAAACCTTCTGGTGAAAATTGTTTTTGATGCAATGCAGCTTCTTTTTTGTATAATTTATTCAACTCTTTTACAAATGTTTGCGCTCCTTTATGTACATCATATTGTAATAAATGCCAATCTAAACTTCCGTTAAAATTCCATTCAGAAGTTTGTCCAAATTCACCTCCTTGAAACAATAGTTTAGTACCTGGATGTGTATACATAAAACTATATAATAAACGTAAGTTTCCAAATTTTTGCCATTCATCTCCAGGCATTTTATCTACGATTGCTTTTTTACCATAAACAACTTCATCATGAGAAAGTGGCAACATAAAATTTTCTGTAAACGCATAATTTAAACTAAAAGTTAAATCATTTTGATGGTGCTTTCTATAAATAGGTTCTTTAGAAAAATAGTCTAATGTATCGTGCATCCAACCCATCATCCATTTCATTCCAAAGCCTAAACCACCATCGTAAATTGGTCTAGATACTTGTGGGAAAGAAGTAGATTCTTCTGCAATTGTTTGAACATCTGGAAAAGATTCATAGACAGCAGCATTCATTTCTTTTATAAAATTAATAGCATCTAAATTTTCTCTTCCTCCAAATTCATTTGGTTCCCATTCACCTTCTTCTCTAGAATAATCTAAAAATAACATAGATGCAACTGCGTCTACACGTAAACCATCTGCATGATATTGGTCTAACCAGAACATTGCATTACTAATTAAAAAAGCTTTTATTTCATTTCTTCCGTAGTTAAAAATTAAACTTTTCCAATCTTGATGATATCCTTTTCTTCTGTCTGGATGTTCATATAAATGAGATCCATCAAAATACCCTAAACCATGATCGTCTGAAGGAAAATGCGAAGGAACCCAGTCTAAAAGTACTCCAATTCCTTTTTCGTGAAATTTATCAACTAAATATTTAAATTCATCAGGATACCCAAATCTAGAAGTAGGAGCGAAGTAACCTGTTAATTGATACCCCCAACTTGGATCATATGGGTATTCCATAATTGGCATAAACTCTACATGTGTAAAATTCATTTCTTCAACATAATCTACAAGTTCTGTTGCTAGTTCTTTATAACTTAAAAATCTATTTTCTTCAATTTGTTTTTTCCAAGAACCTAAATGTACTTCATAAACAGAGTAAGGCGCATCTAAAGCATTATTCTTTTTTCTGTTTTTCATCCATTTTTTATCTTTCCAATCATAATCATCTTCCCAAACTACGGATGCAGTTTTTGGTGGATGCTCACATCTTCTAGCAAATGGATCTGCTTTTTCGGTTCTAATTTCACTATGAGAACTAAGAATTTTGTATTTGTAAATATGTCCTTTTCCAACATTAGGAATAAAACCTTCCCAGATTCCACTTCCGTCCCAACGTACATTTAAATGATGTTCTCCTTCTAACCAGAAATTAAAATCTCCAATTACAGAAACAGATTTAGCACTTGGAGCCCAAACTGCAAAATAAGTACCTTTTACACCATCTACTGTTATAATATGTGATCCGAATTTTTCGTATAAACGATAATGTTTTCCAGCTTTAAAAAGATTAATATCAAATTCTGTAAAAAGACTGTGCGCTTTTGTTTGTGCCATAGTTTTATGAGTTCAAAATGTTTGCAATACCTTTTAATGGAATAATTGTCCATTTTGGTCTAGAATTAAGTTCATAACCTAATTCGTAAATTGCTTTTTCTAATAAGCAATATTTTAAAATAAATATCCTTTCACTACGATAACCTATATTTAGGTTAGCTTCTTTTGTAGCTGCTACATAAGTTTCCATAAATATAGAAACCATGTATTTGTATAATAATTCTCCGTATTCAAAAAGTTCTTCTTGAGTTTTAGAGTACTGTTCTTTGTTTTTAAAAATTGTTGAGTAAATTGCATAATGAAAAGACCTAAATAAGCCAGCAACATCTTTTAATGGTGGTTGTTTTACTTTTCTATCTCTAATTGTGCTTTCTGGTTCTCCTTCAAAATCTAAGATGCAAAAATCATCATCTTGCACTAAAATTTGTCCTAAATGATAATCTCCATGAATTCTAATTCTTTCGCCTTTTAATTTTGTCCAATCAAAATTTACTAAACGTTTTCTAATATCATTTTTACTATCAAGAAATTCATTAGCAAGAGTTAAAGCATAACCGTCTAACTTGTGTAAATTATTCTCTGCTAAATTTAACCTGTTTTGAAATTGATACGTTAACCTATTCTTTAACCAAACTGAATAATCTCCATTAAATTGGGTCGGAGTAAATGCTGTTTCTTCAAACTCTGAACCTAAAGCTATATGCATTTCTGCGGTTCTTTGTCCTAATAATTTTACTTTAGATAGTATGTTTAACCCAAGCCAATCTATAACTTGTGGCGAAACATCTGTAATTTTCATCCGCTCATACATAATAATGTCTGGCAAACTTTGAAAAGCTATGTTTTTACTATCTATAGTTCTGTAAATCTTATGAATTTCCTTCAAAAAGTATTCCCAAGCATCACCATTATTTGGAACTAATTTTTGCATTAGCCCAATAGTAATATTTATGTTTTCTGAAGCTATAATATTCATGCTTCCAACATAAGGAGGTGTGTTTTTAAAATCTTTTTTGTCTGATAAAAAACGACTCATTTCATAGTCAGGATTTTTATCAGCATATATTCTTCTAAAAAACTTTAAAATAAATGCATCATTATATATAATTGAAGTATTGCTTTGCTCTACTCCCATAAATTTTGATGATATATATGGAGGAAAACTAAATTCTTCTGACTTATGATATTGTACAGGAGTTTTATCTACTGGTAATGCAGTGCTTATTCTTTGATAAACAACTTTTCTAAAGGCCTCTAAATGCATAGCATCTATAATATAGCCTTCTTGATTCTTTAATTTTAAAGGTAAAATTCTGTTATCTTGGGCAAAATTTTCATCAGAAACAAATGCTATTGGTAAAAAATAATGATGATAAAAAGCTTCAACAAAGTTAACTTCTAAGATCAGTCCAAAATAGACTTCTCCTTCTTGTTGAATTCTAAAATATTCGCTTAATTCTATATATTTTAATTGGCTAGATTTACCACCATACCATCTTTGTTTTTGAATGTATTCTTCTAATATATCAGACAAAAAAACTTTTACAAAATCTTTATCTTCTATTAATTCTTCCCAATTATTTGTAGAAGAAAAAATAGTTTCTTTAGAAGATGATGCAGAAAGTTCTTCGATCATTATTTATTAATTTTAAAAATATGAAAAGGTAAAGTAGCGTGAAGCTCTACATAATTCCATTCATTATACCAATTATAACAGTTTTTGGTTATTAAATCTTCAACTTCAATTTTTTGCCCATGATTAATGTTTAATTCATTTAATGGAATTTGAACAGAACCAGATTGTGTATTATAAGCATCTAAACTTATAACAGTTAATGTTTCATTGGTTTTATCATCATTCCATTTGTAAAATGCAATGATATTATCGTTTCCAGTTTCGCAAAATTTAATATTGTTTGTTTGTTGATAAGATTCGTTTCCTTTTCTTATTGCATTAATCATAGTGATTAATTCAATTACTTTATTTTCTTTGAACCAATCATAATGACAAACCTGAAACTTTTCAGACATATAATATTCCTCTTTTCCAGCAATAGGTTCACTAATCATTTGTTCAAAAACAGGCCCGTAAATTCCAATATTAGAACTTAAAGTTGCTGCTAATGCATAACGCTGTAAGTATTTGCTTTCTGGAGCTCCTTGTAAATGAAACGGATTTATATCTGGTGTATTTGGCCAGAAATTAGGGCGCATATACTCTTTTTGGTCTGTTTGTGTTAATTCATTCATGTACTCTATAAGTTCATGTTTAGAATTACGCCAGGTAAAATAAGTATAAGATTGAGAGTACCCTTGTTTTGCTAATTGTTGCATTATTTTTGGTCTTGTAAATGCTTCAGCCAAAAACAATACATCTGGATGTTTTTTCTTTACTTCTGCAATTATCCAATTCCAGAAATAATAGGGTTTTGTATGCGGATTATCAACTCTAAAAACATTTATACCACAATCTATCCAATAGAATAAAGTGTCTAAACATTCTTTCCACAGATTTTTATAATCTTTAGTTTCCCAATAAATTGGAAGAATATCTTGGTATTTTTTTGGAGGATTTTCTGCATATTGTACAGTTCCATCTGGTCTCCATTTAAACCAATCTGGATGATCTTTTACCCAAGGATGATCTGGTGCAGCTTGCAAAGCATAATCCATGGCAACCTCTATACCTAGTTCTTTTGCTTTTGCAACTAGTTCTTTAAAATCCTCTAAACTTCCTAATTCTGGATGAATATCTTTATGACCTCCAAATTGAGAACCAATTCCCCAAGTAGAACCAACATCTCCTTCTTGAGCAGTTGTAGTATTGTTTTTTCCTTTTCTATTTACTTCTCCAATTGGATGAACAGGAGGGAAGTATAAAGTGTCAAATCCCATTTTAGAAACTCTAGGTAATAAACGATGGCAATCTTTAAAAGTTCCATGTTTTCCCTCGGTTTCAGAAGCAGAACGCGGAAAAAATTCATACCATGTACTAAATCTCGCTTTTAATCTGTCTACATAAACTTCAAGTTCTTGAGTTTCATGTAGCAATAATTTCTCTGGATATTTTGTTAGAATTTCTGCTAATTTATTTGAAGTAGCTTCTTTAATTGCTTCTGCATAATTTTCTTCATTCTTAAAAATATCAATTAAATGATTAAGATATTTTTTCTCAGTAGTTGTTGCATTTTTAAGTAATGGTTTTAAGTATTCAGCACCTTCTAAAAGTTCTGATTTTACATGCTGATAATCATCTATTTTTCTTCCAATACCATATTGCCAATTGAGAGCATAATCTACCCATCCTTGTAATTTGTATGAATAAAAACCTTGTTTAGTTGTTTGAAAAATGGCTGAAAATTGATCATTAGATGTAGGTGACATCCTTACTTCTTTCCAAGATTTTTCAGATTTATGTTTAAACAATAAACTTGCTTGTATAACGTCATGTCCGTCTACTAAAATATCAGCAGTAACATTTACAATTTCATTAACAACTCGTTTTATAAAGATTGCTCCTCCATTTAATTGTGGAGCAATATTTTCTATGACAATTCTACTCTGATTTTGCATTAATTTGGTTAGTTTAAAAATAATAAAAAGTAAGAATTTTTTATCCTATAATAGTTCCTTTAGGTATTGTAGCATCCTTTTTAATAACTACAATTCCATCTTTAACCATATAAGTTTCTGTTTCTATATCTTTTATATGTTTACCTCCATTAATTCTTACATCATCTCCAATTCTACAGTTTTTGTCTACAATACAATTATGAATATAGCATCTGTTACCAATTCCCATCATAATATCTATTTTATTTTTTTCTACTTCTTCTAGAGTTTCGTAGAAATCATTACCCATCATGTAGGTATTAGATATTAAAGAATTTTTTCCAATTCTAGATCTTATTCCAATTACGGCTCTATCTATTTTTTCTGCGTGAATTATACATCCATCTCCAATAACAGCTTTGTTTAATATTGTTCCAGATATTTTTGATGTTGGCAATATTCTAGGTCTAGTGTAGATACCTTTACTATCATACAAATTAAATTCAGGAACATCGTCAGTTAAACCTAAGTTAGCTTCAAAGAAAGAATCAATGTTTCCAATATCTTCCCAATAACCGTCATATTGATAACTTAATGTTTTATGATTATTTATAGCCTGAGGGATAATTTCTCCTCCAAAATCATTGGTGTCAGGATTTTCCATCAATTTAACCAAAAGTTCTCTATTAAATATGTAAATACCCATAGAAGCTAAGTAATCTCTACCTTGAGATTTCATATCATCACCAACATCAGATGTCCAATCTGGTAATAATTCTGCTGCAGGTTTTTCTATAAATGAAGTAATTACATTTTCTTCATTTGTTTTTAATAATCCAAAAGAGGTAGCATCTTTAGCGTTTACAGGGTAAGTTGCTATTGATATTTCTGCACCACTTTCTCTGTGCTTATTAATCATATCATTAAAATCCATTTGATATAATTGATCACCAGAAAGTATTAAAGCGTACTCAAATTCGTTCGCTAAAAAATGATGCATACTTTGCCTAACAGCATCTGCTGTTCCTTGAAACCATTTGTCACTGTTAATAGTTTGTTCTGCAGCCAATACATCTACAAAAGCAGAACTAAAAAAACTAAAGTGATAGGTGTTTTTAATATGTGCATTTAAAGAAGCAGAATTAAATTGAGTTAATACATACATCCTTTTAATATCTGAATTAATACAATTAGAAATAGGAATATCTACTAACCTGTATTTACCTGCAATTGGTACAGCGGGTTTAGATCTGTCTTTTGTTAATGGATATAGTCTTGAGCCTTGGCCACCACCTAAAATAATTCCTAGTACTTTATCATTTATCATTTGGTTATTTTTTTAAGGATTTATATAATTCTTCTACTTGTTTAGCAATTGAAATCCAGTCAAAGTAATCTTCAACTCTTTTACGACCTTTTTTAGCCATAGAATTTCTTAATTCTGGATTATTTATTAATTTATTAATTCCATCTGCTAAATCTTTAGCAAATTTATCAGGATTTACAGGTTCAAAAGGAGCAGAGTCTTGTTGCTCTACAGGTACTAAAATCCCTGTTTCATTATGAACTACTACTTCTTTAATTCCACCAACTGCACTTGCTACTACAGCAGTGTCACAAGCCATTGCTTCTATGTTTATAATACCAAAAGGTTCATAAATAGATGGACAGCAAAATACATCAGCATGAGAATATAGTTGAATAATCTCTTCTTTTGTAACCATTTTATCAATCCAAATAACGTTGTTTCTATCCTTTTTAACTTCGTTAACAGCATCCTCCATCTCTTTACCAATTTCTGGAGTATCTGGTGCACCTGCACAAAGCACTATTTGAGTATCTGGATCTATATATTTAATAGCATTTACTAAATGAATAATACCTTTTTGTCTGGTAATTCTTCCAACAAAGAGTACATAAGGTTTGTTTTTATCAACACCATATTCATCTAAAGTATCGCTTTTTGTTGTAGTAATATATTGTTGAAGGTTTATTCCATTATAAATAACCTTTATCTTACTTTCATCAACATCAAAATGTTTTAACACATCTTCTTTAGTTTCTTCTGAAACTGCAATTAGTGCATCAGCCATTTCAATAGCTGTTTTTTCTATCCAAGAAGAAGCGTCATAACCACGTCCTAATTGTTCTCTTTTCCAAGGTCTTAAAGGTTCTAAAGAATGTGTGGTAATAACTAAAGGAATACCATAACATAGTTTAGCAATAATTCCTGCAAAATGAGCATACCATGTATGACAATGTATAACGTCAGCATCAATTTTATCAGCATTCATTTGCAAACCAGTACTTAAGGTTTTAAAGACTGCTTTTAATTTGTCATCAGAATTATCAAATATCGGATTATCATAAGGGAATCCTTTAACGCTAAGGTTTTCGTTTTTTGAGTCTTGATCTCCAAAACATCTAACATCAACTTGCATAAGTTTGGCTAATTCTGCTGCTAGATATTCAACATGAACACCAGCTCCACCATAAACGTAAGGAGGAAATTCTCTTGTGTAAAAAAGTGCTTTCATAAAAATTTAACTATATTTATTTGTGCTGATTTTGTGCATAAAAGGTATGAAAATGCATATAAATCTACAAATAAATAAGATTAAAAAAATACTAAATAATAATATTGTCATTTTTACAATATTATTATTACATCATATACTTTTAATATGAATATATCATGATAATTATACATGAGTCAAGAATATAGTAACAAAAAAAAACTAAAGCTAAATGTTTTTTTGTTTATTGATTTCGTCTTGAAGTTGTCTTCTTAATTTTTGCTCTCTTTCTAAAGCTTTTTTTCTATGCTGTTCAAACTCTTGTTCAGTTTCAAATAGGTTGTTTTGAGCATTTTTTGTTATAACGTTGCTGTTAGAAAACTTGTACATAAAATATAGCATTACTAAAAGTAATATTATTATTAGAAGCCATAAAATAATATTGTAAGTGCCCTTGTTAAGTTCTGTACCAAGAAAAGAGATTGTATTTTCTTTTTTAGTAGCAACATTTAATTCTTGTTGGGTTTTTGTAAGTGTTGCTTTAATATTCTCAACTTTTGCTCTTTCAGCTATCAATAGTTTTTCTTTATCTATAATAGTTTTTTTTGATGCTTTTAAAGAATCTATTACGTCTAATTTTAACTTTTGAAATCGGTTTTTACTTATTACTTTATAGGTTTGATAACTTGTAGAAGTTCTATAGATATTATCAAATTGATTTTCAAGAGTAATATTCTCATTTATTATTTCTTGAGCAAATGAGAAATATGAGGTTAAAAGAATAACAATAGTTAAGATACGTAATTTCATTTTATTTGATTTTTAAAGGGGAATTGTAAATGTATAAAAAAAACCCAAACGAAAAGTTTGGGTTTTTTATTATAAGCAAGAATTATTTATTTATTTTATTTTCTCTACAACTGCCTTAAAAGCGTCTGGGTTGTTAACAGCTAAATCAGCTAAAACCTTACGGTTTAATTCGATATTGTTAGCTTTTACTTTCCCCATAAACTGAGAGTAAGACATTCCGTGTAAACGAGCTGCAGCATTAATACGTACAATCCATAAAGAACGAAAGTTTCTCTTATTGTTTTTACGGTCTCTATATGCATAAAGCATACCTTTTTCAACCGCATTTTTTGCTACTGTGTAAACGTTTTTTCTACGTCC
>CBDUHF010000009.1:0-86090 GCA_965367085.1 uncultured Polaribacter sp.
ATAATGATGAAGATTTTTAATTTCTGATGAAAATAGAAAACATAGAAAATATTGAATTACAGTATTTAACAATTCATGATTATCAAGAGCTAAAACAAGCAATGATTGAGGTGTATTCTAATATGCAAAATACATATTGGGAAGAATCTCAAATACAATCATTAATTACAAAATTTCCTGAAGGACAAGTTGTTATAAAAATAAACGACGAACTTGCAGGTTGTGCTTTGTCTTTAATGGTAGATTATGATAAGTTTGATGATCACCATACCTATAAAGAAATTACAGGAGATTATACCTTTAGTACTCACAGTAATTCTGGTGATGTTTTATACGGAATAGATGTTTTTATAAAACCAGAATTTAGAGGTTTACGTTTAGGACGAAGATTGTATGATTATAGAAAAGAATTGTGTGAAAAATTGAACTTAAGAGGAATCGCCTTTGGAGGAAGAATTCCTAATTATCACAAACATTCAGATACAATTTCACCTAAAGAATACATAGAAAAGGTAAAACGTAAAGAAATTCACGATCCTGTTTTAAACTTTCAAATCTCTAATGATTTTCATCCATCAAAAGTGATGAAAGGCTATATAGAAGGCGATGCAGATTCTAATGATTTTGCAGTTTTATTAGAATGGGACAATGTGTATTATAAGAAAGAAACTGTAAAAGCAGTTATAAAGAAAAAAGTGGTTCGTTTAGGTTTAATACAATGGCAAATGCGTTTGTATAAAGATTTAGAAGAATTAATGCAGCAAGCAGAATATTTTGTGGATGCAGTTTCTGCCTATAGATCAGACTTTGCCTTGTTTCCAGAGTTTTTTAATGCGCCTTTAATGGCGGATAATAATCATCTTCCAGAATCTGCAGCAATTAGAGAATTGGCAAAATATACACCAATAATTGTTCAGAAATTTTCTGAGTTGGCAATTACCTATAACATCAATGTTATTACAGGTAGTATGCCAGAATTAAAAGATGGTTTGTTATACAATGTTGGTTATATCTGTAAAAGAGATGGAACCACAGATAGATATGAAAAATTACACGTAACGCCAGATGAAGCTAAAGTTTGGGGAATGCAAGGAGGAAATGAATTAAAAACCTTTGACACAGATTGTGGTAAAATTGGTGTTTTAATTTGTTACGATTCTGAGTTTCCTGAGTTAAGTAGAATTTTGGCAGAAGAAGGAATGGACATATTATTTATTCCGTTTTTAACGGATACACAAAACGGATATTCTAGAGTACGACATTGTGCACAAGCAAGAGCTATAGAAAACGAGTGTTATGTTGCCATTGCTGGTAGTGTTGGTAATTTACCAAAAGTAAATAATATGGACATTCAGTTTGCGCAATCTATGGTGTTTACACCGTGTGATTTTTCTTTTCCTGCAAACGGAATAAAAGCAGAAGCAACCACAAATACAGAAATGATTTTAATTGCTGATGTAGATTTAGACTTATTAAAAGATTTAAATCAATTTGGAAGTGTACGTAACTTAAAAGATAGAAGAACAGATCTTTTTGAATTAAAAAAGATTAAAAAATAAAATTAAAAATGATTAATACAAATACAAAACCAATTTCAGAATTTATAGAAAAATATTTTTTGCATTTTAATGCAGCAGCTTTAGTAGATGCCGCAAAAGGGTACGAAGCTCAATTAAACAAAGGCTCTAAAATGTTAGTTTCTTTGGCAGGAGCAATGAGTACTGCTGAATTAGGGAAAATTTTTGCAGAAATGATTCGTAAAGATAAAGTGCAAATTATTTCTTGTACAGGCGCAAATTTAGAAGAAGATATTATGAATTTGGTAGCGCATTCTCACTACAAACGGGTTCCTAATTACAGAGATTTAACGCCTCAAGATGAATGGGATTTATTAGAAAAAGGATTAAATCGAGTTACAGATACTTGTATACCAGAAGAAGAAGCGTTTAGACGTTTGCAAAAACATATTGTAAAAATATGGAAAGATGCAGAAGCTAAAGGAGAACGTTATTTACCTCATGAATACATGTATAAATTATTACTTTCTGGCGTTTTAGAAGAGTATTATGAAATAGATATTAAAGATTCTTGGATGTACGCAGCTGCAGAAAAAAACTTGCCAATTATTTGTCCTGGTTGGGAAGATTCTACAATGGGTAACATTTTTGCTTCGTATGTTTTAAAAGGAGAATTAAAAGCAAGTACTGTAAAATCTGGAATTGAATACATGACGTTTTTAGCAGATTGGTATACAGATAATTCAGAAAACGGAATTGGATTTTTTCAAATAGGAGGAGGAATTGCAGGAGATTTCCCAATCTGTGTAGTACCAATGTTATATCAAGATATGGAAAAACCAGAAACTCCATTTTGGAGTTATTTCTGTCAGATTTCAGATTCTACAACCAGTTATGGTTCGTATTCTGGAGCTGTACCTAATGAGAAAATTACTTGGGGAAAATTAGATATTGATACGCCTAAGTTTATTATAGAAAGTGATGCAACGATTGTTGCTCCATTAATATTTGCTTATTTATTAGAAATGTAGCATCGCAGATGCTTTTATTATAAAAGCTGAATTGCTAATTTTTAACTTATAATTAAAAAATCACAAAAAATGAAAAGAGTAATCGTAGAATACGCAAAATTAACCACTGATATATTAGATATGTTAATTGATAAATATCCTGATGGATATGATTATGATGATATTATCTCATTTAAAAATGCCAAAGGAGAAACTATAAAAGCGGTAGAAGTTAAAACTGAAGACACGGTATATTTAGTGAAAATTAGTTCTAAATTAGAACAAGTAATGGAAGATTATGCAGAAGATGAAGATTCTTTTGATGACAATGATGATTTTGATGTAAATGACTTAGAGTCTTAATTTTATGGTTTCGCTAACTTAAGACGATTATGTGTCGTTTTAATGACTTATAATCGGCGTTTAGTGAAGTTAGCGTTTTTCAAATAAAAAATCAAGAGTATAAACACCTGTTTGTAAACAAAAAAAGCTTCACAATTTGTGAAGCTTTTTTTGTTTAATATTATAAAGATACTATTTAGCAGGCAAAATCTTACCAACACATTCTCCAAATCCAATACGCACTTTATCATTTTTACAATGCGCACGCATAATTACAGTATCGTTATCATTTATAAATTTACGTTCTGTTCCGTCATTTAATTTTATTGGGTTTTGCCCTCGCCAAGTTAATTCTAACATAGAACCATAACTGTCTTTTGTTGGTCCAGAAATAGTACCACTTCCCATTAAATCTCCTGCTTCAACAGGGCAACCATTTACTGTATGATGCGCTAATTGCTGTGCCATTGTCCAATACATATATTTAAAGTTAGAATTGGCAACCACAGTTTCTTTACCGTTTTCTGGTTGAATTCCAACTTGTAAATGAATATCATAACTTCCTTTTCCTTCTTGTTTTAAATAAGGAAGAGGCTCATGCACTTGTTTTGGGTTGTCTACTCTAAAAGGTTCTAAAGCATCTAAAGTTACAATCCAAGGCGATATTGTAGAAGCAAAGCTTTTTCCTAAAAACGGACCTAAAGGCACATATTCCCATGCTTGTATATCTCTTGCAGACCAATCGTTAAATTGTACCAATCCAAAAATATATTCTTCTGTTTCTTCAATAGGAATTCTATCTCCTAAAACATTGGCATCGGTTGTTATAAAAGCCATTTCTAATTCAAAATCTAATAATTTTGTTGGGCCAAAACCAGGTGTATTACTTCCTTCTACAGGTTTTGTCTGTCCATAAGGTCTTCTAATTGGAGTTCCAGAAGGAATGATAGAAGAACTTCTACCATGATATCCAATTGGTACATGTAACCAATTTGGTAATAATGCATTTTCTGGGTCTCTAAACAAAGAACCAACATTGGTAGCATGTTCTTTACTGGCATAAAAATCTGTGTAATCTCCAACAGAAACAGGTAAAAGCATTTCTACTTCATCCATTCTAAAAATTACATTTTCTTTATGAGTAGCGTTGTCACGAAGTTTACCATTAGTTACATCAAATATCTCTGCAATTCTATTTCTAACTAATCGCCAAGTTTTTCTACCATCAGCTATAAAATCATTTAAATTATCTTGTAAGAAAATATCATCTGTTAAAGGAATTCCTTCAAAATAACCTAATTGATGTAAAGCACCTAAATCAATAGCAAAATTACCAATTCTACTACCTATTGTAATAATATCATCTCTAGTAATAAAAACACCAAAAGGGATATTTTGTATCGGGAAATCTGAATCTTCGTTAACTTTTAACCAAGATTTTCTGTTCGGATTATTAGCTGTAATTACCATTCTATTTTGATTTTATGTTCTCCAAACCTACACATTTTTTTTTCATTTTAAAATAAAAAAATCATGAAAAATATAAATTTAACACTACTTTTTTCTTAAAAACACAATTCTAACCAGAATCTTTAAAATATAGTTAAAACTAATTTTTTCAGAAACTGTTTTTTGTTACTTTTGATTTTTTTAAAACAACAACTATAATGCAACTAGATAATCAAATTTTTGACCTTATTCAAGAGGAAAAAGAAAGACAAATTAACGGCTTAGAATTAATTGCTTCAGAAAATTTTGTAAGTGATGAAGTAATGAAGGCTCAAGGTTCTATTTTAACAAATAAATATGCAGAAGGATATCCTGGTAAAAGATATTATGGAGGATGTGATGTTGTAGATGTAATAGAACAAATTGCTATTGATAGAGCAAAAGAATTATTTGGTGCAGAATATGTAAATGTGCAGCCACATTCTGGTTCTCAGGCAAACACGGCTGTTTATGCAGCTTGTTTAAACCCTGGAGACACTGTTTTAGGTTTCGATTTATCTCATGGAGGACATTTAACTCATGGTTCTCCAGTAAATTTTTCTGGTAAATTATACAATCCTGTTTTTTATGGAGTTGTTAAAGAAACTGGAATAATAGATTACAATCATTTAGCAGAACAAGCAAAAGAACACAAACCAAAATTAATTATTGCAGGTGCTTCTGCATATTCTAGAGATATAGATTTTAAAAAGTTTAGAGAAGTTGCAGATAGTGTTGGTGCTATTTTAATGGCAGATATTTCTCATCCTGCTGGTTTAATTGCTAAAGGAATTTTAAATGATCCTTTACCTCATTGTCATATTGTTACCACAACTACACACAAAACTTTACGTGGACCTAGAGGTGGAATGATTATGATTGGTAAAGATTTTGAAAATCCTTTTGGGTTAAAATTAAAGAACGGAAATCTTAAAAAGATGTCTACTTTAATTAATTCTTCTGTATTTCCTGGAAATCAAGGTGGGCCTTTAGAACATGTTATTGCTGCAAAAGCAGTTGCTTTTGGTGAGGCATTAACAGATGAATTTTTAGAATATCAAATTCAAGTAAAAGAAAATGCTGCAGCTATGGCTAAAGCATTTGTTGCAAGAGGATATGATATTATTTCTGGAGGAACAGATAATCACTGTATGTTAATTGATTTACGTAATAAAAATATTTCTGGAAAAGATGCAGAAATTACATTAGGTAAAGCAGATATTACTGTAAATAAAAATATGGTTCCTTTTGATGATAAATCTCCATTTGTTACTTCTGGTATTCGTGTTGGTACAGCTGCAATTACAACTCGTGGTTTAAAAGAAGACGATATGGAACAAGTTGTTGCTTTTATAGATGAAGCAATTATAAATGCTGATAATGAACTTGCTTTAGAAAATATTGCAGAACAAGTATCAGACATGATGAGTTCTAGAAGATTGTTTGTAATGTAAAACAACCTTTATTATAGATTTAAATGAAGCATCAAGTTAAAACTTGATGCTTTTTTTATGCCTAAAATATTATATATGAATGATATATGTCATAGTTATAAAGTTTATTTTTCTATTAATTAGCTAAGTAAAACAAATTAATTATGGGTTCTCAATCTGTAAAAGCTATTAAATCATCTAAAGATCGAAAGAAATTTGTGCGTCATTTATTAAATGACATTGAGGCATTTGAATTTATGATTGATAATGATTTGTTTGAAAAAGGAATACAAAGAGTAGGTGCAGAGCAAGAATTATGTATTGTAGATAAAGATTTTAGACCTTCTACAAAAGCCTTAGAAATCTTAGAAAAAATAAACGATAAGCATTATACTACAGAACTTGCTTTATTTAATTTAGAAATTAATTTAGATCCTCATGAACTTAAAAGTACTTGTTTTTCCGATATAGAAAAAGATCTGACTAAACTTTTAAATAAAGGATATAAAGTAGCAGATGAAACAGAAAACAGTAAAATTATTCTTACTGGTATTTTACCAACTTTAAGAAAAAAAGATTTAATTTTTAAAAATATAACTCCTCATAAAAGATACAAAACACTTAATAATGTATTAAAAAAAATGAAAGGAGATGATTTTAAATTACATCTGCAAGGTGTAGATGAATTAATCTTAAAACATAAATCAATCTTATTTGAAGCTTGTAATACTAGTTTTCAAGTTCATTTACAGATAAGCACAGAAGAAGCTGTAGATAAATATAATTGGTCACAAGCCATAGCTGGCCCTATATTATCTATTATGTCTAATTCGCCAATTTTATTAGGTAAAGAATTGTGGAGTGAAACACGAATTGCTCTTTTTCAGCAAAGTATAGATTTAAGAAATGTTTCTCATCATTCTAGAGAACAAAAACCTAGAGTATCTTTCGGTAATAGATGGGTTAAAGATTCTATTGCAGAATTATTTACAGATGACATTTCTAGATATCCTCCATTAGTTACTTCAGATTTAAAAGAAGATTCTATGGAATCTGTAAAAAAGGGAATAATGCCAGAGTTAACAGCATTAAACTTACATAATGGTACACTCTATAAATGGAATAGATTGTGTTATGGCGTTCATAAAAATGTTGCTCATTTAAGAATTGAGAACAGATATATTCCTGCAGGTCCAAGTGTAAAAGATGAAATTGCAAATGCTCTTTTTTGGGTTGGTGTTATGCAAGGAATGCCAAAAGAATATGAGAAAATTTGGATTAAAATGCCATTTTATGATGCTAGAGGAAATTTTGTTAATGCAGCTAGAACAGGTATAAACACATATTTTAATTGGTTTGGTGAAGGAATTTCTGCAAAAAAATTAGTTCAGAATACTTTAATTCCGATTGCTAGAGAGGGTTTATTAAAATCTAATATTGATAAAAATGAAATTGAATATTATTTAAATATCATTCAAAAAAGAATAGATAATAATATTACAGGGAGTAAATGGATTATCAGAAATAAAAGAAAATTAAGAAAAGAAGTTTCTAAATACGAAACCAATGTAATTCTTACTGAACATACTTATAAAAATCAGCAATTAAATATTCCTATTTCAGATTGGAAACCAATTGATATCATTGGTAATAAAAGTGAAAAAAAATACGATAAAGTGTATAAAATAATGACTACAAGTCTTTTTGTAGTTCATGAAAATGATTTACTAAAATTGGTTTTAAAAATTATGGAATGGAATCATATACATCATATTCCTGTAGTTAATAAACATAATGAAATTGTAGGAATCATAGAAAAAATACAATTAGAAAAGCTAGATTTTACTTCAGAAAAAGTAATGAACTTGGTTGCTAAAAAAATTATGAATAAAAAGTTTGATGTTGCTAAACCAGAAACATCTTATGAAAAAGCAAAAGAGCTCATTTTAAAAACAAAAAACACCTGTATTGTAGTTATTAATGAAGGAAAGTTAGTTGGTATTTTTACAAAAACTGATTTACAAAAAATAGAAAAAATTAAAAATAATTAATGAATAGTCAAATAGAAATTGAATCTTTTAATGAAACAATTCATGTTCAAAGAATTTTAGGCAATGTTAAAGGAGCTAAAAAATCTCCAACAGTTATTGCCTTAGGCGGAATTCATGGCAATGAGCGTGCTGGTTTAAATGCATTATTAAAAGTTTTTAAAACAATAGAAGAAGAAAAGGTAGCTCTAAAAGGAAACTTCTATGGAATTTCTGGAAATATAAATGCTATTAAAGATAACATTCGTTTTAAAAATGTAGATTTAAATAGAATCTGGACCAAAGAGGAAATTCTAAAATTACAATTTGAAAATGATTTAGAAATAGAATCTCAAGAACAAAAAGAAATATATGTAATTATTAAAGAAATCCTCAATAAAGAAAAAGGACCCTTTTACTTTTTAGATTTACATACAACTTCTTCAGATACACAACCATTTATAACAATTAGTGATTCTTTAAATAACAGAAAATATTCTTCTTGTTTTTCAATTCCAACAGTTTTAGGCATTGAAGAATACTTAGACGGCCCCTTATTAACCTATATTAATGAGTTTGGACATATAGCTTTAGGTTTTGAAGCAGGACAACATGATAAAGAAGTTTCAGTAGACAATTGTGTTGCTTTTCTTTGGTTGGCATTAGTTGCTGCTAAATGTGTAAATGAAAAAGAAGTAAAAAAATATTCTTTTTATAAAAATTCATTATCATTATTTACAGAACAACAAGATTTTTACACCATCGATTATAAATACACGATTAAACCATTTGAAAGATTTGAAATGGTGAAAGGATATAAAAATTTTCAAGAAATTGTAAAGCATGAAACATTAGCACATAGTAATGGCAATGAGATAGAAGCTAGTCAACGAGGAAAAATATTTATGCCTTTATATCAAGAAAAAGGAGATGATGGCTTTTTTATAATTTCTAGAATTTCTAAATTCTGGCTTTATACCTCAAGAATTGTAAGGAAATTACATTTTCATCAATTTTTAAAATTACTACCAGGTGTAAGTTCTAAAAAAAGTAAACCTTATATTTTAATTGTAAATCCTAAAACTGCCAAGTTTTTAGCAGTAGAAATATTTCATTTATTCGGCTATCGAAAAAAGGTTAAAAAAGACCATAAGTTTCATTTTATTAAAAGAGATAGAAAAATTAATGAGTTTGTATAATTAATCTTCGTCTTTAGCTCTTTCTATAACATTTTCTGGAAGTGCTTTTTTAGCTTTTGCGCCCATTTTCTTTAACTTTTCTACACTTGTAATAAGGTTTCCTTTACCTTCAAAAAGTTTATTCATTGCAGCATTGTAGTCTGTTTTAGAGGCGTCTATCTTTTTACCAACTCCAATTAAATCAGCTAAAAGGCCATGAAATTTATCATACAAAGCTCCAGCTTGCCTCGCAATTTCTAAAGCGTTTTTTTGTTGCTTTTCATTGTTCCACATAGTATCAATAGTACGTAAAGTAGCCAATAGAGTAGAAGGTGTAACAATTACAATGTTTTTTTCAAAAGCTTTGTTATATAAACTGTTGTCAGTGTTAATTGCAACAGCAAAAGCAGGTTCTATTGGGATAAAAAGAAGTACAAAATCTGGAGATTCAATTTTATAAATATCTTCGTATTTCTTTTCACTTAATTGCTCTACATGTCTTCTTAAAGAGGCAATGTGTTCTTTAAGAAAACGTTCTTTTAAAACATCATCATCTGCATTTACAAATTGCTCATATGCAGTTAAAGAAACTTTAGAGTCGACAATCATTTTTTTATTGTCTGGCAAATGAATTACAACATCTGGTAATACTCTTTTACCTTCATCATTTGTAAAGCTTTGCTGCACAAAATACTCTCTATCTTTCTCTAATCCAGACTTTTCTAAAACTCTTTCTAAAACTAACTCTCCCCAGTTTCCTTGTGTTTTATTATCTCCTTTTAGGGCTTTTGTTAGATTCAGTGTTTCTTTACTCATTTGCTGGTTCAACTCTTTTAAACCTAAAATTTGCTGACGTAAAGCAGCATGGTAATCGATACTTTCTTTATGAGTTTTATCTACTTTGTCTTCAAAAACTTTAATTTTTTCTTGAAGCGGATTTAAAATAACCTTTAAATTTTCTTTATTTTGAGCTGTAAATTTTGTCGATTTTTCTTCTAAGATTTTATTCGCCAAATTCTCAAATTCCTTGTTGAATTTTTCGTGTAATTTTTCAACTTCTCCTTTGTTTTCTTTTAGTTTTTCTTCTGTGTTTTTGTATTCCGTTTCTAGACGAGTTTTATCAGAAATTAAACTTTCTTTTTCTTTTTGAATAAATTTTAACTCACTTTGAAGTTCTGAAATCTTGTTTTCAGAATTTTTAACCGCTTCTTGCAATGAAGAATTTTGTAATTCTAAGGTTGTTCTTTCTTTATCTGCTGTGTTTTTCGCCTTTTCAGAATTTACTTTTGAAAGTAATTTGCCTATAAATAAGCCAATTACACCAAAAAGAATAGCAATAAGTAAGTAAATAATCAAATCGTTCATCATATGAAATTATAAGTCCTTAAATTTATCACTTTTAAAACACAACATGAAAAGAATTTCAAGATTTATATTATTTACAATTTTAGGATGGAAATTGAAAGATGATTTCCCGAAAGATGTAAAAAAATACATAATTATAGTTGCACCTCATACTAGTTGGATAGATTTTCCTATTGCTATTTTATCTCGATTAAGTTCTGGTATTATGATTAATTTTATTGGAAAAAACTCTCTTTTTAAAGGTCCGTTTGGATTTTTCTTTAGAGCTTTAGGAGGTACACCAGTAGATAGGAGTAAGAGTAATAATTTGGTAGATGCTATTATAGATATATTTAATTCTAAAGAAGAATTTAGGTTAGGCTTATCTCCTGAAGGAACAAGAAAAAAGGTAGATAAATGGAAAACAGGGTTTTATTACATTGCAAAGGGAGCAAATGTACCTGTTGTTATGGCTACTTTAGACTTTGGAAAAAAAGAAATTAGAGCTTCTAGGCCTTATTACGTTACAGACGATAAAGAGGCTGATTTTAAGGTGTTTCACTCCTTTTATAAAGATGTAAAAGGGAGAAACCCCGAATTATTTTAAATTAAACTCTGTTATTAATAAAAAAAGATTAAATTTGCAATCATAGACAGACATGTCTAATAGAGATTAGGGGCTTTATTAGCAAAGAGTTTATGAAATAGCATACGCTATGATACTTAAGTCTCCAGTTTACTGGAGACTTTTTTTATGTAAAATCTTTTTTATTTAAATTTTTCTGACACTTTTTTTGCAATACCTACTATAACTTCAGTAGCCCTAATCATAGATTCTACAGGTACATATTCAAAACGACCATGAAAATTATGTCCGCCAGCAAAAATATTTGGACAAGGTAACCCTTTGTAAGACAGTTGAGAACCATCTGTTCCTCCACGTATTGGTTTAATTAAAGGTGTAATTCCTAAATCTTTCATAACTTCTTCTGCAATATCTACAATATGCATTACAGGAACCACTTTTTCCTTCATATTAAAGTACTGATCTTTAATTTCTACTTTTACTAAATCTTGTTGTAGGCGCTCATTAAAATCTGAAGCAATTTTTTGCATTAAACTTTTTCTTTTTTCGAATAAGTCTAAATCATGATCTCTAATAATATATTGTAATACCGTTTTTTCTACATTTCCATTTAAATCATGCAAATGGAAAAAACCTTCATAATCTGTTGTTTTTTCTGGAACTTCATTAGCAGGTAATGCATCAATAAAATCATTAGCAATTAGCATAGAATTTATCATTTTTCCTTTGGCATAACCAGGATGCACAATTTTACCCGTTATAGTAATTTTTGCCCCAGCAGCATTAAAATTCTCATATTCTAATTCTCCTATTTGGCTTCCATCCATTGTATAAGCCCATTCTGCTCCAAACTTTTTAACATCGAATAAATGTGCTCCTTTACCAACTTCTTCATCAGGAGTAAAGCAAATTCTTATTTTTCCGTGTTTAATATCTGGATTATTGATAAGGTATTCCAATGCAGAAACAATTTCTGTAACTCCAGCTTTATCATCTGCACCTAAAAGCGTAGTTCCGTCTGTTGTGATAATAGTTTGGCCCTTATATTGTAATAAATCATCAAAATAGCTAGAAGATAAAACGATGTTTTTTTCTTTATTTAAAACAATATCATTTCCATCATAATTATGATGAATTTGAGGGTTAACATTTTTTCCTGTAAAATCTGGACTTGTATCAATATGAGCAACAAAACCAATGGTTGGTACTACGTAATCTATATTACTAGGTAAAGTTGCCATTATATAACAGTTGTCATCTAAATCTACATCTTGTAAGCCAATTTGTTTTAATTCTTCAACCAAAACCTTTGCCAAGTCCCATTGTTTTTCTGTACTTGGAAAAGCAGGGTTTTCTGGATCTGATTCTGTATCTATTGTTACGTATTTTATAAATCTGTCTGTAATATGTTTTTTATCAATCATTTCTATTGAATTATTTTAATTTTTTCTATTAATGAAAATGCTTCACACAATCTTTGCTGCACTAAAGAATCGCCATAAATTTCTGTTTTTGCAAGTATAAAATTAGTTTTATTTAATTTTATAAATGTATTGCATACTTGATATTTAAAATTTCCTTTTTTTCCTTTTGCAATGGAATAATAAGCAGGTTTATTTAGAAGTTTTATTTCTTTTGATGCTGTTTGTATTAAGCTTTTAGATAAATGTTCTTGTTCTTGATTCAATTTAAAAGTGTCATCAAAATTAACATTTTTTTCGATAAAAGTGATGTCTAAAAGCACAGTTTCTGTTAATTGTTTTGTACTGTCTGCTGTGAAAATTGAAGATTGTATAGCATCATAAAATAATTTTGTTTTCCATGTTTTTGGGAACTGAACAGAGAATGTGTTTTTAACATCTGTAATTTCTTCTAAGTTATTAAATTGTGTTTTGTTACAATTAAAATCTAAAGTAAGTTTAGATTGTTTATTGCATGAAAAGAATAGGAGAGAAGCGATGAAAACTAAAATGTTAAACCTCATAAATTATTTTAAAACAAGCTTTCCAATTTTATTATTTCCAGATAACCAAGCTGTATTTTTATCAACAAATTGAATGGTGTAATAACCCTCTTTAGAAACTTCTGACCAAGAATTTCCACTATCATTAGAAAAAGAAACACCTGTTTTACTTACTGCAAAAATTTCTTTTCCTTGGGTATTTGGTACATATTGTACACAACTTTTATAATTAGGGTTTTTTCCATCAGAAACTAAAGACCAAGTTTTTCCTCCATCTTTTGTAATTGCTTTGTTAGCAATGTTTTCTTTAGGCTTAGAATAATCTCCACCAATAATAATTCCGTTATTTTTATCAGCAAAATCTATAGAATAAATTCCTTGAGGACCATTTCCTTGTATAATTGGTGTGTCAAAAATGGTCCATGTTTTTCCAAAATCATCAGATTTTAAAATACGTGCTTTTTTTCCACCAGAAGCAATCCAGACAGTTTTACCTATTGTTTTAATGTTAGTATTACTAGCTGCGAAAAAAGCTTCGTCTTCTTCAAATTTTGGCAAATTAGCACATGGAATTTTTTGCCATGTATTTCCTGCATCTTCTGTAATAATTATTGAAGCACAATTTTCTGTTGGATCTCCAACTGCAATTCCGTGTTTGTTATCATCAAAAAAAGTTAAGGCATCATAGAAAACTTTTTCATGATTTTCTGTATAAACTAACTCTGTTTTTTCATCAGAAATTTTATACAACAAAGCAGGATTAGCTACTGAAAGTGCAAAAAAGTGATTTTTATTTTTAGCCAAACTTCTAAAATGTGGTACAATTGTATCATTATAAGTAATATATTCTCTAGTCCAAGATTTTCCATTGTCTTTTGTAAAACCAACATCGCCACGTGAACCTGCATAATAAATAGTCTGATTATCAATCACTTGAATAGCTCTAATACTTGTGCTATCTATTTTGAATTCTTTTATGCTTATCTTTTCTATGTTTCTAGACTGATATTCTTTGGCGCAAGAAGCATAAAAAAGTATAACGAAAATAAATACTGTTATTCTTTTCATTTTTAATATTTTTATAGCACTAAATTAAACAAATCATTTGTAGATAATGAAAAAAGCGTTAGTAATTTCTGGTGGTGGTAGTAAAGGTGCATTTGCAGGTGGTGTGGCACAATATTTAATGAAAAAAGAAGGAAAAGAATACGACTTGTTTTTGGGTACTTCAACTGGAAGTTTAATGGTATCTCATTTGGCTTTAGGTATGTTAGATGAGTTAAAAGAGTTATATACCAATGTAAATCAGAAAACTATTTTTAGTAATAATCCTTTTCAAATAAAGAATGTTGCTGGAGAAAAAGTAATTAGTATTCGACATTTAAATACATTTTGGAACTTTTTAAACGGAAGAAAAACTTTTGGAGAAAGTAAAAATTTGCGAGCTCTTATTAAAAGAAAGATTACCAGAGAAATGTATAATGAAATTAGAGAAAAAAATAAAGAAGTTGTTGTTACAGTTTCTAATTTAACTGCGAATCAAATTGAATACAAGTCTATACAGGATTGTAGTTATGAAGATTTTTGTGATTGGATTTGGGGTTCTTGTAACTATGTTCCTTTTATGAGTTTGTTAGAAAAAAATAATTGTCAATATGCAGATGGTGGTTTTGGATCTTTAATACCTATTAGGGAAGCAATATTAAGAGGAGCCACAGAAATTGATGCTATTATTTTAGAAACTGAAGTGACTCAGTTTAATAGATTGCCAGCAAAAAATCCGTTTTCATTATTATTTGATGTATTTGATTTTATGTTAACACATGTAGAAAGACATAATATTACCATTGGTAAATTGGCAGCAAATAATAAAGATGTAAAGTTAAATTTATATTATACACCAACTGTTTTAACTACAAATTCTTTGGTTTTTGATAAGAAATTAATGAGAAAATGGTGGAAATCTGGTTTTAAATATGCTAAATCTAAAAAAGAAGAATTAATGAGCGAGTTTAGGCCAGATATTTTAACTGATCAAGAACTTGATGATGGTATCAGTGATGTTGAAGAAATAATTATTAAAAAACAACTAAACAAAAACAATTAATTATTTTTATCTTTTTAAGTGAATACTTTAAAAATCTACATACATGTCATTTACAAAAGGTCTTTGTAATTTGGAGTTTGTTATTTGCTCTTTTTTAGTAAGGTTTATTACTTTTCCAGAAGATTTTGATCCATTAATTATATAATCAATAGTTCTATCTAATAAAGGATCTGACTTTTCTCCTAAAACTCCTAAATTTATATCACCAGAAATTTGACCAAAATCTTCTGGTAATTCAACTTCCGGAATATAACCATTTGGATTATTTTCTCCTTTAGAATTTTTAATTTCTAAAACAATAGGTTGCATAGCATAAGAATGATTTATACTTAAATTAGCTCCAGTTCTTTTAAGGTTATCTGAATCATATAATGTAATAGATCCTACTTGTTTACCTACAGTTTGTGTACCTACTAAATTTACATCAATATAAGCACTTAAAGCATTTATAACTAATTCTGAAGCCGATGCAGTATCTTCTGTAACAATAAAATAAACTTTTTGTAAGTCTAAACTATTAATTGGTTCATTTAAATTATCATTATCTATCGTATCTGTAAAATAGTCGAAAAAATAACTAGGATCGTTTGCTTCCATTACTTTTTCATTCCATACTTGTTTTGAAAATACAGACTCATTAGATTCTGTAGTAATCATACTTCCCAAATAAGTTGCAGTTCTAACACTTCCTCCACCATTATAACGTAAGTCAATAATCAAATCGGTAATTCCTGCTGCTTTTAAAGTACCAAAAGCTGCATTTAATTCACCATCAAATGAACTAGCGAACTGATTGTATAATATATATCCAATCTTATTTGCTCCTTCATCAAAAGTTTTAACAATTGGAATTGGATTTTCTTGTAATTGAGATTTGGATAAAGAAATAGAACTTCCGTTTAAAATTGGGTTTCCTCCGTTAAAATCAGCCAAATCAATCGTGTAATCAGTACTTACACCAAATAATAAACTTCTATAATTAGTGTCTGTTAGTTGATTTCCATTAACACTGTTAAAAACCATTCCTCGTATAACTCCTTTTGCTTCAGCATCAGAATTAGGAATTACATATCTAACTACACCAAAAATATTTGTAGCACTTCCATTTTCTAAATATAGATTGAATTCCATTCCGTTATTAAGCGTAATTCCTTCAAAAGAGTTTTCTAAAGCTATATAATCATCAACAATCCAAGAAAAACGATCTGTTGGTCTGTTTAATAAACTTTCAAATAATATTTCTGGAGTTGGAAATCCAGATAAATAATTATTCAATTCTATTTGGCTGCTAAAACGAGTGTCTGCTAAATCGGGTTTAGAACTTTGCCATAAGTAATATGCATTTAACCCTTTCCAAACAAAGTCATTTACTTCTAAATCAGCAGGAACATCTTCAGATTTAGAAGAACAATTAAAAAAAAATACAGAAATTAGTAGGATAATTACCGATTTAGAAAGAAATTTAAACCTCATAGATGTGTTGTTTTTATAGTAAAAGAACGCAATTTAAACATATTTAGTATTATTTTTAATATATGATGTAACAAAACATATAGTTCTTCGTCGTAATAATGTAAACCTGATATATTGAACATTAAAAACATCAGCAAATTACAAAACAAATAAGTAAACAATGAACCAATCAGACTTTTTAAAAGTTGTTTTACCATTTAAAGATAAGGTCTTCAGATTAGCAAAAAGATTGTTAGTTTCTAGGGAAGAAGCAGAAGATGCTACGCAAGAATTATTATTTAAATTATGGAAAAGTAGAGAGAAAATAGCTGATTATAATAATGTAGAAGCATTTGCAATGACCATGACAAAGAATTATTGTTATGATAGATTAAAATCTAAACAAGCAAGTAATTTAACATTAGTGCACAGTAATTATAAAGAGAAAGATACGTCTTTAGATAAGAAAATTGAACATCAAGACAGTGTAAACCAAGTACACCAATTGATTGAGAAGTTACCAGAACAACAAAAAATTATTCTTCAATTAAGAGATATTGAACAATATGATTTTGAAGAAATCTGTAAAATGGTAGATATGAAACCAACGGCAGTAAGAGTAGCATTATCTAGAGCAAGAAAAACAATAAGAGAAGAACTCATTAAAAAACACAACTATGGAGTTAGCTAACATAGAAAAATTAGTAGAAAAATACTTAAACGCAGAAACATCTTTGCAAGAAGAGGCAACCTTAAAAAACTATTTTACAGAAGGTAATGTAGCCCCACACTTACAAGAGTATGAATATATGTTTAGTTATTTTGTAACAGCAAAAGATGAAACTTTTACAAAAACCATTCAGTTAGAACCTAAGAAATCTAAAAGAAGAAACTTAAAATGGTTATCTGTAGCAGCATCCGTTGTTTTATTATTCAGTGTATTTGTTGGTAAACAAGAATATGAAAAATACCAAACTAAAAAAACATATGCACAAGTAGCAAACGCATTAAAAATGTTATCTACGAATCTTCAAAAAGGAGATGAAGCTTTTCAACATTTATATACGTATGAAAACACAGTTAATAAAATATTAAAATAAAAACCAAGTAAAATAATTAGTAAAACCAAGTAAAGACAAAAATCATGAAAAAAATAATAGTATTAATAGCGTTAATAGTTACACCAATGGTAACAAACGCACAGTCATTTTTCGATAAATTAGAAGATATGGATGGAGTTTCATCTGTAATTGTAAGCAAAGATGCTTTCGAAATTTTAAAGAACTTTAGACCAACAGGAGATGGAAGTGAAGCCATGGAAGTTTTTGAGATGATCAATGACTTAAAAGAATTAAAAATCTTTTCTACAGACAAACAAGATATTGCTAACAAAATGGATGTTATGGTAAAATCTGCTGTAAAAAGTTCTAAATTAACAGAACTTATGAGAATAAAAGAAGATGATTCTCGTGTAAAAATCTATGTTAAAACTGGAGGTAAAAAAGATTATGTAAGTGAGGTTTTAATGTTTGTTAAAGGAATAGACAAGAAAACAAAAGGAAATGTAGAGTCTGTAATTATATCATTAACAGGTTTAATAGATATTAACAAACTTTCTAAAATTGCAGATACTTTTACAAAAGAAAATGGTGTAAAAGTTAAAGTTAGCAACTAAAATTAGCTAAAATTATATATATACAAAGTCAGAATTTTATTCTGGCTTTGTTTTACCAACCTTATTAAAACATATAAAATGAAAAAATTAACCAAAATACTTTCTCTATTACTTTTAGTAGTAATGATTACGTCGTGTAAAAACGAAAAATCACTACAGAATTATTTAGTAGAAAGTCAAGAAAAAACAGGATTTATAACTGTTGATATTCCCACAAGTTTTTTACAATTAAAGTCTGATGATGTTTCAGAAGATGTAAAACAAACATTAGAAAGTATTCGTAAAATAAATGTAGTTGCATTGCCAGTTAAAGGAAATGAAGCAGCATATGAAATTGAAAAAACAACACTTAAAAATCTTTTTAAAGACAATAAAGAGTATAAATCATTAATGTCTATGAAAGCTAAAGGAATGCATGTAAACTTGTTTTATACTGGAGATACAGATTCTATAGACGAAGTAATTGCTTTTGGTTATGGTAATGAAGCAGGAGTAGGAGTTGCAAGATTGTTAGGTGAAAATATGAATCCTGGAAAAATTATAGAAATGATGAACAATATTAAAGTTGATGGAGATAATGTTGGACTAAAACAATTTAGTGCCATTTTTGATGGTGTCAATAAATAAAATATAGCATAAACTAACTTTATAATTAGTTGGTTAAAAGCTGCAATTTCTAAGGAAGTTGCAGCTTTTTTTAGTTTGCTGGTATACTTTTTGATTTTAACTGCTAATTAACAGCTTCACTATTTTTATTTCTTATTTTTGAAGCTTGAAGAAAATAACATTTATGAAGATTCAAAATATTCTATTATCCTTTTGTATGATGCTAACTTTGGTTAGTTTATCACAAAACACTTCAACTTATAAACCAGAAAGAGACAAAATTCACGATTTAGTGCACACAAAGTTAAAAGTTGATTTTAATTTTAAAGAAAAACAATTAAATGGTGAAGCTTGGGTTACTGCAAAAGCTCATTTTTATGCAACTCATAAAATTACTTTAGATGCAAAAGCAATGATTATCCATCAAGTTTCTTTAAACAATCAGAAATTAGATTATAATTATAATGATTATAAATTGATAATAGATTTACCAAAAGAATATATTAGAAATGAGGAATTTACGCTTTACATTAAATATACAGCACGTCCAGAAAAAGTAAAACAAAAAGGTAGTGCAGCAATAACAGATGCAAAAGGATTGTATTTTATAAATGTAGATGGTGTAGATAAAAATAAACCAACTCAAATCTGGACTCAAGGAGAAACAGAAGCAAGTAGTTGTTGGTTTCCTACAATAGATGCTCCAAACCAAAAAACGTCACAAGAAATTTATATTACAGTTCCAGATAAGTATGTAACACTTTCTAATGGTAAGTTAATAAGTCAAATTAAAAACGGACTAAACAGAACAGATTACTGGAAATTAGATCAAAAGCATGCTCCATATTTGTTTTTTATGGGCGTTGGTGAATATGAGATTGTAGAAGACTCATATAAAAATATTCCTGTAAATTATTATGTAGAAAAAGAATATGCACCTTATGCAAAAGGTATTTTTGGAAAAACACCAGAAATGATGGAATTCTTTTCTACAGTTTTAGGAGTAGAATATCCTTGGAATAAATACAGCCAGATTGTTGGTAGAGATTATGTTTCTGGCGCAATGGAAAATACTACAGCTGTAATTCATGGGGAAAAAGCATATCAAACACCAGGACAATTGATAGATGAAAATGTACAAGAAAATACAATTGCTCACGAATTATTTCATCATTGGTTTGGAGATTTGGTAACAACAGAAAGTTGGTCTAATTTAACGCTAAATGAATCTTTTGCTAATTATAGCGAGTATTTATGGAGAGAATATAAATATGGAAAACTAGATGCAGATATGCATTTGTATGAAGATGTTCAGGCTTATAAAAATGGTGAAAATTTTGACAAGCATTTGGTACGTTTTAATTATAATGACAAAGAAGATATGTTTGATTTAGTGAGCTACAATAAAGGTGGTGCTATTTTACACATGTTGCGTAATTATGTTGGCGACGAAGCTTTTTTTGAAAGTTTAAAAGACTATTTAACAGAGTTTAAATACAAATCTGCAGAAGTACATCAATTACGTTTAACTCTAGAAAAAGTAACAGGAAAAGACCTTAATTGGTTCTTTAATCAATGGTATTTTGGAGCAGGACATCCGAAGTTAGAAATTTCATATGATTATAATATTATACAAAAAACGGTAACTGTAAATATGTTACAATTACAAGCTTCTACATTTCAGTTTCCTTTTTCTTTAGATATTTTTGAAGGAGATAAAAGAACGCGTCATACTGTTTTTGTAGAAAGTAAAGAGAGTTCATTTAAATTTCCTTACACAAAACAACCAACTTTAATTCAAGTAAATTCAGATGGAGTTTTATTGTGTGATATTACTGAAAATAAGGTTTTAAGTGATTATATTTTTCAATTAAAAAACGCTACCAACTTTGCACATAGAAGAGAAGCTTTGTTAGAAGTAGCAAAAAAACAAGACGAAAAAATTGCTTTTAATGCAATTGCAAATGCAATGAGCGACCCTTCTTATAAAATTAGAATTCTTGCTTTGCAAAATATAGATTTAATAAATAAATTCTCTAAAAAAGCAGCGATTCAAAAAATAATGAAAATTGCTAATTCAGATGATAAAACATTAGTGCAAGCAACTGCTATAGAAACATTAGGAAAACTTACAGATCCTGAGTTAAAACCTATTTTTGAGAAAGCGTTAGAAAGTAAATCTTATTCTGTTTTAGGAAAAGGTGTTGTTGCCATGTATTATGTAGACAAACAATTAGCAATTAATAAATCTAAAGAATTGCCAGATGAAGTTAGACAAATATTAGCAACACCATTAACACGTATTTTTATTGAAGAGAAAGACGAAAAGGAATTACCTTTTATTGCTAAAAATACGTTGTCTGGAATGTTTTTGTCTGGAGATGATGCCACCAAAGCATTATATCAAAAAGCATTTAAACAAATTTCTGAAAGCAATAATACAGTAGCTATTAAAAATTTAGTTGATGATATGGTTGTAAAAGGAAATCAGTATAAACAATTTAATTTTGACAAAGTTGCCATAAACCTAATGAGGCAAATGATTAATAGTCAAAAAAATGCAAATACAACGAATAGAGAGATAAATATAGAAACTATAAAAACGGCAATGGCTAAGTTGTTATAAGGTAATTTAAATATTTGAATTCCCTTTTTTTATGTTTTTTTCAGAAGTAAACTTACCAAAAAATTTATGAAATGTATAAAAACTGATAATAAAAAGATTAAAAAAGAAATTACTATAAGAAGGTTAGAATTATCATTTATAAACATCATTTCCTCAGTATTTTGGTTTCCCAACCAATTCCATTTATTTGATGTAATTATAAGAAGTAAAGCTAATAACTGAAGAAGTATATGAATAATTGTAAGCCATTTTTTAGGTGGTTTATCAGCCCAGTGTAAAGCAAAATAATTGAAACTAATCATTGCAGAAAATATAGCTGAAAACAAGTAAAAATGAAAATATGGAACCACAAAGTAGGTATCATAAATATTAATATCAAGTAATTTATCTTTACTAAAAAAAGCTAAAAATATAAATAAAGGAATTAATCCAAAGAAAAATAAAAAGGGTTTAGCAATAATTTTCTTCACCATAATTCTTCATTAAAATAGCTGTGTGATGTTCTGTATGATGCGCAGTCCACATAATAATTTCTCTAACAGTCATTTTTCCCATTAAAGGATGAGGAATTACCAATGTATCTAAGTTTATATCACTTATTTTTTTTGTCTTGTATTGTAGTTTTTTACTTTGTATTTGAAGTTTAGTAATTAAACGAGCTCTATCTTTTAAAGCGGGTTTTTTTAAATCTTTGTTAAATACCTTTGCTCGGTCTTTATTTTCTAATAATTTTTGCTGATAGTTTTCTGCTACAGATTCATAACTTCTAGTTTCTCTATTACAAGTACCAAATTTATATTTTAAAAAGAATCTTGGATAACTTAATGCATTATTTAATAGTTGTAAACTATTTGTTAAATGCAAAATTTGCTGACCACAAGTCCATTTTCCTTCTGGTCCTTTTTCCCAGTTTTCAGAAGGTTCTTTTTCTAGCCAATCAAACAATTTTTGATGTTTCTCTTCTAATAAATCAGCAATTGCAACTTTATCCATTCTAACATTAAATTTGAGTTATGAATATACAAAACATAATCGAAATAATAGTATACAAAGGGAATTTAGTAAATGTACTCTTTAACTTATTTCTGAATTAAAATTATTTTTTAGGAATAAACTCTAATGCAACACCATTTATACAATGACGTTTCCCAGTAGTTTTTGGGCCATCATCAAAAGAATGACCTAAATGACTTCCACAAGTATTGCATTTTAATTCAGTTCTTGCATAACCAAGTAAATAGTCAACATCTAATTCTACATTATTATCAATAGCTCTATCAAAAGAAGGCCAACCAGAACCAGAATCATATTTATGTTCAGATTTATAAAGAGCTGTTTTACATGCAGCACAAGCATAAACGCCTTTTTTCTTGTTGGTATTAAACGAACTAGAAAATGCTCTTTCTGTACCAGCTTCTCTTAACACATGATATTGTAATGTAGTCAATTCTTTTTTCCATTGTGCATCAGTTTTTACAACTTTATATACTTTTTTTTCTTTAGATGTATTTTGTGCTCCACTAGAACAACTAAATAAAAGTACTAATGCTAAAAAGGAGATTATTTTTTTCATGTTATTTTTGACGGACATTTTTTACAAAACTTACAATAAAAACTAAATTATAAGTATTAGAGTTTTTTATTAGCTTTGTGTTTTATCAATGAGAATTTGATGGAAAATAATAAATTTTTATTTTATTGTGACAAAAAGTACAATTAGGTGTCATATAAACAACCGAATTTAAATATAAAGTAGATGAAAAAAATAGTAGTTTTATTAGTTGCAGTATTTCTTTTTAGTGAATGTAGTACTGTACCAATTACAGGTAGAAAAAGAGTTAATTTTGTAAGTGATGCACAAGTTTTACCCGCAAGTTTTGCACAGTATAAAGGATTTTTAGCAGAAAATAAATTGTCTACAAATAGAGAAATGACCAACCAAATTAAAAGTGTTGGTAAAAATATTTCTGCTGCTGTAGATCGTTTTATGAGAGCAAATAATATGGTTGCTGAAGCAGATTCTTATAAATGGGAATTTAATTTAGTTGATGATAAAACTGTAAATGCTTGGTGTATGCCAGGAGGTAAAGTGGTTTTTTATACAGGTATTATGCCAATTTGTGATAATGTAGATGGTGTTGCTGCAGTTATGGGCCATGAAGTTGCACATGCTTTTGCAAAACACGGACAAGAAAGAATGTCTTCTGGACAATTACAACAATTAGGTGGAGTAGCTGTGGCTTTAGGAACTTCTAATAAAGATCCAAAAACACAAGCAATTTGGAACACTGCATTTGGTTTAGGTTCTGGATTAGCAATGTTAAAATTTAGCAGAACACATGAAGATGAAGCAGATAGATTAGGTTTAGTTTTTATGTTAATGGCTGGTTATAAAGGTACAGAAGCTGCAGAAGTTTGGGTTAGAATGAGTAAAAACTCAGGTGGAAGTTCTCAACCAGAATTCTTAAGTACACACCCTTCAAATGCTTCTAGAATTAAATCATTAAAAAATTACTTACCAACAGCAAAAAAATATGCAGAAAAATTTAATAAGCAAGCTGAAACAATGCTGAAAAAATAATAAAACAAATAGTTTTACTATCTTGTGTGCCGTTCAATTAATTTTGAACGGCATTTTTTTTAAATAAAACTATATGTTAAAAATTGGAGATAAAAAATTAATTAATGGTTGGGCCTTTTATGATTGGGCAAACTCAGTTTATTCATTAGTCATAAGTACAGCTGTTTTTCCTTTATATTATAGTGCAATTACAGAAGGTACAACTGTTTCTTTTCTTTGGATGGATTGGAGTCATCCAGATAGTTTATATAGTTATGCATTATCATTTTCTTTTTTAGTAGTAGCTTTAATGTCTCCTATTTTATCTGGTATTGCAGATTATACAGGAAGCAAAAAGAAATTTATGAAATTCTTTTGTTGGCTTGGAGGATTATCTGTAATGAGTTTGTATTTTTTTGAAGGAATAGATACAGTTTGGATAGGAATTGTATTTACAGTTTTAGCGAGTATAGGTTTTTGGGCAAGTTTGGTTTTTTACAATGCGTATTTACCAGAAGTTGCACATCCAGAACAACAAGATAGAGCAAGTGCAAAAGGTTTTATTTTTGGATATATTGGTTCTGTAATTTTATTGATTGTTAACTTAGTAATGATACAAATGCCAGATACGTTTGGTATTACTGCTGGTATGGCTTCGCGCATTTCTTTTTTAATGGTAGGTTTTTGGTGGATTGGTTTTGCTCAAATTACTTTTAGGCGTTTACCAAATGATATTTATAACAAACAACCTGATAATGATTACATCTGGAAAGGCTTTCGAGAGTTGAAAATTGTTTTTAAAGAGATTCAGGAATATGCTACTTTAAAGAAATTTTTAATTTCATTTTTCCTTTTAAGTATTGGTGTCCAAACCATTATTTTAATGGCAGCAATTTTTGGATCAACTGAATTGGGTTTACCAGCAATTAACTTAATTGTAACCATTTTATTGGTGCAAATTGTAGCCATAGTTGGTGCATTTGTTTTTTCTAGATTATCGGAAAAATGGGGAAATATAAAAGCACTAAAGGTTACTATCTTAATTTGGATGTTAGTTTGTTTTTCTGCTTTTTTATTAGATAAGAATCAAGAAAATGTAGCTTATTATTTTTACGGATTAGGAGTTTTATTAGGTTTTGTTCAAGGTGCAATTCAATCTTTAACTCGTTCTACATATTCTAAATTATTACCAGAAACAGAAGATCATGCAACGTATTTTAGTTTTTACGATGTTACAGAAAAAATAGCAATTGTTTTAGGAACTTTTGTCTATGGTTTTCTATATTCTATTACAGATTCTATGCAATGGAGTGTACTTTGTATGGCCGTTTTCTTTTTAGCTTCCTTTATAATTTTAAGTACATTAAAGAAAACAAAATATGTGAGATAATTTTTATAGCAACCTTTAAAGCGTTGTAATTACTTCACTTTAAAGGTTATTTTAATTATTATTTCTAAATGATATTCTAGGCTACTGCTGTTTTCTTTCTTCTGAAGATAAAAATTGATGAAGAAATAATTAATAAAGATCCTATCACCAATAAGGTTAAAATATAAGATTTGTTACGCATCATAACTACGTAATCTGCAATTCCTACTTTCCAAAAAATCCATTCATCTGATAAAGATGAAGCTATACTATGGTTACCCATAGCTAAAGCAATAATTCCACTTTTAGATTTTAGATCAATTCTTGCCGCTGTATTAATAGCATTATTACCACTTCCATCATGACCAATAATAGTAGAATTTTCGTCATTTTGGCTATAAAGATGAGGACCTAAACCATAAACACCAATCTTATTTATAAATGTTTCTGATTTACTCATTTTTAAAATAGTTTCATTAGAAAGAACGCTGTTTTCTGAAACATTAGCGATTAAAAATTTAGATAAATCTTCAGTACAAGTATGTAATGAAGCAGCTGCTAAAGCAGTAAATTTTCTTGATTGTGCTATTGTTCCATCATCTTTGTACAATTGTCCATATTGAAGATTAGGGCTTTCTGATACTATAAAGGTAGAATTCTCCATTTTTAATGGCTCAAAAACTGTTTGTGATATATATTCTTGATAAGATTGTCCACTAATTTCTTCTATTAGCAATTGTAGTATTGTATAGCCAGCACCAGAATACATATATTGACTTCCAGGTTCATAACCAACTCTTGCAATTCCTTCAGAATAATGTCCATCTGAAGCTTTATTTAATGATTCTTCTATAGTTTGTATCTTTTCATCTGGTGCGTAACCAGAATAACCAAGATCATCTACTAAACCAGCTGAATGTGAAAGCAACCTTCTAATGGTTACTTTTTTATTATCAAATTTACTTTCTGGAAGATGCCATCTTGTAAGATAATTATCAATTGGTGTATCTAATTCTACTTTTCCTTTTTCTACCAATTTTAGAATTCCAAAAGATGTAATCCATTTACTAATAGAAGCAACAGGAAAAACAGTTTTTTCATTTATAGGTTTATCAATAGAATAAAAGAAATTTTTTGAGACTTTACCGTTTTCTATTAATGTAATTGCTAAACTTCCTACAAAAGATTCGTCAATCTTTTCTTTTACAGCTTCAATAAACCCTTCAGACGTATTTTGAGAAGTTAGAGGTTTTAATAAAAAACCATTTATAAATCCATAACCAATAAAGGCAGCCCAAATTAATAATGCTAAAACTACAATTGCAATACGTTTAAATATTTTCATCCTGATTTTTTTTAAAATTACATATATTCAAATATAGTTTTATTAAGTTTTTAAATAATAGTAAAACGATTATTAACCTGATTCTATATTGAATTAACCAAAATAGTCAGGTTAATAACAGAATAATGAACTATGATATTTTTTTTCATAAAAAAAAATCATAAAAAAAAAGCGTTGCTAGCGCAACGCTTAAAGAATTATAATGGATTTTTTTTATATCTATAAAAGACAAATTTAGAAATGAAATTGTGTTAAATATTAAAATTAATACCCAAAACTATATTTCTTCCTTGATTTAAAATTCCATCAGCTTTTAAACGAGATAAATGATGAATGTATTTTTCATCAAACAAATTATTTACAGAAACTGAAGTGTTAAATATAAAATTCTGAATAGTGACATCTCCACCAAAACCAAGATTTACAATGTTATAACCTTTTGATTCTGTTTCAAACTGGCTGATTTTGTTTTGTTTAAAAGTAGATTGTAAGCTAATTGATGCATATCCATCTTTTAACCAATTACCGTGTTTAAATTCGGTTCTAAACGTGTTTTTCCAGGTATTTGCAGGTATTAAAGGTAAATAATTTCCATTAGATTGTTTACCAATTACAGTTTCAAAACTACTTTCTAAATGCAACCAATCTAATGGGTGAGGATGTAGGTGAATTCCAAATTCACCACCATATAATTTTGCGTTTTCTTGCTGGTATTTAAAAACAGGAGCTCCATCTTCTATGTCACCAGTTGGAGAAATAAAAATATAATCATTCAATTTGTTATAAAATCCATTACCAAATATTTCAAAATGATCCGTTTTATATTCCATAGAAATATCAGTTTGAAAATTCTTTTCATTTATCAAATCTTCATTTCCTGTCTCAAAACGGTTTGTTCCATGATGAATTCCGTTAGAAGTTAGTTCTGCTAAATTTGGCGCTCTAAATCCGCTTGCTAAATTAATACGAGTAATAAAATTGGTAAAAAACTCTGTTTTAATACCTGCAGAAGCAGTAAAACTATTAAAAGATTTATCAATTGCATTAAAAATATGAATTTCATCTTCATGTGCAATTTCATGTCTTTCAGTTGTTATTGAACGATTATCAAAACGAAGTCCTGCTTGAAATGTGTTTTTATTCCAAGAATAATTTGCTGTTGTAAAAAGGCCAAAATCATTCATTTTTGCATTCGGAATTAAAATTTCTTCTCCAAAATTGGTGTTTGTTTGATGCAAACCTTGAATACCTGAAAGAATTTCTAAATCTCCAATTTTAGGATAATGGTATTTTAAATTATAGGTATATGTTTTTAGCTTCATTCTTAAGGCAGTTTCTTCGTGCTCTTCATGTTCCTCTTCATTTTCATCATCATGATCTTCAAATTCTTGTCTATCATTTATTGTATAACCTAAATCAATATCTAATTTAGAGTTTCCAAAAAATAGGTGATTATGAGCACTTAAAATATGATTATCTATTAATTGGTAAGGCTCTAAAAGAGTTTTGTTAGAAGATTGTTCTGTAATTCCTTCTGTTAAACCTAATTGAGAATTATTGAAGTTATATCTTATTTCTGAAGTGAAATTATTTTTAGAATATGCAATTCCTGTTTTAAAATCTTTTTCATTAAAACGTGTATTTGTAATTCTTTCATTTGTAGGAATTTTATAATCTGAATGCGTTGCATAGGTTCCTCTAGCAAGAAATTTCCAGTTTTCTAAAGAAGATTTTACACCAACCGAAGTATTGCTACCTAAAGTATTAGTAAAATAACGTTGATTAAAACTTGCTTCATTTTTATTTTCTGAGGCAAATTTTTCTGGATTCAAATATAAAACTCCACCCAAAGCATCTGAGCCATAGAGTAGAGAAGCAGGTCCTTTTATAACTTCTATGCTGCTAATACCAGCTTCATTAATTCCTAAACCATGTTCTCCTCCAAATTGCTGATTTTCTAAACGAATTCCTTGTGTGTAAACTAAAACTCTGTTTCCGCTTAACCCCCTAATTACAGGTTTTCCAATTGAATTACCTGTAGAAATTTGAGAAACTCCTGCAATGTTTGTGATTCCTTCTGACAATGTTGTTATGCCCATTTTTTTAATGGATTTTGCTGAGAGTCTTTCAACCTTCATTACATTGTCTGATTGTAATTTATTAAATGGAGTAGAAACAATAATTTCATCCATTTTAAAAATAGATTCTATTAAATCTATATTTAAAATTATGTTTTTAGAGTCTATATTTACTGTTGTAGAAACTGTATTAAACCCTAAATAAGTAAAAGTTAGTCTTATTTTTCCATTAGGAATATTGCTTAAAACATAGGTTCCATCTTCTTTAGAAGTTGTACCTCTGTGTATTTCTTGAGCATAAATTTCTACTCCAAATAAGGTTTCATTACCATTATTTGTTATTGTTCCTGAAATGCTGTTTTGTGCATTTACAGAAAAACTTGCTATTAAAAATAGCAGCTTTATAAATGTTTTCATTAATTTTTATTTTACTGATTGATAAAAGTTTTTGTCATAAAAAATGACAATTCTATATTAAACAGTAAAATTTGGTGGACCCCTAGAATGTTTTTTAGAATGATAAATCTCTTTAAAAACTTGAGGTTTATCAGAAAAAGTAGTTGTGTAAAAGTGTGTAGGAATTACATCATAATTAGATGTAAAATCCATAGAAAAAACAGTTAATTGTTTATGAAACTCTATACATTCTATGGTTTCTATATGAATGTGGTGTTCATCTACAGAAGTACAAATTGTATGTTCATGATTTTCTAAAGCATGTGCTATTTGTATTGATGAAGGAATCAACAACAGAAATAATAAAAATGTGCTTATATGTTTTTTAAAATCTTTAATAATCTTATTTTTTTCTCATTTTTAGGTTTAGCATTTCTACTCCTAAAGAAAATGCAATGGCAAAATACAAATAACCTTTAGGAATTACCCCAACAGTTTTGTTAAATATTTCTGTATGCGATAAATGAGCTCCTTCTGTAATTAACATAAAACCAATTAAAATTAAGAAAGACAATGCCAACATTTGAATTGTCGGATTTCTGTTTACGAAATTACTAATTGGATTAGAAAAAATCATCATAATAATTATAGAAACAATAACAGCAATAACCATAATAATTAATGCTCCATTAACACCATTTGTCATTCCAACAGCTGTTAATATACTATCAAAAGAAAAAACTATATCTATTAAAATAATTTGAATGATAACATTTGAGAAAGAAATTACTTTTGGAGATTTTATAACCTCATCTTCATTGGTGTTTTCTACTTTCTGACGTATTTCTTTGGTACTTTTATAGAGTAAAAATAGTCCTCCTAAAAATAAGATGATGCTCTGTCCTGTTAAACCAGTTTTAAACCAACCCGCATCAATTTCTAAAAAAGGATCTTTTAATGCAATTAAATAAGAAACACTAAAAAGTAACAGAATTCTTGTTACCATAGCCAAAGCCAAACCTAAAAGTGTAGCTTTTCTAACTTGTTTTTCTGGTAATTTATTAGCAGAAATTGATATAAAGATAATATTATCAATTCCTAAAATAATTTCAAGAAAAGTTAGAGTTAATAAGGCGATCCAAGTATCAGCATGCAAAAATATTTCCATCTTACTTTACTTTATAAACTGTACCATCTTGTTTAAATTTACTAAATCCAATTTTAGCCGAAAAACTATAAGAACTATCAGTTATGTTTGTTATTTGTACATAAATAGGGTCTTTGTCTATTTCTCTTTTTGGTGATTTCATTTTCAATGTATAAAAGAAATTATTTTTCCATTTGATATACAAGGTATCAATATGTTTTATTTTTGTTTCTTTTAAAGTACTATCATTAGAAATACTTACAATTTTATCATATTCTTCAATTTGAAGGCTATCGATTCTTGTAATAGTAGTTTTACTATAACTATCTCCAGCAGGAATTTCAAACACTCCTTTTTTAAATTTATCTGAATTATCTTTAAATTCTGATTTACAGCTATATAAAACGATAATAATTGTAAGTAATCCTAATAATTTTTTCATTAAATTCCTGTATAATTTGCTGGTGTTATTGCTTTTAATTCTTCTTTAATTTCATTTGAAACCTCTAAAGTATCTATAAAGTTAGCAATAGAATTTTGATTGATTTTCTCGTTAGTTCTTGTTAATCCTTTTAATGCTTCATAAGGATTTGGATAAGCTTCACGTCTTAAAATTGTTTGAATTGCCTCTGCAACAACTGCCCAATTATTTTCTAAATCTTGTTCAAATTTAGGTTTGTTTAATAATAATTTATTTAAACCTTTTAAAGTAGAAGTAAAGGCAATAATTGTATGTCCAAAAGGAACACCAACATTACGTAAAACTGTACTATCTGTTAAATCTCTTTGTAAACGAGAAATTGGTAATTTAGCAGAAAGATGTTCGAAAATTGCATTAGCCAAACCTAAGTTTCCTTCTGAGTTTTCAAAATCAATAGGATTTACTTTATGAGGCATTGCAGAAGAACCAACTTCTCCAGCTTTAATTTTTTGTTTAAAATAATCCATAGAAACATAGGTCCAGAAATCTCTGTCTAAATCTATAATTATTGTATTGATACGTTTTAAAGTATCAAATAAAGCAGCTAAATGATCATAATGCTCTATTTGTGTAGTTGGAAAAGAATGTTGTAATCCTAATTTTTCTTGTACGAAAGTACTTCCAAATTCTTTCCAATCAATAGCAGGATATGCAACTTTATGTGCATTAAAATTACCTGTTGCACCACCAAACTTTGCAGCACTTGGTATATCATTTAATAAATTAAATTGTTCTTTTAAACGAACAACAAAAACTTCAATTTCTTTTCCTAAACGAGTAGGAGATGCAGGCTGACCATGAGTTCTTGCCAACATAGAAATGTCTTTCCATTCAATTACTAATTCTTGTAAACGTTCTAAAAGCTCAAAATATTGAGGTACATAAACTTCATTCATTGCTTCTTTAATAGAAAGCGGAACGGCAGTATTGTTTATATCTTGAGAAGTTAAACCGAAATGGATAAATTCTTTAAATTTTTGTAAACCTAAAGCATCAAATTTTTCTTTGATAAAATATTCAACAGCTTTTACATCATGATTTGTAATTCCTTCAATATCTTTAATTTTCTGAGCATCATCTTCCGTAAAATCTGAATATATTTTACGTAATTCTTCAAATAAATTTGCATCAAAATCTGCTAATTGAGGTAAAGGTATTTCGCAAAGCGCTATAAAATATTCAATTTCTACACGAACTCTATATTTTATTAAAGCTTCTTCAGAAAAATAATCTGATAATTTTGATATTTTATTTCTGTAACGACCATCTATAGGAGAGATGGCATTTAGTTGTGTTAATTCCATTTTTTAGTTATGTTGTGAACTGCAAAAATAAGGTTTTCAACACATTTATAAAGTGGATTTTTGATGTTTTTCAATTAATCTTAAAATGTATTTTCCTCTAGCTTCGCAACCTTTGCTTTCATGTATGATTTTTGTACTAATTAAATGAGAAAGTTCTGGATGAATCCAATCTTTTTCTAAACCAAATAAATATAAAAAAGTCATTGTATATGCTCTTACAGCAATTTTTTGAGGTGTAATTAACCAATCGAAACCTGTTTCTATAATTGTGTCTATTTGATTTTTTGATAGATTTTTCTGTATATTATTTTCATTATTTGAATAATATGCAACTGCTAAATGTTCGCAAATTTTTGCACAGGGTCTTATGGCACTATCAAATTTTAAAGTATTTATTTTTGATGAAAATTCATCTAAATGTGGAATCATCCAATCTAAACGATGATGTGTGCAAATCCATTCTAAAATCCAAGAAGCTTTTATTGATACTTTATGTTCAACATCAAAAGTAATAGTAACCAAGTATTTAAATAAATCTTGGTTTTCTAACACAATATTTGCAACTCTTTGTCGGTTTTCTCTTTTAGCACTGCCTAAGTTATTGAGTTGTTCTGTTAAGAAAAGTAAATTTGATTTTGGCACTATTAATGTATATTTGTTTTAAAATTCTATTTAAATGATAAATATAAAAAGACTTGGTTTTATTTTTATGCTTTTTGCTTGTTATTTTATAACAGATCAAAGCAATGCTCAGTCTATTAATAGGTTTGATAAAAATAATAAAAGAACTGGAGTTTGGAAAAAGTATTATCCTAATAAAAGGATTAGATATGTTGGTAAATTTAAAGAAGGAAAAGAAGTTGGTATTTTTAAGTTTTATGACATTACAACTTCTGAGTATCCAGTAATTTTAAAGACATTTTTTGAAACTAATGATTCTGTTTTTGTACAGTTTTTTACTTTAAAAGGAAAACTACAAAGTGAAGGTATATTAGATGGAAAAAAAAGAACTGGTGCTTGGCAATATTATTTTCCAAATGGCGAGTTAATGTCTGAAGAAAATTATAAAGATGGTAAATTAGAAGGAGAATTGCTTAACTATTATCCTGCAGGAAATGTTACAGAATTTACAGAATACAAAAACGGTTTAAAACACGGAATCTCTAGAAAATATTCTAGTAAAGACGTTTTAATAGAAGAAGTTGAATTCAAAAATGGAAAGCCTAATGGGCTAGCTAAATATTTTGAATTGAATGGAAACTTAAAAGAAACCGGAATTTATAAAGATGGTAAAAGAGTTGGGAAATGGGAGTTTTATTTAGATGGAGAAATTGCTCCTGAAGAATTTAAAAAACAAAAAAAATCTACTTATTCTAAGAAAAAAGAGAATTAGATTTTTTGATATAATCATCAATTCTTTCAATCATTTAATCAGAATCTAATTCGTAACTTTGCTGCTTCAAAATTAAGGAATGAAAAGAGTAGTTGTAGGTCTTTCTGGAGGTGTAGATAGTAGTGTAACCGCACATTTATTAAAAGAACAAGGATATGAAGTTATTGGCTTATTCATGAAGAATTGGCACGATGATTCTGTAACTATTTCTAATGAATGTCCTTGGTTAGAAGATAGTAATGATGCAATGATTGTTGCAGAAAAACTAGGAATTCCCTTTCAAGTTGTAGATTTAAGCGAACAATACAAAGAACGTATTGTAGATTATATGTTTGATGAATATAGCAAGGGAAGAACGCCAAACCCAGATGTACTTTGTAACCGAGAAATAAAGTTTGATGTTTTTATGGACATTGCTTTAAAATTAGGTGCAGATTATGTGGCAACTGGTCATTATTGTAGAAAAGGAGAAGAAATTATAGATGGCAAACCTGTTTATAAATTACTTGCAGGAAAAGATAACAATAAAGACCAATCTTATTTTTTATGTCAATTATCTCAACAACAATTGGTAAAAGCATTATTCCCAATAGGTGAATTAACAAAACCAGAAGTTAGAGAAATTGCCAAAGAAGCAGATTTAATTACGGCTGAAAAGAAAGATTCTCAAGGGTTATGTTTTATAGGTAAAGTTAGATTACCAGAATTTTTACAACAAAAGTTAGAGCCAAAAGAAGGTGTTATTGTTACAATTCCTTCAGGTTTTACAGATTATACAAAGTCAGTTCCAAAATTTGAGAATAAAGAAGCTGAATTAAAATATTTCTCTACAAAATTCGCTTATCATAAAGATGATGGAAAAATAGTAGGCAAACATCAAGGAGCTCATTATTTTACAAAAGGACAACGTAAAGGTTTAAATGTTGGAGGTACAAAAGAAGCTTTGTATGTTATAGAAACTGATGTTGTAGAAAATGTAATTTATACAGGTGAAGGTAAAAATCATCAAGGGTTATATAGAAATGTATTGTTTGTTTCTAATGAAGAAATCCATTGGATACGTGAAGATTTAGCTTTAAAAGAAGGAGAAACAATGCAAGTTGATGCTAGAATTAGGTATAGACAAGCACTAGAAAATGCTACATTATATAAAGTAGAATCTGGTTTGTATGTAGAATTTACAAACCAACAATCTGCAATCCAGGAAGGACAATTTGTTGCTTGGTATATTAATGATGAATTATTAGGTTCTGGAGTTATTTCATAATTTAAAATATAAAATCGTAAAAAAGTAGTAATTTCGAAATATGAAGAAATTACTACTTTTTTTATTTATTACTACTTTTTTCAACTCGTTTTCTCAAGAAGAAAAAGAAGATGCTTGGATTTTTTTAAAAAACAAACCAAAAGAAAACACATATTTAGCCAATCCTTTAACAATGTTATCTCAACGTTCTTTAGATAGAAGAAATAGTTTACATATTTCTTTGGATTCTAAAGATGTACCAGTCGATATTGATTATTACAATCAAATAAAAAATGATGGAAACATTAGTGTTTTAGCAAAATCTAAATGGTTAAATGCTATTCATATTCAAGGTGAAGTTGCTATTATTAACAATTTATCATCAATTTATAATTTTATTGAACGTATTGAGTTTGCAAATAAATCTTTAAATACCAATGGAAAAACAAAAGGAAAAAAGATAGCACCCAATCATCATCATAAATTACAAGAAAATCTGATTGATTTTAATTATGGTGCAGCAGATAACCAAATTAAAATGTTAAAAGGAGAGTTTTTGCATCAACAAGGTTTAACAGGAGAAGGCCAAATAATTGCAATTATAGATGCTGGTTTTCCAAATGTGAATTCACTTGCTGCTTTTCAAAGAATAAGAGATAATAATCAAATTCTTGGAGGCTATAATTTTGCAGATAGAAACACAAATTTCTATACTAGAAATAGTCATGGAACTCATGTTCTGTCTTCAATAGCTGGTTTTATAGAAGATGAATTTGTAGGTACTGCACCAGATGCAAAATTTTATTTATTTATTTCAGAAATTGCAGAAACAGAAACAGTTTTAGAGGAATCACTTTGGGTAGAAGCAGCAGAAAGAGCAGATAGTTTAGGTGTAGATGTAATAAACACATCTTTAGGATATACTACTTATGATAATTCAAATCATAGTCATACTTATGCAGATATGGATGGAAAAACTACATTTATTTCTAGAGGTGCAGAAATTGGTGCTTCAAGAGGTTTACTTTTAGTAAATTCAGCAGGAAATAGTGGAAGTAGTTCTTGGAAATATATGGGAGCTCCTGCTGATGCTGCTTCTGTTATTAGTGTTGGAGCTGTAGATGCTTCAGGTGTAATTGCTAGTTTTAGTTCATTCGGACCAACTTCAGATGGAAGAATAAAGCCAGAAATACTTGCTCAAGGAAGAAATGCTTCTCTTATTGACTATTTAAATGGAGGAATTACTACATCAAACGGAACATCTTTCTCAGGACCAATAATGGCAGGTTTAATTGCATGCTTAAATCAATTTGAAAATCCATTATTAAAAACGAATAGTAAGAATAGTCTAAAGACACAAAATAATAGGAATGAGTATTTAAAAGAAGCAATTTTTGAATCTGCAGATAAATATGCAAATCCTACAGATCAATATGGCTATGGAATTCCAAATTTTCAAATTGCTTATGAAAAGTATTTTGCTTTAACAGCTTCACTAGAAGAAAATATTTTAGAAACTATAAATATTTTTCCAAATCCTATTTCAGCTTCATTTCAACTAAAAGGAATTCAAAGTGAATTAAAAGAGTTTAAAATTCAGATTTATAATATTTTAGGAAAAATTGTTTATGAAAAACAAAACCTAATTTCTAATGAAATAGATATTTCTAAACTAGATAATGGAATGTATATTTTAAAAATTTCAAATAAAAATCAGCAAAAAACATTAAAGTTGATAAAAAAATAATGGCAAATAAAATAGCGACACTTTTTAATATAAAGTATCCAGTTATTCAAGGAGGAATGATATGGGTTTCTGGTTACAAATTAGCATCAGCAGTTTCAAATGCTGGAGGATTAGGTTTAATTGGTGCTGGTTCTATGTATCCAAACGTATTAAGAGAACATATTCAAAAATGTAAAAAAGCAACTGATAAACCATTTGGAGTAAATGTGCCTATGTTATATCCTGATATTGAAAAAATAATGGATATTATTATAGAAGAAGGTGTGAAAATTGTTTTTACTTCAGCAGGAAACCCAAAAACCTGGACTGCTTTCTTGAAGGAAAAAGAAATAACAGTAGTTCATGTTGTAAGTTCTGTAAAGTTCGCTTTAAAAGCGGAAGCTGCAGGTGTAGATGCTGTTGTATGTGAAGGTTTTGAAGCCGGTGGACATAATGGGAGAGAAGAAACAACTACTTTTACATTAATACCAATGGTTAAAGAACAACTTAAAATTCCTGTTATTGCTGCTGGAGGAATAGGAACTGGAAGAGGAATGTTGGCTGCAATGGTTCTAGGAGCAGATGCTGTACAAATAGGAAGTAGATTTGCAGCAACAGAAGAATCTTCTGCTCACCAGAATTTTAAAAATACAATTGTTGGTGTAAAAGACGGAGACACTCAATTAACTTTAAAAGAATTGGCGCCTGTACGTTTGGTGAAAAATAAATTTTATCAAGAAATACAAGAGTTGTATCAAAGAAATCCTTCAATAGAAGAAATTAAAGAATTATTGGGAAGAGCAAGAGCAAAAAAAGGTATGTTTGAAGGCGATTTAGAGAACGGAGAGCTCGAAATTGGTCAAATTGCAGGGTTAATTCATCAAATAATACCGGCTAAAGATGTTTTAAATGAGATTATTACAGAGTTTAATGCCGTTAAAGAACTGATAAACAGGATGTAGAGTAGATTTTAAAATAAATCACTTAATATAAAGATTATAAAATAATTGGCATTATATTTGCAATTCAATAAAACGTTGTTAGTAATTAAACGAGCAACACATTTAATATTACTATTATGAATAAAGGTACCGTAAAATTTTTCAATGAATCTAAAGGATTTGGATTTATCACTGAAGAAGGAACAGACAAAGAACATTTTGTACATGTGTCAGGATTAGTTGACGAAATTCGTGAAAACGATGAAGTTGAGTTTGACTTACAAGATGGAAGAAAAGGATTAAACGCAGTAAACGTAAGAGTATTATAATATATATTTATTACTAGTTAAATTTTTATCTAAAAGCCTATCAAAATTGATAGGCTTTTTTTTATGTCTGTATTTAAAAAAAATATAATATTATTAAAATAAAAAACCAGAGAAGATTTCTTCTCTGGTTTAATTTTTAAAACTAAAACTTACTTAAAATTTAGTTTTTTATTTTACTTTTAAATTTATCAAATTTATCAGCCTCTTTCTTTGGCCAGCTATTATTAGAAGTATCAACATCTGCAGTTTCTAAATCTGGATCTACTTTAATACTAGTAATTTCTTGAGTAGAAGCAAAGACTCTAGTTACTTTGTTGTCGTTTTTCATCCAAATTTGTGCAGGATATGTAACTCTTTCAGTTGAACCATCCTCATACGTTAATTCAACAATAATTGGCATTACTAAACCACCTGGCTTTTCAAACTCTACTTCATAAATAAAAGAAGGTACTTTAGATGCATCTTTTACATATTTACTCATAATTGCAGCATTTGCATCTTCTTTTTTATCAGTCATGTACACTAAATCTCCTAAACCATCAAAATAAGCTTTTGCTCTTGGGTTATTTTTAATGATGTCTGTAATTCTTTGACTTGGTTTATCTGTAAGATATAAAGATTTTACATTACCAACTCCAATATCTGTTACATCTGTAGTGTAGAACCAACCTCTCCAAAACCAATCTAAATCCATACCAGAAGCATCTTCCATAGATCTAAAGAAATCTGCTGGAGTTGGGTGTTTAAACATCCAACGTTTAGAATATGTTCTAAAAGCATGGTCAAATAATTCAGGTCCCATAATAGTTTTTCTTAACATATATAAACCAGCAGCTGGTTTTGCATATGCATTAGAACCAAATTGTTTTACATAATCTCCTTGAGACATAATAGGAGAGATGTTACTTTGATCTCCACCCATATAACGAGTTATGTTTTTTGCAGGGTTTTTAGTAAACAATTTTTCATCGTATGTTAATTCTGCTAAAATTTCTACAAAAGAATTCAATCCTTCATCCATCCAAGTCCATTGTCTTTCATCTGAATTTACAATCATAGGAAAGAAGTTATGACCAACTTCATGAATGATTACACCTAGCATTCCTTTTTTAACTCTCTCTGAATAAGTTCCATCTGCATTTGGACGACCAAAATTGAAACAAATCATAGGATATTCCATACCTTGATTTTTAGCACTTACAGAAATTGCTTTTGGATAAGGATAATCGAATGTTAACTTAGAATATTCTTTAAGTGTATGTGCTACAGCTCTTGTAGAATGCTCTTCCCATAATGGATTTCCTTCTTTTGGATAAAGTGAAACAGCCATAACAGTTTTACCATTTATATTAGTCGCCATTGCATCCCAAATATATTTTCTTGATGTAGCAAAAGCAAAATCTCTAACTCTATTTGCTTTAAATTTCCAAGTTTTTGTATTTGTAGCTCTTCCTTTTTCTGCTTTTTCAGCTTCAGCTTGAGTAACAATTATTACAGGGTTATCAAAAGTATTTCTAGCTTTTTCATAACGCTTACGTTGAGTTTTTGTTAATACATCTTTTTCATTTTGTAAAACTCCAGTAGCATCTACAATATGATCGGAAGGAACTGTTAAATTAACTTCATAATCTCCAAATTCTAAAGCAAATTCACTTCTTCCCCAAAATTGCATGTTTTGCCATCCTTCTACGTTGTTATATACTGCTAATCTTGGAAAAAATTGAGCAATTACATAGTTATTATTTCCGTCAGGAAAATCTTCATAACCAGATCTACCACCATCTTTAATGTAGTTGTTAATTTTGTAATTCCATTTAATTCTGAATTTAAAAGTTTCTCCAGGAGCTAAAGTTTTAGGTAAATTAACTCTCATCATTGTTTTATTAATAAAATGAGATAAAGGTTTTCCTTCTATTTCAACTTTTTCAATATTAAAACCAAAACCTTTACCCGCTTTCATATAAGTGCTCTGAAATTTATCTGGTGTGATAAAAGCTGAAGCACCTGTAGATTTTGCAAGTGGGGTTTGAGAATCATCTGCTCTCATATTTTGGTCTAATTGTACCCACAAATAATCTAAATGGTCTTTAGAATTATTGTGATACGTAATTTTTTCATCACCATAAATGTGATTAGTACTTTCGTCTAAACGAATATTCATTAAATAATCAACTTTTTGTTGAGTATATTGATGACCTGGTGCACCAGAAGCGGCATGTTGATCATTAGGTGTTGCCAAAACGTCTTTCATTTGTCTGAATTTGTTTTGGTCTGTGTGTCCTTTTGGAGCTTCTTTTTTCTCTTCAGCTTTTTTCTCTTGAGCAAAAGCAGATACTGCTACAAAAAAAACAGAAAATACTAATAAAGTAATTTTTTTCATTTGTCTTGAATTATTTTGAATTGGTGCCTAATTTAAGAATTCAAGAGGAAATATGTTAATAGATGTTAAAAGTTTAACAAACCTTTATCAAAAAAGACGATATGAAAACATACCGTCTTTTTATAAAACATTAAAAAATAGTGTTTTAAGTTATTGGTTAGTTTTTAATTTTACTTTTAAACTTTTCAAATTTATTAGCTTCTTTTTTAGGCCAACTATTATTGGTTGTATCTACATCTGCAGTTTCTAAATCTGGATCGATAGCAATATTTTGTATTTCTTTTGTAGAAGAAAATACTTTGGTAACTTCATTATCATTGTATCTCCAAATTTGAGCAGGATATGTTTTTCTTTCTTTTGTGCCGTCTTTATATGTAAACTCTACAATTATTGGCATTACTAAGCCTCCAGGTTTATTATAAGTAATTTTATAATGGTATTTCTGATGTTTTTCTGTAAAACCTAATCCTTCAGAGGTATCTTCAATAAACTCAACAGAATTTTCTAAATTATTTTTTATTGATTTAGTAGAAAACTTTTTTACTCCTTTAATTCCAATATCAGTTACATCTGTAGTGTAAAACCAACCTCTCCAAAACCAATCTAAATCCATAGCAGAAGCATCTTCCATCGATCTAAAAAAATCAGCAGGAGTAGGGTGTTTAAATTTCCATCTTTTAGCATACGTTCTAAATGCATGGTCAAATAATTCTTTACCCATGATAGTTTCTCTTAAAATCCATAATGCTGTTGCTGGTTTGCCATATGCATTGTTACCAAAACTGTAAACATTGTCTCCTTTTGTCATTATTGGAGCAATTCTAGATTGATCTCCAGCCATATAATTTACTATATTTTTAGGATAACCTCTAGTGATAGGAAAGTCTTTATCATAATCTAATTCGGCTAACATCTCCATGTAAGAATTTAATCCTTCGTCCATCCAAGTCCATTGTCTTTCATCTGAATTTACAATCATTGGAAAAAAGTTATGTCCAACTTCGTGAATGGTAACTTTAATCATTCTGTATTTTGTTCTATCAGAATAAGTTCCATCTGCATTTGGTCTTCCAGGATTAAAACAAATCTGTGGATATTCCATTCCCATTTGTCCATCAACAGAAATTGCTTTGTGATAAGGATAATCAAACGTATATCTAGAATATGTTTTTAAAGTTTGCGCTACAGCTCTTGTAGAATGTTCGCCATATAAAGGATTCGCTTCTTTAGAATAGAACGAATATGCCATCACTGTTCTTCCGTTTATATCTACAGCCATTCCATCCCAAATAAATTTTCTAGAAGTTGCAAAAGCATAATCTCTTACATTTTCTGCAAAGAATTGCCAAGTTTTAGTTTTCTTAGATTTTTTTTGTTCAACTTTTACAGCTTCTTCTTGTGTATGAATAACAACAGGATTATCAAAAGATTTTCTTGCTTTTGCTAATCTTTGCCTTTGCTTTTTTGTTAATACATCTTTTTCGTTTAATAAAACACCAGTTGCACCTAACATATGATCTGCAGGAGTTGTAATATTAACAGTATAATCTCCAAATTCTAAAGCAAATTCACTTCTTCCCCAAAACTGATCGTTTTGCCAACCTTCTACATTATCATACACACATAATCTTGGAAAAAACTGTGCAATTACATAGTTGTTATTGTTGTCTTTCTCAAAATGCTCAAAACCAGATCTTCCTCCTTGAGTTCTGTGGTTATTAATGTTATACCACCATTTAATTTTAAATGAAAAAGTTTCACCAGAAGCCAAAGGATTTGGCAAGTTAATTCTCATCATGGTTTGATTTATGGTGTGAGAAAGATTCTTACCATCTATGTTTGTAACACTTACAATTTTAAAACCTCCATCAAAAGGTTCTTCAGGAAAACTTCTATCGAACCATTTTTTACTTATTTTTTTTGGAACTTTATTTGTTTGAATATCTGGAGATTTAGAATCTGATGCTCTTACATTTTGATCTAATTGTAACCATAAATATTCTAACTCATCTTCTGAATTATTGTGATAAGTTATGGTTTCGTTACCAGAAATTTTTTGATTTTCATCATCTAAGATGATGTCCATTACATAATCTACTTTTTGTTGTGTATATTTTTTTCCTGGTGCACCAGAAGCAGTATGCTGACTATTAGGTGTTGCTAATTCATCTTTAAGTTGTTTAAACTTATTCTGATTTGTGTGACCTTGTTTTGTTACTTTTTGTTGTGCAAAAGTAGAAGTAGCTACAAAAAATAGAGAAAATAATAATAAAGTATTTTTTTTCATTTGTTCTTTTAATTAATAAGAACGAACAAATTAAGGATAACAAAAGATATAAGTTAAAATGAGTTAAAATTTTAACAAACCTTTATCATTTTCAACAGTAAGAAGAAGACTTTTATGCTTTTTTCCAGCTTTAGATTTTATAAGATTTTGTTGTTTTGGAAAATGATCCATCAAAATTTTGTTAGTAATATCTATAGTGTTCACTTGATCTATATTTTCTATTTCTAGATAAAAACTAACCATATCTCCATCATACTCTTTACCTAAATACGTATACTTTTTAGATACATCATCTATTTTAAAACTCAGTTTTGAGTGTATGTATTTTTCAAAATAAACATCATTTTCTTTTAATTCTCTTTTTGTATTTAACTCTAAATCAATACTATAGTTTTTATTTAAAGCAATTTCTATATCATCCATAAAAACATCTATAATTATTTGGATTGATTTTGTTTCGCTCTTATATGTAATCTGCGTTAAACTTAAATAGTATTTATGAGCAGAGAAGGAGAGTAGTGGAATAATAAATAAAAGAAGTATTGTTTTGTTAATTTTCATATCTATTATAAAATCAATTATTAGGCCAAATTACTCTTTTTTTATGATTTTTAAATAGCTATTACTTTCTTGTCTTAGAATTTTAATCAATTCTAAAATTTTACCTTCTTTATGTAATTTTTCAATACCTAAAGGATTACAATACTCTAAAAAATGAAAATAATTATCAACTGGAATTTTTAAAGTATCAAAGAAGAACTTTTCTCCTAATTCTGATAAAATTTTAGTAGGAAATGCTTTTTTACGAGCTAATTCTTTGCGTAAAGCCCATAAACGTTCAGAATATTTAAAAGGCATAGAAACACTTCCTCCAGCTCCAGCAAAAGAATTGGGAACAGTATTTACAACTCTTGGTCTTACTCTTTGGTCTATATGATCATCTGCTTCAACAATTGTCATATCTATATTAGAAAAATCCATCAATTTACCTAAAAGTGAATCTTTTCTGTTATTTGGAACCGTTTTAGTGTCTATTCCTAATCTACCAGTTAAATTATGTTTTTTTAATTCAAACGGATCTAATTGATAGACATTTAATTTTAGAGAAATAAACACTTTTCTATTTTCTATTATATGTTTTGTAACTACAATTTGTTTTGTTATATGTTGTACAGAAGATATGCTTAAAGAATCTCCTAAAGAAACAAACATTCTAAATGCACCATTATCAGAAGAAAAAGTACCTTGATTTGTATTTATATTAATAATATTTGCATTCTTTACAATACCTAAAGAATCTAGGATTTTACCACTAATCAATTCTTTTCTTTCTTGTGAATTTGTAGATAAAATAAATGTAAATATTAAAAAAATTAGAAGTAGTTTTTTAACCATATAAATACTTTATTACGTTAGTTTTTTGATAGAAATAAATCTTCATTTTCTATTTTATGAGGATATTCCTTACTCTCAATTATTAATAATCTTGTTAATTTTAAAACATTATTTTTATTAAAAGTAGCAATAATGTTTTTATCTAAACAATAATTTAAAAACGGATTTATATATTCTTTTTTAATTTTTAAATCGGTAATAAAAAAATCATCAGTAAAATATTTTCTAATTTTTAAAAGATGCGCATCTTCTTTTACAATTTTATCTAGTTGCTTTTTTCGCCTATTATTTCCGTTTAAACTATTTACCAAATTATCTAAACTTATAACTGCTCCTGATCTAAACTTTACAACAGCATTGTCATCTTTAACTGTAGTATTTGCATAGGGTAAATTAAGAGTTTTTGCATTTACAACGGGGCCTCTATTGGGCATTATATCTTTATCAACATAAAAAATACTTCTAGGTTTTTCTAAAGTAAATGCATCTAAAGTAACTGTTTTTTCATTTAATTGAATCGTAAAATCCTTTGAAGCAACCTCTTCTTCAGTAATAACTATTAGTTTACTTTCTAAATTTAAGTGAGAAAAATAAAGACTATCACCAACTTTTATAGGAATTTCAAACACACCATTATCATTAGTAATAGTCCCAATATTTGTGTTACTATTAATAACATGAACATCTGGAATAGCATAGCTTTCTAAAACTATTTTACCCTCCTTTAAAGTTCTTTTCTTTTGTCCAAAAACAAAAAATGTGCTAGAAAATAAAGTAAAAAGTATCAGTAGTTTTCTCATGTTACAAAGAAAAGAGTAGGTGCTCTTAAAAATGTATTAACAGAGTTGTAAACTTATGTTAAAGTGATATATGATTTCTGTAGTTTTTAGTTATTTTTGATACATGAAAAATATGATAATTGCAAGTACTTCTACAGTTCATGGTAGTAAATATCTAGAATATTTACTACCAACATTAAAAAGTTTTTTTGTTGATGTAAAAACCATCCTTTTTATACCTTTTGCTAGACCTGGAGGCATTTCTTATGATGACTATACAGCGATTGCTAAAAATACGTTCTCTAAAATTGATATTAAAGTAAAAGGAATTCATGAATATGAAGACTTTAATAAAGCAATTCTTAATGCTGAAGCTATTTTTACAGGTGGAGGAAATACTTTTGAATTGGTAAATCAACTATATAAAACAGCTATTTTAGAAGATTTAAAATCTGTTATAAATAGTGGAACTCCTTATTTAGGCACAAGTGCAGGAAGCAATATCAGTGGTGTTACTATGATGAATACAAATGATATGCCTATTGTATATCCTCCAAGTTTTAAAACACTTCATAGCATTCCTTTTAATATAAATGCACATTATTTAGATCCAATTAAAGGTTCTAAACACATGGGTGAAACAAGGGAAACTAGAATTAAAGAATTTCATGTTTTTAATGAAACGCCAGTTTTAGGATTGCGAGAAGGAAGTTGGTTAGAAGTTATTGATACTAAAATTACGTTAAGAGGAAATCTTACAGCAAGATTATTTCAACAAAATATAAAACCAATTGAATTAGAAAGTGGGAGAGAAGTTCTTATTTCTTAAATTAATAATTTACATAATCTACAATCTCTAAACCATAACCAATCATACCAACACGTTTTGTTTGTTTGGTATTTGTTATTAATCTTAGTTTACTGATGTTGATATCGTGTAAAATTTGAGCTCCAATTCCAAAATCTTTATTATCCATACCAATAGAAGGAGCTTTCATTTCTCCATTTGCTTGGTTTTCTTTTAATAAACTTAAACGTTTTAATAAATTCTGAGATTGGTTTTGTTGGTTTACAAACAGAATTGCACCTTTTCCTTCTTCATTTAAAACTTGAAACATTCTGTCTAACTTTTTGTCTGCATTATTAGTTAACGTTCCAAGAATATCATTATTTACTAAAGTAGAATTCACTCTTGTTAATACTGCATCATTTTTAGTCCAAGTTCCTTTACTCAACGCTAAATGTACCTGACTATTAGTGGTTTGTTGATATGCTCTTAATCTAAACTCTCCAAACCTAGTAGTAATTTTAAAGTCTTCTTTTTTCTCAATTAAAGAATCATGTTCCATTCTATAAGCAACTAAATCTTCAATAGAAACAATTTTAATGTCAAACTTTTTAGCAACTTCTAACAATTGAGGTAAACGAGCCATTGTACCATCTTCATTCATTATTTCTACAATAACACCTGCAGGTTGTAAACCCGCTAAACGTGCAAAATCTATTGCAGCTTCTGTATGACCAGTTCTACGTAAAACACCACCATCTTTGGCTTTTAATGGAAAAATATGACCAGGTCTTGCTAAATCAAAAGGTTTTGTTTCTTTTTCTATTAAAGCTTGTATTGTTAACGCTCTATCAGAAGCAGAAATACCAGTTGTAACACCTTTACCACGTAAATCTACAGAAACAGTAAACGCAGTTTCCATAGGATCTGTGTTATTGTTTACCATCATTTCTAAATCTAATTCTTTACAACGAGTTTCTGTTAAAGGTGCACAAATTAATCCACGACCATGAGTTGCCATAAAATTAATCATTTCAGGAGTTACTTTTTCTGCAGCTGCTAAAAAATCTCCTTCATTTTCTCTATTTTCATCATCTACAACAATTATAACTTTACCATCTTTAATGTCTTGAATAGCATCTGAAATAGTATTTAATTTTGTGTGTCTTTGAGTAGGTTGTGTTGTCATAATTTATGCGTCTTTTTTAGACAGTAAATTTTTAAAGAAATTTGTAATTGGTAATATAAAAGCATCTGTATTAAAAAGACCTTTGTCTCTGGTAGCTCTTCTTGTTAATAGAATTCCTATTGGTACCATAATAAAAACGGCAACCCAAGAGCCTAAAAAGGCTGAAATTGAACTTTCTTCTGCTAAATTTCTTCCAAAAGTATTTCCGAAAAAATACACTACATAAACAGAAATAGCTAATATCATTGGTAATCCAAAACCTCCTTTTCTAATAATAGATCCTAAAGGTGCTCCTATAAAAAACAGAAGTAAACAAGATAACGAAAAAGCAATTCTATTGTAATATTCTGTATCAAAAAAGTTCAAAGTTTTTCTTTTCCATTTAATTGATGTCATATTATTTTTAATAGAACTTAAAGCCCTACTAGTCTTTGTAGTAGCAGAATTTAAAATTGTAATTTTATTATTTAAATCAAAATTTTCTAAAATAATAGGGTTTACATCTTTTGTTTTAAGAGAATCTGGATATTTATATAAATTTTTACCAGAAACACTTGTAAATAAATTATTAGACTTTAACAATAATATTTCATCATAGCTTGTTTTTAAATCTGGAATTGTATCTTTTAATTGATTTAAACTAAGCATCATATGATTTTTAGTATAATTCTCTTTATCTAAACCTTCATCTCCAGTTACTGCAGAAATATCTATATTAAATTCATATTCTTCAAAAGTAGCATCAGAAGCTGCCATTTTCTTTCTTTTTATGTTTGTTTTGGCAGACTTTGCATGTTCTTCATAATAGTATCCATCGTATAAAATAAAAGTCATGTATCTACTGCCTTCTTCAGAAAGAATTTTACCTCTTTTTGCAGTGATTACTTTTTGATTTCCTTTATTTCCTGATAAATCATATATTAAAACATTCTTTAGAAGGTTTTCGTTTTCACCATATTTTTCATCAAATTTAATTTGATAACCAGGTAAATCACTATTAAAACTTCCGGGAACGAGAGCCATTGCTGGTTTTTTCTTTTTAATATTTAGATAAAGATTTTTTTGTTTTAAAGTAGCGTAAGGGAAAATATTATTTAAAAATAAAAAGTTTACACCACTTAATATTATTGTAAGAAAAACCAAAGGTCTTACCAAACGTTGAAGAGAGATTCCTGCAGATTTTGCAGCAGCAAATTCATAATTTTCTCCTAATGTTCCTAAAGCCATTATTGAAGATAACAAAACAGCAATTGGTAACGCTTGTGGTGTGATAATTAAGGTAGTATAATACAAAAATTTAAGAATAAAAGGTAAGCTAATTCCTTTACCAGCAATGTTTTCAAACGTTTGCCAAAGAATTTGCATTACCAAAACAAAAAGCACAATAAGAAACGTTGCAACAAACGGAGTTAAAAACGTTTTTAAAATGTATTTATCTAAAATTTTCATTGTAGCAAAAGTAGTTTCTTATTAGGAAAGATGCTACTAAATTTCTGTTAATTGAAAAGGATTAGTCTATTGTGTAGTTTTGACCTAAATATTTTGCTTTATCAAACGAGAAAAAACTTTCTGATAATGTCTGATTACTTTTAAATACATTAATAGTAAAAGTGGTTTTAGAACCATTGCTACCAGTTTGTATTAATTTATAGATATGCTTTGTTTTTGCATCTATACCTAGTTCAACTTTAACGATGTCAGAATCGCTATCAATAGGATTTAATGTAACAAATTGAATTTTTCTACCACTTAAGTTTTTTAAATTTCCCATTTCAAAATTAAAACCTTCCTTATAAAAAGTTAATAATTTAGAGGGATAAATAAAACCATCATCACCTTCTAAATCTCCATCTGTAATAGAAATTTCTTTTTCATCATTATTAATTACATATAGTTTAGCACCATCGTAAATAAAATTATTACCTAAATAATTTAAGCTGTATTTTTCTCCTTGTAAGTTAATTTCGCCTCTAATTGGTGGTTCATCTCCTTCTTTAATTCCTGCATCTTCATTACTTAATGTTTGGCTAAAGCCTATAAACATATTATCATAAGCTCCCATTTTTTCAGAAACTTCATCTAAAATTGATTTTGCTTTTTCTGCTTCTTGAGAAAAAGTAATTGTAGTAATAAATAAACTTAAAAATAAGATTCCTATTTTTTTCATTCTATGAATTCTTTTCGTTTTCTAATAATTGTTCTAACGCAATAAAATCGGCTACTAATACTTGTCTTGCTTTGCTTCCTTCAAAACCACCTACAATGCCTGCAGCTTCTAATTGATCTATCAATCTACCAGCTCTATTATACCCTAATTTTAACTTTCTTTGTAAAAGTGATGCAGAACCTTGTTGTGCTGTAACTATTATTTCTGCAGCTTCTTTAAAGAGTTTATCTCTGTCTGCTATATCAATATCAATACTTGTGCCACTTTCTTCATCTACATATTCTGGTAATAAATATGCTTCTGCATAAGCTCTTTGAGAACCAATAAAATCAGTTATTTTTTCAACTTCAGGAGTATCTACAAATGCACATTGTATTCTAACTATATCGTTTCCATTTGTATATAATAAATCTCCTCTACCAATTAATTGATCTGCGCCTCCAGCATCTAAAATGGTTCTAGAATCTATTTTAGATGTTACTCTAAATGCAATTCTAGCTGGGAAATTTGCTTTAATAATACCTGTAATTACATTAACAGAAGGTCTTTGTGTTGCAACAATTAAATGAATTCCAATTGCTCTAGCCAATTGTGCTAAACGTGCTATTGGAGTTTCTACTTCTTTACCAGCTGTCATTATTAAATCGGCAAATTCATCAATAACTAAAACAATGTATGGTAAAAATTGATGTCCATCATTAGGATTTAATTTTCTGGCTTTAAATTTTGCATTGTATTCTTTAATATTACGAACCATTGCATTTTTTAGCAAATCGTAACGATTATCCATTTCTATACAAAGAGAATTTAAAGTATGAACAACTTTTGTTGTGTCTGTAATAATTGCTTCTTCACTATCTGGCAATTTTGCCAAATAATGACGTTCAATTTTATTAAATAAAGTTAATTCTACTTTCTTAGGATCTACTAAAATAAATTTTACTTCAGCAGGATGTTTTTTATATAAAAGTGATGTTAATACAGCATTTAAACCAACAGATTTTCCTTGTCCTGTTGCACCTGCCATTAATAAGTGAGGCATTTTAGCTAAATCTACCACAAAAGTTTCATTAGAAATTGTTTTACCTAAAGCAATTGGCAATTCCATTGGAGATTCTTGAAATTTCTTAGAAGAAATTACAGAGTGCATAGAAACAATAGTAGATTTTTTATTAGGAACTTCAATACCAATTGTACCTTTTCCTGGAATTGGAGCAATGATTCTAATTCCTAAAGCTGATAAAGAAAGTGCAATATCATCTTCTAGATTTTTAATTTTAGAGATTCTAATTCCCGCTTCTGGTACAATTTCATACAACGTAATGGTTGGTCCAACTGTTGCTTTAATTTCAGCAATACCAATTTTATAATTTTTTAGTGTATCAACAATTCGATCTTTGTTGGCTTCCAATTCTTCTGGATCTATGGAGATAGTTTCGTTGTATTGTTTTAAAAGGTTAAAAGTTGGAAATTTAAAATTAGCTAATTCTAGAGTAGGGTCAAACTCTCCAAAATCTTTTACCAATTTATCTGATAAATTTTGAGTTGAATGTTCTTCTTCTCTTCCAATAGCTATATCAATGTCAACATCATTTATATCAGCTACAGTTTCTTCTTTTGTAATTGTAATAGGTTGTTCTACTTTTAACTCTGGTTCTGGTTCTTTTTCAACTTTTAATGTTAGTTTTTCTATTGTATCAGTAACATCTGAATGTTTAGAAATTGTAGGTTTTAAATTCTCTAGAGATAATTCTACTACAGATTTTTCTTTTTTGTTAGATGATAAAGAGATTGGTTTTGCAATTTCAGTTTTTTCATCTTCAACAACTACCTTTTGTAAAGGTTCATTTTCGGCTTTCTCTAACTCCAGCGCTTCTTTTGCTGCTCTTCTTTGTTTTAACTTTTCTATAAATTGATCAAAAGTTACTTTATATCTAATAACGATATAAGCAATAAAAAAGAAAGCTAATAAAATTGCTAAACCTGTTTTACCAATAAAAGCTCTAGAAAATTCATTAATTTCAAAACCAATAATACCAGAAAGCAGAGCATATTTTTTATGCAAAAAACCTAAAGTTACAGAAACCCATAACATGGCAATTAAACCCCAGTTCCAAGAAATGATGATTTTAGATAATTTCTTTTGAAATAAAGAATAGATTCCTGTTAAAAAAACTTGAAATGCTATGATAAAAGCAGCAATACCAAATCCTTTATAAATAAAAAAATGGCTTAAATTAGCGCCAATTTTACCTAATAAGTTTTTACTTCTAACTGTTTTATCTGTAAGTTTTGTAAGCGTACTTTGGTCTTCTTGCCAATTAAAGAAAAAAGAAATAAATGCAATAGCTAAAAAAAGTGAAAACAATATTAAAAAAGAACCAAGGATAGTTTGAGCTTGTCTAGTTTTTAAAAATGCAAAAATACTCGGTTTTTTATCCGAAGAAATCGTTGTTTTTTTTGTGCTTTGTGTTTTTTTAGCCATTAAAAGGTCTGATAATTTTTAAAAAGTAAATATACGTTTTTACTTAAAATAATAAATTGATTCTAGGTATGTAAATAAATGCAGCAACAATTAATGCTGTAAATGCTGCAAAACTAGGTGCACCTGCTGCAATATCTTTAATAAAACCAATTTTTTTATGGTAATCTGGATGTACAAAATCTGCTACTTTTTCAATGGCTGTATTTAATGCTTCTGCAACTAAAACTAAACCAGTTACTAAAAATTGAATCATCCATTCTGTAGCAGAAATATCAAAATATAAACCAAGAGCAATAGCGATAACAGCAAAAAACATTTGTGCTTTTATGCTGTCTTCTGTAGTTATTAATAACCACATTCCTCTTAAAGCAAACTTCATACTACGAAGTCTTCCTCTTAAAAAACTATCGTTAGGATTTTTCATAAAATTAAATTGCTTTTAAAGCAGCATCGTAATTTGGTTCATCAACAATTTCAGAAACTTGTTCAGTATAAGCAACATTTCCGATTTCATCAATAATAACAATTGCTCTAGAATGTAAGTGAGCTAATGGTCCGTTTACAATTTCTAATTCATAATCTTTACCAAAACTTCCTGTTGTAAAATCTGATAACATAACTACGTTTTCTATACCTTCTGCACCACAAAAACGTGCTTGAGCAAATGGTAAATCTTTAGATATACATAATACTGTTGTGTTTTCTAATTCTGAAGCTTTTTTATTAAATTCTCTTACTGAAGTTGCACATGTACCTGTGTCTATACTTGGAAAAATATTTAAAATTAATTTTTTACCTGCAAAATCTGAGTTGCTTTTTTGTGATAAATCTACAGCAGTTAAAGTAAATTCTGGAGCTTTTGTTCCTACTTTAGGTAAGTTTCCTACTGTGTTTATTGCATTTCCTTTTAATGTGATATTAGCCATTTTATGTCGTTTTTTGGAATTCAAAAGTAACTATTTTTATCGGAATTATTCAATGAAAAATTGGGAACTTCTAACTTTATCATTCTTGCTTTATATGTATCTTCGCAATCTGAAAACTAGAATTTAAGTGAATATTTCTCAATATACATCAGAATTTAAATACAATTGGAAGCTTGCAGCACCTGTAATGTTGGGAATGTTAGGGCATACATTTGTGAGTTTTATAGATAATATTATGGTTGGGCAATTAGGAACAGCAGAACTTGCAGCCGTTTCTTTAGGAAACAGTTTTATGTTTATTGCCATGTCTATTGGTATTGGTTTTTCTACAGCAATTACACCTTTAATTGCAGAAGCAGATTCTTCTGACAATTTAAAACAAGCACAATCTACCTATAAACATGGGTTGTTTTTATGTACATCTCTAGGAATTCTACTTTTCTTAATGGTTTTTTTCTCAAAACCTTTAATGTATTTAATGCAACAACCAGAAGAAGTGGTCGCATTGGCAATTCCGTATTTAGATTTGGTTGCTTTTTCTTTAATTCCTTTAATAATTTTTCAGGCAATAAAACAATTTAGTGATGGAATGTCTATGACTAAATATCCTATGTATGCTACATTAATAGCCAATATTGTTAACGTGGTTTTAAATTATCTTTTAATTTTTGGAAAGTTTGGATTTCCAGAAATGGGAATAGTAGGAGCAGCTTATGGAACCTTAATTTCTCGTGTAATAATGGTGATTTATTTATGGGTATTGTTAAGAAATAAAGAACGCTCTAGAAGAATTGTAAGAAACATAAAATTCTTTGTATTAGATTTTTTAATGATAAAAAGAATTGTAAATTTAGGTACTTTAAGTGCGATGCAAATGTTTTTTGAAGTAGCTATTTTTACTGCTGCAATTTGGCTAAGTGGTTTGTTAGGTAAAAATCCTCAAGCAGCAAATCAAATTGCGTTAAACTTATCTTCTATGGCGTTTATGGTTGCTATGGGATTGGGTGTTGCATCTATGATTAGAGTAGGTAATCAAAAAGGATTACAAAATTATATAGAGTTAAGAAGAATTGCTTTTTCAATTTTTTTATTAGGAATTTTATTGGCAATTTTCTTTGGCTTATTATTTTATATTTTCCATAAAAGTTTGCCAAATTTATATGTAGATTTAAGTGACACTAAAAACTATGCAGATAATATGGAAGTAGTTTCAATTGCTTCTAAATTATTAATTGCTGCAGCATTCTTTCAAATTTCAGACAGTGTACAAGTTGTTATTTTAGGAGCTTTACGCGGTTTGCAAGATGTTAAAGTGCCAACAATACTTACATTTATTTCTTATTGGGTAGTAGGTTTTCCTGTTTCATACTTTTTAGGAAAAGAAGAAATGTATGGTAGTTTTGGTATTTGGTTAGGTTTATTAGCGGGCTTAACTACAGCATCTATTTTATTATTTATTAGATTTAATTCGCTAACTTTAAAGTTGATTCAACAAAAACATAATTAAAATATAATGTCCCCTCGAGTGCAGTCGAGAGGTAATACAATAACAATATCAATTAGTTCTCGACTGCGCTCGAACAGACAAAAATTATACTATAAATGAACTTACCTAAATTTTTACTAGCAGATAACAGCAATTTCCCTGATGATATTTTTGTTTTACACACAGAATTTCCTCGTTTCATGATCAATTTAAAAGATGATGAAGTAGAGTGGTTTGAAGATTTAACAGGAGAAAATGAAGAAGATATTACTACAGAATTAGCAGATTTAATGGATAAAGCTGGTGCTTTTTACGACGAAGAAATGAAAGAATTTGAGTAAGATTTGATTACATAATTATGTTTACGCAACTTTTTTCATGTTTTATAAACACAGTGTGCAGTTAGTTTTTTTTGGTTCAAAAAGACAATAGGTAAAACAACTATTTCTTTGCTCTTTCTACCAATTCTAAGTTAAGAACAGATGTTTTTGTAGTGAAAAAGCCATAATTAATAACTACATTTTTCTTGTCAATTTTATCAATTGTACCCACAGAATTAGAATCTATAATACGAACTCTATCATTTATTTTATAGACATATTCAGATTTTTCTTTAGCAATTTTAGCTGCTTCAATTTTCTTCTCTTTTCTAACTTCTACAACTTTTTCTAAAACTTCCTTTTCTACCTTTTGTATAACTTCTTTAATTTGCTTTTCTACAACTTTGGCTTTTTGTTTCTGAGCTTTTGTTTTAGGTTTGGCAGGGCTTTTCATTAAATGCTTTGTTTTTTCTGTAGCTACCCACTTATTAAAATTAGCATTTAATTCCTTTTTATTATTGGTCTGAAAATATTTATTAAGTAACTCGTTAGTTTTTCTTCCTAATGAAAGCATTTTCTGGTTGCTATCATATAACTCTTGAAAACCAGCCAATTTCATTTGAACTTTATCTTCTTTTTCTTGTAAACTATCTAAATGCTCTTGACCTTTAAATTTTTGTTTTTCAAGGTTTTCTGAAGTTTTTTGTAATCTATTTCTCTCTTTCTGAAGTTTAGAAATGGTTTTATCTAATCTAATTTTTTCAGTTTCAACTCGTTTTTTAGCTTTGTTAATTAAACTGAATGGAATTCCGTTTTTTTGAGCAACTTCAAAGGTAAAAGAACTACCAGCTTGCCCAATAAACAATCTGTACAAAGGTTCTAAAGAACGTTCATCAAACTGCATATTTGCATTGGTAACATTTTCTAATTCGTTTGCTAAGACCTTTAAGTTAGAGTAGTGGGTTGTAATAATTCCGAATGCTTTTTTATGATAAAACTCTTCTAAGAAAATTTCGGCTAAAGCACCACCTAATTCAGGATCTGAACCTGTACCAAATTCATCAATTAAAAACAACGTGTTTTCATTACATTTTCGTAAAAAGTAACGCATGTTCTTTAAACGATAACTATAAGTACTTAGTTGATTTTCTATAGATTGATTATCTCCAATATCTGTTAAAACGGTGTCAAAAATATAGGTTTGACTACGTTCATCAACAGGAATTAAAATTCCACTTTGCAACATTATTTGCAATAACCCAATGGTTTTTAAAGTAATACTTTTTCCACCTGCATTTGGCCCAGAAATAACAATAATTTGTTGTTTCTCATTTAACTCAATACTCTGAGAAACCGTTTTTAAATCTTGTTGTTTATTTTTTCTCCATAAAATAGGATGATAAGCATTCTTAAAGTAAATCTTTTTTTCTTTGGTGATTTTTGGCAAAATAGCGTCCATTTCTTTTGCATATTTTGCTTTTGCACCAACGACATCAATATGAATTAAAAAAGTAAAATACTCTTTTAAAAGCGGTACCATTGGACGAATTTTTTCCGCAAGAATTCGTAGTATTTTTACAATTTCTTGTTTTTCTTCATACACTAAATTCTGAAATTCTCTAGAATAAGCCAATGTTGCTTGAGGAGCAATATAAACGATATTACCAGATTTTGAAGAACCTAATAAACTACCAGGAACTTTTTTTCTATACATTGCAGAAACAGCTAAAACTCTTTGATTGTCTACAACTGTTTCTTTTATATCATCTAAATAGCCTGCAGAAATTGCTCTTGACAAAGCACTAGAAAAACTTGCTCCAATTTTTCCTCGAATGTTATTGATGTCTTTTCTAATTTGTTTTAAAGCTGGTGACGCATTGTTTTTTACTTCTCCAGAAATATCGATGATTTGTTTTATTTCATCATCTACAAAAGTGGTGAATTCTATTTTTTGAGAAAGCTCAAAAAATGTAGGAAACTGAATTTTAAATTTCTTAAAAAATTTAATCAACTCATTTACTGTAAGAGAAGTGGTTGCTATTTTTAAGAAAGCATCAGTTTCTATAAAGCTATTTTCTATAGCTAACCTTTTTACACTTTCTAAAATATCATCAAATCCATGATTAGGAACTCTATTTTCACTAAGAAAAGAAGAGAGATATTCATTTACCAAATGAAGCTCAGAAAAAAGAGACTCTTTATTAGAAATTGGTTTAATCTGTGCAACTTCCTCTTTTCCTAAACCAGAAATACAATGTTCTGCAACATGTTGTAAAACGGTTGTAAATTCTAAATCTTGTAATGTCTTTTCTGATATGTTTTTACTCAAAATGGTATCTTTGATAATAGTTACAAAAATAACAAACAATGCAATTAGAAATAGCCGATAGTTGGAAAAATATTTTACAAACAGAATTTGAAAAATCATATTTTAAAGAATTAACCTGTTTTGTGGCTTCTGAATATAAGAATCATCAATGTTTTCCAAAAGAAAAAGACATTTTTGCTGCGTTTGATTTTTGTCCTCTAGATGCTTTAAAAGTGGTAATTATAGGTCAAGATCCTTATCATGACGAAAACCAAGCAAATGGTTTGTGTTTTTCAGTGAAAGATGATATAAAGCAACCTCCTTCTTTAAAAAATATTTTTAAAGAGATTTCTACGGATTTAGGTAAAGAAATTCCAGAAAGTGGTAATTTAGAAAAATGGGCAAAACAAGGTGTGTTATTATTAAACGCAACTTTAACTGTAAGAGCACATAAAGCAGGAAGTCATCAAAAAAAAGGATGGGAATCCTTTACAGACGAAATCATAAAACTAATTTCTAATGAAAAAGAAAATGTAGTTTTTTTACTTTGGGGGAAATTTGCAGAAAGTAAATCTGTATTGATTGATAAAGAAAAGCATACCATTTTTACAGCTCCACATCCTTCACCTTTAGGAGCTTGGAGAGGTTGGTTTGGAAGTAAGCATTTTTCTAAAACCAATGCTTTTTTGAAAGAAATTGGCGAATCTGAAATTGATTGGTAATGATTGCGATTAGTGTAAGCAGAGAAAATAACTTCAAAAAAAAAAATCCGCTTAAAAGCGGATTCATTGAATTTGAAATTAAGAATCAAATAGAAATTAAGAAAAATCTATCTGATTTAATGTTGTTTGAATAGTTGTTACGTTTTCTGCTAAACCACAAGATTTACTTGTACTTCTGCATGAAGAAAAACTTAAAAGTCCTAAAATACAAATTGCAATAAATACTACTTTTTTCATTGGTAAGGGTTTTATAGGCTAAATGTACATATTTTTTATGAACTCGCCAGAATTTTTCTTCTTGTCTATAACGTTAAAACGTACCATTTTATTTTGAATGCGCGTAATTAAGTTTTTAGTGATAGGTTTTCCATCATTCCATTCTGTAATTTTTAACCAATCTTGAATATCTTCTAATTGTTGCTCATATCTAATTGCCAACGTTTTATCAATTTCATTGATTTTTTTGAAATCTTTTGTTTCGCCATTAATAATGTCTAGTACTTTTTTAACTTCATCGAAATTATTTTCTAAAACTTCATTTCTTACAGCTACAACAAAACAGGGCCAAGGAGTAGGGCAGTCATTAACTCTTCTAAAAGTACCATTATCTACTAATGGTTTGGTTGTAAAATGCTCCCACATAAAATAATCTGCCTCACCATTTGTAAGTGCATCAATCCCTCCTTGTAAATTACCTATTACTTTAAATTTAAGGTTTTTAACATCCCAACCTTGGTTGTATGCATTTACAATTGCCATTAAATGTGAGCCAGAACCAAACCTGCTAATTGCAATAGTTGCATGTTCTAAATCTTCAATTTTTTGAAATGAAGACTTAGATCCCACATGAATTCCCCAAATTAATGGTGTTTTTACAAATGTTTGTACAATTTTAGATGGATTTCCTGCAGCAATATCTTTAATAATTCCTTCTGTTAATACAATAGCAATATCAACTACACCAGCACGCAAAGCTTTACACATTTGCCCAGTTCCACCAGGAAAATCTTGCCAACGAAGATTGATATTATGTTTTGTGTATTTTTTATTTTTTAAGGTTAGATACCAAGGATAATTAAAATGTTCTGGTACGCCACCAACTCTTAAGTTTGTCATTAATCTACTAAAGTATCAAGTGTGTATTCTATTAATTCTGCAACCACTTTACCTGGGTTTTCACTAAACATACCATTTGCTCTATTTGCAATAATTGCATTGATAGAACAAGCATGGTGACCTAGTAATTTAGACAAACCATAAATTGCAGATGTTTCCATTTCTAGGTTTGTAATTCTACTTCCGTTAAAGTTAAAATTATCAATTTTATTATTTAAATCTGGATCTTGAATTGCTAAACGTAACACTCTACCTTGAGGTCCGTAAAAACCTCCAGCTGTTGCTGTTATACCTGTAAAAGTTTTTGAAGATGTTAATTTATCTTCTAATGTTTTACTGTTAGAAATTATTAAAGGATATGCTTTTCTTGAACTCCAATTAGTATGTTTTACAAATGCACTTTCTATTTCAGGATTAGAAATTTTATCAATTTGATAGGAGTGAAGCAACCCATTTAAATCTAAACCATGAGAACCAATTACAAATGAATCTACAGGAATATCATCTTGTAAAGATCCAGAAGTACCAATTCTAACAATATTTAAAGAAGTTAAGTTTTCTTTTGGCTTTCTTGTTTCTAAATCTATATTTACAAGCGCATCTAATTCATTTAAAACTATATCTATGTTGTCTGGTCCAATACCTGTAGAAATAACGGTAAATTGCTTGTTTTTATAAGTACCTGTTGTGGTTTTAAATTCACGTTTTTGAGTGGTAAACTCAATGGTATCAAAATGTTTAGAAATTTTATCTACTCTATCTTGATCTCCAACAAAAATTATATCTTTTGCAATATTCTCTGGTCTTAAATTTAAATGATAAACACTACCATCTGGATTTAAGATTAATTCAGATTCTTTTATTCCCATTTTATGATGTTATTTGTAACAATTTTTCGGATTCTGTGTTATACAAAAAACTGTATTTTTTAGAACCCCCAAGATAAGAAATATCATTGCGTAATTGACCGTAAAAGTTAATTTGATTTTCTAAAACTTGCTTTCCTTTTTTAGAGAGTTTTACAGGGTTAAATGAAGTAAATAATTTCTGTAAACCGTCTATTTTATTTTCATATTGAATATCTCCAAAACCTAACACTTCTTGCTCTCTTAAAAGTTGTTCAATAAGTTGATTTTTAGAGGTTAATTCATGATTTTGTGCAGTTTTTAAAATGGTGTTTTCAACATTATTTAAACCATTTTTAATTGATGGAAAACGCTGTAAATGTGTCTCTATTGCTGTAGCTAAATATTTAAATGGAGACATTGGGTTGAATTGATAAACAGTTTCTAAACGAAGAGGACTATCTGAACAATACAATTGCCAAATATAATCTGCGTATTCAATATCATCTTGACTTAAAACAACTCTGTTTTTATAATGATGATCTATTTGTGCTGGATTTAATTGAGAAAGCCCTAACAAGTTTTTAGAATTTTCTACTTTTCCACTACAAACTAATGAAATATGATAGCCTTTTCTGTAGCGTTTTAACCAACTTATAACTGCTAACATATTAATTTGACAGTATAAATCATGCTCAAACCATAAAACAATTTCTGATGTTTCTTTTTTATTACAAAGGTTTCTATATTCTTTTAAAGTATAATCTATAAATTTTTTCTTCGTTACTTTATATGATGTTTTAAAAAACTCAAATCTACTTTTCCAGAAAGTTTCACTTCCTACATCATTTAAAGTTTTTCCTTCGCACAACATTTCTCTCCATGTAATAAACTCACCCGAAAAATGTAATTTTTTAAGATAATTTGTAGTTGAATCTCCGTTTGTAATATGTAAAATTGAAGTTTTCATAATTAAAAAAAACGTTAATTATTATAATTTATTGTGTAATAGTAGAAAAATTAACCACCTACACGTTTCACTTTAAACCCTTTATCTTTCAGCATGGTCATTATTTTATCTCTATAGTCTCCTTGAATAATAATTTTATCATCCTTAAAACTTCCTCCAACACTTAGTTTTGTTTTAATTTCTTTTGCCAAGATTTTAAAATCTGATGTTGCACCAGTATATCCTTCTAAAATTGTAATTGGTTTTCCTTTTCGCTTTTCGTACTTGCAAATTATTGGATCATCTTGTAACCAAATATTCGATTTTTCTTTTACAACTTCTTTTGTTTCTTTGTGTTCTGGAAACAAATTTTTTAATTGATCTTTTAAATCCATTCTTTTTAGTCTTCAGTTCTCAGTTAATCATTAACTGCATACTATTTCTTAAGCCCTAATTCTCTTAATCTTTGATCTAAAAATTCACCAGCTGTGATATCATCAAATTGTTTTGGATGTTCTGCATCTATACAATTATCTAAAACATCTAGTTTCATTTCTGAAATAGGATGCATAAAGAAAGGAATAGAATAACGAGAAGTTCCCCACATTTCTTTTGGAGGATTTGTTACTCTATGAATGGTAGATTTTAGTTTATTATTACTGTGACGAGAAAGCATATCTCCTACATTAATCATTAATTCATCTGGTTCTGCCATGGCATCAATCCAATCTCCATTATGGTTTTGAACTTGTAAACCTTTTCCTTGAGCACCCATTAATAAGGTAATTAAATTAATGTCTCCATGAGCAGCTGCTCTTTCTGCTCCTTTTGGTTCAGTTTGAATAGGAGGATAGTGAATTGGACGTAAAATACTATTTCCATTTTTAATATAATTATCAAAATACGTTTCTTCTAAACCTAAATGTAAAGCTAGAGAACGTAAAACATATTTTGCAGTTTTTTCTAACATTTGATATGTTTGTTTACCAACTTCATTAAATCTTGGTAACTCTTCTACTATTACATTATCTGGGTATTCTTTTGCATATTTAGAATCGGCATCTACATATTGTCCAAAATGCCAAAACTCTTTTAAATCTCCTTCTTTTTTACCTTTTGCAGATTCTTTTCCGAAAGAAACATAACCTCTTTGACCTCCAATTCCTGGTATTTCATATTTTTCTTTTTCTTCTACAGATAAATCGAAAAAGTTTTTAATTTCTGAATATAAATCTTCAACTAATTGATCATCTAAAAAGTGTCCTTTTAATGCTACAAAACCAATGTTTTCGTAGGCATGACCAATTTCATCTATAAATTTTTGTTTTGTATTTTTATCGGTTGATAAAAAGTCGGCTAAATTTACACTAGGTATTTTATTCATCGTCTATAGTTTTAATAAAACAGACGTTAAAGTTACTAAAAATGAATAAAAGTATAAAAGAGTCGTCTTTTATTTATTAACAAACGGAATTAAGTAGGTAATTGTATAGTTAAAACCAAAGCCCGTATTGGTTTCAAAGATTCTGTTAAATCCTGGTGCATAGAGCGTTTTAAAGTTTTCTGGATCTTTTACACTCATTAATATTTTATAAGAAACACTAAAGCTTACGAATAAATTATTTAGAGTTTCTGCTTTTAATCCGAATACAAATTCTGACCAATGTGCATTTAAACTACTAGCTGTTTGAGGAACTGTAATTGTGTTTGCAGGAAAATAAAGACTATTTACATTTGGTGTATAACTATTTAATGTTTGATCAAAAAGACTAAATCCATATCTGTAACCTACAATTATTTCATTATTCATATCTAACCAGTTTTCATATGCATTAAAATTGAAACCAACTCTTGCATAACTACCTTTTACTGTTGAGTTTGTATAATCTTCTGCAGTGGTATTTTCTTCATAACCAATTTCTGCAGCAATAAAAAAACGTTTAGAGATTCTATAATCTCCAACAATTTCAAAACCACTGTATGATCCATCAATCATAGATTTAATTGGTTTACTTATATCTGCTCCTAAACGAAATCCATAAGCAGATTTATATACTATGGTATCTTTTGGAGTTTCTTTTAATTCGCTTTTAATGTCTTGTGAAAATCCATCAACAAAGACAAAAAGAAGTAAAAAACTAATGAAATATTTGTACATGAGCTTCAGTTTGATTGTCTATTGTTGTTAATGTATCTGGTGTGTAATCTATAACCCAAGTTTTATCTGATGAAAAAGTAACATCTTTAAAATTAACTTTATAACCACAAGATCTAGAAACATATTCTTCTTCTGGTGTATAAGTTATTGTAAATGTTTCAATAGTTGTTCCATTAGAAAATTTATAAATTGTTTCTGTAGTTAAGCTATTTAAAGGAATTTCTATGGTATTTGTTGTTGCTTGTTTATAAATGCTATCATTTTCTTTTCCCACTGCCCAAACAGAAAGAGCACTAACGTTTTTTAGAGTTTCAGTATTTATATTATCGTAAAAATTGATTACTAAACTTGGAGTTACAGGGTTCTGAATGCAAAAATCATCTTTTTCACAACTAGAAATAATGAAGACTAATAAAAAAAGGAATAGAATTGTTTTTTTCATAAATGATTTACTCTTCAACTTCTACAATTATATTTATAGCTTCTGCTAATTGAAAATCTAAATCTGTTACACCATCAACATCATGTGTTTTTAAGGTAATATCTAACATATTATACACATTTGTCCATTCTGGATGATGATTTAAAGCCTCGCATTCAAAGGCAATTCTGTTCATTGCAGACATACAGTCTTTAAAATTATCAAACTCAAAATCTGTATGCAAAGCATCATCATAGTATTCCCAATCTACAAGGTTTTCTAATCTTTTTGAAATTTCGAATTCTGTTAATTTTTTCATCTTTAAATTTTTAATAAATTAATAGCTCTATAAATAGAAATTCTAATTTTTTAATATCTTACAAATGTAATTAAATGATTCAAAATTATTTCCTGTTTCCTATTTATTATAATTAGAAAATTATTTTAAAATATTTAGTAATTAAAATATAATTTGATTTAAATTAAACTTTTTCTAAAATAATAGGTCTAACATTTTTAAGTACCCTAACCAAACGTTAGATGACTTACATATATTACAACTACCAAAAATATAATTAAATGAGAATTTTAAAAACCATTCTATTACTATTTTGCTTTACTGTTTCAGGTTATAGCCAACAACAATCACCAAATATATTACTAATAATTGCAGATGATATGGGGATTGATTCTACTCCTGGGTTTGGATTTACCAGTGATGTACCTGTTACACCTACTTTAGATTCATTTAGAGAAAAAGGACTTTCTTTTACTAATTGTTGGTCTGCTCCACAATGTTCGCCAACGCGTGCAGCCATTATGAGTGGTAAATTTGGAATTAAAACAGGAGTAATGAGACCTCCATTAACTCTAGAAACCAGTCACACTTCTATATTTACAAAAATAAAAGAACAGAGTCCAACAGATTATTCTATGGGATTAATTGGAAAATGGCATCTTGGAAGTAGTGATGGTGATAATAAATACAGTCACCCAAAAGATTCTGGTATTCCTTATTACGAAGGTGTTTTTACGAGTCAAGTAGCTGATTATTATGATTGGACCAAAGTAAATTCTGAAGGAAATGAAGAACAAATTACAGAATATGCAACTACACATTTAACTAATAGTGCAATCTCTTGGATAGATAATCAAACAAAACCTTGGTTTTTATGGTTAGCACATGTTGCACCACATACTCCTTTTCAAACTCCTCCTTCAGGAACTTATTCAACTTCACCAACAGATACTAGAACTACTTATTTATCTATGATTGAGAATATGGATTTTGAAATTGACAGACTTTTAAAAAGTATGGATGCTGAAACATTAGAAAATACCGTAATTATTTTTATTGGAGATAATGGTACTCCAGGTCAAGCAAATAATTATTGGCCAAGTGGGCATGCAAAAGCATCAATATATGAAGGCGGAATTCGTGTACCACTAATTATTACAGGAAAATCAGTAGCAAGAGTAAATGAAGTAGAAACTAGTTTAGTGCAAGCTGCAGATTTAAACGCTACAATTTTAGAGTTGGCAGGTGTAAAACTATTAGGTGGAACAGAAAATAGCTTAAGCTTAAAACCTTCCTTGTCATTTGAAAATCAAATTTTAAAAAAAATAAATTATACAGATTATGAAAGTGGAAATGTAGAATATTGGGCAACTAGAAATGATACATATAAATTAATTGAAGACGAAAATGGTAACCAAGAATTCTATAATATTATAACGGATATTAAAGAAGAAACTAATTTAATAGGAAATTTAACTACAGAACAAGAAACGATTAAAACGATGTTACAGCAAGAAGCACAAACAATTAGATATGATTGGTCTTGCAACGACGGAATTCAAAATGGAACAGAAACTACTATTGATGATTGCAATAATGATTGTGGTACAACAGATGTTTTAAGTTATGATAATATTGATTGTTGTGGAACGCCATCTAATCCTAGTGTTTATTATGAATTTATTGAACAAAATGATAGAGTAGTGTATTCAAACAATTACCCGAATCATAATTTTTGTTTTGTTGCAGACAGAACACCAGAACCTTATTATCGAGTTTATAAATTTGATTTAAAGCCTAAGTTATCTGGAGAAGTTACTAATTTAACAAGAACCAATGGAAGACCTGTTAATTTTTTTGGTGTTGCTTTAAACGGTATATATATGATGCCAGCACCTGCAACACCTTTTATTTTTGAAGATGAAAATACTGGAGAATACAATTGGGACTGGGTGTTTGAACCTACTACAAATATTGGTGATGGAAGAGATTTTGTTGGTTTAGATTGTGCTTCAGCTCATGTGAATCCTAATTCTGGATATCATTACCATGGTAATATGTATGAATATGTTGAAGAGTTGAGAGATGGAATTTCTACGATTAATTCTCCACCATCTGAAATTTTACAAGTAGGTTGGGCAGCAGACGGTTTTCCTATTTTATATAGGTTTGGACCTGATAAAGATGGAAATATAAAAGAAATGTCTCCGAGTTTTCAATTAAAAAGTGGTTTAAGACCGGGAGATGGAATTAGCGCACCTTGTGGGGCATATTCTGGAAAATATACAAATGATTTTGGTTTCGTAGCTGGTAAAGGAGATTTGGACGAATGTAATGGAATTGAAGCTTCTGTGACATTGAATACAGCTCAAGGTGAAGAAACTTTTGAGTATTACTATGTGGTTACGCAAGATTTTCCGCAAATTTCTAGATGTATGAAAGGGTTTTTCAATGATAGTTTTGTTAGCAGTTCTTCAGCATTAAATGAGGTGGATGCAGATGGAGATGGTTTTGTGAAATCATATGATTGTGATGACTCTAATCCAAATATAAATCCTTTTGCTAAAGATGACCCAACAACTAGTGTAGATGAAAGTTGTGGAGCTACATTAGGCACCAAAGAATTCAATTTAAATGATTTGGGATATTATGTAAATTCAAATCCTAATGATGGTAACTTTTCTGTAATTTCTACGAATTTAGAAAAATATAAAGTGCGATTATTTTCAGTAAAAGGAAAACTTGTTTTTGAAAAAATGGGTACAGGAGTATTACAAATAAACAATATAAGAGCAGCAGGAATTTATATACTGAGTATACTAAAAGAAGGAAAAATATTAGGAAATACTAAAATTATTGTAAAATGAGGATACTAATGCTAATCTGCTTTACTTTATGTAACTTCAATACAAAAAGTAACTTTCATGAATCTATTTCTGCTACTTTTAATGTAATTAAAAGAGGACATGTATTAATGTTAGAAATTGATTTTGATGAAGAAAATTTTATCAAGTTTGGAGAATCTAATAGTTTACATATTTCTAAAGAAGATTTTAGTAAATACTTAGAAAAAACAACTAGTTGGGAGTTTGATGGTGAAAAACTAATACCCAAAGTATTAACTTTAACATCTAATGGAGAACATACAAAAGTAATCTGTTTTTTATCTAAATATAACGAGAATATAAAATCTGTTATAATAAAAAATGAATTTCTAATACATGTAAAATCTCATTCAAATATTGTTAAATTAGATATAAATAATACATTTAAAGACTATAGATTACACAAAGAAAGAAGAGAAATAAAAGTGATCTATAATTAAAATACTTCATCTTTATTTCTCTTCCGTTTCTTATTTATTTCTCAAACAAAACCACAGTTTCAATGTGAGACGTATGAGGAAATTGATCTACCAAACTAATCTTTTTAATAGAATAACCAGCTTCACTTAATAATTCTGTATCTCTAGCCTGAGTTGCAGGGTTACAAGAAACATATACCATTCTATCTGCATTTAAATCAATAATTTTCTGCAACGTTTTTGGAGCAATTCCTGCTCTTGCAGGATCTAAAATAATCGTTTTTATTTTGTCTTTATATTGTGGATGTGCAGTTAAGAATTTACCAACATCTGCAGCATAAAATTTTAAGCCTTCTATCTTATTTCTTTTTGCGTTTTTCTCAGCATCTTTAATTGCAGAAGCAACAATATCTACACCAACAATTTTTACGTTTTCACTTCTAGAAGCTACAATTTGACCAATAGTTCCTGTTCCACAGAATAAATCCATAACAACAGTATTGTCTACTTTAGATTTGTCTTTTAAAACATATTCTACAACTTTATTGTAAAGTTTTTCAGCACATTTTGGATTTGTTTGAAAGAAGCTTTTCATGCTAATTTCAAAGTTTAAACCTAACAACTCTTCAACAATTTTGTCTTTTCCGTAAATTAATTCAATACTTCCAGAAGTAGCAATTGTTCTATCTCCAGTTTCATCATTAATTGTATGAAGTAATCCTGCTAAACGTTCTCCAAAAATACCTTTTAAAAAAGAAGCGAATTTTTGTAAATCGAATTTATCTAAATCTGGAGATGTAGTTACTAAATTGAATAAAAGTTCATCTGTTTTGTAAGATTTTCTAACCACAAAATATCTAAAGAAACCTTCCTTTTTTGGACCATGCCAAGGATCTAAACCAGTTTCTATACAATACTGTCTAATGTTTTTTAGATTGTCTTCCATTTGTTTGTCAAACAAACCAGAATCTTTCTCTAAATTATCTCCCATCCACCAAACTCCACGTCTTTTAAATCCTAACGTAAATTCATCTTTATCTGTTTTATTAATTCTATCATAACCAATGGCAGAGAAACCATATTCCATTTTATTTCTATAATGGAACACGTTTGGAGAAGCAACTAATTCATCAAATAAATCTTCTATATTTTGCACTTTACCAATTCTCTTAAAAAGAGATAAAGTGCTTTCTTTTTTATATTTATGTTGTAATTCTATAGGTAATTGAATGTAAGGCGCTCCAGGAATGTCTTGAAAAGGAACTTCAACTTCATCTTTAGAAGGCTCTATAACATCAATTAATTTAGCTTCTGCATAGTTTTTACTCGATTTACTAATCTGAGCTTTTACTAATTGTCCAGGTAAAGTATTTGGAACAAAGATTACAAAACTACCTTCTTCTGAATGAATTCTTGCGATTCCTTTTCCTCCAAAAGCATAATCTTCAATTTTTAATTCTAAAACTTCATTCTTTTTTACAAACTTATTTCGTTCTCTACGTGGCATTCTCTATAATTTATTGGGTTGCAAAATTAGGAAAAGTTATGGTTTATAAAGATGAATTAAAGATATAAATTAGAATTTTACCGTACTTTTAAAAAAAAATGAACCTTTTTGTTTTTTATACGTCTATGTTGTGTAATCGATTATGAAAAAAGTGAATCAAATTTCTGACGCAGATTTAGTAATAAAATATAAATCTGGTGATAGAACAGCTTTAGCAGTTCTTGTAAAACGTTGGCATTTACAATTTTGTAAATTCTCTTTTTGGATTGTTAAAGATTCTGAAATTGCTAAGGATATTGCGCAAGAAAGTTGGTCTGTAATTATGATGAAACTTACTGATTTACAAGAGCCAAACAAGTTTAAAAGTTGGGCAATAAGTATTGTAAATAGAAAATCTATTGATTGGATAAGAGCTAAAAATAGAGAGAATATTCAATTTGAAAAACTCTGCAAAGAAAATAAAAATCTAGACTTTAGTGAAGATTCAGATGATAATACTGAAATTAAAAAAGAACTTTTAATATCGATTGAGAAATTGCCTATAAATCAGCAAATAATATTGAAACTTTTTTACACGCAAAGTTATAGTTTAAATGAAATTAGCCAATTATTAGAAATCTCGATAGGAACTGTAAAATCGAGATTATTTAATGCACGAGAAAAATTAAAAATAATTTTAAAACATAGTAATTATGAAAAATAATATAGAAGAAATAGACAAATTAATTAAAGACACATTAACACAAGAAGAAGCAAAGTTTTACGATGAATTAGAAGAACAAAATATATTAGAAATGGTTCTTGGATTGTTTAAAGGGAAAAATAAATGGATTATGTTTCTTATGAATTTTATGACCGTGATTTTCTTTAGTCTTTTTGTGTATTGTACTGTTCAGTTTTTTGATACTAATGTAACTAACGATCTGATAAAATGGGGAGTAGGAGGTTTAGTTTTTCTTTTTGGTGTGAGTATGTTAAAGATTTTTGCATGGATGCAAATGGATAAAAATGCATTGATTAGAGAAATAAAAAGATTAGAACTTATAGTTTCTTCACATCCAAAAAAATAGTTTTAAGAAATGTTGTTTGAAGTTCTCTCTAAGCGTTAGTGATTGAAGCGGCATCCTTTTTTTTTGATGAAGCTTCTTTGCGAGGAACGAAGCAATCTCTTATTAACTTAAAGATTGCCACAGAAAGTAAAAAAAAACTTTCTTCGTAATGACAGACTTAAAAAAAAGATACAGCGAAAAGCACGCCCTTTTCAGGGAACGCCCAAATAATTTTTAATTCACGTTATTATTTTATTACTTTTGTAAAACTTCGGGGATGATTTCTTTCCCACGCTGAATTTTCAGTACTCACTGAAAGGATAAAGGTAAAACAGGAATGGTTATATTATTATAAACATTTAAAAGCTTAAAAATGGCTGTTTTAGACAAATTAACTTCGCAAGAAGCATTCGAATTAGAGAACAAATATGGTGCACACAATTATCATCCACTTCCAGTGGTTTTAAGTAGAGGTGAAGGTGTGTATGTTTGGGATGCAGAAGGTAAAAGGTATTATGATTTTTTATCTGCATATTCTGCTGTAAACCAAGGACATTGTCACCCAAAAATTGTGGATGCAATGGTACATCAAGCAAAAACATTAACCTTAACTTCTAGAGCATTTTATAATGACATGCTTGGAAAATATGAAAAATTTGCTACCGAACTTTTTGGTTTTGACAAATTATTACCAATGAATACTGGTGCTGAAGCTGTAGAAACTGCTTTAAAACTAGCTAGGAAATGGGCATATGAAGTAAAAGGAATCCCTGAAAATAAAGCAGAAATAATTGTTTGTGAAAATAATTTTCATGGTAGAACTACAACAATCATTTCTTTTTCTAACGATCCTGTTGCTAGAAAAAACTTTGGTCCTTACACAAAAGGGTTTTTAAAAATAGAGTACGATAATTTGCAAGAATTACAAGAAGCATTAGAAAGTAGCAATAATATTGCCGCTTTTTTAGTTGAACCAATTCAAGGTGAAGCTGGTGTTTATGTGCCTTCTGAAGGTTATTTAGCTGCTGCTAAAAAGATGTGTAAAGAACATAACGTATTATTTATTGCAGATGAAGTTCAAACAGGAATTGCAAGAACAGGACGTTTATTAGCTACTTGTGGAAACTGCTCTTGTGAAGAGAAAAATTGTTCTGGAACTCCAGAAGTAAAACCAGATATTTTAATTCTTGGTAAAGCTTTATCTGGTGGAGCATATCCTGTGTCTGCTGTTTTGGCAAATAATAATATTATGAATGTTATTAAACCAGGAAATCATGGTTCTACATTTGGTGGAAATCCTATTGCTGCAGCTGTGGCAATTGCTGCATTAGAAGTTGTTGCTGATGAAAAATTAGCAAAAAATGCAGATGATTTAGGTGTAATTTTTAGAGAAGAATTAGCAATTTTTGCAGAAACTACAGATTTAATAAAATCTGTTAGAGGTAAAGGATTATTAAATGCAGTTCTAATAAACGATACTGAAGATAGCTCTACTGCTTGGGATATTTGCATGAAACTGCGTGATAATGGTTTACTAGCAAAACCAACACATGGAAATATTATTCGTTTTGCACCACCTTTAGTAATGACTAAAGAGCAATTAATGGACTGTATTTCAATTATAAAAAATACAATTTTAGAATTTTAATAAGAAATATTTTATGGAAAGAAATGCAATAACAGAATTAGAGCAAATGACTTTAAATAGTCGGTCTAAAAGTTTTTTAAAGGAAATAGCGAAATGGTCTAAGTTTTTATCAATAATGGGTTTTATTGGTATTGGTTTAATGATTTTATTGGGTGTTTTTGCAGGTGCAATCTTTAATAGCTTGCCCAATGCACAAAGTATGCCTTTTGATCTTTCAAAAGCTATGTCTATTACATATTTTGTAATGTCTTTAATTTATTTTTTCCCTGTTTATTATTTATTTTCATTTTCTAATAAGATGTTAGCTGCTCTTGCTGATAAAAGTGATGATTTATTATCTGACGCTTTAGAAATGCTAAAGTCTCATTATAAATTTGCAGGGGTTTTAACAATAATTATCTTATCATTATATGTAATGATGTTTATTGTTTCTTTGATGGGAGTTGCACTTTCTTAAAATATTTTAACTTTTAAATAAAAAAAAAGGAAGCTTAATCGCTTCCTTTTTTATGTTAGAAAATAGAAATTAATTTTTCTTTTTTTTGAATAAATTTAAAACATCTTTCACTTTATCAGTAGTACTTTTAGTGTCTTTTGTTTTAGTTGAATCGGTTGGTTTTAAATTTTTATTGATAAGATTAGATAGCGCATCTTTTCCTTTATCTACCAAGCTTTGTTTTTGTTGCGCTATTAATTGATTTACTAAATTTGTAGTAGCTTCTTTAACATCTGTTTTTAAAGTAGGATTACTAAAACTTCCTGATAAAGTTGCATTTACAGGAACTCTAGAAATTTTCTCTGCATCTTTAGGAGATAATTTTTGAATATAATTGGTAACTTCTTTTCCTAAGTATTTGGCAGGAACATCAAACTTTACATTATAATTCATGGTGGAGTTAAAATTGTGAGTTCCTCCAATTTCTATTCCAATGTCTTTATAATTTAATTGAAATGGTTTTACTTTAACTTCCCCGTTTTTAAAAGATAAATTAGCACTTGCTTCATTTAAATCTAATTTACTAACATCAAAAAAGCCAACATTATTATCTAAAAGAGTAAGTACTTTAGAATTATCAGCGTTTAATTTAGTTTTTAATAATTGTCCTAATAAATTACCAGAAAGTGTTTTTAAATCTGGAGTCATATCATCTGTTAAATTACCAGAAAGTTGAATTGTAGAATTCATTATACCCTCTATAGTTTTTGCAATAGGAGCAATAGATTTTAGCATTTCTAATTGTGAAAAAGATTCAGAAATATTTAATTCTTTTAAACTTAAATCCATTTTAAAATTAGAAACTTTTTGTTTTGTAGAAACCAAACCATTCATACCTATTTCACCACCAAAAACATCCATTTTTAGGTTTTGCAAACCTACAGTTTCATCTTTAACAATTAAGTTTCCAGATACATTTGATAAATTGATATTGTCATACACAACCTTTTTTGCATTTGCAGAAAAATTACAATCTAAAAATGAAGGAATTTTTAAAGTAGCTGTTTTTTTATTTTCAACTGGAGTTGCTTCAGACATAAAATCTGAAACTTTAAATAGATTTGAGATTAATGTAAAGTTTCCTTTTAAAACTTGATCTTTAAACAAGAAACCATAAAAATTATCTAGATTTCCTTTTATATCTAAGTCAGAATCTCCTGTTTTTGCTGTAAATTCATTCAACTTAATTTGATTAGAATTAAAAGAAATGGCAGTTTTATCAATATAAAAAGGTTTAGAAACTTTTTCTCCTTCATATTTAAAATTACTTAAACTTACATTACCAGCATTTTTAATGTTCTGATATCTTCCTTTTTCAACAGAATTCATATCAAAACTTGTGGTAATATCTGCTTTTAAAATTCCGGTTAGTTTTTTATCCATAGAAATTGGATACACTTTTGCTACATTTTCTAGATTGATATTTCCTTTTGCTTCTATGTTTATTTTTGGATTTTCAACAATGTTAAAAACATTTCCATTTACAGAAAAAACGTCTTTATCTATTGTAAATGTTAGCTTTTCAACATTTACATAGGTGTCATTTAAGTTTCCTGTTTTGTTAATGATTTTTGTATTGATATGAATATTTTCTACAGATTTAGGTAAATCAGCATATTTAAACATTGCTTTTTTGGATGCAAATGAAATATCAAAAGTAGGAATTTTTGATGCTGATAAAGTTCCTTTTACAATTCCATTGATGTCAAAATCTCCTGCTGTTTTTAATGAATTTAAATTTCCAGCATATTGGGCAGGAATTAAAGCTAACAAGTTTTTAAATGATGAAGTTGGCGTTTTAAAACTTAAATCATACAACTGATTATCATCAACTAATTGAATGAAACCATTAAATTTTAAAGGCAATTGATTGATGAATCCTGTGTTTTCTTTAAAAGTATACTTACTGTTTTTTAAATCGATTGCAATAACTGCATCTAAAGAAATAGCAAGGTTATTCATGTAATTTACATCTTCTATATTAAAAGAAAGATTTGCTTTAGATTCAGTATCTAATTCAAAAATATCATCTTTAAAGTTTCCTTTTCCTGTATGATAAATATTGTTTAAACTCATTTTTATTTTTGAGTTTTTATCAAAATATTTAAACTTTAAATTTTGTACAGCATACTCTTCAATATCAAAAGAAAAAGAATCATTATTGGTAGTAATTTCTGTATTTTCTTTTTTGATAGCAATATCATAATTACCTAAGTTTTCTTTATTAAAAAGAATGTTTACAGTACTATTTATTGCAGAAATACTTTTTAATTGAATTGATTCATCTGCTTTTTTAAAAAGCTCAGAAATATTCATTTTTAAGTTTACGTTTTCAGAAAAGAAAAGAGTGTCACCTTCAAAGGGCTCTTTATTGATGACAGAAATTTGCTCAATAGATAAATTTGCCGATGGAAAACTCTTAATAAGACTTAAATCGATGTCTTTAAACGTTACTGTTGCATGAACATTTTCATTAATTGTTTTGGCAACCATTGCCTTAATTTTATCTTTAAATAAAAAAGGGATTGCTATTAAAATGATTACTAAAACTAAAATTATTACTGAAAACCATTTTAAAAACTTTTTAAAAGGTGATTTTTTTTCTGTTTTCTTATTCATTAAATGGATGTTAACTTTTGTGCAAAATTACTTTCAATCTTGTTAAAGTAGCGTTTATAAAACGTTAAAAGAATTATTTAAATAGATCCATTCCAGGAATATTTGGCATTCCACTTTTTGCTGCAGCTGCCATTTCTTGTTCATTAATTGCTGTAGCTTTTGCAATTGCCTTGTTAAGCGTAAGAATTAAATAGTCTTCTAACTCTTCTTTGTCTTTTAGTAAATCATCAGAAATAGAAATTGCTCTAATTTCTCTATTAGCAGTAACTGTAACCTTAATATTACCGTCTTTAGAAGTTTCGTCTACCAAGACAGAATTCAATCTAATCTTTGTTTCTTCTACTTTTTTTTGAGCTTCTTTTAGCTTTCCCATCATACCAGACATGTCTCCAAACATAATTTTTTTATTTAAGATTTATTTAACAACAAAATTAGTAATTTAACATGGAATTAAAATCATAAAAAAAATGAGAAAAATTTTACTTCCTACCATCGTTTTAAGTCTTATTTTTGCAACCGCCTGTAAAAATAAATCAATGAAAAATACTGATGCAATTGCACCAATTGCTGAGAAGCAACCTTATAAGTTAGAAAAGCACGGAGACGTTAGAATAGATAATTATTTTTGGATGCGTTTGTCTGATGAACAAAAAAATGCAGAAAATAAAGATGCACAAACTCAAAAAGTGTACGATTATTTAAATGCGGAGAACAAATATTACGAAGAAAATACTGGTAATACAGAAGAATTTCAAGAGAGTTTATTTCAAGAAATGAAAGGTCGTATTAAAGAAGATGATCAATCTGTACCTTATAAAGATAATGGCTATTTTTATATTACTAGATATGAAAAAGGGAGTCAGTACCCAATTTATTCGCGTAAAAAAGAAACATTAGAAGCCAAAGAAGAAATTTTATTTAATGTAAATGATGAAGCTCAAGGGCATGATTATTTTCAATTAGGAGGTCTAAATATTTCTCAGAATAACAAATTAGCTGCTTTTGCAGTAGATACAATTAGTAGAAGACAATATTTTATCAAAATTAAAAACCTAGAAACAGGAGAAATTTATGATGATAAAATAGAAAATACAACAGGTGGTTCTGTTTGGGCAAATGATAATAAAACATTGTTTTACACCAAAAAAGATCCAGTAACTTTACGTAGCGAGAAAATATATAAACACGTTTTAGGTACAGATGCATCTGAAGATGTTGAAGTTTTTCATGAAAAAGACGATACTTTTGGAACATATGTAACGAAAACAAAATCAGACAAATACATTGTTATAGGTTCTTATAGCTCAATTTCTACAGAAACTCAGTTTTTAGATGCCGATACTCCAAATGGAGAATTAAAAATGGTACAACCAAGAGAGAGAGATTTAGAATATAGTGTTGCTCATTATGGAAATGATTTTTACCTTCTTACAAATAAAGACGAGGCTAAGAATTTTAAATTAATGAAAGTATCTGTTGATAATCCTGGAAAAGAAAATTGGGTAGATGTTATTCCTCATAGAGAAGAGACTTTATTAGAAGATATTTCTATTTTTAAAGACTATTTAGTTTTAGAAGAAAGAAATAACGGATTAAGCAAAGTAAGAATTAAACGTTGGGACGGAACAAAAGATGAATATTTACCTTTTGATGAAGAAACGTATTCTGTTGGAGTCTATGCGAATCCAGACTTTGATACTGATATTATAAGATATTCTTATAATTCAATGACAACACCAAGTTCTGTTATTGATTATAACATGAAACATAAAACGAAGGATGTTAAAAAAGAACAAGAAGTTTTAGGAGGAAAGTTTAAAAAAGAAAACTACATCAGTAAAAGAGTTTGGGCGACAGCCAGAGATGGAAAAAAAGTAGCAATTTCATTAGTACACCATAAAGACACTAAATTAAGTAAAGACACACCATTATTACAATATGCATATGGTTCTTATGGGTATACAATTCCAGACGGATTTTCTACAACACGTTTAAGTTTATTAGATAGAGGATTTGTGTATGCGTTAGCACATATTAGAGGAAGCCAATATTTAGGAAGAAATTGGTATGATGATGGAAAAATGTTGAACAAAAAAAATACGTTTACAGACTTTATAGATTGTTCTAAATATTTAATCGAAAATAATTATACATCAGAAGGCCATTTATATGCAATGGGAGGTTCTGCTGGAGGTTTATTAATGGGAGCAATTGTAAATATGAATCCAGAATTATATAACGGAGTTATTGCTGCTGTTCCTTTTGTTGATGTTATTTCTACAATGTTAGATGATAGTATTCCTTTAACAACAGGAGAATATGACGAATGGGGAAATCCTAATGAAGAAAAATATTATAATTATATTAAATCATATTCACCTTATGATCAGGTAGAAGCAAAGGAATATCCAAACATGTTGGTTACTACAGGTTTACATGATTCTCAGGTACAATATTGGGAACCAGCAAAATGGGTTGCTAAATTACGTGAATTAAAAACAGACAATAATTTATTAATGTTACGTACAAATATGGAAGCTGGTCATGGTGGAGCCTCAGGTAGATTTGATGCTTTAAAGGAAACAGCAAAAGACTACACTTTCTTCCTATCTTTAGAAAATAAGTTAGAAAAATAAACTATTTTTGCACTCGATTCAAAGTAACCAATTATGTTGGTTACTTTGAAAAAAGTGATAGAATGACCAGAAATAAAGGAATTACCAATTCAATTTTAGATTTAGTAGGAGAGACTCCACTTATTAAGCTTCACAATATTACTAAGGATTTACCAGGTTCATATTATGCAAAGTTTGAAGCATTTAACCCAGGACATTCAGCTAAAGATAGAATTGCTTTACATATAGTAAAAGACGCAGAAAAAAAAGGAATCCTTAAAAAAGGAGCTACAATTGTAGAAACTACTTCTGGTAATACAGGTTTTAGTTTAGCAATGATTGGTATTGTTAGAGGTTACAAATGTATTTTAGCTGTAAGTGATAAATCTTCTACAGATAAAATAGATTTATTAAAAACAATGGGAGCAGAGGTGCATGTTTGTCCTGCAAACGTTCCGCCAGAAGATCCTAGATCTTATTACGAAGTTGCTAAAGCAATTCATAAAAAAACAAAAAATTCAGTTTATATCAATCAATATTTTAATGAGTTAAATATTGAAGCACATTACAAAACTACAGGACCAGAGATTTGGGAACAAACCAACGGAACTGTAACACATATTGTTGTTGCAAGTGGAACAGGAGGTACAATTTCTGGAACAGGTAAGTATTTAAAAGAGCAAAATCCTAATATTAAAGTTTTAGCTGTAGATGCTATTGGATCAGTTCTTAAAAAATACCATGAAACAAGAGAATTAGATTTAAATGAAGTTAGTCCATATAAAATAGAGGGCTTAGGAAAAAATTTAATTCCAACTGCTACAGATTTTGATATAATTGATGTTTATGAAAAAGTCTCAGATAAAGCAGCTGCTTTAGAAGCAAGAGCAATTGTAAAAGCAGAAGGAATGTTTCCTGGATATACAAGTGGTGCTGTAATGAAAGCTACTAAGCAATATTCAGAAAAAAATATGTTTACAAAAGATAGTGTGGTAGTTTTAATTTTTCCAGATCATGGTTCTCGTTATATGAACAAGATTTATAGTGAAAAATGGATGAAGCAAAATGATTTTTTGTAAATAGAATTGAAGGCTACACAATTTGATTAACTCCTAAAAAAGCAGTTAATTTGTAGTTCGAAAGAAAATCAAAAATAGAGAAAATGACGACAGACTTATTTGAAAGAATTAATGCAGACAAAGGTCCTTTAGGAAAATGGGCAGAACAAGCTGAAGGATATTATGTTTTTCCGAAGTTAGAAGGCCCTATTTCTAATAGAATGTCTTTCAATGGAAAAAAAGTAGTTACTTGGAGTATAAATGATTATTTAGGTTTAGCAAATCATCCTGATGTAATTAAAGCGGATGGAGCTGCAGCTGCAGAACATGGAATGGCATATCCTATGGGAGCTAGAATGATGTCTGGACATACACCTTTTCATGAACAATTAGAACGTGAATGTGCAGAGTTTGTAGAAAAAGATGCAGCCTATTTAGTGAATTTTGGTTACCAAGGAATGGTTTCTGCAATTGATGCTTTAGTTACTAAAAACGATATTATTGTTTATGACATGGATACACATGCATGTATTATAGATGGTGTTCGTTTACATGCTGGAAAACGTTTTGTGTATAAGCACAATGACATGGAAAGTTTTGAAAAAAACATAAAACGTGCTAAAAGAATGGCAGAAAAAACTGGAGGAGGAATTCTTGTGATTTCTGAAGGAGTTTTTGGAATGCGTGGAGAACAAGGACGTTTAAAAGAAATTGTAGCTTTTAAAAAAGAATATAATTTTAGGTTATTGGTTGATGATGCCCATGGTTTTGGAACCTTAGGGAAAGAAGGAAAAGGAACTGGGTTTGAGCAAGGTGTTCAAGATGAAATAGATGTTTACTTTGCAACTTTTGCAAAATCTATGGCAGGAATTGGAGCTTTCTTTGCAGGAGATAAAGATGTAATTCAGTATTTACAATACAATATGCGTTCTCAAATGTTTGCAAAATCATTACCAATGGCAATGGTTAAGGGAGCATTAAAACGTTTAGACATGTTACGTACAATGCCAGAATTAAAAGAAAAACTATGGCAAAATACAAATGCTTTACAATCTGGTTTACGTAATGCTGGTTTCGATTTAGGAACTACACAAACATGTATTACACCTGTATTTTTAAAGGGTGAAATTCCAGAAGCAATGGCAATGGTTAATGATTTACGTGAAAATCATGGAATATTTTGTTCTATTGTAGTGTATCCTGTAATACCAAAAGGATTAATCATTTTAAGATTAATTCCTACGGCTACTCATACTCAAGAAGATATTGATGAAACAATTATAGCGTTTTCTGCAATTAGAGAAAATTTAGAAAATGGAACTTATAAAAAAATTGCAGCTTCATTGGTGTAATTTTAAGTATAAAATTAGCATAAAAAAACCGAGCTATTTGCTCGGTTTTTTTATGCTAACAATTTTCTTTCTTATCCTTTATAAAAAGGCAACTTTACAATTGTAGCTGGAATTGCTTTTTTACGAACTTGAATATAAATTTTTGAACCAGATTTAGAGAATATTCTTGGTACATAACCCATTCCTATTCCTTTTTGCAAACAAGGGCTCATAGTTCCTGAAGTTACATTTCCTATCACTTTACCATTTCCATCAACTATATCATAACCATGTCTTGGAATTCCTCTTTCATCTAATTCAAAAGCAACCAAACGTCTTTCTGGTTTGTGTTCTTTTTCTTTTGCTAAAGCTTCATTATTTACAAAGTCTTTGGTAAACTTAGTAATCCAACTTAAACCAGCTTCAATTGGTGAGGTAGTATCATCAATATCATTACCATACAAACAATATCCCATTTCTAAACGCAACGTATCTCTAGCGGCTAAACCAATTGGTTTGATTCCAAAATCTTTTCCAGCTTCAAAGACATTGTTCCATATTTGTTCAACTTCACTGTTTTTACAATAAATTTCAAATCCTCCAGAACCAGTATAACCAGTTGCAGATATAATTACATTTTCAATGCCTGCAAAATCATTTATTTTAAATGTATAAAACTTAATAGCTGCCAAATCTTCTGTAGTTAATGATTGCATTGCTTCAATTGCTTTTGGACCTTGAATTGCTAATAGAGAATATCTTTCAGATAAATCTCTCAATTCTGCACCAAATTCTTCGTTATATTTCTCAATCCAATTCCAATCTTTTTCAATATTAGAAGCATTTACTACTAATAAATAGGTGTTTTCTTTCAATCTATAACAAATTAAATCGTCAACAATGCCGTTATCTTCATTTGGAAAACAACTATATTGAGCGTCACCAATTTCTAATTTAGAAGCATCATTAGAAGTTACTTTCTGAATTAATGCCAATGCATTTTCTCCTTCAACTAAAAATTCTCCCATATGACTTACATCGAAAACTCCTACAGATTCTCTAACTGTTAAGTGTTCTGCTGTTACGCCTTCATATTGAACAGGCATATTATATCCTGCAAAAGGTACCATTTTTGCTCCAAGAGCTTCATGAATGTGAGAAAGTGCTATATTTTTCATTTGTAGATTTCTTAAATTTTACGCTAATTTATTGAAAAATATGCAAATAATTTCTAAAAAATGAAGGATAAAATTTTGTTAATATTTTTTTAAGCGAAAACAATTAACATTACATTTGGTTTCAAATAATTAAAACTAGTAAAAATGAACATATTTAAATTTATTTGCTGTTTATTTCTTTTTATTTCTGCCACTGTTTTTGGTCAAACTCCTACAGATTATTTATCAAAAGAGTTTCATAAAGAAAGAAGAGAAATTCTGCGCTCTAAAATGCCAAAGAATTCTGTATCTGTTGTTTTTTCTAATTCAATTAGAAATAGAGCAAATGATGTAGATTATGTGTTTCATCAAGATCCTAACTTTTATTATTTAACAGGCTATAGAGAACCTAATGCAGTTTTAATAATCTATGCTGATGACCAAACAAATAAAGATGGAGAAACCTATAATGAAGTTTTATATGTTCAAGAAAGAAATCTTAGAGCAGAACAGTGGAATGGAAAGCGTTTAGGAATAGAAGGTGCTAAAAATGAATTGGGATTTAGGAATGCTTTTAACGGAATAGATTTTGTGAATTCTAAAATTGATTTCAAGAAATTTGATAAAGTGTTTATTGAAAAATTTAATGATGATCATAGAAATTCAACAAGAGATAAAGCAGATCTTTTCGATTTAGTAAAAAGTTTCAAATTAGCTTCTAATTATAATCCTAAGAGCTTTTTATCTCCAACAAAAAAATACATATACAACTTAATAAAAACTACTTCATTAGAAGATAGAAAAGCATTAGCAGAGCGCATAAAAGCGAACCTTCAATATTATCCAGAATTACAAGAGGATGAATTTATTAAGAAATACATCAATCCAACTATTGCTTTAACAACAAAAGATATAGAGCAAAAGGTTTCTTTAGGTTTGCAATCTACTACCAATTTAGATGTAGATTTCTTATCGTCTAGTTTGGCTGCAATGAGAGAAATTAAAACGGATGCAGAATTAAAATTATTAACGAAAGCCATCAGAATTTCTGCAGTAGGACAAATAGAAATGATGAAAGCCATGAAGCCTCACATGTCTGAAACAGAAGTACAAGGAATTCATGAATTTGTATACAAAAAATACGGTGCAGAATATGAAGGTTATCCTTCTATTGTTGGTGCAGGTAATAATGGTTGTATTTTACATTATATAGAAAACAACAAGACGAAAGTTGGTAATGAATTGGTTTTAATGGATTTAGGTGCAGAATACAGAGGTTTTACTGCAGATGTTACTCGTACAATACCTGCCAATGGAAAGTTTTCAAAAGAACAGAAAGCAATATATGATATTGTGTATGCAGCACAAGAAGCAGGTATAGCAGAAAGTAAAGTAGGCAATGCTTTTGGCGCACCAAATGTTGCTTGTAAAAAAGTGATAGATGAAGGTTTGTTTACATTAGGAATTATTAAATCTATTGATGAAAAACACAATTATTTACCACATGGTGTTTCACATTATTTAGGTTTAGATGTTCATGATCCTGGAACCTACCAACCTTTTAAAGCAAATTCTGTAATTACTGTAGAACCAGGAATTTATATTCCTGAAGGAAGTAATTGCGATAAAAAATGGTGGGGAATTGCAGTGAGAATAGAAGATGATATTTTAATTACAGAAAACGGACCTATAAATTTATCTGGAGAAGCGCCAAGGAAATCAGATGAAATAGAAAAAATGATGGCGAAAAAAAGTGTATTAGATGATTTTCTTTTACCAAACTTAGATAAATAATTATGTCAGAACAACAACCAAATAATCCGTTACACGGAATAAAATTAGCAACTATTTTAGAACAATTATTTTTAGAATATGGTTGGGAAGAATTAGGCGATATTTTAAATATAAATGCTTTTAAAAATAACCCAACCTACAAATCGAGTCTTAAGTTTTTAAGAACTACACCTTGGGCAAGAGAAAAGGTAGAGAATTTGTATGTAAAGACCATTATTAATAAATAGTCTAAAAATTCTTTATTCTTTTTAGAAGCTATTTCCTGCTTTTCGCACTCGCTTTTTTCGTTCCTCAAAAGAGCTCAAACAATTGCTGCAATCAGGGCTAGATTAGTTTGCTAACTTTTTCAATTGCAGAAAAGTAAATCTGCATTAATTTTGTCTTAAAAATATAAAAGTAGTGTAGCTAATTTTATGTAGTTTTGATTTCATTATAAAATAGTTATTATTCACTTTATAGACGTCATATTACCAATTCCAATACAGAAAACTTTTACGTATTCTGTAACTGAAGACGAAGCAAATTTTCTGCAAAAAGGAATGCGAGTTGCTGTTTCTTTTGGTAAAACAAAAATGTATTCTGCATTGGTATTAAACATCCATCAAAATGCACCAACATTATATGAAGCCAAAGAAATTCATCAAATATTAGATGAACAACCTTTAGTAAATGAACAACAACTAAAACATTGGCAATGGATTTCTAGCTATTACATGTGTTCTTTAGGTGATGTATATAGAGCATCTTTGCCATCTGCATTTTTATTAGAAAGTGAAACAGTTATTTACAAAAATGAAGCTGCTATTGATGAATCTATTCTATTAGATGATGAGTTCTTGATTTATGAAGCTTTACATCATCAATCTCAATTAACAATTCATCAAGTTGCAGATATTTTAGGCAAGAAAAAAGTAATGCCTACAATTAACGAGTTAATTAAGAAATCTGCAATTACAATTCAAGAAGAAATTTACGAGCAATACAAACCAAAATTGGTAAGATATGTTCGTTTACATTCAGATTATAAAAGTGATGCATCTTTAAATTCATTGCTAGAAGAACTTTCTAGAGCAAAAAAACAACGAGAAGCTGTACTTACTTTTTTTCAATTATCAACTTCTAAAAAACCTATAAAGGCAAAAGAACTTGAAGAAAAAGCGAATGTTTCTTCTTCAATTTTAAAATCGTTAGTAGATAAAAGCATCTTTGAGTTTTATCATATTCAAACAGATAGAATTCAGTTTAAAGGAGATACAAATGATTTAAAAAACCTGAACGAGTTTCAAGAAACTGCATTGTCAGAAATTAAAGAATCGTTCAAAGAAAAAGATGTAACACTTTTACACGGAATTACAAGTTCTGGTAAAACAGAAGTGTACACAAAATTAATGCAAGATGTTTTAGATCAAGGCAAACAAGTCTTGTTTTTATTACCAGAAATTGCATTAACAACTCAAATTATTACACGTTTACAAGTTTATTTCGGAAATCAAATTTCTGTATTTCATTCTAAATACTCTATGAATGAAAGGGTAGAAGTGTGGAACAATGTTTTAGATAATAAACCAAAAGCTCAAATAATTTTAGGAGCACGTTCTTCAATATTTTTACCATTTTCTAATCTTGGTTTAATTGTGGTAGATGAAGAACATGAAACTTCATACAAACAATTTGAACCTTCTCCAAGATACAATGCTCGTGATTCTGCAATTGTTTTAGCAAATATTCACAAAGCAAAAATATTATTAGGTTCTGCAACGCCATCTTTAGAAAGCTATTTTAATGCAGAACAGAAAAAATATGGTTTTGTTGAGCTAAATAGACGTCATGGAAATGTTCAATTACCAAAAATTGAATTGATAGACGTTAAAGAGAAACAGCGTAAAAAGGAAATGACTGGTCATTTTTCTGATAGATTATTGAAATTAATTCAGGAAGCATTAGACGAAAAAGAACAAGTTATTTTGTTTCAAAATAGACGTGGTTATTCGCCAGTTGTAGAATGTAAAACATGTGGCGTTTCACCAGAATGTCCAAATTGCGATGTTACCTTAACTTATCATAAATACAAACACGAATTACGTTGTCATTATTGCAATTATCAAAGAGCAATGCCAAACAGTTGTGGCGCTTGTGGTAGCAATACTTTAGACACAAAAGGTTTTGGAACAGAACAAATAGAATTAGAATTAACATCACTTTTTCCTGATTTTAAAATAGGAAGAATGGATTTAGATACAACTCGTGGAAAACATGGATATCAGAAAATAATTGGCGCTTTTGAAGCGAGAGAAATCGATATTTTAGTAGGAACACAAATGTTATCTAAAGGATTAGATTTTGACAATGTTACTTTAGTAGGAATATTAAATGCTGACACAATGTTGAATTTTCCAGATTTTAGAGCACATGAACGTGGGTATCAAATGATGGTACAAGTATCTGGTAGAGCAGGAAGAAGTAAAAAACAAGGAAATGTCGCTATTCAAACTTACAATCCTTATCATCAAATATTACAACAAGTTTCTACAACCAATTATATAGAAATGTATAAAGAGCAATTGCAAGAACGTTGGCAATATAAATATCCTCCGTATTACAGGTTGATAAAAATTACATTAAAACACAGAGATTATAATAAAGTTGAAAATGGCGTGAATTGGTTGGCAAAAGCACTTCAGAATTCTTTTGGAGAATACGTTTTAGGACCTACTGCACCTGCAGTTTCTAGAATTCGAAATCAATATATTAAAAATATTGTGATTAAAATTCCGCCAAAACAAAGTTTAGCAAATACCAAAAATCAAATTACTAAGATTAGAAATACGTTTGAAGCTGTAAAAGATTTTAGACCAATCAGGTTTATTATTGATGTAGATGCGTATTAAAGTATTTGGCAGTAATCAGTTAATCAATTGGCAGTTTGCAGTCGAGAACTAAAAAAATATAAAATTATGAAATTGAAAAAAGAATACGATTTAATATGTGTAGGTGGAGGAATTATGAGTGCTACTTTGGCAATTATCACCAAACTATTAGATCCTAATTTAGATATTTTAATTTTAGAACGTTTAGATAAAGTAGCACAAGAAAGTTCTGCTGCTTGGAATAATGCAGGAACAGGGCATTCAGCTTTGTGTGAACTAAATTATTGTCCGGAAAAAGACGGAGAAGTTTCAATTAAAAAAGCTATTGATATTTGTACACAATATGAAGTTTCAAAACAATTTTGGTCTTTTTTAACTGAAAAAGGATTGATTGAAAATCCGAGTGAATTTATAGCTTCAGTAAAACATCATAGTTGGGTTTTAGGAAAAGACAATGCAGATTATTTAGAAAGTAGATTTAAAGAAATGAAAGATCATTTTATGTTCGATTCTATTGAATTTACTAGAGAAATCGGCAAAATGAAAGAGTGGTTTCCTTTAATAGCAAAAGATAGATCAGAAGACGAAATAATGGCTGCTTCTAGAATTGATAGAGGAACTGAAATGAATTATGGAGTTTTAACAGAAAAATTATTTCATATTTTAGAAACTAAATTTGATACGCCAGTTCATACTAATATGGAGGTTTTAGATATTGATCCTGATACAGATTTAGATTGGACCGTAGAAGTTACAGATTTAAAAACGGATGAAACACATCAATTAGAAGCTGAACATGTGTTTATTGGTGCTGGAGGAGGAAGTTTGTTGTTGCTACAGAAAGTAGAAATTGACGAAAAAGATGGTTATGGAGGTTTTCCTGTGAGTGGAGAATGGTTGGTTTGTAAAAACGAAGAAATTATTAAACAACACAATGCAAAAGTATATTCTAAAGCAGGAATTGGAGATCCACCAATGTCTACACCACATTTAGATACACGATATATAGATGGAAAAAGACAATTAATGTTTGGGCCTTTTGCAGGTTTCAGTCCTAAATTTTTAAAAGAAGGTTCTAATTTAGATTTATTTAAATCCATTCAGTTTGATAACATTCCTTCAATGTTGGGTGCATTTTGGCACAATTTACCTTTAACTCAGTATTTAGTAGAACAAGTATTGATGAGTAAAGAAGACAGAATGGATTCGTTACGCAAGTTTATGAAAAATGCAAATTCTGATGATTGGGAAGTTGTTAAAGCTGGACAACGAGTACAAATTATTAAAAGAGATGAATATGAAGGAGGAGTATTACAATTTGGTACAGAAGTTATAGCAAGTAAAGACGGAAGTATAACCTGTTTATTAGGCGCTTCTCCTGGAGCTTCAACTGCAACTTCTATAATGCTAAAAGTTGTAGAAAAAGCATTTCCAGAATTGATGAATACTAAAAAAGGAAAAAAATTATTAAAAGAAATTGTGCCTTTTTATAAAACAGAAATTACTAAAGAACTGTTTATTGAACAGTTAGAGAAAAGTAAAATTGCCTTGAAGTTATAATAAATGTATTTTTATAATTGATGATAATCTTTAGTAGATGAAAATAAGATTAATTGGTAAAGAAATTACAGATACTTTGTTTTCAGTTCCTGAGTTTAATTTTGGACAAATGCAAAGGTGGACAGGGAAAGAACGTTTAAAATATTCATTAGAATTAGAAACATCTAGTTTTATAGAAAAGTATTCGAACACATTTTCAGAATTTAGAGAAAATGAAATTTTAGAAAATGATCCTTTTGATATTCAAGAATTAATTGATTATCAAAAAGCAGATAGACCAACACTTAATCAACTTTTAGAATCGAATTTACCTTTATTAAAAAGCCTAATCATTTACCATCAATATGAAATTTTACACTTATTAATTAAAAACTCTCAAGAAAATAAATTGTTTTATT
>CBDUHF010000010.1:0-74677 GCA_965367085.1 uncultured Polaribacter sp.
ATTTATGTTACTGTTTAATAGTTAGTTATGTTATTTTATTCAAATTAAATAAATAATAATTCGTATGTTTTAAATATGTTTTTTTACTGATTTTTGTTTTTTTTAAGGAGGTAACTAACTAAGGCTACTCGTTTTATGGCATATTTCATATTAGTATTGATTAAAAATGTATACTTTTTAAATAAAAAAATATAGTAAAAAATTTAAAAATTTCACAAAAAAAACTCCTTCTACAGAATTGTAAAAGGAGGTTGTTTGTGTTTTGAGAGTAATGTAATGTTATGGTAAAAATGTTTATTCTACTTTTTTAAATAATATATATAAACTAAGTTAGCTATTTGATACTAAAAAAGCCAGAATGAAAACAATTATTTTATTCATGTAAATTTATAGAAACTACTCTATCATAAATAGGTTGTTCATTTCTATAATTGTCTACAGGCATGTTGCTTTTTAGTTTTAAAACTTCATCTAAAGATACAATAATTGGGTCTTTAAAAATTACCCAGTTTACATTTTGTGTACAAGGAGGTGTTGTTAAAGAACCATCGTAAGAATAGAAGTTTTTATTTTCTGGAAACAAGGTTGTTAAGTCTAAAGATTGATGAATTTCTTTCGATTTGTTTTCTTCAATAGGTAAAAAGCTCTCTAAAAATTCAAATAACTGGCTTTCTTGTCCTTCTTTAGCCAATACCCCCATAACTGTAAAATTATCTTGTTTGCTTTTATGCACTAAGTGAATTTCTAAGGGATAACGAATTCCATTTATGGTATGTTCTGAAGGTTCATGAAAATGAATTTGAGATAAATGATATGTATCGTTATGATATTGAATAGAATCTCCAGCTTCAAAATTAAATTGAATTGAATGCCCATTATTTACAACCTGACTTATTGCTGTAGTAGGTGTATATAATATGTTTAAAGGGTTTTCTTTTTGTTTGGTTGGTTTTGTATCTATATCTATAATATTAATTGGAGATTGCTTTTTACCATCACAATCAGAGTTCTTTTCAATTTCTGCCCAATGTTCTGGAGACGTTTCTCCATCGTAGGTCCAATGTGCTTTTTTTTCTGAGTTATGACTGTCTGTTTCTGATTTATGACTTTCTTTTTTGGCATTGCTGTTGTTACAAGAAGTAATGGTAACCACAGCAATTACAGCTATTGATAGCAGTAATCTTTTCATTTTATTTATATTAATTTAATTATAGTACAAAGTAAAACAAGAGCAAAAAAAGATAACATAACATTTATCATGTTTTTGAATAAATTAAGAAAACGGTTTCGTTGTTATTTTGATATTAATAGATAGTTTCTGAATAGAATATTAATCAATTACTGCATTAATTTTTCTCCATAAATCATTATCAAAGTTAGATAATGCAAAATTAGAGTCTTCTGCAGATTCTCCCATTCTAATAATTACTAATTTTTTACTTGGTACAACATATATTTTTTGATCATTTTTACCCAAAGCAGCAAACATATCCGATGGAGCATTTGGAATTAATTCGCCGTTAAATTGAACTTGACTTTGTGGTAAACGATAATTAGATTCTCCGTTTAACCACCAAAAATAGCCATAAGAATTATTTATGTTTTGAGATGTATTTACGGCCTCATTTAAAAATGATTCAGAAATAATTTGTGCGTTATTCCATTTTCCGTTTGTAGAAATCAACAATCCAAAACGTGCCATACTTCTACTATTACTCCAATAAACACTTAAGTTTTTTAAATCTGTCCAAGTTCCATTCATTCCAATTTTGTCTCGCAATTTGATATTGAAATAGTTTGTCCAACTTGTGTTACTTACTTTTGCAACAATATCTTGCATTTTTACATACACGTTATGATATGCCCAACGTGTTCCTGCATTTGCAACGTATTTTAAGTTTTCTGGTGAAACATCATCACCCAAACTGTCATCTAAACCAGAAGTCATCGAAAGTAAATTTTTACATGTAATTTGGTTTTCTTGTTCTAGTGTAGAACTTGTCCAACCAATTCCTAAATAATCAGAAACTTTATTATTTATGTTTAACAAACCTTCATCTTGCGTAATTCCAGAAAGAGTTGCAGTTAATGTTTTGCCTGCGCTAGCCCAATACCAATTGGAAGCTGATGAATGATTGTTAAAATATTCTTCGATTACTATTTTTCCGTTGTAAAGAACAATAAAGCTTTTGGTTTTTTTTTCTGATAAATAGGTTTTTAATTCTTCAATTTTAGAAACATTCCAATTTAATTCAGAAGGAGAAACAGTCTCCCAAGTATTATTAGTTAAAGACGGAAAGTAAGTTTCTGCAGTTTGTTCCGCTTCTATAATCTCTTGTACAACATCTTTTTTAGAACAAAATGAAAATGTGTATAAAATTACAAGAAACAGCCAATACACTTTTGTTGAATTCATTTATTAGATATTTGTAAAATTAGACTTGTATATTTATAAAAGGTTTAAAAAGGATTAATTGAAAATCAACTCTTTAAAGTAATATGTGAAAATATAAACATAAAAATAGTATAAAAAAATATCAATAAAGAAAGTAATAGAATCATAATGAAAAGGTTATTTTTGCACTCGTTTTGATTTTTACTAAATTGAAACAAAAATTAATTAAGATTTATAGCCAATAGCGAATTAGTCAAAGGCGAAAAACCACAGATATGCGTACAAAAACCATCAAGAAAAATAAGATTAACGTTGTTACTTTAGGTTGTTCTAAGAACATTTACGATAGTGAAGTGTTAATGGGACAATTAAAAGCGAATGGAAAAGACGTGGTTCATGAAGATGAAAATGATGATGGAAATATTGTAGTTATAAATACTTGTGGATTTATAGGTAAAGCAAAAGAGGAATCAATTGATACTATTTTGCACTACGCAAACAGAAAAGAAGCGGGAGAAATTGATAAAGTTTTTGTTTCTGGTTGTCTGAGTGAACGTTATAAACCAGATTTAGAAGAGCAAATTCCTAATGTAGATCAGTATTTTGGAACACACGATTTGCCAAATTTATTAAAAGTTTTAGAAGCAGATTATAAGCACGAATTAATTGGAGAGCGTTTAACTACAACTCCAAAACATTATGCATATTTAAAAATTGCAGAAGGTTGTGATAGACCTTGTTCTTTCTGTGCAATTCCTTTAATGAGAGGAAAACACGTTTCTACACCAATAGAAGACATAGTTACAGAAGCTACAAAATTAGCAGAAAAAGGAATAAAAGAAGTAATGTTAATTGCTCAAGATTTAACCTATTATGGATTAGATATCTATAAAAAACGAGCTTTAGCAGAGTTACTAGAAGCGCTTGCAAAAGTAGAAGGAATAGAATGGATTAGAATGCATTATGCATTTCCTACAGGTTTTCCAATGGATGTTTTAGATGTGATGAAACGCGAGCCTAAAGTGTGTAACTATTTAGATATTCCGTTGCAACATATTAACACAGAGTTGTTAAAGTCTATGAAACGTGGTACAACGCATGAAAAAACAACTGCGTTAATTCATAAGTTTAGAAAAGCTGTTCCAGAAATGGCAATTAGAACTACGTTAATTGTTGGGTATCCAGGAGAAACAGAAGAAATGTTTCAAGAATTAAAAGATTGGGTAGAAGAAATGCGTTTTGAACGTTTAGGTGCTTTTGAGTATTCTCATGAAGAAAACACGGGTGCTTATGTGTTAGAGGATGATGTGCCTGCAGATGTAAAATTTAAAAGAGTAAATGAAATTATGGAAATTCAATCTCAAATTTCTTGGGAATTGAATCAAGAAAAAGTTGGAAAAACATTTAGATGTTTATTTGATAGAAAAGACGGAGAATATTTTTACGGAAGAACAGAATCTGATTCACCAGATGTAGATAATGATGTTATCGTCGATGCTAAAGAACATTATATTAAAATTGGTGAGTTTATAGATGTAAAAATTCACGAAGCAGGAGATTATGATTTGTATGGAACTCCAGTTAAAAAGCAAGAAAAACCAATTCCTTTACATCAAAAAAAGGCTAAAAAATAAATAAAAAAATCCGCTCTTTAGAGCGGATTTTTGATTTTTAGAATTATATTATTCTAAACTATTTTTTACTTCAATTTATCAGAATTTAGAAAGAAAACAGCATTGGCAACAAATAGTTTTCCATTTTCCCAGAAAGATCTAAAAAGCGGATTATCTATCATGTAAATAATACTTCCATTTCCCATTTTATCTTCCCCAAACAACAACGATTCAGGAATATTTTTCACTGCTTTGCTACCTGCATAACCAGCAACATTTTTAGTTGCTTCATTGAAATAAGCAACATTGTTCCCGTCTTTTAAATACTCGAAAGAAGTTCCGCTTAATTTTAAAGAGAAATACTCTTTGTCATATCCAAAAGCTAAAGGATGTGTTGTGTCTACAGTACTTTTAAAAACGCTACCAGTAATTAAATTTTCTACACTTTTACGCTCTCTATCTGCATAAGGAGTTAAGTTTGCCTTTATGGTGTCTTTTTTTGCTTGTTTCTTTTTTAGAGAAAATCCTTTTTTATCGGCAAAACTATTTAAAGCATTTCCAATAGCAATTAAAGTTCCGCCAGAACGCGTCCATTTTTTTAATTTATCTAAAGTTTCTTTTGTTAAAACTCTACTGTAATATCCGTTTGGTAAAATAATTACATCATAATTAGAGAAATCTACATAAGAAAAATTATCAGAATTTATGTTTGTAATTGGGTAATGTAATTGTGTTTCAAAGAAGTGCCAGATTTCACCAAAACTTAATGAAGAAGTTCCTTTACCAGATAAAACAGCAATTTTTTGTTTGTTAATTGGTTTTACAGAATAAGAGCCAAAATCTACTCCAGAACTTACAAAACCTGTTGGAGAAGGCGTTAATTCACGTTGATGTTTATTGGCTATTTCAATTAATTTTGTATCAAAAGAATCTGTTCTATTATCATTTCTTAATATGATTAAGGTTCCTTTTTGAAACGATTTACCTTGAACAGAAAACTCTTTTTCTGTAAATCTTGGCACAATATTTTGTTGTAATAAATCAGCTAAAAAATTGGCATCATCTAAACTATTCCATTTAGAAATATAAGCATAAGCAGATTTGTTTATTGTATTTTGTACTGATTTAGAACTTGTTATAGACTTAGAATTTACTTTCGTTTTAGAAGCAATTGCATTAAACCCATGTGCAAAAGGTATAGCCCAAGCAGTAATGTCATAAGTTAAAGAATCTACTAATTTTGTTTTAGGCTCAAACAATACTTTTACCATTTTTCCTTTTGGTTGATTGGTATGAATTACCAAATCATTGTTTGAAATAGAAAATTTACTTTCTTTTTCCGTATTGAAATTATATCCTTTTATAGTTGCTTTTGTTGCTTGTTCATATTTAATTTCATGAGTATCAAGTAGTCTTTTTAAACGCGCTGTTTTATCTTGATTATCGTTTTTCAACACAAAACTTTGGTATGTAAAATCGGTGTTTTCAAAGAATTTTTTGAATTCACTATTTAATTTTGAAGCATTTTTAGAAGAAACTTCAACAGTAGATAAACCAGTTGTTGTATGATGAATAGCTCTGTCTTTTAACGTTAAAATTTCACCTCCATCAGTTTTAATTCCTAAACCTGCCATTCCATGTCCAGCTTGCTCATAAGTCATGCCAATTGCGCCCATAAAAGTTGGATACGTGTCTCCATAACTTGGATACAATAAATCGAAACTTTCTTTTGTAAAATATAACCAACCTTCTTTGTCGAAATATTTTGCATGATTTTTTCCAATTTTTGTTTGAAAATCACGCTGCCAATCAGAAATTATTTCATGAAAAGGTTCTGCAGCAGGAGCAAAATAATAAGGATTATTTATGTATTGTTCGTGAAAATCTACATGAACATGAGGCATCCATTTGTTGTAAATTTTTATTCTTTGCTGAGTTTCTATTTGACTAGCCCATGCCCAATCTCTATTTAAATCGAATAAATAATGATTTGGTCTTCCACCAGGCCAAGGTTCTACATGTTCTTTTGCTTCTTGATTTATGTTATAAGGTGTACTTTTAACTTGGTTATACCAATTTACGTAACGATCTCTTCCATCAGGATTTATAGATGGATCTATAATTACAATTGTATTTTCTAACCAAGATTTTTTTGCAGTAATTAATTGGTACAAAGTTAACATTGCAGCTTCTGTACTTGAAGCTTCGTTACCATGTACATTATAACTTAACCAAACAATTGCAGTTTTAGCATCAGAATTTCCAGAAGAAATCCCTGTTTGAGCAAGGTTCTTTTTTCTGATTTCCTCTAAATTTGTAATATTTTCATTAGACGAAATATAACTAACATACAAAGCTCTGTGTTCATTAGTTTCTCCATATTTTTCTAGTTTTACATTTTTTGATAGATTGCTAACGTATTTAAAATAATCTACAACTTTATGATGTCTTGTAAAACGAGAACCAATTTCATATCCTAAAAATTCTGAAGGTGATTGTAGTTTTTGTGCGTTTATACTGGTGAAAGTTAGAACAGTTGCGAGTAAGAATAATTTAATTTTCATGTAAACTTTTGTTTGATAATCAAAAGTAATGAATATATTTTTCTGTTTTTCACTAGTTTGAATCTTTATGATGTTAAATCTTTGTTAGATTGCTATAAGCTTCCCGACAAAGCATAAATATTCGTATTTTTATCAAAAATTAATCAATTTACATGAGTACTATTTCAGATTCTGATTGTTGTATAAACAGTGTTATTCTTTATTAATATGAAAGTAACACATATTCCATTTCAAAAAACCGGTTTTTTTTCTAAAACAATGCTTCATTATTTAGAAAAAAAAGAGTCTATAGAACCATTTTACAATAATTTTCCAGATATCACAGGTTTTCATAATCAAATTGAAGAGAAACAAAAATCGTTTCGATTACAATCTAGAATAACGTTGGTCGATGCTTTAAAAAAGCAATATCAAGAAGTAAATCAATCTGAAAAAACGATTGCTCATATAGAGTCTTTAAAGCAGCAAAACACATTTACAATTACAACTGGTCATCAATTAAATTTGTTTACTGGGCCTTTGTATTTCTTGTATAAAATAATTTCTGTTATCAATTTAAGTGAAGAATTGTCAGATAAATTTCCAGAACAAAATTTTGTTCCAATTTATTGGATGGCAACAGAAGATCATGATTTTGAAGAAATCAATTATTTTAATTTTGATGGAAAAAAAGTTCGTTGGAACAGAGAAGATGGAGGAGCAGTTGGGCGTTTTTCTACGGAAGGATTACAAGATGTTTTTGAAGTTTTTTCTAATCATTTAGGAAATTCTAAAAATGCAGATTTTATAAAGAATTTATTTTCTGATGCGTATTTAAAGCATACTAATTTAGCTGCAGCAACACGTTATATTGCCAATGAGTTATTTTCTGAATACGGTTTGGTTGTTATTGATAGTGATGATGTTAAATTGAAGCAATTATTTGCGCCAATTGTAAAAGACGAACTCGAAAACGGAACATCGTTTAATGAAGTTTCTAAAACTATTTCTAAATTAGAAAAAGATTATAAAATTCAAGTAAATCCTAGAGAAATTAACTTGTTTTATTTAACGGATGAAATTAGAGAACGCATTATTTTAGAAAAAGGAGTTTATAAAGTTAATAATACAGATATTACTTTTTCTAAAGATGAAATTTTACGAGAAGTATATGAAAATCCGAAAGCATTTTCACCTAATGTAATTATGAGGCCTTTATACCAAGAAGTAATTTTACCAAATCTATGTTATGTTGGTGGCGGAGGAGAAATAGCTTATTGGCTTCAGTTAAAAGCGTATTTTGAAAAAGTTAATATTCCTTTTCCTATTTTATTATTACGTAATTCTGTGCAAGTAATTTCGGCAAAACAACAGAAAAAATTAAATAATTTAGAAGTTTCTTTAGAAGAATTATTTTTAAATCAAAATGATTTATTATCTAAAAAAGTAATTGAAAATTCTGAAATTAAAGTAAATTTTAAAGAAAAGTTAACTTTTTTAGAACAACAATTTTCAGAATTAAAACATATAGCAGAAAAAACCGATGTTTCTTTTGGTAACGCAGTAAAAGCACAAGAAATAAAACAGCTAAAAGGATTGAAAAATCTTGAAAAACGTTTGTTAAGGGCTGAAAAAAGAAGGCAAAAAGACTTAGTTGATAGAATTACTTCGCTTCAAAATGAGTTAATTCCGAATCAAAGTTTAGAAGAAAGACAGCGTAATTTTTCTGAATATTATTTAGAATATGGAGCCACATTTATAGACTCTTTAAAAACGGCATTAAAACCGTTAGAATTAGAATTCACAATCTTAGAATTATAGTTGTTATTTTTCAATTAAATAGTACAATTGATTCTTTTTAGATTAGTTTTGCACTATGAAATCTAACAATAAAACTTTCCATAAAAATAGTAAGCATAATAATGGTTACAATTTTCCAGAATTAGTAAAAGCGAATCCTTTATTAAAGGAGTTTATAATTGATAATTCTCATGGAAATACTTCTATTGATTTCTCTGATCCAAAAGGAGTAAAAGAATTGAATAAAGCTCTTTTATTGGCTCATTATAAGATAACATCTTGGAATTTTCCAGATAAAAATTTATGTCCTCCAATTCCTGGAAGAGTAGACTATATTCATTATTTATCAGATTTACTTACTGCATCTGACATAAAAGAAGATGTTAAGATTTTAGATGTTGGAGTAGGAGCAAGTTGCATTTATCCTTTATTAGGAGCGTCAGAATATGATTGGAGTTTTGTAGGAACTGATATTGATTTAGAATCTTTAGATTCTGCACAAGATATTATAGATGATAACAAACTAGTTTCAAAAATAGAATTGCGTCATCAAAAAAACGAAATGCAAATTTTAAAAGGAATTATTTCTGATAAAGATTCTTTTTCTGCAACTATGTGTAATCCGCCATTTTATAAATCGGCAGAAGAAGCACAAGGAGCAAATAGCAGAAAATCTAGAAATTTAGGAAACAATGCAGTGAGAAATTTTGCTGGAAACAATAATGAACTTTGGTACATTGGAGGAGAAAAAGCATTTTTACATAACTACTTATATGAAAGTTCTTTATATCCAAAAAGTAGTATATGGTTTACTAGTTTAGTTTCTAAAAAAGATAATGTAAAAAGTTTAGAAAAATCTTATAAAAAGCTAGGTGCAAAAGAGTTTAAAGTTATTCCTATGAGCCAAGGGAACAAAGTTACTAGAATTGTTGCTTGGAGGTTTTAATTAAAAACAATGTCGTTTATTTTATATTTTTTGCAAATATAATGTAAGATTGTATATACTAACATGTGTACAAACACCAAGCAAATAAAGGCATATAAAGGAACTCCTAAAATTTGATAAGGCCAGTAATAAGTCCAAACACCTAAATAAATTGTAATTACTTCACCAAAAGCAGGAAGAATTAATGCCAAAATAATTGCCAAAACTATTTTGTTTTTTTGAGTCTGAAAAGTTAATAAAGGAATTAAATTTCTTTCAAGTTTGTATAAATAGTGGAATGCTAGCATCCACGCAAAAGGCAACCATAATGGTAATTCTCTTGTTACTTCATGGTACTCCCAATAACCATTTGTGACTCCCCAAGTTTCACCTACTATTCCGCCAAAACCAGTTAATATCATGCCAATAATTAACAACCAATTTTTATTCGTTTTTGGTTGAATGATTTCTTTATAAATATTATGAATAATTTTTAGAATTAAAATTCCGGCAATTATTGCATCATACTTTTTTAAAACACCAATTAAAACTCCAGCAATGATAAGTTTTAAGATTGCTTTTAAAATTTCTGTATAAAATAGTTTCTTATTAGTAATCATTTAATAATTTTCAACCACAAAAATAGCGCTTTTGTTTTACTCATAGGAAACTTGTTCATTGGTTTTTAGTAAAATTATTTTTTATTTATCAGCTAAAACTGCTTCTCCTTTAATAAGCCAAGAAAATCCAAAAATCCACAAAGCAAAAGTTTCGCAATAAAAAATAATATCTGTACTTCTTCTTGTTTCTTCATTCATAATGTAAAAACTTAAACCTGCTGAAAGAACAAACAGAATTATTAATATTCCACACCATAAATAAAATTTATTTCTCTTTTTTTTCATTCTGGTTTGGATGGAAACTTCAACTCCTCTTCTAAAAATAACTAAACAGAAGTAACTAAAAACAGCAAAAAGTAAAACAGCAGAAGTAAGATGTATTGCTCTAATAGTTGAAGATTCACTTGTTGTTGGAAACAATGCAACAGCTAATGCAAAGACGCCACCTAAATTTGCATATAAATTATCGTTGTAAAAGATTCCTCTATCTTCATTTTTGTACCCTTTATAGCTAAAAAGAAAAAAACCAAGTACAAATAAGAACCCAACAAATACATCTCTCATTTGAGTTCCGTAATAATCGCTTATAGAATCCTGAATAAAATTCTCCTTGTTAAAATAGAACATTCCTGCAGCTAAAATTACGGGTAAAAAAACACCTATAGATCCAATTAGTTTTCTTAATGATTTGTATGAAATGATTAAATCATTTTCAGACTGACGTGTTGTTTTCATTTGATTAAAAGTTTAGTTAGTTGGTAATCAAAGATAAAAAAATAATTTTCAGGTAAGATTTCTGATTTTAAGGCATAAAAAAACCGAAGCAAATTGCTTCGGTTTTAAATTATAATATAATAATTCTATAAATTCGGAATTACCAAATCTTGACCAGGATGAATAACATCTGGAGATTTTAAAATATTTGTATTTGCTTCAAAAATAGCATTGTATTTTGATGCATTTCCATAATAATGTTTTGCAATTTTACCTAAAGTATCGCCACTTTTTACAGTATGATTTGCAAAAACACTAGTATCTGCAATTTTTATATCTGCTATAATATCTGAAGGATTGTCTCCACCTATTTCTTTGATTTTATCCCAAAGTAAATTTTTCTCATATTGATTTTTTGCAGTTCCATTAACATGTAAAACCCCATTTTCTTCTTTTACATCTCCGTTTTGAATAGCTAATTCTTGACCTAAATCTAATACACTTTGATATTTTGCTTTCATTTTTCTTTTTTTTTAATTAATAATTTAAAGATACAAAAAACCAAAGCTATTTGCTTTGGTTTTCGATAAATGTATTGATTTTATAGATGAGTGAATTTAAAACTCTATAAACCCATTTAAGAATTCTTCCATTTGCTTTTTATAAGTTTCAAAAAGATTTAGTGATGAATACGTAATTAACTGAACTACACCTTGTTCGCTTGAATAGTAGTAACTGTAATATTTAAATTTGATTCCTTGAGTTGTTCCACTCATTTGAATCATTAATATTTTTTTACCATTTACAGTTCTGTATTCTTCTTTGTCAATTTGAATATCTGGGGCTACTTCTTTTGCGTTTGAAACAGCAATATCTTTAAGACTTAATAATGGAATTTGAACTTTTTCGGTAATCATCATTCCGTATAAATCTTCATTTTTTAATTCAAATGAAAATTCTGCAGCATCATTAACTGCATTTTTTTGAAAAGACCAATTCTTTGGATTGATATGTACACCAACTTTTAAATTTTTACTTTTTACTAAAAAAGTAGATTTTTTAGGTGTTTTAAATTCAATCTCATTGGTTTTAATTACTTTATTGGTATTAATACTATCATTTACATACTTCCAAGTATTATTTTTATAAAGAATTATTTCATCACCAGATTCAGTTAAGCCTTTCATTTGGGCAAAACTTTTTAATGAAAATAAACAAATAATTAATACATAAAATTTTAATTTCATAACAAATTTTTTAATTACTGTGAATATCAAATATAAAAAAAAACCGAAGCAATTTGCTTCGGTTTTTTAATTTATTATAAGGTTCTAAAACAAGTTTAGAAGTTTTTTTTATAAATGAATTACTTCATCATATGCATCAGCTACAGCTTCCATAACAGCTTCACTCATAGTTGGGTGAGGATGAATAGTTTTTAGCACTTCATGACCTGTAGTTTCTAATTTACGTCCTAAAACTGCTTCAGCAATCATATCAGTAACACCAGCTCCTATCATATGGCATCCTAACCATTCTCCGTATTTTGCATCAAATATTACTTTTACAAAACCATCAGGAGTTCCTGCTGCTGTTGCTTTTCCAGATGCAGAGAAAGGAAATTTACCAACTTTTAGTTCATAACCAGCTTCAATTGCTTTGGCTTCAGTTAAACCAACAGAAGCAATTTCTGGAGTTGCATATGTACAACCAGGAACATTTCCATAATCGATTGCTTCAGTATGTAAACCAGCTAATTTCTCAACACAAGTAATTCCTTCTGCAGAAGCAACGTGCGCTAGAGCTTGTCCAGGAACCACATCTCCAATTGCATAATAACCAGGAATATTAGTTTGGTAAAAATCGTTTACTAAGATTTTATCTCTGTCTACAATTATTCCAACATCTTCTAAACCAATATTTTCTATGTTCGATTTAATTCCAACTGCTGATAATAATATATCTGCAGTTAAAGTTTTTTCTCCTTTTTTAGTTTTTACAGTTGCAACAACACCTTCACCAGAAGTATCAACAGATTCTACAGAAGAATTAGTCATTACTTTAATACCTGCTTTTTTAATTGAACGCTCAAATTGTTTAGAAACATCAATATCTTCTACAGGAACTACATTTGGCATAAACTCTACAATAGTTACATCTGTTCCCATTGAATTATAAAAGTGAGCAAACTCTACACCAATTGCTCCAGAACCTACAACAATCATAGATTTTGGTTGGCTAGTTAAACTCATTGCTTGTCTGTAACCAATTACTTTTTTGCCATCTTGTGGTAAATTTGGTAATTCTCTAGAACGAGCACCAGTTGCAATAATAATATTGTCTGCACTATATTCTGTAACAGTACCATCTTCAGCAGTTACATCAACTTTTTTACCAGTTTTTATTTTTCCAAAACCATTAATTATATCGATTTTGTTTTTCTTCATTAAAAAAGCAACACCTTTGCTCATTCCATCAGCAACACCACGACTACGTTTTATTACAGCTTCAAAATCTTTATCAATTGCTTCTGCTTTTAAACCATATTGATCAACATGTTTTAAGTAATCATAAACCTGAGCAGATTTTAATAATGCTTTTGTAGGTATACATCCCCAATTTAAGCAAATTCCACCTAAGCTTTCTTTTTCTACAATGGCAACTTTAAAGCCTAATTGAGAAGCTCTAATTCCTGTTACATAACCTCCAGGACCACTACCAATAATAATAATGTCGTATTTCATAATTCTGTTTGTTTATCTTTTTGTTGTTGATGTTGTTCGTGCAAATTTAAGGATTCTTCTTAAATTCAATCTAATTATTTTACATTCTTTCAGGAACTTGAATTCCTAATAAAGAAAATGCAGTTTTTATTGTGTTTGCAACTTTATTTGCTAATTGAACTCTAAATATTTTTTTATCTTGATCTTGTTCACCTAAAATAGATACATTCTGATAAAAAGAATTGAATTCTTTTACCAAATCATAGGTGTAATTTGCAATAATTGCAGGAGAATAATTTGAAGCTGCTTGTTGTATTGCTTCAGGATATAATTCTAATTGCTTTAATAATTCTTTCTCTTTTTCGTGTAAATCTATAGAAACAGGTTGTGAATAATCAAAAGTTGCTTTTCTAATTATAGATTGAATTCTAGCATAGGTATATTGTATAAATGGACCTGTGTTTCCTTGAAAATCTACAGAAGATTTTGGGTCGAACAAAATTCTCTTTTTAGGGTCTACTTTTAAGATAAAATATTTTAAAGCACCTAAACCAATTGTTTTATATAATTCTTCTTTTTCAACATCAGAATAACCATCTAATTTCCCTAATTCTTCAGAAATTACTCTAGCAGTATCTGTCATTTCTTCCATTAATTCATCAGCATCTACAACAGTTCCTTCTCTAGATTTCATTTTTCCAGAAGGTAAATCTACCATTCCGTAACTTAAATGATGTAATTGTTTAGCCCAATCGAAACCAAGTTTCTTTAAGATTAAAAACAATACTTGAAAATGGTAATCTTGTTCGTTACCAACTGTATACACCATTCCTCCAACATCTGCATAATCTTTTACACGTTGTATAGCTGTACCAATATCTTGCGTCATGTAAACTGCTGTTCCGTCTGAACGCAGCACAATTTTTTCGTCTAAACCATCTTCAGTTAAATCACACCAAACAGAACCATCTTCTTTTTTAAAGAAAACTCCTTTTTCTAAACCTTGTGCCACAACATCTTTTCCTAATAAATAGGTGTTACTTTCATAATACAAAGTGTCAAAATCTACACCCATATTTTTATAAGTAACGTCAAAACCAGCATAAACCCAAGAGTTCATTTCTTTCCAAAGAGCAACAACTTGTTCATCTCCAGCTTCCCATTTTAAAAGCATTTCTTGTGCTTCTAAAATAATTGGAGCTTGTTTTTTAGCATCATCTTCAGAAATACCAGAAGCAATTAAGTCGCTGATTTCTTTTTTGTATTCTTGGTCAAATTTTACATAATAATTCCCAACCAATTTATCACCTTTTAAACCAGATGAAGTTGGAGTTTCTCCGTTTCCGAATTTTTCCCAAGCCAACATCGATTTACAAATATGAATTCCTCTGTCGTTAATAATTTGTGTTTTATAGACTTTTTTTCCTGCTGCTTTAATGATTTCAGAAACAGAATATCCTAATAAATTATTACGAACATGTCCTAAATGCAATGGTTTATTAGTATTCGGTGAAGAATACTCTACCATAATTGCTTTTTCATCTGCTTTTGGCGAAACAAATCCGTAAGAAGTATCTGCTAAAATAGAATTGAAGAAATTTGTGTAGAAACGATCATCAATTACCAAGTTTAAAAAACCTTTTACAACATTGTAATTTGTTATTTCTTCTATTTTTTCTACAATGTATTTTCCTAAATCTTCACCAATTTGTACAGGGTTCCCTTTTTTGTATCTTAATAAAGGAAAAACAACAACTGTAATATCTCCTTCAAATTCTTTTCTGGTTGCCTGAAATTCTACTGTTGGAATTTCTGTATTATATAAAGCTAAAAAACCTTCTTTTACTTTGGTTTCTATACTATGTTGAATGCTCATAAAATTTCGAAAATTGAAATGCAAAATTACATATTTTTATTTGTTTTTTTAGAATGAAAATAGAAGTTTAAAATGATACTTTTTAAAGATGTTTTTATCTTAATTAAAGACTATTTAAATTTTTATGAATTTATTAGTTTTAATTCAAAATATATTTTTACATTTGCGTCATAGTTAAATAGTACACTAATACAATATGATATATGATTTCAGCTAAAAACCTTTCTTACAGTTATAATAAAAATGATTTTTTGTTTAAAGATTTGAATTTTAATCAAAAAGCAGGGAGTATAATAGGCTTACTTGGTAAAAATGGTGCTGGTAAGTCAACATTATTGAAAATAGTATCTGGTTTGCTACCTTCTAAAAATGGAACTATTGAAGTTAATGGTTTTATACCAAACAAAAGAGACCCAAATTTTTTGACAGATATTTTTTTAGTAAATGATACTCCTTTTTTTCCTTCAATTACTATTAAAAGCTATTTAAAAGTTTATGGAGCTTTGTATGTAAAGTTCGATGTTGAAAAAATGCATCAACTCCTAAAAGATTTTGATATTGATATAAATCATAATTTGAAAAAAATATCTCATGGACAACAAAAAAAGTTCATTATCGCTTTTGCTTTATCAACCAATTGTAAAATATTATTATTGGATGAACCAACAAATGGATTAGATATTCCATCAAAAAAAATATTTAGAAAAGTGTTAGTAGATGCTGTAGATGAAAATCAATTAGTAATCATATCTACACATCAAGTAAAAGATGTTGAAACAATCATTGATAAAATTGTCCATATAGATAATGGCAAAATTGTTTTTGAAAAAGAAACATTTAAAATAACAGAGAAATTTCAATTTAAATCTGTGCATGCAATTACTGATTTAGAAGATGTAAAGTATGCTGAAAAATGTCCAATAGGTTACAAAGTAATTGTACCTGTTAAAAATAATGAAGAAACAGAAATTGATATAGAATTATTGTTTAATGCCATTTCTAATAATGCAGAAATTAATTTATAAGCCATGAATTTACAAAAATACTTTAGTGCAAAACGATTTGTAAATTGTTTAAAATACGATTTAGCTTTAAATGGAAAAATATATGTGCTCGCAATTGTTGTTTTATTTATTATACTTTTTATTTTTGATTTGTTAAATTTAAATGATCTTGCTGACCGGATTGAATATCAAGCAAAGTATCCTCAACTTAATACAAATTTTAACATAAATACATATTTTTATAATGGATATTATCAACCAATTTTTACATTCTTCTTCATATCTGGATTAGTTATTAGTGCAGGAACCAGTTTTTCGGCTTTAAGATCTTCTTCCAAGAGTATTTCTTATATATTATTACCAGCCTCTATTTTAGAGAAGTATTTAGTACAATTTTTAGTTAGAATTGTAGCTTTATCAGTATTGTTGTTTCTTTTGTACTGGTTTACTTTTAAGTGTGCGTATCTTTTTTATGGTATTTTTGAACCTGTTTCTGAAACCGTTAAAAATTATGATATATTAAGTGTAATTAAAGAGGTAAAACTTAAATCTGATTTATATGTAACTTGTTTGGCGATAACAATGTGTACCTTATTTGTTTTTGCTGGAGCAACGTATTTTAAAAAGTTTGCAATTTTTAAATCAGTTTTTACCTTTGGATTGATTGCTGTATTTCTATTTTTATTAATGGTAATTCTATCGCATATATTTTATGTTCATACTTCAAATGAGCTATTTTCAATTAAATTATTAGCCTTACCAGTAAATTATAAAAATAATTATTTTATAGCACTTTTTACTGGCATAAGTTTAATTATGTTGTTGCTGGCTTATTTTAATTTAAAAGAAAGGGAAGCATAATTATGGAATTTAAAACTAACAGAGGAATTTATTTACAAATAGCAGACAATCTTTGCAATCAGATTTTGGACGGAAGTTTACAACCCAATGAAAGAGTGCTTTCTGTGCGAGATTTGGCTGTTGAGTTGGAAGTAAACAGAAATACAGTGATGCGAAGTTATGCGTATTTACAAGAAGAAGGAGTGTTTGAGAATAAACGAGGTGTAGGTTTTTTTGTAGCAGAAAAAGCGATAGAAAAAATTAGGAAAAAAGAAAAAAACTACTTTTTTAAAAATGAATTACTAGACGTAATAAAAAAAGTAAAACTGCTAAAATTAACAAGCAAAGATTTACAAGAGTTAATTAAAGAAATTAATAAAAACGATTAAATGAAAACTTCAAAATATTTACAATTTGCCCTATTTATTTTTATCATTGGTGCAACATCAACTTTGTTTATATGCGCAAAGAATTACGAAGAAAACAATAATAATAAACCAAAACTAAATCCAGAAGAAACTGTTGATGTCAAAAAAATTGATGATTTTTCTGTACTTGTTGTTAAAGAAAATGCTAAAGTTACTATTGTTAAAGACTCTCTAACAAGTATTCATTCTTACGATAAAAATTATGGAGTTATTAAAGAACATTATAACTTTAAAGGTATAGCATTAAAAAATGACACATTATTTATTGATGAAGTAGATTCTAAATATAAAATACATGTTCATGCTAAATCTTTAAGAAATATTATAGGTTTAGAAAATTCGAAAATCCATTTTAACACTTTTTATAATGATACCTTGCAGGTAGATTTAACAAGAAGCAAGTTAACAGGTTCTTTAAAAGGTAATTTGATTCATTCTCTTAAAATTAATGCTAAAAATCAATCTAAAATTAATTTATGGAGAACATCAATTGCAATAATAGATAGCATTACAAAGAAAAGAAAGTTTATAAAACAAAAATTTAGATTTAAAAAAGCAGAAATTAAGTTAACAAATAATTCAACGCTGTCAATGATAAAACCTTTAAAATTAATTATTGAAGTTGATAGTTTAAGTACATATCGTTTTCATAAGTAGACTAATTTTAAACACATAATTTAATAAATTTTTGTATTAATAATTTACAGTAGAATATTGTAATTTTACACAATGGAAAAACGCTTAGAACAACTCCCAAAATTAGCAGAAGAAGCAAAAAAAGAGAGTAAAAAATATTTTGCAAATTTAAAAAAGAGAACTCCAAAAAATTTGGATTATGTAATGCAAGAGTTACATGATAAAGAGTTTAATAAAACAGACTGTTTAACTTGTGGAAACTGTTGTAAAACTACGAGTCCTATTTTTACAGATAAAGATACAGAACGAATTTCTAAGAAATTAAAGATGAAAGTAGTTGATTTTAAAAATCAATACTTACAAAGAGATTCAGACGATTTTATGGTGCTAAAAACAGCTCCTTGTTCTTTTTTAGATGAATCTGATAATACATGTTTTATTTATGATGTTAGGCCAAAAGCTTGTGCCGAATATCCTCATACAGACAGAAGAAAATTTATTCAAATTACAGATTTAACTATTGAAAACACATCAGTTTGTCCTGCTGCTTATAATATTGTTGAAGCGTTAAAAAAGCGTATTCCTTATGAATATAATAAGAAAAAAGTAAGAAGCTAAGTTTGTTGCTTTTTTTTAATTCTTAAGCTCAATTTTAATAACACTCTTTTTTGATATTAGAATTGTATTTCTATCAAGAACTTTTATTTTACTATTTTAGTAGAAAATAAAATCAACTTGGAAACCTTATTTAATTATTTTGAAACAATTCCTTCTGCGCATAGAAGTTTAATTTTAGTAGGAGGAATCACTTTTTTCTGGCTTTTAGAAGGTGCAATTCCGCTTTTTAAATTCGATTATAAAAAATGGAAACATGCTTTTCCTAATTTATTTTTCACATTTACAACCATACTAATCAACTTTTCATTAGCATTTTTATTGCTAAAATCTGCAGATTGGGTTCAGGCTAATAATTTCGGAATTATAAATTGGTTGCCAGAAATTCCACTTTGGTTATATGTTGTTTTAGGAATTCTATTTTTAGACTTCTTTGGAGCTTATTTAGCACATTTTACAGAACATAAAGTAAAACCACTTTGGATGGTGCATTTAGTGCATCACTCAGATCATAAAGTAGATACAACTACAGCAAACAGGCATCATCCTTTAGAAAGTGTTATTCGTTTTACATTTACTTTAATAGGTGTTTTTGTGGTTGGAACTCCAATTGCAATTGTAATGATGTATCAATCTATGTCATTAATTTTCACACAGTTTACACATGCAAATATTAAAATATCACCAAAGGTGGATAAATTGCTAAGTTACTTTATTGTTTCACCAGATATGCATAAAATTCATCATCATAATATGTTGCCTTACACAGATTCTAATTACGGAAATATTTTTTCTATTTGGGATCGAATTTTTGGCACTTACATGGAATTTGATAGAGAAAAAATTGTGTACGGAGTTGATACTTTTCCAGATGAAGTTAAAAATTCTTCTTTAAAAGAGTTGTTGAAACAACCTTTTCAAGGATATAGAAAGCCTACTAATTTGTAAATTTATCCACAGTAATAACTCTAAACGTATTTGAATTTATAGTGATTCTAATTTTGTTTTCTGAGTTTGTTATATAAAAATTCTTTCCAGTTTTTGTAAAGAAATTGATATGTGTTTCTTTCAATATGTTAAATAAATAAGTTTCAATTTTATTTTTAGAAAGATTAATCTTCAATTTTTTATTTATTCTTTCATACACGAGTTCTGTGTAGCAGATATTATCTAAAATCTCTTGTTTTATATTATTCATAAATCAAATATTTACTCCTAATCAGCTTAAAAACTTCCAAATCTTTTTCCCAAGTTTTTCTAATTTTCTCTGCATTAAAACCTTGTTCAATTTGTTTTTGTAGTTTGGTATTTCCAGCATGAATTGTAAACGTTTTACCAAAGAATTTTTCTGTTTTTGGCGTTTTTTGATACGCATCAATCAACCATTCTAAATTTATAGCATTTAATTTTTTAGTAGTACTTAAATCTACACCATAACAAAGTTTTCCTTTTTCTTTTGGATATTTAGAACCAAAATTTGGTTTTGGAGTATAAATAAAATCGCTTTTTGGAAAAAAGGATGCTCCATATCTTTGAAATTGAAACTCTGTTCCTCTTCCAGCATTTATAATAGTTCCTTCAAAAAAACCTAAACTTGGATACAAGTTTATACTTTTATCATTTGGTAAATTAGGTGAAGGTCTTATTGTTAAACTGTATGCTGAATTATGTGTGTAATTTTCTAAAGGAATTACTGTTAAATCACATTGTATTCCGTTTTTTAACCATTTTTCACCATTAATCATTTGTCCATATTCGCCAATGGTCATTCCATAAACAACAGGAACAGGATGTTTCCCTACAAAAGATGTATGTTCCATTTCTAAAACAGGACCATCAACATAATGTCCATTTGGATTTGGTCTGTCAAGCAATATCACTGGAATGTTAAGTTCTGCACACGCTTCCATTACATAATGTAGAGAAGAAATGTACGTATAAAAACGCGCTCCAACATCTTGAATGTCAAAAACCACAACATCTATTCCTTTTAGTTCTTTAGCAGAAGGTTTTTTGCTTTTCCCATATAAAGAAACAATTGGCAAACCTGTTTTAGTATCTAAACCATCTTTTACAAGTTCAGCAGCATCTGCTTTTCCACGAAAACCATGTTCTGGAGCAAAAACTTTTTTAACAGAAATACCATTATAATTATGTAAATAATCTACTAAATGATGTGTTACTTTTTTAGAACCCATAATATTAGGAGCAACTTCAGCTCTTTGTAACAGTGATAAAACTGAAGTTTGATTTGCAACAATTGCAACGTTTTTTCCTTTTAATAGATTTACATACAAATTAGTTCTATCTGCGCCAGTATTTATAACGAGTTCTTTCTTTTCAACCTTTTTTATAATAGGATTGGTTTTTTGAGCACAAGAAATCAGCTGAAAATTCAGCAGTAAAAACAAGAATAAATATGTACTTTTGAAAGGTTTAAAATTTATCATCAATTTGAATTACGAGTTATTTATTGCAAAACGCATTATTGCTGGCAAAAAGTATAAAAATAGCATTTCATCTCCAATAATAAAAATTGCAATTACAGCAATTGCACTAGGAATTATTATTATGATAATTGCTGTGGCAACTGGTGCTGGATTGCAATATAAAATTCGCGATAAAATGGCGGGTTTTAAAGGCCATGTTCAAATTTTGAATTATGATAATAACAACTCAGATATTTCTACAACCCCAATAGACAAAAACCAAGAGTTTTACCCAGAATTTAAAACTATTTCTGGAATAAAAAACGTACAAGTTTTTGCAAATAAAGCCGGAATTTTAAGAACCAAAACAGATTTTGAAGGTATTATTTTTAAAGGTGTTTCTACAGATTATGATTGGTCTTTTTTTAAAGAATATTTAGTAGAAGGTCTTGTTCCAAATTTAAATCAACCAAGAACAAGAGATGTTTTATTATCTAAAACAGTAATGAATCGTTTGCAATTAAAATTAAACGATACCATTTTAGCAACTTTTCTTAAAACAGCAACAAGTAAGTTACCGTCAAATAAAAAATATGTAATTACGGGAGTTTACAATTCTGGTTTTGCTCAGTTTGATAAGAATATGATGATTGGTGATATTAGAGAAGTTCAGAAACTAAATAAATGGACAGAAAACCAAGTTGGTGGTTTTGAAGTTTTACTCGAAAACTTTGATAATATAGACGAAAAAGGAGAGGAGATATACAGTGCAATTGGAGCAACCTTAAATAGTAAAACTATTGTAGATAGTTATGCCACTGTTTTTGAATGGATAAAACTTTTTGACAATAATGTGTGGTTTATAATTGCAATTATGATTCTTGTTGCGGGTATTAATATGATAACAGCTTTACTCGTATTAATTCTAGAACGCGTACAAATGATTGGTATTTTAAAAGCTTTAGGAAGCCCAAATTCTAGTATCAGAAAAGTATTTTTATACAATGCAATGTATCTTATTTTAAAAGGACTTTTTTGGGGAAATATTATTGGTTTGTCTTTTGTTTTAATTCAGCATTATTTTGAAGTAATTACCTTAAATCCAGAGACGTATTATGTGGCTGTTATGCCTGTTTATATTTCTGTAAAACAATTGATTTTGTTAAATTTAGGAACGCTTTTACTGTGTTTTTTAATGCTGATAATTCCATCTTATATTATCACAAAAATAGATCCATCTAAGTCAATTAAATTTGCTTAATAATTTACATAAAAAAAACATCTCAAAATTGAGATGTTTTTTTTATTAACTAACTAATTCAAATAATTTACAATAAAGAGGTTTACAACGTCTCTTCAATATTGTAATTACAAGCTTCATGCCAAACTTTATTTTTCATTATTTAATTACAGTAATGATGTGATTTTTACATTTTATTCAAGTAAAATAGCCTATATGATTTTGATTATTTAGTGTTTTGTTTTTTAACGTGTTATTAATTTATGTTTTATTCAGTTTTATTAAATATCAAATAATTTATCGTTTTTACTATTATTTTTTTTATTCATATAATGTTTATATATTTGGTTAACCAAAGTGGTTCACCAGAATTTTTATTTTAGTTTTTATCTTGTTTTAAAAATAAATATTAAATTTTTTTAAAATTTAGAACAGCCTCAAAAATAAGGTTAGAGATAAACGAATAAAAGTGGTTTGCTTTTTGATTAGTTTTAAATAAAACATATTTAAATTTATGAAGAAAATTGTACTTATTTTTATATTAGCACTGTCTTTAGGCTCTTTTAAGATGGTAGCTCAAGATCTTTTAGTTACTAATATAACAGAATATAATACAGCTATAAAAACAGCAAAAGCGGGTGATGTTATTGTTTTAAAAAATGGAATTTGGAAAGATGTAAAGCTAAATGCTTTTGGTAAAGGAGAAAAAGGAAAACCAATTGTAGTTAAAGCAGAAACTTCTGGACAAGTTATTATTTCAGGTAATTCTACTTTAAATATTTATGGTGAATACGTTATTGTAAGTGGTTTTTGGTTTAAAGACGGAGATTCTTCTTACAAATCAGTTGTTCAGTTTAGAAAAGACTCTAAAACTTTTGCAAATCATTGTCGTTTAACAAATTCTACAATTTCTTATTATAAGGTTAGTGAAGGTATTAAAGATCATTGGGTAGATATTTGGGGTAAAAATAATAGAGTAGATCATTGTAATTTTACAGGAAAAACAAGTCCAGGTACAACTTTGGTTGTTTGGTTAAAAGGAGAGGAACATATAGAGAATAATCACAGAATTGATCATAATATTTTTGGTGCAAGACCAGAATTAGGAGTTAATGGAGGTGAAACCATAAGAATTGGTACCAGTGCAAATTCTATGAAATCTTCTAGAACACTTGTAGAAAGCAATACGTTTAGAAATTGCGACGGTGAAATAGAAATAATTTCTAATAAATCTAATAATAATATTTTTAGAAATAATTTATTTATAGAAAGTAAAGGAGCATTAACATTAAGACATGGAGATAATGCATTGGTAGAAGGAAATGTTTTTTTAGGAAACAATGTTTCTAAAACTGGTGGAGTTAGAATTATAAATAGCGGTCATATTGTTAGAAATAATTTATTTATTGGTTTAAAAGGAACAGGTTATAGAGGACCAATAGTTGTTATGAATGGTGTTCCAAATTCTCCTTTAAATAGATACAACCAAGTAAAAAATGTAAACATTCAGAATAATACAATTATTAATTGTGGAACCATTACTCTAGGTGCAGGAAAAGATGATGAAAAAACGCTGGCTCCTATTAATACTGTATTTGCAAATAATCTTATTTCTAATTTAAATGGTAAAACAATTTTTGAAGCAGAAGATGATATTTCTGGAATATCATTTAAAAATAACATTGTAGATTCTAGTGTAGCTATACAAGAGGGTTTATTTACTAAAGCAACTATCGATTGGAGTTTGCTTCGTTCTTTGCCAATGCCAAGTAGTAAAAATCTGAATTTAGTTTCTAATTATAAAGATGATAAAAGTCCAAAATTAGATATGGTGAATTCAGAGAGAAATCAATTTGTAGTTGGTGCTTTTAACTTAGATAATAAAAGAATTCCAAAAGCAATACTTTCTAGAAACGGACCAAGTTGGAAACCAGATATTATTGCTCCTAAAAAGAGTACAATAGAAAAAATTATAAATGTAGAACCAGGTATTGGAACTCTAGCGAAAGCAATAAAATCTGCAGATAATTATACAACATTACATTTAAAAGAAGGAGTTTATTTTGTGAATAAAACTCAGAAAGTTAAAGGTAAATTAAGTATTATTGGTAATGGTAAATCAGTATTAAAAGCAGAAGATAAATTACCTAAAGCTTTAAACTACTTTTTTAGAGTAACAGAAGAAGCTACTTTAAGTTTAAAAGGGTTGGTTATTGATGGTGATAATGATACAAAAGTTAAATATGCAATAGTATCACCAGATGAAAATGAGAACAATTTATATAATTTATTTATAGATAATTGTACGTTTCAGAATTTTAATAATAAAAGAGGAGGAAGTATTTTTAAAGCATATGTTGGTACGTTAGCAGATACTATTAGTATAAAGAATGCTACTTTTAAAGATAGTTATAGAGGATTAAATTTATCTTACGAGAAAAACGGTTTTGGTAAGTATAATGCAAATGTTATTTTAGTTCACAATTCAATATTTGATAATATAGAAGAACATGCAATTAATTATACAAAAACAGGCCCTTTAATGAATACTGGTAAAGGAAAGTTAATTGTAACGAATTCTATTTTTAATGGAGTTGCAAATTCAGAAAAAGGAACCATTATAAGTTCTAAAAATATACCAAGTGTTAGTATAAAACATTCTGTATTTCAAAATAGTTATAAGATTGTTACTGCTTTTAGTTTAAATGGCATAGGTTCTTCTATAGAGAACTGTCTTTTAAATGTATGTGGTAAAATAAAAGTTAGTAAAGGAGCAAGCGCAAAAGATATTCTTTATAAAAACCCTAAATGGGAAAATAAAAAAACATTTATACCAAGTAAAAAATCATCTTTACTTAAAGAAAATAATAACAACCAAAGAATAGGATTGCTAAACAATTAAAAGATCCTATTATTTTTCATTTCTTTTTTAAATTTTTTGCTAAAGATTTTTTAAGGAAACAAACCAAATCTATATTATGAAAAAAACTCATTTTTTTAAAATTTTAGTAATTATACTTTTAACGCTTAATGTTGCGTGTCAAAAAAGTGTAAACGAAACAATTGTGTCTACAAAAGACGAATTAAAGAAGGAATTAGAAAATGCAAAACCTGGTGATGTAATTGCCTTAAAAAACGGAGTTTGGAAAGATGTAGAAATTGTTTTTAAAGCAAAAGGTACCAAATCAGATCCTATTACATTAAAAGCAGAAACTTCTGGTAAAGTATTTATTGAAGGAGTTTCTAACTTAGCTTTTGGTGGAGAATATTTAGTAGTAAGTGGGTTGCATTTTAGAAATGGGTATTCGCCAACTAAAAATGTAATTGCTTTTAGAACAGATTCAGAAAATGTAGCAAATAACTGTAGAGTTACAGATTGTGTAATTATAGATTTTAATAAATTACAACGAGATAACGATGACCTTTGGGTGCAGTTTTATGGAAGACACAATCAATTAGATCATTGTTATTTAGCTGGTAAAACAAACGGAGGACCAACAGTTAGGGTAGATTTAAAAGGAAACCAAAGTATTAATAATTATCATCAAATTGTAAACAACCATTTTGGACCAAGACCTAGAAAAGGAGGAGCAAGAGGAGAAACTATTCAGTTAGGAAGTAGTTTTACTTCTATGAGTCCTAGTTATACTACAATTGCAAATAACTTTTTTGAAGAATGTAATGGTGAAGTTGAAATAATTTCTAGTAAAACTAATTTCAATGAAATTAAAAACAACGTATTTTATAAAAGTGAAGGTTCTGTTGTAACGCGTCACGGAAATTATGTAATGATAGATGGAAACTATTTTATTGGAGATGGTGAAAATGATCAATATGGAGGTATAAGAATTGTAAATACAGGTCATTGGATTGTAAACAATTATTTCTATAAAATTATTGGTGAAAACTTTAGAAGTCCATTAGCTATTATGAATGGAATTCCAAAATCACCTTTAAATAGATACAACCAAGTAACAGATGTTGTAGTAGCTTATAATACATATGTAGATTGTAAATCACCTTGGCAATTTGGAGTAGGAACAAACATTGCTCAAAGTGCAGTTTTACCTAAATCTGAAATTAGATCTGCAAGACCTTTAAGAACTGTTGTTGCAAATAACGTAATTTACAATTCAGTTGGAGATCCAATGCCAATTATTGAACATGATAAAGCTGATGGAGTAAAATTTAAAAGTAATATTATAAATAATCAAGGAGTTGCTTTTAAAGACGAAGAACGTATTTCTCCAAATAGTTTCGAGTTAACTGCTGTTAACGATTTCTTATCTACTCCTAAAAGTCTTTCAGATGATATAAAACCTTTTGATGGTTTTGGATTTGATGTGATTACAAATGATTTAGTAGGAAACTCAAGAGCTTCTAATAATTCTATTGGAGCAACTATAAAAGGTACAATTGCTGATCCAAATGTTTTAGATAAATCAAAATATGGAGCAACTTGGTTTTCAAGTGATGCACCATCTTATGAAGCTAAAACAATAGCGGTTGCTTCTACTGATAATCTTTCAGCTAAAATTGCTGAAGCTAACAATGGTGATATTGTTTCTCTAAGTGAAGGGAAGTTTGTTGTATCAAAATCAATAGTAATTAATAAAAATATTACAATACAATCTTCAACAGATAAAAAAGCAGAAATTGTTTTTGAAGGAGCAGAAAATACTCCAGCTTTTCAATTAAATCCTTATGGAATTTTAAATTTAAATAATGTTATCCTTACAGGAAATGGAGCTAATCAAGCTTTTGCAAGTTTAAAAGAAAATATGTTTAATCACTTTGGATTAACAGTTACAGGTTGCGAAATCAGTAATTTTAATTATGTATTAAAAGCTTACAAACAAACTTTTGCAGAAGAAATTACTTTTACAAATACTTCAATTTCTAATTGTGAAAACGGAATAGAACTTTCTGAAGAGACAAATGATAGAGGAGATTATAATACAGAATATTTAACAATTGATAATTGTAACTTTAATAATGTAAAACAAAATGTAATAGATTATTATAGAGGTGGTTATGATGAGTCTACAATTGGAGGAAATCTTTTAGTAGCTAACAGTACATTTACTAACTGTGGTGCAAAAGAGAAAAACAAAATGTTATTAAATCATAGAGGTATTGTAAATGTAAACATTACTAAAAATACATTCAAAAACAATAAAGTTCAGTTTGTTTCTATTTTATGGGGAGCAAAAAATAATATTGAATCTAACAATACTTTAAGTAATTCAGGGAAAATTAAAACTGAAGAAAACTTAGTAATGAAATTGATGTATTAGAAAGATATTTTTTTTTAATTGGTATTTTCTTTCATAATTTATGAGTAGAAAATACCAATTTTTTTTAGCATTCAAAGTGTTGGTTTTGATCGAAAAAACATGTTAAAAATTACTCGAAGAACATAATGATTAAAATAATTGATACTTGTATTTAATATAGATTGTTTTATGACTATTGGTTTAAGCTAGTTTTTTATAAACAAACTTTTATTCCAAAACATTTTTTTTAAATTAAAATTAAAAAGTAAATTTGGAAGGTAGTTATCTCTTGTAAGTTTAATACTACCTTCATAAACAAGAAACTAGCATCCATTTAAATAAAAATAATTGTTAAATTATTGTTATAAGTCAAAAATATTTGTATTTTTGGTAAACCAATTTGGTGAACCAGTTTAATTCATCAAATTAAATTCTAAACTTTAATTATTAACTTTGAAAAATTTTCAATTATGAAAAAAACATTACTTTTTACAAAAAAATCCAGATCATTATTTACACTTTTCGTGTTCTGCTTATGTTTCAATTATGGTTGGGGTCAACAAGTTATTGGGGAGTTTCCAATAATGGATGGTGGCTTAGAAGGTCAAACAGCAGGTAACATGAAAAGTCAAGGTTCTTCTGCAAAGGGAACTGCGTCAGAAACATGGTCTATTTCTACAACAGGTGGAACTACAGATGAAAAAATATTAGAAACGCCTGTAGATGCTAGAACTGGTTTGTTTTCTTGTCAAGCTCAACTTAATAATGATAAAGATAATGCACGTCTTCAAGCACCATCTACAGTAGCTCCTAATGCTATCGCAGTTAGTACAAAATATACTATTCAATTTTTTTACAAATCGCCTACAGCTCTTGATGATGCAAATTTAAAGCCAGGTATTTATTTAAATAATACTTCTAGTGGTAAAACAACAAGTAAAACCGATATTGGTACTTTTTCTGCAAACACTTGGATAAAAGCACATGGAACAGTTACAACTGGAGGAGATTATAATCTTTCTAATTGGGCTGTTGTTAGATTAGGTGGAGAAAAAGGAGTTGATAAACCTTTAGTTTCTTTTGATGATTTTGTAGTTTATGCTGGAGATTATGATGATACAGCTCCTACTGGTGCAACTGCAGGTACTTTTTCCGAGGATAATGGTGTAGTTACTTTAGGTTGGACAGCTCCAGCTGGAGGTGTAGATGGTGGTGGTTATGTTGTAGTTAAATATGCTACTGAGCCAAATGAAGATAATGACCCAAACCAAAATGGTATTTATAAAGTTGGTAATACAATAACAAATGGGACAGAATCTTTAACTGGTACTGTAGCTTACATAGGTACAGATGTTTCATTTACTGAAGACTATGTTGCGGGAACTTACTATAAAGTTTATGCTGTTGATAAGGCATTTAATTATTCAGATGAATTAACAGTTTCTTCTAACGCTACAGCATCTACACAAGATGTTTTTACGGCTAACTTTAGTGTATATCCAAACCCAGCAAATAATGAAATTAAAATTTCTTCAGTTAAAACAATTGAAAAAGCAGAAATTTTTAATTTAATTGGTAAGAGAGTTATTTCTACAACTAGTTTAAATAATAATTCTATTGATGTTTCTTCATTAGCAAAAGGAGTTTATATTTTAAAACTTGTAAGCGGAGATATCGTAGGAACAAGAAAAATTATTAAAGAATAAATATAAATTCTTATTTAATAATAAAATAAATTAATATTACTAAATAGATCCAATCGATTTATTTAGTAATATTTTTTTAAGTGTGAGTAAAAACAGATTTAATACATGTCAATGAATAATCTTTACAAGTTTTTTTTAGTTTTTTTAATTATTGTTTCCTGTTCAGAAAAGAATGAAACAAAAAAAGAAAACCAAGATAAAAGTCAACACCCAAATTTAATCTTAACCAAACAAGGTGTTAAAGATATTAGAGTAAATTTAGGAAACATTCCAATTTTTGATAAAACTTTAGAAATTGTTAAAGCAGAAGTAGATGCAGAAATTGAATCTGGAATAGAAGTGCCTGTTCCAAAAGATTATTCTGGAGGTTACACACATTCAAGACATAAACGTAATTGGTTTGTTTTACAGAAAGCAGGTCTTTTATATCAAATTCTTGATGATGAAAAATATGCTAAGTATGTAAAAGACATGCTAATGCAATATGAAGAATTATATAAAACATTACCGTTGCATCCAAAAACAAGATCATATGCAAGAGGTAAATTATTTTGGCAATGCTTAAACGATTCTAATTGGTTAGTTTATGTAAGTCAAGCTTATGATTGTATCTATAATTATTTAACAGAAGAAGAACGCAATAAGTTAGAAACAAATTTATTTAGACCATTTGCAGATCATATTTCTATAGATAGTCCGCAATTTTATCAAAGAGTTCACAACCATAGTACTTGGGGAAATGCAGCTGTTGGTATGATTGGTTTGGTAATGAATGATCAAGAATTAATTGATCGTGCGTTATATGGAATTAAAGACCTAAAATTAGATACTAAAGAAAAAGATGATGATGGTGGCTTTTTAAATAAAGATGGAAAAGCAGGTTTTTTAGCAAATATAGAAGAGCCTTTTTCTCCAGATGGTTATTATAATGAAGGTCCATATTATCAGCGTTATGCTATGTATCCTTTTTTAATTTTTGCAGAAGGATTACATAATGTGAAGCCAGAATTAAAAATATTTGAATACAAAGAAGGTGTATTACTTAAATCTATTAATGCCTTGTTAAATTTATCAGATGCAGATGGAGAATTCTTTCCGCTTAACGATGGTCAAAAAGGTATGTCATACTACACAAGTGCTTTAGTTACAGCAGTAGATATTTCGTATCAATTTGGAACACAAGATGCAGGTTTATTAAGTATTGCTAAAGAACAAGATCGTGTATTATTAGACGATTCTGGTCTAGCTGTTGCACTTGGTATTAAAAATGGTAAAGCAAAACCTTTTACTAAAAAATCAATTAACCTTTCTGATGGCCCAAAAGGTGAACAAGGTGGTGTTGCTATATTGAGAAATGAAGATATTGAACTTGTATTTAAATATGCTGCACAAGGATCTAGCCATGGTCATTATGATAAGTTATCATACTCGTTATATGAAAAAGGAGAAGAAATTCTTCAAGATTATGGGTTATCACGATTTGTAAATATCGAGCAAAAAGGAGGAGGTAATTACCTAAAAGAAAACAAAACTTGGGCTAAACAAACAATAGCACATAATACAATAACACAAAACGAAACTTCTCATTTTAATGGGAAATATGAAATAGGAAGTAAACATCATTCTGTACTAAATTATTTTTCTTCAGAAAATGAAAAGGTACAAGTTGCAAGTGCAAAAGAAAGTAATGCTTATCCTGGAACAGAAATGGTTCGCACTATGGCAATTATAAAAGACGAAGATTTTGAAAAACCATATATGTTAGATATTATGAAGGTTTCATCAAATAAGGCAAATCAATATGATTTTCCGTATTACTTCTTAGGTCAAGTATTACAAACAAATTTTGATTATCAAACACCAAAAACATTAAATGCTTTAGGTAGTAAAAATGGGTATCAACATTTATTTGTAGAAGGAACTGCAAAAGCATCTGCAGAGAATAGTAAATTATCATGGTTAAATAAAGGTAAATTTTACTCTTTAACAACTTTAACTAATACAAATGATGAATTGTTATTTACAAGAATAGGAGCAAACGATCCAGATTTTAATTTAAGACGTGAAGCTGCTTTAATGTTAAGAAGAAAAAATACGAAAAATACAGTTTTCGTATCTACAATTGAAGCTCATGGAAGTTATAGTCCAGTAACAGAATCTGCATTAAATTCAAAAAGTAGTATTCAAGAAATAAAAGTTGTTTTAGACACAGAAGAGTATACTGCAATAGAGATTACAAATATAAAAGGAAATACAAAGCTGTTTATTACAGCAAATACAGATGCTTCAAAAGAAGCAAAACATAGCTTAAAAATTAACAATAAGAATTATGCATGGTCAGGTTCTTATTATTGCAAATAAATTAATTATAAAAAAAATAAAAAAATGAATAGAGTTAGCGGAAAGTACATCGTATCAAAAGACTTACAATGGGAAGAACTTGGTGGAGGAGTTTCAAGAAAATTTTTAGGTTACGATAATCAAATCATGATGGTAAGCGTGAAGTTTGATAAAGGAGCATTAGGTGCACCACATCAACATTTCCATACACAAGCTACATATTGTGTTTCAGGTAAATTTGAATTTGAAATTGATGGTGTTAAACAAATTGTGGAAGCTGGAGATGGAGTTTATATTGAACCTAATTTATTGCACAGTGCAGTTTGTTTAGAAGAAGGACAACTAATTGATACGTTTAGCCCGGTAAGAGAAGATTTCTTAACTGGAGATGGACCATCTTATTTCGGAGATAAAAAATAAAGATAAAACTGTTATCCTAACAAGAAGTTTGAAAAAAAAGTTTAAAACTTTGTATACTTTTTAACTTTCTTCTAGATAGCACACTTTTCATAAAAAAGTTTTTTACTGATATTTTATGTCAATAAGAAAATATTTTATGGAATAATTAACAAAATATATTGTTAATCACTAAAAAATAATTATTTTTGGCACACCAGATTGGTAAACCAATTTGGTGAACCAATTTAAATTTTAGATAATTAATTAATCTATTAATGAAAAACAATTCAAAATAATAAAAAATGAACTTAAAAATTAAGTTAGTATTTATTACAGTCCTACTCTTTAGTGCAGTTAGTTATGCGCAAGAAAGTTTTACTGTAAGTGGAACTGTTACTTCTATAACTGATAAAGAACCTATATTAGGGGCTAATATTATTATAGCAGGAACAACAAAGGGAACAAGTACCGATTTTGATGGTAACTATACAATCAAAATTCAAAAAGGAGATGTTTTACAATTCTCTTATTTAGGTTTTAAATCAAAAATGGTAGCTTTTGTAAATCAAAAAACAATTAATGTAGCATTAGAAGAAGATTCTAATGTTTTAGATGAAATTGTTGTTGTAGGTTATGGAAATCAAAAACAAAGAAATGTAACAAGTGCTTTAACTAAAGTTTCTGGAGATGATTTACAAAATCAAGCAGTAGCTCGTGTAGAAGATGCTTTAAAAGGTAGAGTAGCTGGATTAAGAATTCAAGTAGTTTCTTCTGAAGCTGGTGGAGATCCTAAAATTACATTAAGAGGACCTGGTTCTGTAACAGGATCATCTTCTCCTTTAATTGTAGTAGATGGAGTTATCTTGGGTACAGATTCAGATATCTTAGCTTCTATAGATAATAACAATATAGAATCATTAAGTGTTTTAAAAGATGCTTCTTCTGTAGCCATTTATGGTTCTCGTGGAGCAAATGGTGTAATCTTAGTAACTTTAAAGAAAGGGGTTGTTGGAAAAACAAGATTCTCTTATAATACTTTTACAGGGTATAGATATGCAGATAATAACGACAACTTTAATACTACTATAGCTCAAGAAAGATCTAGGTTAGATGGATTACAAAGTACTGTTGATGCAATACTACCAAGTAGTTTAAATTTTACTAGAATTAATAATGATTATAATTCTGCTTATGCAGAGCTTGAAGCAATGGACTTTATTGCATCATTAGGTGGTGGTGAAAGAAATTTACAAGACGATGTATTTAATGGAGGTTTTGTAAAAAGCCATTCTTTTTCTGTAAGAGGAGGTACTGAATTAACAAGTTATACTGCATCTTTTGGTTATCTTGATGATGAAGGGATTGCATTAACTGATAATTTTACTAAATACAATGCTAGAATTAAAGTAGACAGTAAGTCTAAGAATAAAAAAATTAAGTATGGTGCAAGTTTACGTGTAAATTATAACGACCAAGATAAATTACCAGCTAGATTTACAGATCCATTAAGACAAATGGGGCATGTACCTTTAATTTTAAATGAAGAACACTTAAAATATGTAACTCAATTTTCTACAGATGTAGGTGTTTCTACAGATGCAGGTAAATTATTTGAAAACTTAGGTGTTGGTAGTTATGGTTTTTCAAGGGCTTTTGATCACGTGTTTACAGTAGACCCAAACAATCGTAGATCTATTCTTAGAGACCCAGCTACTGGTCTTCCAATAGCAAGTCCTTTAACATCTGGTGGTTTAACATTATCAACTACTAAGAATGTTCATCCTTTAGTTCACTTTTTAGAAAGATCTAGAACAAAGAAAAAATTAAGTTTAAATGCATCTTCATATATTGATTTTACATTAGCTAAAGATCTTCACTTTAAACAAAGTATTTCTGGAGTTTTTAGACACAATAAGTCTAACGAAAATGATTACTTATATGGTCAGGAAAACAGAGATCAAGAATCTTATCGTTTAGAAAGAAGAGATGAATTAAATCAATATACATTTGAATCTCTTCTTAGATATAAGAAAGAAATAGGTAAACATAATTTTAGTCCTGTAATTGGGTTTGAATACATGCACAGTGATAATTATAGACAAGAATCTGAAGCTGTAGGTTACAGTAACGACTTTAACGATAATATTGCACTTGCAGATGGAGGAACAACATATACAGATAGAGCAAGCGAAAAGTTAATTTCTTACTTTGGTAGATTAGATTATAACTATGACGAAAAGTATTTACTTCAATTATCTTTACGTAGTGATTCTAGTACAAGATTTGGTCCTAACTCTAGAACAGGATTTTTTCCAGCAGGTTCTTTAGGTTGGGTATTATCTAATGAGAAATTTTTATCTGAAAGTAATTTAATTTCATTTTTAAAATTAAGAGCAAGTTATGGTATCTCTGGTTCTAATCAGATTTCAAACAACATTTTTGAATCTTTATACAGATTTGAAGAAGCTTTTAGTACAATTAGCTATAATGGAACTACAGGAGTTAAAGGTATTACTTTAGCAAATCAAGTTCTTGGATGGGAAAAATTAAGAGAATTCAATCCAGGTGTAGATGTTACTTTTGGTAATGGATTTTTAAGTTTATCTGCAGATTACTACACAAGAACAAGTGAAGATTTACTTTTATTCGCACCAAGTTCTGCAACTTATGGTACAGACAATTGGTTACAGAATTTAGGTGAAGTTAAAAACGAGGGTGTAGAAATAGAATTAAATTCTAGAGTTATGTCTAGAGAAAACTTTCGTTGGAATGCTTCTGGACAATTTTCTTTAAACAGAAATACGGTTCAAAGTTTAGGAAATAATGAGCAAATTATTTCTAGAATTGATCAAGATACAAGACCTACAGAGTTTATTGCAAAAGTTGGTCAGCCAATTACTTCTTTTTACGGATGGGTATATGATAAAGAAATTCCTTTAGAATGGGTAGATAATCCTTTTAATAGATTTAACAATGATTATGCAGATGTATATGTAAAAGATTTAAATAATGATGGAGTTATTGATGATGATGATAGAACAGAATTAGGAAGTCCTTATCCAGATTTTGAATGGGGATTCAACTCTGACTTTACATTATATGATTTCGATTTTTCATTCCAATTCCAAGGTTCTCATGGAGCTGAGGTAAGAGTTGCAGATTTAGATCAGTTATATTATGCAAGTGAATCAGCTGTAAATGAAGTTTCAAACTTCCCAGACAGAGATTTAACAGTTCATAGAAGATTTACAGATGACCATATTCAAGATGCTTCTTTTGTAGCTTTAAGAAACTTAACTTTAGGTTATACGATTCCAGAATCAGTAAAATCTAAATTTAACTTCGATAAATTAAGAATTTATATCACTGGTGAAAATTTATTATTCTTTACGGCTAAAGGTTATGAAGGATTTAATCCTGAAGCTGCTGGTCAAACATCAGATAATGCTAACACGCCTTTAACAGCAGGTTATCAAAGAGGAGATGGTCCAGTTGTTAAAACAATTTCAGCAGGAATTAACTTTCAATTTTAATTAATTATGAAAAAAATATTTAAAAATATTATAGTTTGTTTTTCTTTTGTAGCTTTATTTACAAGTTGTGAAACAGAACTAGATCTAAGTAATCCTACTGCACTTTCGTTAGAGGAGTTACTACAAACTGAAGATGGATTTATCGCTTTATCAAATGGTGTTTTAGATGCATATCAAAAGATACCTGCAAATGAATTCTTATTAACAGAATTAAGATCAGATAATGTAAGAGCCAATTCAGAAAACGGAAACTTTCCAGCAATTAGTGCTTATAATGTAGACCCAAATAATGGAGATGTAGCGACATATTATTCTAATAATATGCACGTTATTAAACATGCAAACACCATTATAGACAATCGTTTTTTAGCACCAAAAAGTCAACAATATACTGTTGGTGAAGCTTATTTTATGAGAGCACTTAGTCATTTTAATTTGGTAAGAGCTTATAAGAATGTACCATTTGTAGACAAAGTTTTAGATGTAACAAATAAAGAAGCTTTAGATTATCCTCAATTATCAGAAGAGGTTGTTTATGAAAAAATTATAAATGATTTTAAAACTTCTATTGCATATTTAAGTAACGCAGCGCAAAATAGATACAGACCTTCTAAAGGTGCTGCAATTAGTTTAGCTGCAAAAGCTTACTTAAGTCAACCAAATCCTAATTATGCTGAAGCAGAGCTTTTACTTGCTTCCGTTGTAGAGAATAATGCCTCTTATAATTACGATTTAATTTTTACTGAAAAATCTAATGCGAAACAATTTGTATTTAATGCAGATCCTTTAGATAATACAATAGACATATTAACAGATGCAGAATACTATGCTAACTTAGCAATAGATTACGGTAAAGTTTTTGGAAATGAATTTTCTGGTTCTTTTGCAGAAGATGCAATTGTTTTAGATGGTGATTTTTCAAATAACCCAGGATTAGAGATTAATGAAGAAGTTATATTTTCTATCGCTTACGATTTAGTAAGTAGTGATAATTATGTAACTAGTGATAGTGGTTTAAATGATCAAGTAGAAACAGACTCAGAATCACATAGTTTTGCAATGACTTTACAAGGACCATCTAATGGTGTAAATATTGCTACTCTAGATTTCTTAGAAGTTATGACACCAGAATTACAGCCTGTAAGATTTCCAGGTACTATTAAAGCTTTATCTTACAATCCATCAATTGAAACAAATGATACATTTAATGCTAAATTTCCAACAGATGGAGAAATAGGAGATAACGATTGGATTGTTTTAAGATATTCAGACGTATTATTATTATATGCAGAAGCAATATTAGGCCCAGGAGATATTAATACAAGTACTACAGACCCTAGAGCTGTTGAGGCTTTTAATAAAGTTAGACGTAGAGCTGGACTAGAAGAAGTTGCCAATTTAACAAAGAAAGCACTACTAGAAGAAAGAAGAGTTGAGTTTGTATATGAAAACCAGCGTTTATATGATTTAGTAAGGTTTGGTGAAGCAGATAACGTTTTAACAAAATTTTCAGCAGATAATAGTTTAAACTATACAAGCGAAAAGAAATACCTTCCTTTTCCTCAAAGAGAAATAGACAATTTACCTAATTTTTATTCACAGAACAGTGGATACTAAAAACGCAAAAATTATGAATAAATATTTGTTTAATTTAAAATATATTGTGTTAGGGACGTTCTTACTATCTCTAACAGCATGTGTAAATGATGATTTACCAGATGTAGGAGATTTGGAAGACTTTTCTAGTCCGACACCTTTCTACAATATTACAGATGTAACTTCATCAGAATTTGATTGTGATGATGTAGAATTATGGGCTAAATATGAATTTAATTTTCAGGCTGGTTCTAACTTAGCAGTAAATGGTATTTATTACGACTGGACTGTTACTCCATCTGATGGTGTAACAATAGTGAATAAAGATTTACCTATTTTACAGCAATCAATAGATGGTCAGTTAGCAACAGTTGTTGCTTTAGAGAAAGAGATTGATAAATTAGAATTTAAATTACCTTGTGAATCAGATCAAGCTAAAATTGATTTTCTAAATAATGCAATCGCAGACTTGAACATTCAATTAGATGCTGCTAAAGGTGATCTTTCTGAAGAAACTATACAGAATGTTGCCGATTTAGAAGCTCAAATTTTAGAATTAGAGGCTGCAACATTTCAAGATAGAGAGTTAATCTTTTCTTTTCCTGCTCCAGGAGATTATACTGTTGGTTTAACAGTAACAGATAATCTTGGAAAATCAGCATATACAGAGAAGTTAATTACGGTTAATCAAGCAGTACCAACAATTCCAGTACCAGAAATTACAGAAGCTAGTTTTGAAGAAAATAGTTTGTTTGATGGAACTGGTGATGGTAAAACTACTTGGTACGTTCCAAGTCCTAGAATAAATTGGAATCCATTAGGATTGGATGCTTTTTCAGGTCCTCAAATTAATACAAAATCAGAAGGTGTTTTACCTCATGGAGTAAAAGCAGCAAAATTTCCTGCTGATGGCGGAAGAGTTCTTTATAAAGAAATAGAAGTTACTCCTGGTGCTACTTATGTTATAACTTATTTTAGTGCATTTGATGTTGTTGCTTTTGGAGATATGACAGTATCTATATTAAAACCAACTACATCTGGTTATGCTGCTTCTAAATTAGAAGAAAATATTTTAGGCACTAGAACTGATAATAACATTGGTAGAGTAAAAGATGTTTTCAAAAAACATGCAATTACATTTGAAGCTGGAGATAATGAATCTGTTATTATTTTTGCTTCTGGTTCAGGAGACTTAACTAGATTAGATGCTTTTGATATAATTGTTAAACAATAAAATTTAATATTATGATTTATAAATCAATTAAAAAAAATAAAAAAAGTATTTATATACTATTTTTTACATTATTAGGTATTATATCTTGTGTCGATAATGGGTACGAAGAATTTGTACCTCCAACAGGAAATGTAAATAACATACAACCTAGTACTTTATTTACTAGTAGTCCTAATGCTGAAAATAATTTATCTATAATTTTTAGAAGTTATTCAACAGACGCAGCTACTTACTTATGGGATTTTGGAGATGGTGGAACTTCAACAGAACCAAACCCAGATTACACTTATACAGAAGGTGGTTTATTTAAAGTAAAATTAACTACTAAAAGTTCAGATGGTTTAATTGCAGTAGATTCATCTAATGTAGCACCTGTTTTTGTAGATTTTAATATCTCTAAGATAGATTCAGAAGTAACTTTTGAAAATTTATCTTCAGGAGCTAAATCTTTAGTTTGGGATTTTGGAGATGGAGAAACAGTTGAATGGAATGTTGAAGATACAACTCAAGATCCTGCTTTTAGTCCTAAGCATGTATATAAAAATGTTGATACTTTTGTAGCAACACTTACAGTTTCTAATTTCTTAGGTGTAAAAACTACGGTTTCTAAAAACATAGAAGGTTTAGTATTATCTACAGTGCCTGATTTTAGTTTTGATGTAAATGGTCTTAAAGTTGATTTTACAGATAACTCTTTTTTAGCAGTTACTCATGAATGGGATTTTGGTGATGGTAGTGCTGTATCAACAGATAAAGATCCTTCACATACATTTAGTGAAGAAAAAACATATAATGTAACACTAACAACTACAAATAGTGCTGGTGTTTCACGAAGTATTACTAAAGGAGTTGCTGTAGGGGCAGTAAAAGCTACAAAAGCTGCAATTGTTTTAAATGGTACTGCTGATGATTGGACAAAAAACACTTCAGATAATTCAGATGCTTGGGATATGAACCCTAATGAGAAAATTGTAGATAATAGTGGTAAAGAGATAGATAGCCCTTATCGAGCACTTTGGCGAAACACATCGTTGGATGATTGGCTTTTAAGCAATTGTGGTGATAAAAATGAGCAACCTGGTTCATCAAGTGATGGTACTTGGTATATAAATGGCACAAAATCAAGAGGACTTAAGTTAAACAGTAAAGGAAGTTGTCGTCGTTTATACCAAGTTGTAGAGGTTGAGATAGGAGTTGCTTATACATTTACAATTGATACACGTTCAGAAGCTGAAGGTGTTAATACAGAGGTGTTTATTTTAAATACAGAAATTGCTGATGAGGTTGGTTTAAATAAAGATGCAACAACAGTTGATGCTTATTTAAATATTACAAATGATTATAATAAAGATAAAAGTTCAGCAACTAAAAATACATTTACAACCAGTACGTTTATTTTTAAACCTACAACCACTAAAGTTGTAATATATGCAAGATCTTTACCGCCAGATCCTGATAATAGTGATAAGAGAGAGGTTTTTATTGATAATATTGGAATTATTACTCCAGGTTTTTAATTTAAAAAAATAATGCTCAATGATATTGGTAAATAATGTTAAAATATATACTAGAAAAATAAATTAAACTAACAATGAAACACTTATCCAGAGTTATATTAAGTTTTTTATTAATAGCATTTATGTCTGTTAACGTTACTAGTCTTGCACAGAAAAGTAACGTTACAGATTCTGGTATAAAAATAGAGAAGAAAAAACGTAAAAAGAATAAAAAGAAGAAGAAAGGAAAGCTGCCTAAGATAGATTTAAGCCACTGGAAAGTTACATTGCCAGTACTTAATGAAGAAGGAAAACCATATGAAATTTCTCCACCAGAAATTTTTGATTATGCAACAAATGAAGTAGCAAAACCTTATATGTATGTAGATTCAAAAAGAGGAGCAATTGTTTTTCATGCAATGCCTACTAACTCTAAAACAAAGAATACAAAGTATACCAGATCAGAATTAAGAGAACAAATGGTTCCTGGTGATAACAATGTAAACTGGACTTTTAAGCAAGGAGGTAATTTAAAAGCTAAAATTGCCATGGAGGAAACCACAAAAGATAGTGAAGGAAAATATCATAGAACTATTATTTTGCAAATTCATGGTCGTTTAACAAATGAACAAAAAGAATTAATTGGGGAAGATGATAACAATGCACCACCTATATTAAAAATATATTGGGATAAAGGAAAGGTTAGAATAAAAACGAAACTTTTAAAAAATCTAAATGCATCCTATGAAGAAATGCTGCATGAACATGCTTGGGATAATGATGACGGTTTTAACTTTGAACAAGAAGTTGGGTTTAAGAAATTTACATTAGAAGTAAAAGTATCTGAAGGCAAAATGGTTGTTATTTTAAATAATAATGAATACAAGGTTTACGAAAACATTCACATGCGTAAATGGGGTATTTTCGAAAACTATTTCAAAGCCGGAAATTACTTCCAGTCAAGAGATAAAGGTGCCTATTCTAAGGTTAGATTTTATGAATTAGAAGTTAGTCATTAGAAAATTTAGTGTTTTTAAAGCCATACATTTTTTTATATATTTATAAAATAAATTTGGTAAACTATTAAAAATTAAAACTCATATATATGAAGTTAGAAGTTCTCACATTAAACGAAAATCAAAAAGTTCAAAATTCAATAATTAGGGGTATAAAAGAACTTATTAATTATAAAAATTTGGAGCCTGGAGATAAGTTACCTTCAGAGAGAATGCTTTCAGAAAAGTTTGAAGTAAGTAGAAGTAATGTTAGAGAAGCAATTCAAAAATTAGAGTTTTATGGATTATTAAAATCTAAACCTCAAAGTGGAACATTTGTAGCTAATATTGGTGTTATTGCTTTAAATGGTATGATTGAAGATATTTTAAGGTTGGTGGAGCCAGATTTTAAGTCTTTAGTAGAAACCAGAATTTTACTAGAGTTAAAAACGGCTAGATTAGCAGCTTTAAGAAGAACAGAAGAAGATTTAATACAAATAAAAGATGCTTTAGAGGCATATAAATTAAAAGTTATAAATGGTGAAAAAGCAGTTCAAGAAGATTTATTATTTCATTTAGCAATTGCAAAAGCTAGTGGTAATAGTTCTATGAATACCTTTATGCTAATTATAACACCAGAAATTATTACAAATTTCGAAAAATATCATGTTTGTGATTCAGGTTTGGCACAATCAGGTATCGAAGAACATCAAGCAATTTTTGATGCAATTAAAAATAAAAAACCACAACTAGCAAAACAAAAAATGAAAGAGCATTTTAAAGAGCTCTATAAATATTGCTATAATTTATAATAACCAAATAACTAAAACAAGTAAACAAATGAAAGTAAAAGGATTGAGATGGGCCATAATAGGACTCATATTTTTAGCAACGGTTATCAATTATATTGATAGAAGTGCTTTAGCAATAATGTGGGGAAGTGAAGGGGAAGTCGGTACGATTTCTAACTCTTTAGGTTTAGACAAAAATGATTATGGTTTGATTTTAAATATCTTTATGGTGTTTTATGCTTTAGGTCAATTGTTTTCTGGTAAATTATTTGATAAAGTAGGTACAAGAATTGGATATGTAATTAGTATTGGTGTTTGGGGATTATCTTCATTTATGCACTCTATGGTAAGCGGTTTAGCAGGACTTACATTCTTTAGAAGTACATTAGGTTTATCGGAGGCAGGTAACTGGCCTGGTGGAGTTAAAAGTAATGCAGAATGGTTTCCTATAAAGGAACGTGCATTTGCTCAAGGTTTATTTAACGCAGGAGCTTCAATAGGTTCTGTAATTGCGCCACCATTTATTGCAACATTATTTGTTGCTTTTGGATGGAGAACTACATTTATGGTTATTGGTTCTTTTGGAATCTTATGGATTATTCCATGGTTAATTATTAATAAATCAGGACCAAAAACGCACCCTTGGATTTCAGATGAAGAAAGAAAATATATTCTTGAAGGACAAAGTAAAGCAGATCAAGAAGCTACTTCAGATACTAAAGGTTTAAGTTTGAAACAAATTTTATCTCATAGAGAGTCTTGGGCTATTGTTATGGGGCGTTTCTTCTTGGAACCAATCTGGTGGTTATTTGTAGGTTGGATGCCTCTTTATTTAGCAGATGTTTACGGATTTAACGTAAAAGAAGTAGGTATGTTTGCATGGGTTCCTTATGTAGGTGCCGCATTAGGTAGTATTGCTGGTGGATATGTTTCTGGTCAAATAATCTCAAAAACCAATTCAATTGATAAAGGAAGAAAATACACAATTTTAATTGGTGGTATTATAATGTTTTTAGGTCTAGTTGCCACTGTTTTGTTTGGTGATTCTCCAGAACGTTTTGTAGCCATTGTATTTTTTGTATTATTTGGTTTTCAATTTGCAATTGGAAATGTGCAGACATTACCAAGTGATTTATTTAGTGGAAAATCAGTAGGTTCATTAGCTGGATTAGCAGGAATGGTAGGAGTATTTTCAGTTATTCTTATGAACTTTTTAGTACCAATTATACAAGCAAAGTTTTCTTACACTCCAATATTTGTTGCCATAGCAGCAGCAGTGCCTCTTGGTTTAGGAGCAATTTATTACTTCGCAAGAGAAATTAAATCAGTAGAATAAAAATAAATTAGACAACAATAATTAAATAAATATTAAAATGAGTAAAATAGAAGGAAAGATAGCTGTAATTACAGGAGCTACTGGAGGTATAGGTTTTGCAGTTGCAAAAAGATTAGGAAAAGATGGATATACTGTTATTTTAAATGGTATTGAAGATGAAGCAGGAGCTAAAAGAGTAGAAGAGCTTTTAGCAGAAGGAATTACTGCAGAATATTATGGATTTGATGTTACTAAAGATGAAGAAGTAACAGCAAACATTAACAAGATTGGTGAAAAGTATGGTAAAATAGATGTACTTGTAAACAATGCAGGTGGATTAGGTGGTAGATCTCGTTTTGAAGAAATGACTACAGAATTTTATCGTTTTGTTATGGCTCTAAACTTAGATTCAACATTTTTTGCATCAAGAGCAGCTATTCCTTTTTTAAAGAAAAGTGATTATGCTTCAATTATAAATTATACTTCTAACGCAGGATGGAATGCAGGAGGACCAGGAGCTGGAATCTATGGTACATCTAAAGCAGGAGTTCATGCAATTACAAGAGCTTTAGCCAAAGATTTAGCTGAATATGGTATTAGAGTTAACGCTGTATCTCCTGGTACAATTGATACTCCATTCCATGCTCAAATAAAATCTACGAAACCAGAAGTTTTCGCTTCTTGGGCTAATAGTATTATGTTAGGAAGATTAGGACAGCCAGAAGATGTTGCTGGTGTTGTTTCTTTCTTAGCAGGTAAAGATGCTGCATTTCTTACAGCAGAAACTATCCAAGTTGGTGGTGGACAAGCTTTAGGAATTTAATAAAGTAATTAAATTTATTATTAAAAGCCGTTTTGTATCATTACAAAACGGCTTTTTATTCTTACATTTTTATGAGTTTAGAATCTTGTAAATTATTTAATTCTTAATAACTTATAGATAGTATTAGTTATAAACAAAAAAGACCAACTCAATTTGAGTTGGTCTTTTTATTGTTTTAAATTATTTTAAAAAGAACTTTATTTAGTTTTTATCAATTTATAAACAACGTTATTTTGATCAATTTTAACAAAATAAAGACCTACTTGTAGATTTTTAATTGAAAACCTTTCATTTGAAGTAAAAGTACCTTTAAACTCACTTACTTTTTTACCTGTGATATCAAAAATAATGATATGATTTGTTTTTGTGTCAATTTGAAAAGAATCTTTAGAAGGATTTGGATACAGTGTTAATGAATTTTCTATTAAAGAAACATCATCAGTAGAAAGTGTTGCAGGTTTATTCCCAAATATTTTAAATTCTCCAGGTTGCAGGGTTATTGTACTTGCAGAATAAGTTGTGGTATTCGTCTTATCCATTAAATCTATCCAAGAACCACTTATTGGAAAATTTGTATTGATTGTTTTTGAAACAACATCAAAATTAGCTAAAATAACTACATTTCTTAAACCTGTTGAAGGTATATTGGTATTAAAAACATCAATCCTTGGCGTTAAAGAACCGGAAGAGATTGTATAATCACCTTCAAAAACATCTTCATTTATTTTTAAAGAATTAATTCTTGCCCAATCCTCATAAATCTTTTTTCTATGAGTATTTGTTAACCAATTATTTGTCCATTGTGGTTGAGGTTTTGTATCTAATTTACAGTTACCGTTGATGTTGTCATTCTCTGTGTTTACAGATCCATCATTACAGGTAAAAATTGAATTTTCCATACCTAAATCTCCAAAATGCCATATCATCTTAGGCCCAGGAATTGTTAAACTTACTGCACCTAAGGCCGACATTCTTGATAAAGCAGTATTTAAATCTCTTACATTATGAGAAGAAGTAGAATTATTTCCAAACTCAATATTTTTATACATAAGGCGCTCTTCGTCATGACTCTCTGCATAGCCTAACAATCTAGGCTTCGTAAAACCTCTACTTTTATGCCCCATTCTGTTAAAGTTCTTATTACCTGTTTGCCCCATGGTAAGTTCATTGTATTCATTGGTCATTTTTCCCCAAAGCATAATACCTTTACCTTCCTTTTCTCTGTAATTTGCCCATTGTTGTTCTTCATTGTCAGTACCTAAATGTTCGAAAATTACATAATGATCTGGGTCTAAAGACCAAGAATAATCAGCATATTGTTTTAAAATATCAACTCTATCTTGTTGGTAACTATTGGTACAACCTTCGTCGCTACCAGAACAATTTTGAGTAAAACCTTTTGTTAAATCCCATCTAAAACCATCTATATTAAAATCTTCAATCCAATGTTTAATAACCCGTTTTGTATAATCTTGTGTTAAAGAACTTTGGTGATTAAAATCTTCACCAACATTATAAGAATGTTTCGCAGAAACATTAAAATAAGGACTATCCGAACTAATTCTTATTGAATTATCGTCTCCACTTATTCCTCCCCAACCATCATTATCCGGATCATTCATCCACATACGAACCATAGGATTTCTACCAAAAGCATGATTTAAAACTACATCTAAAATTACCGCAATTCCATTTTGGTGGCATGTATCTATAAGTTCTTTTAATTTATCTTCTGTACCATAAAACTTATCTAATGCCATATGAAAAGAAGTATTATACCCCCAACTTTCATTGCCTTCAAATTCCATTACTGGCATTAAATGAATTGCATTGATATTTAAATTTTTGAAATAATCAATTTTATCAATTATATCTTGAAAGTTTTTATTGGCATTAAAATCTCTTACTAAAACTTCATATACTATTAAATCTTCTTTTTTAGGTTTTTTAAAATCAGTAACTGTCCAATTATAAGATGTTTTGCCTGTTTGTAAAACTGTTACTTCTCTTTCTTGGCCATTTGGATAATCAGGTAGATTAGGGTATGTTGTAGCAGGAATATATGGATCATCATAAGGAGATAATACCAATGTAGAAAATGGATCTGCAGTTTTAACTAAACTTGGAGAATTTGTTGCAGGAGATTGATCAAAAACCCAATATTGGTATGTTTCTATTTTATTTGCTGTTAAACCAGAAATTTCTATCCAAAACTTTCCTGTATTTGTGTCTTTTTTCATTGCATCTGCAGAAGTAGGAGTGTAGTTGTTAAAACTACCTGCTACTTGGACAAAATCTTTACCAGGTGCGTTTAAAACTAAATATGCCTTTGAAGCATCTGTAACATAGTTGATACCATCTTCTAAGTTAGCAGGCATAGCTTCATTTACAACAGTTGACACAACTACTACACTAAATTTTACTTCACCAGTTTCACTAGAGTCTTTTGGGGTTCCAACAATTTTTACTTCGCCACTTTCTGTAATATTTGTAATTGTAGCAGAACAATTAGGAAATCCGCAAGATCCTGTTGCAACTGAAATATTGTTGTAAAATACTTCAATTGAACTTTGTGGAACGGCATTTCCTTGAAAGATAACTGCTGCGTTAACTTCTAAATTATCTCCAGAATTTACAACTACTAAATCACTTGTTGGGCTGTTTAATTTTACTTGAACTGAACCAATAGGAAAAATAAAATCAACACAACTATTGTTTTGACTTAATTTTAATTCTTGACTACCATCTTCATTTCTGAAAACCATACCTATTTGTGTGGCAGTTTCAATTTGTGTTTGTGTTAATGTAAAATAGGTTTGTGGTGTTAATGTAATGCTATAAATTCCATCTCCATTACTTGTCATTTCTCCAACTCCATCATCTTCTCCCCAATTTCCAATTACATTAAAACCAAAAGCATTAGCTTTGTTTCCAATACCTGCATGCATATATACTTTTGCAGGGTTAGATAATCCATTACAACTATTTTGAACTGCATTAATGTCTAAGGTAATTTTAACAGGTTGATCAATTTCTATTGCGTTTACATCAAAAGTTACTTGTGCAATTGCGAAGAAAGGAGTTATTAATAAAATTAAAAAGAGTATTTTTTTCATCTTATATAAGATAGTTTAAATAAAAAAGGCTGTACTGTAAATATGAAGTTTACGAGTACAGCCTTATTAAAATTATTGAACTGAAATTGTCTTATTAACAGTGTCTATTGTTAAAGTATAAGTACCTGCAGTTCCTACAAATCTAAAGTTTTTATCACCATCATCTGCATTTTCAAAATTAGCATCTATAGTGTAACCTTCACCTTCATAATAAGGGAAATTATAACTTGGTGAACTCCACTCTAATGTTGCATCTGTAAAGAATCTAAATGCATCTACAGCAAAAGTTACTTGCCCAGAATATACTCCTGCACCTGTACAAGGTAAAGATACTGGAGAAGCCCATCCCCATCCTGCATCTGGTACACCAGCACCAACTAACCATAATTGGTCTAGGTCACATAATTTAATAGGATCGCTTAAAGTAATCGTTTTGTTAACATCATCAATAGTTAAACCATACTCGCCAGGAGTACCATTAAACTTAAAGTTTTTATCACCATCATTTGCATTTTCTAATCTAGAGTCTATAGTATAACCTCCATCTTCGTAATGAGGAAAATTAAAACTAGGAGAACTCCATTCTAACGATTTGTCTGAGAAAAATCTGAAAGCATCATTAGTTAAATTAATATTTCCCTCATAAACACCTGTACCTGTGCAACTAATTTGAATTGGAGAGGCCCATCCCCAACCAGCATCTACAGCACCTGCTCCTACAACCCAAAGTTGATCGAAATTACAATTTGGACCAACAACTGCAGGGCCTAAAGTAATTGTCTCTGCATCTGTATCAATTTCCATAAAGTATTCTCCTTCAGTACCTGTAAAAAGAAAGTTTTTATCACCATCATTCGCATTCACTAGGTTACTGTCTATTGTATAACCTCTATCAGAATAATATTCATAATTATAACTAGGTGATGACCACTCTAAAGTTTTATCAGTAAAGAATCTGAAATTACCTCCATTATCTGGTGATAATTTTATATTTCCAGAGTATTTTTTTCCTTGTAGAACAAGTTCAACAGGAGAACCCCAACCCCAACCAGCATCTACAGCACCAGCACCAACAACAAATAAAGTAGGAGGTAATGCAACACTATATGGTGTTATTGAAAGAGTTATAGGATTTGATGTTCTGAATAAATCTCCTGCAGCAGTTTTAGCAGTTGCAACTATTCTAAAGTCAAAGTCAGATGCAGTAGCCGCTGTTCCTCCATTAGCTAAAACAAGTTCATTTAAAGAACCATGTTTTAGATCTAATGAAGTTTCATTTGTTTCTCCAACAGGAGAAGCTGATGCAAAACTTGTTCCAGCTTCAGCCATTTGAATTTCATAACTAATTTCAACGGTACTTGTTGTAGTAATTTCTGGATCCTCCCAAGTAATTGTTCCTACTAAAGCATCTGGATCAACATCTGAAAGTACAAAAGCATCACTATTATTTGGACTTGTTATTGTTGGTATTTCTACTGCATATTTAGATACTTGAAATAATACAACATTCGATATTGAAATACCTGTATTTAATCTCATATATACAGCAGTTTCTGAGAAAGATTTAAAATTTGCATTGTTAAGTACATCATTAAATTCTTGAACTGTCATACTAAAACTATTCGTATCTGTTGCTCCCAAATCGATTGGATTTGTAAACTCAGCATCTATAGACATTTCTACATTATAGGTTGCAGAAGCATTAACATCATCTACCCAGGTTATTGTAAAAGCTGGATTATCTGGTAAAGCAAAATTTAGAAAAATGCTACTAATACCAGGAGTGTTTAACACAAACTCAGCATCCGGCTTTGTAATTTTTAAAGTTTCTTCTGTGTCACAAGCTCCTAAAAGAAGCGTTAATGATAAGAAAAGGATGCTTATTCTTTTTAAATATAATTTCATCTTATTTTAAATTAAATTAATATTATTATAAATTTAATGGTATCAATATATATTGACCCGTTAAATCATTAAACCAAACATCATAATCATCTTCTACAATTACTGGAATTGAACCACCACCATCAGTAGCAACACCAGAAAAAGATGTTGTATTTCCTAATATTGAACCAGAATCTGTTAAAAATTCTACATTTCCAGGAGTTAAATGGATCGCAGTTGCATACCAAATATGGCCATCAAACACTAAAGGAGTCATTGCTGTTGAAGTAGTGCTTGTTCCTTGAATAGATAAGGTAGCAGGACTTGTAATTCCTGATTCATCAAATGGTTCAAAAGAAAAAGTATTGGTAGCAAAATCTATAGTAAAAGTATAAAATCCAGCAGTTGCTATCGAAGAGTTATTATTAGGAAAAGTTCCTGGGTCTGTTCCTCCACCTGGATTTACATCAATAGTAGAACCATCATTAGTTCCCCATTGAGGTTGCCATAAACCTTTAGTTTCTAAAACTTTAAATTCAGCAGCTCCAAAATATCCTGTGTAGTAAAAAATATTACTATCATTTCCATCTCTAAATAAAGCAGGATTGTTGCTATTGTTATTCCAATCTGGAGAAGTAGCATTTCCAACTAAATAATAATCGCTAAATACATAATTAAAGTATGGATATACACTCAATTCAATTGTATTAGAATTAGACACTTCATTGTTTTGAGTTCCTAAAGACGAAACAACTCTTGTGTAAATAGTTGCCCATTCAAAAGGGTTTAAACCTGCATTACCTGCAGCTGCATTTACTTCATTTATAGATAAAGTAATTGAGCTCTGCCCAGTAATGGTTGCTGCAGTAACAGGAGCTGTAAATTCAGTATCGCTAGAAAACTGAATTGCATAGTTTATTGCTGCTTGTTGTCCATAAGAAGCTTCTTCCCAGTTTAAAGTTAAAGCCGGGTTTCCTGTATTTATAGGATCTAATTCTAGCATTGTAAAATTTAACTCTGCTAAAACAGGAGCTGTAGGTACTGATATTGTGAATATTTCAGAAGTATCATCGCAAGAATTGAATATTAGTAGAACCAATCCAATTATACTAACTGCTGAAAATCTTTTCATATTTTTCATCATTTGTATGTTGTTTTTAAAATTAATACCCATCATTTTGAGTTAAATTAGGGTTAGAAGCTAAACTTGATGTTGGTATTGGATATAATTTCATGTGTGCTGGTATTGATATACCATTGCTACCATTACCTTTCCAAGTCCAGTTATAATTACCTCCAGTAAATTTTTGGTAACGTATTAAATCTTGTCTTCTGTGAGCTTCCCAATGTAATTCTCTAGCTCTTTCATCTAAAATAAAATCTAAGGTGATATCTGCTACAGTTAGGTTATTTTGAGGATTGTTAGCTCTTGTTCTTAATAAATTAACATAAGTTTCCATATCTGTATCTGAACCTCCAGAACCACCTCTTAAATGAGCTTCTGCATACATTAAGTACACATCTCCTAATCTAAATAAAGGAAAATCTGTGTCTACAAATGTTTGGTCTGAACCAAAACCTCCTGTAGAAGTTGCGTTAGAATATTTTGTTATTACATAACCTTGATCTTTATCAGAAATATCAGTGATTTCAATATTTCTATTTGCAGAGATAATTGAATTTCTAGCATCTCCAGAAAAGATTCCTCCATCAAATAATTGAGCAAACTGCTTTCTTACTCTTAAAGCGCCTCCCCAGCCATCTTGTCCAACACCTAAAGCTACACCATTGTGTTCTAAACTTCCAACTTCTCCATTAATCATAACAGTAGTAGGTCCGTAGTTTTGAGTAATTAAACCATCAGAAATTAATGGAAAAATAATTTCATTCATTGCAGAGTTTGTATTGTTATCTGCCATAAATAAGTCTTCATAGTTATTAGCTAAAGTAAAACCGCCTGAGATTATTTTTTTAGTATAATCTATACAGTCTGTATATTTATCTTGACCAATATATACTTCTGCATTTAAATACAATTTAGATAGAATCATCCACGCAACAGCTTGATCTGCTCTACCATGTTGATTTGTCATAGGTGCCATTAAATCTCCTTCAATTGCTTTTAATTCTGACTCAATAAACGTAAAAAGTGCATCACTTTCTACTTGAGGAGGATAAAACCCTGAAGTTGGATCTGTTTCTAGAACCATTGGCGCTTTACCAAATAAATCTAAAATGTGGTAATAAGATAAAGCTCTTAATAACCTTGCTTCAGCTCTAAAAGTAACAATATCTGCTCTTGTTGCTGTAGACACATTTCTAGCATCTAATTTTTCTGTTGTTGTTTCCCTTAGTAAATTATTAGCGAAAGCAACAGTAACCATAGCTCTACTAAACATTCCAACGATTAAAGGGTTTTGAGCTGTCCAAATATTACGTTGTATTTCTCTTGTTCCTGGATCGTTTTCATAAGACCAAATCATTTGGTCTGCAGAAAGTGTTTGTAAGTATAGTAAAACTCTACCATATTGACTGGTACCTGCATCTAATCCTTGAATGTTAGAACTACCTGGTCCTTCTACACCTGTTAAAGAAAGGTTTGCATATACACCTGCTAAAACTTCTAAGTAAGCTGCTTCTTTTTCAAATAAGGCATCACTTAAAACTGTTTGATCATCTTCTGGTACAATATCTAAGTCTTTTGTACAAGAAGCTACAATAGATGTTAATAAAATAACAACTACTAAATTTTTTATTGTTTTTAAATATTTATTCATCTTGTTTTTATTAGAATTTAATATTAGCTCCAACTAAGAAGTTTCTAGATCTAGGGTAAATTAAATTATCTATCCCTCCAAATACTTCTGGATCTAAACCAGAGTAATTTGTCCATGTAAATACATTTTGTACACCAGCCCATAAACGTATATTACTATATGAGAATTTTTTAATAGGATTATTAAATGTATATCCTAAAGTTACATTATCCATTTTAAGGAATGATGCATTCTCAATATAGATATCAGAATTTATAACATCTGAAGTTCTTAAGAAATTAGTGTTTAAAACTGATGTAGGTATATTACCTAATACTGCAACATCTTGAATTAATTCATACTGAGCATTTGCGGAATTTACATTATTGTAAACATGATTACCAATATTTGATCTTAAGTTAAATGATAAATCAAAATCTTTATAGCTAAAGTTAGATTGAAAACCTAAAGTAATATCTGCATTTGGATTTTCTTTTAAGTATCTGTCATCATCATTAATAATTCCATCTCCGTTTAAATCTACATAAGAACCTTCAATTGGTTTCCCTGCAGTGTCATATAATTGTTTGTAAACATGGAAAGAATATGGTGCATAATCTTCTCTTAAAAGTTGAATAGTATTACCAGTTCCACCAGCAGTTCCACCAGTTCTTACATCTTGTCCATTATCTAGTCTTGTAATTTTTCTATCTAAATATGTTGCATTAAATGTAAAGTCCCATTTAAAGTCTTCACTTTTAAGAATGTCTCCATTTAAAGTAAATTCTATACCGTTAATTTGAAGTTCACCGATGTTTTGCTCAATACTATTACCAAAATTTGTTCCATCAGGTAAAGCAGCATTGAATAATAAATCATCAGAAGTTTTATTAAAAACACTTAGAGCACCACTAAATCTATTATCGAATAAACCATAATCTACACCAAATTCAATTGTTGTAGTTTCTTCCCATTTTAAATTAGGGTTAACAACAGAAGGTATTGTAGATTGTATAGGACTATTTCCAAATATATATCTAGAGTTTTCATTACCAAAACGATATCTATTTAAATACAAATCATTTCTTCCTGGTAAATTTTGTTGCCCAGTTAAACCATAACTAGCTCTTAATTTTAAGTTAGAGATAACTTTAGAATCTTTTAAGAAATCTTCATCACTTATATTCCAAGCAATTGCTGCTCCACCAAAATCACCCCATCTATTCTCATCACTAAATCTAGATGTTCCATCTTTTCTATAGTTAAGAGTAAGTAGGTATTTTTTTAAGTATGAAAATTTTGCTCTTCCAAAGAAACCAATGTTTACAACATCTGGATCTGCATACGTATCTCCAAAAGAATCAGGATCTCTTAAGTTACCAGAGTTCTCACCATAATTCTCAAATTTTTGATAAGAATAACCAGCAGTTAAGTCTAATTTTAAATCTTTAAACTCTTTTAAATAGTTAAAATAGGTATCAAATAATTCGTTTGATCTTACTTGTGATCCATTTGAATCTGTACCTGCAAATTGTAAATCTAAATCTGCATTACCAATTTGGTATTTATTTAAATATTCTGAAGAACCTTGTGATTTATCAAAACCGACATTTACAACTGCTCTTAATTCAGGTAAGAAATGCATCTTGTAATCAAAATTTAAGTTTCCATAATGTCTAAAATTAAAACCAGTACTATTTGCTAATAATAAAGATGCAACAGGGTTTTGCGTTCCGTTTGAAACAATATTTCCATTTCTGTGTTGGTAATAACCACCAAAAGGAGAGCTAGAATCATACACAGGTTGAGTTGGATCATAATGTAAAGCAGCACCTATTTGACCTGAATCTCCAAAGCGACTATCTTCAAATGCTCTATTATAGTTTAAGTTTATTTTTAAATGATCTTTAAATAAAGATGGGTTCATTGATAAAGAAACTGTTTTTCTATCAAACTGAGAAGTTAGAATAGAACCTTCTTGATTAGCAAAACCAATAGATAATCTTGTTGGTATTGCTCCAAAAATTTGCCCTTTTGCAGTTAAGTTGTATAAAGAAGAAGTAGTAGATCTTAAAATTTGGTCTTGCCAATCTGTATTAGCACTACCTAATAAACCAACATCACCAGGTCTTCTTTCAGCAATTAAATTTCTATATTCATTTGCAGAAAAAACATTTACTCTATCTAATACTTCTCCAAAAGTATATTGCATGTCCATATCTAAAGTGAATTCTTTTTTACCCTTCTTAGTGGTAATAATAATAACACCATTAGAAGCTCTAGAACCATAAATTGCAGTTGCAGATGCATCTTTTAAAACAGAAAAAGAATCAATATCGCTAGGATTAATACTTGCTAAAACACCTCTAGATCCAGTAACTCCGTTTTCATCAATAGGTAAGCCATCTATAACAATTAAAGGGTTATTAGATGCTCCAATAGAAGAACCACCACGAATTGTAATTTGAGAACCAGAACCTGGTGCTCCACTTGTAACAACACTTACACCAGAAACACGACCGCTTAATAAATTTTCAGGGGTTACAATGTTTCCTTTTGTAAAATCTTTTGCTGTAATAGCTTCTACAGAACCTGTTGCGTCTTTTACGGTGGTTGTACCATATCCAACAACAACAATCTCATCTAAAGCTTCTGCAGATTCCTCTAATTCAACCGTTAAGTTAAAATTAGTTCCAATTGTAATTACTTTATCCGAAAAACCTAAGTATCTAAAAACTAACATATCGCCAGTTTTTACTTTTTCAATACTAAAGTTTCCGTCAAAATCGGTTTCGGCACCTTTTATTGTGCCTTTTACCACTACACTCACACCAGGCAAAGGTTCGCCTGTTGCTTTTTCTTTTACTACACCTTTAACTGTTTGCTGTGCAAACATTGTAAATGATGTACTTAAAAGAATACCAATTAACAATAATTTAAATTTTTTCATGTATAAGTTGTTAAATAATAACTGTAAATTTGATTTGTATTAACAATAAACTAACATTCCACTTAGTAAATGTATGTAATTGTTGGTCATATTGAGCATGATAAATGTCACGAAACCGTTTTCGTGTTGACAACTTTTTATTGCAAAATCATCATATTAGCAATAAATTATACTAAAATTTGCCTTTTAATAAAAAAATGAAGCAAAAAATTACCATAAAGACAATAGCTAAAGAATTGGGTGTTTCTACATCTACAGTTTCTAAAGCTTTAAAGGATAGCCATGAGATTAGTGTTGAAACTAAAGAAAAAATTCAAGCTTATGCTAATCTTTTTAATTACAAACCAAATCAATTAGCATTACAACTTCGAAATCAAAAGACAAAAGTAATAGGTGTTATTTTACCTAAAATTGTACACCATTTTTTCTCAACAGTAATTATGGGTATAGAAGATGGTGCCATTGAAAAAGGATATCATATAATGGTTTGTTTTTCAAATGAATCTTATGAAAAAGAAGTGGAAACATTAAAGGTTTTATCTAATGGAAGTGTAGATGGTTTAATAGTCTCTATAGCTAATGAAACCCTTAAGAATAAAGAGTATAAACATTTTACAGATTTAGTAACAGAGGAGATTCCTTTGGTATTGTTTGATAGAGTTGTCGATGAAATTTTATGTGATAAAGTTGTAGTTGACGATGTTGGTGCTGGTTATAAGGCAACCAAACATTTATTAGAAAATGGTAGAAAAAAAATAGCTCTAATAACAACTCCAAATCATGTTAACGTAGGTGCTTTAAGAAGACAGGGTTACGAAAAAGCGTTAATAGAAGAATACATCAAAACAGATTCAAATTTAATTATTGAAATTGATGAAAAGCAAGATATTACGAAACAAATAGAAGAGGTTTTTAAGCAAGATATTGATGGTGTTTTTGCAGTAAATGAGATTTATGCTGCTAAGTCTATGAGGATTGCTAAGAAAAAAGGATTAATAGTTCCTGAAGACATTGCTATTATTGGTTTTACAGATGGTTTAATATCTGAATATTCATCTCCATCTATTACAACAATAGCACAACATGGATTTACAATGGGTAAACAAGCAGTTGAACTTTTAATAGAAAGAATTGAAAAAGAATCGGAAATTTACAAACCAAAAAAAATTGTAATTTCTAGCGATTTAAAACTACGAGAATCTACGAAACCGTCGTCGTAACTTTTTTTGTTATTTACTAAGTCTTACGAAACCGTCGTCGTAGATTTTTTCGTAAATTTCATTAAATTAGGTAAAATAAAATATCTTTGTATCATTAATCGATTTATCAATAAATTACATTCCACAAAATTTATTAATTGATAAGTCTAAAAACTTATCGTAATATTCATAAATAATATTCGATAATGGAGAAACGTAAATTAAGTTTCTGGCAAATCTGGAACATGAGTTTTGGATTTCTAGGAATTCAAATGGGTTTTGCTCTTCAAAATGCAAACGCAAGTAGAATTTTACAAATTTTTGGAGCAGATGTTCATGAACTTTCTTGGTTTTGGATTATAGCACCTTTAATGGGATTGATTGTTCAGCCCATAATTGGTTATTATAGTGATAAAACTTGGGGGAAATTTGGACGAAGAAAACCTTACTTTTTAGTAGGTGCAATTTTAGCATCTATTGGTTTAGTATTAATGCCACAAGCAGACATATTTATAGCCTTTTTACCAGCACTTTGGGTTGGAGCAGGTTTCTTAATGATTATGGACGCTTCTTTTAATATTGCTATGGAGCCTTTTAGAGCTTTAGTTGGCGATAATTTAAGAACAGATCAAAGAACAGCAGGTTTTAGTGTACAAACTGCTTTAATTGGTTTTGGTGCTGTAATTGGTTCTTGGCTTCCTTATGCTTTAACAAATTGGTTTGGCGTTTCTAATGAAACTTCACAAGGTGTTGTACCAGCAAATTTAATTTGGTCTTTTATTATCGGAGCAATTATTTTAATTATTTCAATTTTAATAACGATTACAACCACTAAAGAATATTCTCCAGAAGAATTAGCAAGTTTTGATAATGATTCTGTAGATACAACTGAAGAGTTAGAAAGTTCTAGTTTAATGGATATTTTTGAAGATTTCAAAAAAATGCCAACAACTATGCGTCAATTAAGTTGGGTGCAATTCTTTTCTTGGTTTGGTCTTTTTGGAATGTGGGTTTTTGCTACCCCAGCTATTGCGCAACACATTTATGGTTTGCCACATACAGATAGTAGCAGTTCTACGTATCAAAATGCAGGCGATTGGGTTGGAATTCTTTTCGGAATTTACAATTTAGTGTCAGCATTCTATGCTTTTGCTCTACCTTATATAGCTAAAAAAATTGGTAGAAAGAGAACACATTCTATTTCATTAATTATTGGAGGTTTAGGGCTTTTATCAATTTATATTATGCCAAACGAAAATTGGTTAATAGTTTCTATGATAGGAGTAGGAATTGCTTGGGCTAGTATTTTAGCAATGCCTTATGCAATTTTAGCAGGTTCAATATCAGCAAAAAAAATGGGCGTTTACATGGGAATTTTTAATTTCTTCATTGTAATTCCACAAATTATCAACGCATTAATTGGTGGCCCATTAGTAAAATACGCATATAATAATGAAGCAATTTTTGCTTTAATGATTAGCGGATTTAGTTTCTTAATTGCTGCAGCTTTAGTCTACAAAGTAAAAGATGTAGATGATGTAGTACAAACAATTTAAAATGAAGAAAGGATTTATTTTTGATTTGGATGGTGTAATAGTAGACACTGCCAAATATCATTATTTAGCTTGGAAAAAATTGGCTAAAGAATTAGGTTTCGAATTTACGGAAGAACAAAACGAATTATTTAAAGGCGTTAGTAGAAAACGATGCTTAGAAATTCTTTTAGACATTGGTAAAGTAGAAGCAACACAAGAACAATTTGATACTTGGATGATTGAAAAAAACGTAGATTATTTAAAGTATATAGAAAATATGGATGCTTCAGAAATTCTTCCAGATGTACCTAAAGTATTACAGTTTTTAAAAGAAAAAAATATTCCAATAGCTTTAGGTTCTGCAAGTAAAAATGCACAACCTATTTTAGAAAAAGTTGGTTTATTACATTATTTTGATACCATTGTAGATGGCAATAATGTTACAAAAGCAAAACCAGATCCAGAAGTATTTCTTCTTGCAGCAAAACAATTAGGAGTGAAAGCTAAAGATTGTGTTGTTTTTGAAGATGCGGTAGCAGGAGTAGAAGCAGCAAATGCTGCAAAAATGATAAGTATAGGTATTGGAGATGATATAGTGCTTTCTCATGCACAATTCAATTTTAATGATTTTACAGAAATCAGTACCGACTTTATTAAAGATTTATTAAATAGATAAAAAGAATCGAGAAAACAGAAACAAGAAAAGAGAAAGTTATTAACTTCTTTGATCTTTTCTCGCTATTCTTTTCTCTCAAAAAAATAGAAGATGAATCAAGATTATATACAACCAAATGAATGGTCAATTCTTGAAGAAGGATTTGATGCAGAAATGGTAAAATCTTCAGAAAGCTTGTTTAGTATTGGTAATGGTGCCATGGGACAACGTGCTAATTTTGAAGAACAATATACAGGTAGCACTTTTCAAGGAAGTTATATTGCAGGTGTTTATTATCCTGATAAAACTAGAGTTGGATGGTGGAAAAATGGATATCCAGAGTATTTTGCAAAAGTGTTAAATGCACCAAATTGGATTGGAATTAACGTTTTAATAAATGATGAAAAACTAGATTTACATACGTGTAAAGAAGTTTCAAAATTTAGAAGAGAACTAAACATGAAAGAGGGTTGGTTGTCTAGAAGTTTTGAAGCTGTTTTACAAAACGGAATCAAGATAAAAGTAGATACAAAACGTTTTTTAAGTTTAGAATTAGATGAGGTTGGTGCAATTAGTTATGCCGTAACTCCGTTAAATTCTGATGCAAAAATTACCTATATCCCATATTTAGATGCAGGTATAACAAATGAAGATACCAATTGGGACGATCAATTTTGGGATGTTCTAGAAGTTAGTCAGAAGAACCAACAATCTTTCATTCAAGCAAGAACCATGAAGACACATTTTTATACGTGTACTTTTATGGAATCTCGTTTGTTTATAGATAATAAAGAAGTTATTACTGGTTGTAATAATGAACAGTCAGATAAATATACTTCTTGCACATATCAACAAGAAATTAAAGAAAATCAAACATTTACAATTCACAAATTTGGTGGATATGTAGTTGATAGAAATCATAATAAAAACGAATTAGTTGCAGTAGCTAAAGAAACGTTAGACAAAGCAGTCGAATTTGGATTTGATGCATTATTAGAAATGCAAAAACAATCTTGGGCTGAAATTTGGAAAATGTCAGACATTACCATTGAAGGAGATGTAAAAGCGCAACAAGGAATTCGTTTCAATATTTTTCAATTAAATCAGACTTATTTAGGTACAGATGCTACTTTAAATATTGGTCCAAAAGGATTTACAGGAGAAAAGTATGGAGGAAGTACGTATTGGGACACTGAAGCCTATTGTATTCCTTTTTACATGGCAACTAAAGATCAATCTGTTGCTAGAGCATTGTTAGAATACAGATATAATCATTTAGAAAAAGCTATTGAAAATGCAGAGAAACTTGGTTTTTCAAACGGAGCAGCATTGTATCCAATGGTAACAATGAATGGTGAAGAGTGCCATAATGAATGGGAAATTACCTTTGAAGAAATTCATAGAAATGGAGCCATCGCTTTTGCAATTTTCAATTACAATCGTTTTACAGATGATTATTCTTACATTCCAGAAAAAGGATTGGAAGTTTTAATAGGAATTGCACGTTTTTGGCAACAAAGAGCAACGTTTTCAACGAATAAAGATAAGTACATGATTTTGGGTGTTACTGGTCCAAATGAATATGAAAACAATATCAACAATAATTTTTATACAAATTACATCGCAAAATGGTGTATTAATTATGCGTTAGAAAATATTGAAGTTGTAAAAAAAGATCATATTTCTGATTATATCAGAATTAAAGAGAAGGTGAATTTTACTGATGAAGAATTATCTAAATGGAAAAATGTTGCAGATAATATGTATTTTCCTTTTTCAGAAGAGCACAATATTTTCTTACAACAAGATGGTTTTTTAGATAAAGAATTAATTACAGTTGCAGATTTAGATAAAAGTCAAAGACCTATCAATCAAAAGTGGAGTTGGGATCGAATATTACGTTCACCTTACATAAAACAAGCAGATACTTTACAAGGTTTCTATATGTTTGAAGATAAATTTTCTACGGAAGAGTTAGAGCGTCATTTCGATTTTTACGAACCATTTACAGTGCATGAAAGTTCACTTTCTCCTTGTGTACATAGTATTCAGGCTGCTAAGTTAGATAGAATGGAACAAGCATACGAATTCTATTTAAGAACTTCTCGTTTAGATTTAGATGATTATAATCACGAAGTAGAAGAAGGTTTACATATTACTTCTATGGCAGGAACTTGGATGAGTATTGTAGAAGGTTTTGGTGGAATGAGAGTACTAAATAATACACTTTCTTTTGCACCAAAAATTCCTAAAGGATGGAAAACATATTCATTTAAAGTAAACTTTAGAAATCAAGTAATTACTGTAAATGTGACTCAGAATGGAACTCATTTTGAATTAGAAGGGAAAAATGAAATTAACATTTTAGTAAACGGGGAGAAGGTAATAGTATCTCCAAATAATTTATCAATAGTTTAAAATTTATAGTATGAAGCTTTTTAGAAACATTTTTTTCTTTGTTTTATTAGTGTTTGTTATTTCTTGTAAAGATTCTGAAAAGAATGTTTCTAATATAAATTTACCAATATCCAATTCTCATCTAGAAATAGTTGAGCCCCCTAATTGGTTTATTGGTTTTAAAGTTTCTTCACTTCAATTATTAGTAAAAGAAAACAATATTGGGTTTTCTAAACCCAGTATTTCTTATGCGGGAGTTTCCATAAAAAAGGTTAACAAAGCAAAAAGCTCTAATTATTTGTTTGTCGATTTAGATATTGATAAAAACACAAAACCTGGGAAATTTGACATCACATTTACTTTTGATGATAGCACAACAAAAACACATACTTATGAGCTAAAAGAAAGAGTAAAACCTGCTGATGATTATAAAGGTTTTAACAGTGCTGATGCTATATATTTAATAACACCAGATCGTTTTGCAAATGCAGATGAAAGTAATGATATCAACAAAAAATTAAAAGAAACAACTATAGATAGAACGCATGGCTATAAACGTCATGGAGGAGATTTAAAAGGAATTATAAATCATGTAGATTATATTTCTGATTTAGGTTTTACGACTGTTTGGCCAACTCCAGTTTTAACGAATGATATGCCAAAAGGTTCTTATCATGGTTATGCAATTACAGATTATTATCAGGTTGATCCTCGTTTTGGAACGATGGATGATTACATAGAATTAGCTGATAAGCTAAGAGAAAAAGGAATGAAATTAATCATGGATCAAGTTGCAAATCATTGTGGTTTAGAACATTGGTGGATGAAAGATTTACCTTTTAGTGATTGGGTTAATCATCAAAAAAATTACGAAGACAATATTGATAATTGGAATTGGAAAACAAACATCAATTCTAATCATAGAAGAACTACAAATCAAGATACATACGCTTCAGAAATTGACAGAAAAGGAAATAATGAAGGTTGGTTTGTGTCTGATATGCCAGATTTAAATCAACGAAATCCGTTTATGGCGAATTACATCATTCAAAATAGTATTTGGTGGATAGAAACTTTAGGTTTAGGCGGAATTAGACAAGATACGTATCCTTACCCAGACAAAGAGTTTATGTCTAATTGGGCTGGTGCAATTATGAATGAATATCCTAATTTTTCAATTGTTGGAGAAGAATGGAGTTACAATCCGTTGTTAGTAGGTTATTGGCAAAAAGGTGCGAAAAATAAAGATGGATATGAATCAAATTTAAAATCTACAATGGATTTTCCGATGCAGAAAAACATTATAGATGGTTTGAATGAAGAAGAATCTTGGGACAAAGGTTTGGTGAAAATCTATGAAGGTTTGGCAAACGATTTTCATTATGCTTCTCCAAAAGATATTATGGTTTTTTTAGACAATCATGATAAAAGCAGATTATTTACAGAAGTAAAAGAAGATGCAACAAAAGCTAAAATGGCGTTGGGTTATATGTTGATGATGCCAAGAATTCCACAAGTTTATTACGGAACAGAAATTTTAATGGATGACACAGAAAATCCTGGAGATCATGGTTTAATTAGAACAGATTTTCCTGGAGGTTTTAAAGATGATAAAATAAATGCTTTTACAAGTGAAGGTTTAACAGAACAACAAAAAGATATGCAGCTATTTACTAAAAAGGTTCTAAATTATCGTAAAAATAGTGTAGCAATTCATGAAGGTAAAACGATTCATTTTGCACCATTTATGGGAACTTATTTCTTATTTAGAAAAAAAGACAATGAAACTGTTGTACATATTATAAATAAGAATGATAAACCAATTACAATCGATTTAAAGAGGTATAAAGAAGTTGGTTTAGAAGGGAAATCATTGAAAAATGTTATTACTGGAGAAGAATTTCTTTGGAATAATGAAATTCATTTAACAGAAAAAGGAAGTATTATTTTAACTACAAAAAAGTAGAGTATACAAATAGGAATCTGTCTGTTCGAGTAATTCTGATTTTTTATCAGAATTGTATCGAGAACTTTTAAAGAACAAAATATGAAAAATATAATTATTCTTTGTTTAATGCTGTTTATTATTTCTTGTAAATCAGAAAGTAAGGAGAATAAGAAAGAAGAAAAAAAGGTTGATAATATTTCTGCAAAAGTACTAGAAGATGCTGTATTAACCGCAGGAAAATTAATAAGAGTAGATTCTTTTCCTACAAAACACATTACTCCAAGACCTGTAGATGTTTGGTTACCAGAAAATTATTCGTCAGAAAAAAAATATGCAGTTTTATACATGCACGATGGTCAAATGTTATTTGATGAAACCACCACTTGGAATAAGCAAGAATGGAAAATAGATGAGGTTGCTTCAAAATTAATGAAAGAAGGTACTACTAAAGATTTTATAGTTGTTGGTATTCACAATATTGCAGCATTACGATGGTTGGATTTGTACCCAGAAAAAGCAATGAATTTTCTAACAAAAGAGGAGTTAGAAAGAGTTAAAAGTTTTTCGAATAATGATGTTACTTTAGAAGATTTAAATGGTGACGAATATTTGAAATTTTTAGTGGAAGATTTAAAACCTTATATAGACAAAACATATTCGGTTTACACAAATAAAGAAAACACATTTGTGGCTGGTTCTTCTATGGGAGGATTAATGTCTATGTATGCAATTTCACAATATCCAGAGATATTTGCAGGTGCAGCTTGCATTTCTACGCATTGGGTTGGTGCTCAACCTGTAGAAAATAATCCATTGCCAAATGCAATTCTTACTTATTTAGAAAAGAATGTTCCAGAAGCAAAAACACATAAAATGTATTTCGATTATGGTAATAAAACGTTAGATCAGTTTTATCCTCAATATGCACCAAGAGTAGATTCAATTTTTAAAAATGGAGGTTATTCTGATGCAAATTTTAAAAATTTATTTTTCGAAGGAACAGATCATTCAGAAATTTCTTGGCAAAATAGAGTAAGTATTCCATTAACTTTTTTATTGAAAAAATAAGCATGAAACATTTTCAATTCCTTTATTTATTTGTATTAATTTCTTCAATTTCATTTTCTCAAAATTCTAATAGAATTTTTAAAAAATCTTTATTCTTAAAAGGAAATGAATTTAAAGTAGAAGTTTCAGACGGAATTTATTACATCAATTTTTATAATACTAAAATTATTGAAACCACTTTTGTTCCTAAAGGGCAAGTACAATTAAATAATTCTCATGCAGTTATTATGAATATTAATAAAACTCATGTTACTATTAATGAAGAAGATACTAAAGTAGTTTATAAATCAAAAGGGATAGAAGTACAAATACAAAAAGCACCTTTTAAAATTTCATATTTCTACAAGGGAAAAGAAATTACTTCTGAAAAACAAGGATATTTTAAATCAAAACATATTCCTTTAGAATATGTAAAAGGAAATATTATTGCAAAAGAAACAGAAAAAATTGAATTCAATTTAACTTTAGATGAGGTTTTATATGGAGCAGGAGCAAGAGCTTTGGGAATGAATAGACGTGGAAATCGTTTGGCATTATTTAATAGAGCGCATTATGGTTATGAAACACACTCAGAGTTAATGAATTTTACTTTGCCAATTGTAATTTCATCAAAAAAATACATGCTTCATTTTGATAATGCGCCAGTTGGTTATTTAGATTTAGATAGTAAAAAGGATAATTCTATAACGTATGAAACTATTTCTGGGCGTAAAACGTATCAAGTTATTGTTGGTGATTCTTGGGTTGATTTAATTGATAACTATACAGATTTAACAGGGAAACAACCTTTACCACCTAGATGGACTTTAGGCAATTTTTCAAGTAGATTTGGGTATCATACACAAGAAGAAACAGAAGCAACTATAGATAAGTTTCAAGAAGAAAATATACCTGTAGATGCAGTAATTTTAGACTTGTATTGGTTTGGAAAAACGGTGCAAGGAACTATGGGAAACCTAGAAGTTGATAGAGATTCTTTTCCTGATATGAAAGGAATGGTTTCTCGATTAAAAGACAAAGGAGTAAAAACAGTTTTAATTACAGAGCCTTTTATTTTATCAACTTCAAAAAAATGGAAAGAAGCTGTAGCAAAAGATGTTTTAGCAAAAGATTCTATTGGAAATCCTGCTAAATATGATTTCTATTTTGGAAATACAGGAATTGTAGATATCTATAAACCTGAAGGAAAAGAATGGTTTTGGAACATTTATAAGGAAATTATAGATTTAGGCGCAAAAGGACTTTGGGGAGATTTAGGAGAGCCAGAAGTTCATCCAACTTGGGTACAACACGCAACAGGTTCTGCAAGTGAAGTTCATAATATTTATGGACATGATTGGGCAAAACTAATTTTTGATGGTTATAAAACTAATTTTCCAAACGAAAGACCTTTTATTTTAATGCGTGCAGGTTATTCTGGTTCTCAGCGTTTTGGTATGATTCCTTGGTCTGGAGATGTAAACAGAACTTGGGGAGGTTTGCAACCGCAACCAGAAATTGCATTACAAATGGGAATGCAAGGTTTGGGGTATATGCATTCTGATTTAGGTGGTTTTGCAGGTGCAAATCTAGATGATAACTTATACACACGTTGGTTACAATATGGCGTTTTTCAACCAATATTTAGACCTCATGCACAAGAAGATGTACCAAGTGAACCTGTTTTTAGAAGTCCTAAAGCAAAGAAATTAGCAAAAAAGGCAATTGAGTTACGTTATAAATTATTGCCTTACAATTACAATTTAGCATTCGAGAATAATCAAAAAGGAACTCCTTTAATGCGTCCAATTTTCTTTGAAGAAGAAGATGATAAATTAATGAGCAACTCAATCACTTATTTATGGGGAAAAGATTTTTTAATCACACCAATTCTTAAAGATTCAGTTAAAACGAAAGAGATATATTTTCCTAAAACTGCAAATTGGTTCAATTTTTACTTTGATGAAATAATAGAAGGAGGACAAACAAAAACGGTAAAAGTAAAAGGGAAATCAATTCCTACATATGTTAGAGGAGGCGCTTTTATTTTGATGACAGATTTGGTACAAACTACAGATGATTATAAAGCAGATAAATTAGAACTTCATTATTATTACGACACTTCTGTAAAAGAAAGCAAAAGAGAATTTTATAATGACGATGGATTAACCGCAAATGCTTTTGAAAAAGAAGTATTTGAAATTTTAGAATTTGAATCAGAATTAACTAAACGCTGTTTAGAATTTGATTTTGAAGCTGATTTTGGTAAAAACTGGAATGCATCTGAAAAAGAAATAAAATTAATTATTCACAATATAAATTGGAACCCTAGAAAAATAAAAGTAGATGGTAAAAGTGTAAAAATTTCATCAGAAAATAACAAATTAGAAATTCCTTTAAAATGGAATCCTAAGAAAGATTTAAAAATTAAAGTATTATTAAAATAATAGTAAAATGAACACAAAAAAAAGAGTAATTACAGCAATTGTAGCATTGGTTTTATGGAGTTGTTCATCAGAAAAAGTATCAGAAAAGAAGATGTTGGCACAAAAAAAAGAAGGTAAAGTTGTTGTTTATCAGGTTTTTACACGTTTGTTCGGGAATACAAATACTACAAATAAACCTTGGGGAACTATTGAAGAAAATGGAGTAGGGAAGTTTAATGATTTTACAGACAAAGCATTAACAGAAATAAAAAATTTAGGAGTTACTCATATTTGGTATACTGGTGTTCCTCATCATGATGTTATACGTGATTATACAAAATATGGTATTTCTAATGACGATCCAGATGTTGTAAAAGGTAGAGCAGGTTCTCCTTATGCTGTAAAAGATTATTACAACGTAAATCCAGATTTGGCTATAAATGTGGCAAATCGTTTACAAGAATTTGAAGCTTTGGTTGAACGTTCTCATAAAAATAAATTAAAAGTAATTATTGATATTGTTCCAAATCACGTTGCAAGAAATTACCAGAGTTTAACAAACCCAAAAGGAACAAAAGATTTTGGAGCAGATGATAATAAAACAGTTGTTTATGATGTAAATAATAATTTTTATTACAATCCAAATAAAGCATTTGAAGTACCAGATTATTTAAATGATTACGCTCCTTTAGGAGGTGAAAATCATCCGTTATCTGATAAAGATTTTGATGAAAATCCTGCAAAATGGACAGGAAATGGATCACGTTCTCCAAAACCCAATTTTTATGATTGGTATGAAACTGTAAAAGTAAACTATGGTATTTCTCCTGATGGTAAAAAAGATTTTGATGAATTACCAGAAGGTTTTGATAATGAGGATTATAAAAAACATTTTGCTTTTTGGCAAGACAAATCGGTACCTAATTCTTGGATTAAATTTAGAGACATTGCTTTGTATTGGTTAGATAAAGGAGTTGATGGTTTTAGATATGACATGGCAGAAATGGTTCCCGTAGAATTTTGGAGTTATATGAATTCTGCAGTTAAAATGAAAAATCCAGATGCTTTTTTATTAGCTGAAGTGTACAATCCTCAAATGTATAGAGATTATATTAGAAAAGGAAAAATGGATTATTTGTACGATAAAGTTCAGTTATATGATACCATAAAACATGTAATGCAAGGTCATGGATTAACAGATAATATTCCACCAATTCAAGAAGATTTAAAAGATATTGAGCACAATATGTTGCACTTTTTAGAAAATCATGATGAACAAAGAATTGCAAGTCCAGAATTTGCAGGAAATGCTCAAAAAGCAAAACCAGCAATGGTAGTATCTGCAACAATTTCTACGGCGCCAACTATGATTTATTTTGGACAAGAATTTGGTGAAGATGGATCTGAAAATGCAGGATTTGGAACTCCTTCTAGAACATCAATTTTTGATTATGTAGGTGTTCCATCACTTCAAAGATGGGCAAATAATAAAAATTTCGATGGAGGTAAATCAACAAAAGAAGAAATCGAATTAAGAGATTTTTATAAACGTTTACTAAATTTTACAATTTCTTCTGAAGCTTTAATGGGCGAATATCAAGATATTCATCAATTTAATAGAGAAAATACTGAGTGGTATAATGATAAAGTATTGTCTTTTGTTCGTTGGAACAATAATGAAAAGTTAATTATCGTTTCTAATTTTAATGCAGAACACACCTATGGTTTCGATTTAAGTTTACCAGCAGAAATCCTTGAGAAATGGAACTTAAAAAATGGTGAATACAGCTTAGAAGATCAATTATATAAAGAGTATGCAACAACGCTGGTTGTTAAAAACAAGCAAGCAAAATTTAGAGTAGATGTACAACCTTTAGAATCTTTCATCTTAAAAATCAATAAAAAATAAATTGAACATGAAAAATATCATTTTTATTATCAGTTTAATGGCATTAATTAGCTGTAAAGAAAATACTTCAACAAAAAAAATAGCTAAAATGGAAACAAAAGAGTTTGTCTGGGAAGGAGCAAACATTTACTTCTTGTTAACAGACCGTTTTAATAACGGAGATTCTTCTAATGACATTAATTTTGATAGAACAAAGGAAACTGGAAAATTAAGAGGTTTTGAAGGTGGAGATATCAAAGGAATTACTCAGAAAATAAAAGAAGGTTATTTTACAAAACTAGGAATTAATGCAATTTGGATGACGCCAATTGTAGAACAAATTCATGGTGGAACTGATGAAGGAACAGGTTTATCTTATGGATTTCATGGTTATTGGACAAGAGATTGGACAACTATTGATCCTAATTTTGGAACAAAAGAAGACTTAAAAGAGTTAGTTGCTATTGCACATAAAAAAGGAATAAGAATTCTGTTAGATGCAGTTATAAACCATACAGGCCCTGTAACAGAAAAAGACCCCGTTTGGCCAAGTGATTGGGTAAGAACAGGTCCACAATGTCAATACAATAATTACGAAAACACAATTACTTGTACGTTGGTTAAAAATTTACCAGATATTAAAACTGAAAGTAATGAAAGTGTTGCCTTGCCTCCTCAATTAATTGAAAAATGGAAAGCAGAAGGACGTTATGAACAAGAAGTAAAAGAATTAGATGAATTCTTTGCAAGAACTGGGCATCCAAGAGCGCCACGTTTTTATATCATGAAATGGCTAACAGATTATATTACAGAATTTGGAATTGATGGTTACAGAGTAGACACCGTAAAACATACAGAAGAATTTGTATGGCAAGAATTTAAGAAAGAATGTGATTTTGCATTTGCAGAATACAAAAAGAATAATGCAGACAAAGTATTAGATACTAATAACTTTTACTTAGTTGGAGAAGTTTATAATTATGCTATTTCTCATGGAAAAGCTTTTAATTTTGGTAACAAAAGTGTAAATTATTTTGATAAAGCATTTAATAGTTTAATTAATTTTGAAATTAAATGGAATGCTAAACAAATGGCAGAAAAAGATGTTTTTCAAAAATATGACACCATTCTTCAGAACGACTTAAAAGGATATGGAGTGTTAAATTATATGACGTCTCATGATGATGGACAACCTTTTGATAAAGAAAGAAAAATGCCATATAAAACAGCAACAATGTTGTTATTAACACCAGGAACTTCACAGGTGTATTATGGAGATGAAACGGCAAGAGATTTAACAATAGAAGGCACAGTTGGCGATGCAACTTTACGTTCTTTTATGAATTGGGATGAACTGCCAAATAAGCAAGATATTTTAATCCATTGGCAAAAATTAGGTCAGTTTAGAGCAAATCATATGGCTGTTGGTGCAGGGAAACATACCTTAATTTCTGATGAAAATGGATTGGTTTTTTCTAGAGTTAGAAATAATGATAAAGTTATTGCAGGAATTAATTTACCAAAAGGAAAAAAAGAAATAAACGTTTCATCAATTTTTAAAGATGGAGAAAAAGTGAATGATTTTTATTCTACTCAAACTTTAATCGTAAAAGAAGGAAGAGTAGTGGTTGATTCAGATTTTGATATTATTTTATTAGAAAAGAAATAAAATTTGATAATATGATCTAACAAAATTATCAAAGCCAGTGGTGAAATTAGCTTCTTGAGGAGGTTTTGTTACGAGTGTGATATAGAAATAATATAATTAAGAGATAAAGTAAAACATAAAAAAATCCCAACTTAACGCGTTGGGATTTTATGTTTTTAATAAATTGAATTATTAAAATCCAGTTCCTGGAGCTTCAGGACTTTGAGCCTGAGCTTTTTGTGGATTTAAGATTAAATATGTTCCTAATGCAGTTAGAGCTGCATATTTACCGTAATTTCCTATTTTCTTTATAGCTTCTTTACGAGAAATTTCTTGATTATTATCTGTTGATTTATTTATTTGTTTTTTCATGATGTTACGTTTTTTAAAATTCTCGTTATTATTCTAAAATTATTTTCTTACTAACTTTTCCTGTTTCAGTTTGCACTTCTGCAAAATAAACACCTGTAGCTAACTTTGGCAAAGAAATATCTTTAACACCATTAGCATCAAAAGAAGTTTGCATCATTTGTTTTCCAAGAATATTATATAAAGAAATAGAAGTTTTTCCTTGTTTTAAACCTATTATTCTTAATGTAGATGAATTTGCTTTAAAAATGCTAAGATTATCTAATGATATATTATCATCAATATTTAAGGCAGATTTGGCTGAAGTATGCAAATAAAAACGACCTACACCATCAATAGACTCATCTAAAGTAACTTTATAAGTAGCATTTGCTTCATCTAAACGTGTATAAATGTTTTCTATCCTGTCCTCTAAATATACATTAATACCATTTGGTAAGTTTAGAGCTTCTGCAGAAAAAGTAATTTCATTACCAGCTTTAGCTATTACCCCAACAGGAATAATCATGTTTTCATGATTTGAATTTGGTAAAGATTGTAACTGGTACTTATTCCCATCACCCTCTACTAAACCAGAATAAATTGAAAAAGAATGTGAAACACCTCCAAATAATTTTCCATCATAACCATTGTCATAACCTTTTGTTGTGCCATCAACATAATAAATTTTTGCAAATCTTGAATCGTTAATGCTATTCAGGTATAATTTTATTGTAGGAATAACATTTGAATTTTTTTGAAAGGTATCTGTACCTTGATGAGAAACATCAGAAATACTAAAAGTAACATTACTAGCAGATGAAGCCTCTACGAAGAAACCTTGACCAGGTGCTATTTCGAAATTTTGATTGTCTGAATCAACAACATTTGATACTCTTGAAGTATATGAAGATCCATTCCAAGTATAAAGAGTTGTACCAATTACAGCACTATTTGTAGAATGAAAGGTTCCAAGTGTAATAAAACCATTAAAAGGGTTACCCACTAAGTTGAAGTTATTAACACCTGTTTGAAGTAGTCTTGTTTGATCTGACGTGTATATTCCTGAACCAATAAACTCTATATTTCCAGCGCTTGAACGAATTACCCCATATCCTGCTCCAACAGCAAAAGGAGTATCATCTCCAGCTGCCATATATCTCCAAAAACCAGTTGCGCTGTCTGTTGTTCCAGCACCATCAGAATCTGTATCTGAAGAGCTGTTATTGTACCAACTGATACCTCTATTATCTGTATCTTGTGTACTTGATGGTATTGAATTTGTTGTTACCCAATCATTATTAAAATTTTCAACATTTACAGGTGATGACATTAAATACCATTGAGAACCACTTGCAAGACTTCTAGTATAAGATGCATTATTAGAAACAGTAAAACCAGCATTAGTTGCTACCAAAGTGGCACCAGATGCAATAGTTAAAGAACTTATAGTTTCTGCTGTAGTTACAGTTGGATAGTTTGATAAACCTGATGGTATGGTAACATCTGTTGAACTATTAGGAAGAGTACTCCAGTTGCCAACCTTGCTCCAATCATTGTCAGTGCCTCCTGTCCAAGTACTATTTATATCAGTAACTTCTATTTCTACCTCAGTTGTACCTGAATAGTCCACGGAAATAACGATATCTGAATTAGAAGTAGTAATTGCACTAAATGGACCACTTACTGCACCAGGACTTGAAGTTGATCCATCTATTACCTTAAAAGTATCTCCTACATTAGGAACGTAAGAGCCCCAATTTAAGTGCATTGTAGCCCCCGTAATTGTTAATGTGGCAACGTTAACAACTTCGATTCTATCGAATTCACTTGTATGTGTTGTTCCGCTAATATCGAAAGTTACAGTTGCGCTTCCTAAATCAATATTTCCTCTAATTTCATTTTCACCATATCCTCCAACAGTTCCAGGATTAAAAGTTGCGTTCGAATTATTTGTAAATGTGCCTCCATTAAACTCGATATCATCTCTTCCTGAACCATCTGTTGTACGATTTAGTTCCATATGTCCATCATTAATTAAGGCACCAGCATCAATCTGAATATTATCTGTCACACAGTCATTAGCCTTTAAAATACCTCCATTATTATTGTTAAATGTTCCACCATCAATCTCATATCCTTCTTCACCTGTGTTCGAAATATCAATAGTACCAGTGTTGTTAATAATTCCACTTGTTATATAAAGACCATCATCAAAGATATTTGTAATTGTAAGTGTGGCTCCACTAGCATTTGTTAGAGTTCCACCAGTAACATTTATTCCATTATCACCAGGAGCAACACCCGAACCAGAACCCGTGACCGAAATGGTTCCTGAATTGGTTATTGTACCTGAAGATGCTGTAATTCCTTCACTTGTAGGTTGGTTGACGACTAAACTACCTCCAGAATTATTAGTAAAACTACTATCAGTACTCATAAACAATCCTTCTTCTCCAGTATTTGAAACGTTAATTGTACCAGTATTGTTAATTGTACCATTATTGATATAAATACCATCATCAAAGATATTTGTAAGGGTAAGGGTAGCTCCAGTTGCATTCGTTAAAGTTCCACCACTTACTTCTATTCCATTATCACCAGGAGCAACTCCAGAACCAGAGCCTGTGATAGTAATAGTTCCTGAATTGGTTAATGTACCTCCAGATGCATTTAATCTAATCCCTTCTCCTGTAGGTTGATTGATGACTAAATTACCTCCCGAATTATTAGTAAAAATACCACCACCTAGTAAATCTAATCCATCTAGACTTCCGTTTTGAGTTGTAATAGTACCACTGTTTGATATATTTGCTGTTGAATTATTAATTTGAATACTATCATCAGTTGCATCTGTAATAGTGACATTACCTCCAGTATTATTAGTGAATACGCCTTGGTCAGTTACATATAAACCTAAGTCACCAGAATTGTTTAGATTAATAGTTCCTGTATTTGTTACTATTCCTGTATTATCTATAAAAATTTGGTCATTAATTGTAGCATTAACAGTAAATGTTCCACCACTATTGTTATTAAATGTTCCACCATCGTCAATCATTATTCCACAATCACCACCTGTTCCAGAAACCGTAATTATTCCAGTATTATTGAATGTTGAACTATCATTAACATAAATACCATCATCACCTGTTGTTTGTGTAATAGTAATCGTTCCTTCGTTACTAAAAATGGCAGGAGTACCACTATTATCATCTGTACGAATACTATCAGCTCCAACATTATTTATAGTAATAGTTGCCCCAGAACTATTAGTAAAAGTACCTACTGCTACGTAAATTCCATCTCCATTAGATCCAGTAACTCCATCAATATCAATAGTACCATTGTTCGTGAATGTACCTTTACTATAAATTCCATCCCTATTAGCAGTAGTTATACCTGTGATGTTTATAGTACCATTATTGATTATAACATTACCTGACCCTGTCGTTTCAAGACCATGATCTAATGTAGCACCATCGATATTTAGTATTGCACCAGAAGAAATAGTTAGATCTGCACTAGAAGAAATTGTAACCATTCGAACTGTATGAGTTCCTGTAAGAGTAACGACTGAACTAGATCCTGAAATTACAACGTCATTACCAGTAACAGGAACTGTATCTGTATCCCAATTATCAGCATCTGTCCAATTAATGTTATCTCCATCACCATTCCAGGTAACTGTCTGGGCTGTTAATTGAAAGCAAGTTGCCATCCATATTAATGCAATAAAAAGTGATTTTTTTCTCATAATTAATTGATTTTTTGTTGATTGTTTTAGTTTTTTATTTACCAAATTGGTTAGTCAAATTGGTAAACCAGTATAGTATTTCAAATATATTTTTTATTTGATTCATATCAAAGCATATATCGCAATATTTTATTATATTTTACCTGAATAGTGTGGTATATTGATATTTAATTTGGTTAATACGATAATAATTAACACTTAGCATAATAAAAAGGCAATCCGGAAATGAGAAGATTTCTAATTATTTAATGAATTTAGTAGAGTGAAATTCATCTATTAATTATATAAAAAAATAAGAAGTCTATTGTGCATCTAAATACACCCAATGATTATTTTCTTTGCAAAAAGTAGAGTTTTCTTGAATACTTTCTAGTTTTCCATTTTCGATAAAGAAAGCATTAAAATGAACAGTATCTTTTGTAGCGTTTAGAATTTCTAATTTTACCCAATATACAGATTTTGTCCAATTTTCTAATTCTTTGCAACCTGCTTTAGAAAGCCTTGTAGTACTATGATGACTTTTGTGCAAGTATTTAATATCAGCTAATACAAAAGCACTGTATCTAGAACGCATTAATTGTTCTGCCGAAATAACACTTTCTATGCTGTCATGAGCTTTCTGACAACAATCTTTATACAATTTTGTAGGATCACAAGGACAATTCATAGTTAATTTAAAAGCTCATTATCTTTTATTCGAAAACAATTTTCACTCCCTAAATATTTGGGGTTTCCAAATTCTTCAGACCAAAAACCTTCTAAAATATCTTTTGATATACATTTGTAAACCACTACACCTTTATAAATTGAATTTTCATCACCTTGGTATTCAAAGTTAATGACTAGAATATTATCTTTAAAAAAACCAGTTCCAAATTGTTGTTGACTTTTATTAATCATCCATTTTGCAACGATTCTATTGTTTTCATCTAAAGATAAACTGAGTTCTCCTTTGTAAAAGTTCTCAGAATCATCTTGATTACTACCAATAATAGAATACGCACCAACTAAATCTTGAACTGTCATTTATTTCCCGATACAATATTTAACTACCCTTGATTTCATTAGCTTTGAAGTAATAGGGCAACAAATAGGGTGCAGATTATACATATTAAAGGAAACTAGGGAATAAATAACAATAGATTAAAGAACAAATATAGCACAAAAAAAACCACTCATTTGAGTGGCTTTTCAATTAAAACATCAAAAATTAAATAG
>CBDUHF010000011.1:0-73713 GCA_965367085.1 uncultured Polaribacter sp.
GTCTTCTAAAGTAAGTGCTACATGATACCAGGTATTAAAAACAATATCTGTTTCTCCAGATCTAAAAAACCTTCTATCTTCAACTAAAGTTGCATTTAATCTGTAAGCTCCAAAATAAAATCTTCCTCCTTCTATAAAAGCAGTTATAGCATTGGTTGCACCACCTTCTTCAAACAATACTTGCCTTGTATTCATGTCTGTAGCTTTAAAGCGAAACTCTATAGTTCTATCTCTTGTGTTTTGTAAATTTATAGCACCTGTATTGGGTATAGTTGTATACTGCGTATTTAAAGCCACAAAAGCAGTTAAAGATATTGAAGTTGCCCCATTTGGTTGGTAATAAATACGGTCTTGATCTGAATAAGCCACTAGTTCTGAACCAGTTGTTAAAAAAGTTGATATATTAGTTTCTATTTCTGATTGGGTTCTAGCAACATTCCAAATTCTAAAAAGAGAAATATTTCCTTTATATTTATTAGGAGTAGCATCATTACCAGTAAGTGCATCATTATAGGTTTCTGAATTAAGACCACCACTTGCAACCCAATTACTTACTAAACTTGATGGATATTTTAAACTTATTTCAGTTTTTCCTAGAACTACATCACCTGTATGAGAATTAACTTGTGTAGCAGTCTGAGAATCTTGTTCTACACCATTTAAAAACCATTTTAAAGTTACTCCTCCATCTAAAGTAAGTGCTACATGATGCCATTTATCTACTTCAATGTCTTCATTACCAGATCTAAAAAATCTTCTATCATCTATACTGGTACCACTACTTCTATAAGCTCCTAAATAAATTCTACCTCCATCTAAAAAAAACAAAATTGCATGTGACCCACCACCTTCTTTATATAGTACTTGTTTTGTGGCAATGTCGTCTGTTTTAAACCAAAATTCTATGGTTCTATCTGTTACATTTTGTAAATTTATGGCATCTGTATCGTCTGGTGAAATAAAATCTTCAGATCCATCAAAAGCTATACCTGTAGAACAAGGAATTTGGGCAAAAAATATATTAATATATAATATGAATATTAGGGGAAATAGTTTTTTCATTAATCTTTTACATTATTTAATTTATGATAAAAAATGTAAACAAATTTAGTGAAAAAAGAATGAAAAAGGATATATAAAAAAAGAACATATAATTTAATATGCTCTTTTTTAGTGATTTAAAAATTACAATAATTATTAATTAGCAATTACTATCTTTTTTGTAAGTCTTCTATTATCTTGTAAAGTAGCATTAACTATATATACTCCTGTTTTTAAATTGGAAATATCTTTAGTTTGAGCACCTGAAAAAGAAGCCACTTTTCTTCCTTGTATGTTATATAAAACTACTTCTTTTATGTTATCTACATCAAAATCGTATTCTGCAATTAGCTCTTTTGCTCCATCTACATAAATTGTAAAATCTTTAGAATCGATTTCTTCAACTAAAAGAGATTGTTTTCCAGAAGTTTTTTGAGTAGCTTTTCTTTTCTTTTTAGTATAAATAAGCTTAAACCGTGTGTTGTTTTCTCCAATTGTATCAATTGTAAAACTATATTTTCTTTGTCTTAAGTCTACCGTTATTTTATTTTCTGTGTCTCTTAAATAAATGTAGTAGTCTTCATCTATGTACTCATTCTGTATATCAATAGAATACTCACCAATTTCATCTACAATAAACCCTAGCTTAACTATTTTTTTATCTCTTTTTAAAACTGGTAAACCTTGTATAGATGCTTTATCAACTCCTTTTACTAAAGTATAAAAGCCCATTGAAGTTTGGTTGACGTCAAAAGGAGCATCATATAATCTATCAAATCTATTTGTAGCTCCGTCTAAGAAACCAACTAATAAAGTGTTTGTCTTATCATTATGATTAAAAGTAAACCAAGATCTACCTTCTTTTTTAGAATTATTTGCATTAGGATTAGTACCTTTATAAAAGGTAGTATTGGTAGTAGTATTGGTAGTATTTTTTGCTGCAACCTGATGTGTTGTTTTAAAAGTTAAAGTGGTGTCTTCAGAAAGTGCTTTTACAAAAAATCCTTGACCAGTACCTATATAACTATTTGTTATTGAAGTAGCTTCTGAAGTTCCTGTTAAATTATAAACCAAATAATCACCAACATTATTTTCACCAACATTAGAAACTGTTTGTTTCCAAAAATAAACAGCTCCACTTAATCCACTATTATCTGTATCTGCTATTAATAAATCCCAATCTATTGCTGAAGCATATGGGTTTCCTACTAAGTTATCTCCTTCTATAGACCATTCTTTATTATCTCCACCTGTTCCTGCCTCATTAGAAGTATTATATACATTTACTACAACATTTCCTTCATTAATTTTACCAGAAAAAGTTCTTAATGTACTTCCAGCGCTTTCACTTCTAACTGCATAACCAATTCCTGGTTTAAAGTTTGAAGTTCCATTGTATGCCCAATCTGAATTTTCTGAACTTGAATCAAAAGAATAAATAACAGGAGCATCAGCAAATATTGTACTGGGAGTTGCATCTGCTTCTACAACAGGAGAACTCCAATAAGAATAAAAATATGCTTTATGATCTGCTGAAGACTGTCTTTGAATATCAAAACTTCCAGAACCTTGAATTGTTGATTGACAAGCATGAAAGATTAAAGCTCCTCCATCTTCTACTGTAATTGTACCTTCATTAGTTAACTCATAATAAACATGTAATGTTGCACCTTCTTCTACAATAATTTCTGAACCAGAAGCTACTGTTAGTCTACCTATTTTAACTTCTGTTGTTATTGTAGGAGTTCCTGCAGCTATTTCTACAGTTTGTGTTTTAGTAACATCAGGAGCATTACCAGACCAATTTGCTGCAGTTGTATAATTTGCACTTCCACTTGTCCAAGTATATGTAGTTCCACTGCCATTTGCTGTTGCTGTAGCGTTAATTGAGGTGTCATTATTAGAATCATATACCATCTGATCTCCATTTTGATATGCTACTAATTTATCTGCTGTATTTGTTGTAATATATTCAGATTTGTTAGTGTCTATTTCATTTTGATCTCTAGCTGTGTTCCAAATTCTAAATAAAGAAATATTTCCTTTAAAATTATAATCATTACTATCTTGACCTGTAAAAGTACTTTTATATGTTTCACTATTTGATCCACTTACAGAGCTTGTAGTCCAATTATTAGTTAAACTAGATGGAAATCTCATGTTACCTCCATTTCTACCAATTGAAATATTACCAGAATGACTACTAATTTGTAATCCAGCTTGAGTATCTTGTTGCACACCATTTAAAAACCATCTAAAAGTAACATCCGGAGACCCTGTATCTTCAACAGTAAATGCAATATGTATCCATTCATTTTCTTTAACAACTTCAGCTGCAGATCTAAAGAAACGTCTATTTGCATCAGAATTTGCATTACTTCTAAAACCTCCAACATAAACTCTTCCACCTTCAATAAAAAACAAGATTGTGTTTACTTGAGCACCTTCTTCATATAGAACTTGTCTATTATTGATATCCGAAGTTTTAAACCACATTTCTATCGTTCTGTTTTTAGTATTTTGTATGTTAATTGCATTTGTATTTGGAATTGTGATATAATCATTATCTCCATTAGCATTAAAACCAGCACTACATGGCTGTTGAGCCATTACAATTTGAGTAAAAAATAAAATTAAAAGGGGTAAATATTTTTTTATGTTTTTCATGTTTGGTGTTTTTTCTTTTACATACTTATGACACAAAATTTCTTTAAAAGTCACGTTATCAGTATGTAAATCTACATCTAAAGGGTTGTTTTGATATTGAAAATAAGACGAAAGGAAAAAAAGCATCGATAGAGTGATATTTTGTTTAGTTTAAGATAAAACTCTTCGTTTTTAAAATTATATTTGAATTTTAATAAAACAATGAATATGAATCCACTTTTACAAGATTTTAATACAGCACCTTTTTCTAAGGTTTCTAATGATGATTATAAGCCAGCAATTAAAAATGCTATTGAAATTGCAAAAAAAGAGATTGATGAAATTGTTACTAATACTGAAGTTCCAACTTTTGAAAATACAACTGTTGCTTTAGATTTTACAGGAGAAAAATTAAATAGAATTACAAGTATCTTTTTTAATTTAAATTCTGCTGAAACAAATGATGAAATTCAGAAAATTGCACAAGAAGTTTCTCCTTGGTTAAGTGAGTTTAGCAATGATATTACTTTAAATGCGGCCCTGTTTGTAAGAGTTAAATCTGTTTTTGATACAAGAGAAACATTAGAATTAACTCCAGAACAAAAAATGCTTTTAGACAAACAGTATAAAAGTTTTGCAAGAAATGGAGCTAATTTAAATGAAGAAGATAAAAATAAACTTAGAGAAATTGATGCAAAACTTTCTAAACTATCTTTAAAATTTGGCGAAAATGTTTTGGCAGAAACCAATGCTTTTGAAATGCACTTAACAGATGAGAAAGATTTAGCGGGTTTACCAGAAAGTGCAAAAGAAGCTGCAAAAGAAGTTGCAAAATCTAAAGAAAAAGAAGGTTGGGTTTTTACCTTAGATTATCCAAGTTATATACCTTTTTTAACCTATGCAGATAATAGAGAGTTGCGTAAAAAAATGGCAATTGCTGCAGGAAAAAAAGGGTTTCAAGACAATGAGTTTAATAATGAGCAAATTGTTTTAGATATTGTAAATCTTCGTAATAACAGAGCAAATTTATTAGGTTATAAAACTCATGCGCATTTTGTTTTAGAAGAAAGAATGGCAGAAACGCCAGAAAAAGTAATTGATTTTTCTAATGAGTTATTAGAAAAAGCAAAACCAGCTGCTTTAAAAGAGTTTAAAAATTTAGAGGATTTCGCTAAAAAATTAGATGGAATTGACCAATTACAAAAATGGGATGGTACTTATTATTCAGAAAAACTAAAGAAAGAATTATTCGATTTAGATCAAGAGTTACTTAAACCTTATTTTAAATTAGAAAATGTAATTGATGGTGTTTTTGAAATTGCCAATCGTTTATACGATTTAAAATTTGAAGAGGTTTTTAATATTGATAAATATCACGAAGATGTAAAGACATATAATGTAACTGATACAGAAGGAAACTTTATTTCGGTTTTTTATGCAGATTTTCATCCAAGAAAAGGAAAAAGAAATGGTGCGTGGATGACATCTTATAAATCACAACAAATAAAAAATGGAATTAACGAAAGACCACACGTTTCTATCGTTTGTAATTTTACTAAACCGACCGAAACAAAACCTTCTTTATTAACGTTTAATGAAGTTACAACGTTGTTTCATGAATTTGGTCATGCTTTACATGGTATGTTAGCAAACACAACTTATAACAGTTTATCTGGAACTTCTGTTTCTTGGGATTTTGTAGAATTACCAAGTCAGGTTTTAGAAAACTGGTGTTATGAAAAAGAAGCGTTAGAATTATTTGCTAAACATTATGAAACCGGCGAAGTTATTCCGATGAAATATGTAGAAAAGATTAAAGAATCTGCTAGTTTTCATGAAGGAATGCAAACTTTACGTCAATTAAGTTTTGGACTTTTAGATATGAAATGGCATGCAGGCAAGTCGCCGGAGACAATTAGCTCTGTAAAAGAGTTTGAAAACGAAGCTTTTGCTGAAACAAAATTATATCCTGATGTTGCAGAAAACTGTATGAGTACTGCTTTCTCTCATATTTTTCAAGGAGGATATTCTGCTGGATATTATTCTTACAAATGGGCTGAGGTTTTAGATGCAGATGCTTTTGAATACTTTTTAGAAGAAGGAATTTTTAATAAAGAAGTAGCAACAAAATTTAAAGACAACGTATTATCTAAAGGAGGAACAGAAAAACCAATGGAATTATATAAACGTTTTAGAGGGAAAGAACCAAAACCAGATGCTTTATTAAAAAGAGCGGGTTTATTATAGTATTAAGTTCTCAGTCGCAGTTTGCAGTCAGTTTGTTACTGAAAACTGCGACTGAGAAGTGCTTACTTATTTTTCTCCTCAATCCATTTACTCATATATTTTGTAGCTTGTAAGGTTTGATGTTGTAATAAACTTCCTAAGAAATTCTGAGTTCTATGAGGTTCTAAATGGTCTTGAATTTCTTTTATTCTATTGATAAATAAAATACCAATTTTCTCTTTATCATAAATTTGATTGATGATTTTTATTCCGTTTTTTTGAGAAGTTTTCCAAAGTTTTTCATCCGTATATAATTGAACGGATTTTTCTGAAAAATCATTGTAATTATCTGTTATAAAACCATTCCAAGATACATTTTTGTGCATTCCTTCTGCACCAATAGTTGTTGTTACACTTGGTGTTCCACAAATCATAGCTTCTGTCAATTTTCCTTTTATGCCTGCACCAAAACGAAGAGGAGCTAATACTACTTTTGCGTTTTTTACAACTTCTTTTGCATCTTCTGCAAATCCTTTAATAATAAAACCCTCTTTTTTGTTATGTAATTGACTTATTTGTTGATTTATATATGCTCCATAAATATGAATTTCAGCATTTGGAAGTTGTTTTTTAATAGAATTCCAAACATGTTTTTTTAATGTTAAAACTGCATCAACATTTGGTTTATGAAAGAAATTTCCAATAAACACAAATTGATTTCTTTCTGAAAAAGGTTTTAATTTTTCAGTTTGAAGTTCATCAATTTTATTTAATAAAAAAGGTAAATAACAAAGAATACTTTCATCAATTTTAAAAGTATTTTTTAATAAATCCATTTCAAAAGAAGAGATAATTAAACTGATATCACAACGTAAAATTGAAGCGATTTCTCTTTTAGCATCATCAGATTTTAATAAAGCTTCGGTTGTAAAATCTTCTCCTTTTTTTAATTGTTGATGTCTTGTTTTTCTTAGAAAATGTAAATCTTCAGTGTCTAAAATACGTATTGCATTTGGACATTTCTCTACAACTCGCCAACCAAATTGTTCTTCCATCATAAATCGATCGAACATTACAATTGTTGGGTTCAATTCTTTGATAAAATTATCAAAAGAAGTATTGTTTAATTCAATAGAAACTTCATCAATTCCAAAAGAAATTAAACTTGTTGCATTCTCCGATTTCTGCGAGGGTGAAGCAAAAGTAACTTTCCAATTTTGTTTTAAAAACTGTTCAATAAGTTGCATCATTCTACTTCCTGCAGCAGAAGAATTTGGTTCTACCCAAACATATCCAATAATTAAAACAGATTGATTACTCAATTATTTTGCGTTTAATTGTTGCTTATAATTTGCCTGAACTTTCTTTCCCCAAGTAACTACAGCATCAATTTGATCTTGTGTTAAATTAGCTTCAGAATGTGTCCAAGTATAAGAGTCTAATGGCATTTTCTTCTCAGCTACTTCTTCATGTAATTCGTCCATTTTGTGTTCTTTCTTTTTTAAAGAATAGGTAGACCATTTAGAGAAATTAAAATGTTTTTTTCCATCTTTTACATGTTCAGCTAACCAATAATTTACTGGCGTAATATTATTATACCAAGGATATGCTGTTTTGCTAGAATGACAATCATAACAGGTAGTTTCCAAGATTTTTTGTACATCTTCTGGTGGATTTGTTTCTGCTATAAAAACAGCAACAGATTCTAAATTTCCTTCATTTTTTTCAGGTCCAAAAAATTGTGCGATTACAAAAGCGAAGAGTAAAATGTACCCTATTTTTTTTAGAATTTTCATCAGATAAGTTTTATTATGTTCTATTTAGTAAAACTACTGAATTCCTACTTTATTTTGTTAAAATATGTGTATTTTTGTTGACTATTATTAAGAAATAAACCAAAAGGTTACAAAAAACGCAAATAAACTTACTTATGAAATACGATATTATTGTAATTGGTTCTGGTCCTGGAGGATATATTGCCGGAATTAGAGCTTCTCAATTAGGTAAAAAAGTAGCAATTATAGAAAAATATTCAACTTTAGGAGGCACATGTACAAACGTAGGTTGTATTCCATCTAAAGCATTATTAGATTCTTCTCACCATTATTATGATGCTGTACATCATTTTGAAGAGCATGGAATTTCTGTTGAAAAACCAACTTTCGATTTTGGAAAAATGGTTGATAGAAAAGCTAAAATAGTAGAGACAACAACTGGTGGAATTAAATATTTAATGGACAAAAACAATATTGATGTTTATGAAGGTTTAGGTTCTTTTGAAGATGCTACACATATAAAGGTTTCTAAAAATGATGGTTCTTCAGAAATAATTGAAGGAACAAATATCATTATAGCAACGGGTTCAAAACCATCAACGTTACCATTTATTAATTTAGATAAAGAAAGAGTAATTACATCTACAGAAGCTTTAAAGTTATCTGAAGTACCAAAACATTTAGTTGTTATTGGTGGAGGCGTAATAGGTTTAGAGTTAGGTTCTGTATACAAACGTTTGGGTGCAGATGTTACTGTTGTAGAATATGCTCCAAAAATTACGCCTACAATGGATGCTGATGTTTCTAAAGAATTACAAAAAGTTTTAAAGAAACAAGGTGTTAAATTTGCTGTTAGTCATGGTGTAACTTCTGTTGAAAGAAACGGAGATGAAGTTACAGTAAAAGCAAACAATAAAAAAGGAGTTGAAGTAGAATTTAAAGGAGATTATTGTTTAGTTGCCGTTGGTAGAAAAGCATATACAGAAGGTTTAGGATTAGAAAAAGTTGGAGTTGAGGTAAATGAACGTGGGCAAATTGCTATAAATGATCATTTACAAACTAATATACCTAACATTTTTGCAATTGGAGATGTTGTTCAAGGAGCAATGTTAGCCCACAAAGCTGAAGAAGAAGGAGTTGTTGTTGCAGAATATTTAGCAGGGGAAAAACCTCATATTGATTATAATTTAATTCCTGGAATTGTTTATACATGGCCAGAAGTTGCTGCTGTTGGTAAAACGGAACAAGAATTAAAAGATGCTGGAGTTGATTACAAATCTGGAAAATTTTCTATGAGAGCTTTAGGAAGATCTAGAGCAAGTGGAGATTTAGATGGTTTTGTAAAAGTTTTAGCAGATAAAAATACTGATGAAGTTTTAGGAGTTCACATGGTTGGTGCACGTGTTGCAGATTTAATTATGGAAGCTGCAGTTGCTATGGAATTTAGAGCATCAGCAGAAGACTTAGCAAGAATTTGTCATGGACATCCAACATATTCTGAAGCTGTAAAGGAAGCTGCAAAAGCAGCTTGGGATGGAAAACCATTAAACGCTTAAAAAATAAAGTTCACTTTTTTAGTGATTCTAATATTATGTAAAAAAAAGCCAGAGAAAATTATTTCTCTGGCTTTTTTAATATTGTTTTTTTATTTAAAATCTCCAACCAACATTTACACCTAATCTAGGAACTAATATTGGTGAGTTTGTACCAAATAAATTTCTACCAACACCACCATAAAGATCGATAACCAAACCACCTTCTGCAATATATTTTAAACCAACAGCAACACCTAAAGCTCCATCAGTATATTTTTCATCATAATTCCCAGAATCTTCAATAGATTCTGTTTTCCCAGAATTAATTCCTAAAAAACCTTCACCAAAAAAGTTCCATTGTTCATTTGTAGAAAAGTAATGACGGTAATAAGGAGTAATCATTGTATTTTCATTATACCTAAAAGTAACGTCTTGATCTGCCAAATTAAAAAGTGCAGAAATACCAAAAGAAGAATCTTCAGTTAAATAGCTTTCATAAGAAAATTCTAAACTTCTAATAACTAAAGCATCTCCAATATCTAATTTTATTTCTTGTTGAGAATATCCTAAAGAACTAATTAAAAGTCCAAAAGCTAAAAGTATTTTTTTCATTTTTTTATTTTTTTTGAATAACGATGTATTTTACTGCAAACATACTAAAATTAAGATTGTTTTTAGAATCTGTATCCTAAAGAAATACCACCTCTACCAACTGCTTCATTAGAGTATTGGTCTCCACCTAAATTTCTTCCAATACCTAAATAAATTTCTGTGGTAAAACCTTTTTTGGATATAAATTTTCCTCCAACAGAAATACCAATAGCAAATTCGGTTTTATCATTTGAATTACGAGTTAAGCTATTTCCATAATAATCATAATCATAGTTGTTATCTTCATAAGTATGAAGCATTCCAAAACCTTCAACAAAAAATCCTCTTGCAAATTTATTAGAGAAATATCTTCTGTAAAAAGGGGTTAAAGAAAATTTACGGTATTGATCTAAATCAATGTTGTTGTTAACGCCAACTAGAGCACCAACACCAAAAGAAGATTCGTCGTTAATTAAATATTCGTAAGAAACATCTAACCATTCAAAAACTAAAAGTCCAAAAGCATTTAATTTTACTTCGTGTTTTTTGTTAATGTCTTGTGGAAATTTTTCTTTTTCATCATTTTCTTGTGCCAAAGCAAAAGTCGAAACAAAAAGAAGTAGTAATAATGTTATTTTTTTCATTGGTATATATATTAGTAGGTTAAGCAACAAACATATCAAATATTAGACCATTAAACTAAAAAATTGCTTTTAATTGAATAGAACCTGTATGTATTGTTTTAGAACTCTCACTCTTTCTGCCTAAATAATTAAGGTTTAAATTTAAAAAAGAATTTAATTTTTGATTGAACAATAAGCTCCAAGTATAATTTCTACCAGTTTGCAACCCTTCTAACATTTGATAAGCAACTGGCGAATTTGTTTCTCCAGTAAAATCATTTAAAAAAGCGGTAATATTAGCACTTAATTGTTGTTGTTTTTTGCTGATGTAAAAAAATTCGACACCTATTTTTTGTTGTTTTAAAATTTCAAAATCTTGCAGTTTATTTTCCTTGTTTTTATAATGATAAAAAGCAGATAAACGGTGGTCTTTGTTATACAGGAAGCTAATTTTTGGTTGAATTTCTCTAGTGTTTATTTGATAATTTCTATTGCTAAAGTTTTCAGTTTCTAAATCGTTATTAGAGATTTTTCCAAGTAAATCAAATAACCAAAATTTAGCAAATTTGTGTTGTAATTCTATTTGATTTAATTTGGTGTTGTTCTCTTGATTACCAATAAAATATTGCTGCTTATTTTTTGAAGTTCCATACGTATAAGTTAAACTGTACTTCTGTATATTTCTATTGAAATAAAAACTGTTTCTAAAACTAGAATTCAATCCAATTAATTTACTTTCATCAAAATCAAAAGGATTAAAATTAAAAGTATTTCCAATTCGTTCTTGTTCATTGTTTACAGCTAAGAATGACTGATTATAAAAATGAGAAAGTGTTTTTTTAATCCCATTTTTTATCTTCCATTGACCAGGATTTATAGTTAAAGATTGATTCATTTTTGCACGTTGAGTTGCAATATAACTCAGGTTTGGTAATGGAACACGTAAATAGGCTGCTTGGTCTTGAAACTGTGCAATTTCAAACTCATTAAACTCTTGAATATTATTGTTGTTATAATCTATCCAAGTGTAAAAACCTTGTCCAACTTCAGTTTTTACATAAACGTAATCTTGCCTTGCAACATTACCAGAAGAAGTTTCATAAACAGTTGCTAAACTTATAAAATCATTAAAGAAGCGTTTATTAAAAACCACTCTAGAATTTAATGACTTTTCATCATTTAAAAAAGCATTTTCTGTAACCCTGTAATTTGCAAAAACAGCTAGGTTCGTAGTTTTGTTTTGAATTAATTTACTATTGATGTAAAATGTTTTTCTATTATTTACTTCTGTAAATTCATTAGATTTTATACTGTCATTAATTCTATAGTTAAAACCTAATTTTACAAAAATTTTAGTAGAATCTCCAACGCCTAAATACGTTTCATATTCTTTAAATCGATGACTTGAATTTATAAAGTCTTGAGTTAATTTATCTTTTTTATCGTTCGTTTCAAAATTAATAAAAGCTCCTAGCCAATTCTTAGAAAAGCTTTGTTCGGCTTTTGCTTTAGCTCTAAAAAACGAATTTTTTTCTAATGTAGAAGTGTTCTTTAAAAAACTAGCATCAACAAAAAATGAAGTATTTTTTAATTTCATTTTAGATTGTAATTCGTGTTTACTTCCACTAAAAACATCTGTATAATTAAGGTTATTAAAACGATATAAAACAAAATCATCTTTCTTGTTTGATAGATTAAGCTCAGATTGAAATAAGTTTTTAGTTGGATTATTGGTTAAAATATTCCAATCTCTATTAAACTCTATAGATTCCCAACCTTGTTCTGTGTTAAAGTTTTGTTGAACATATTCATGATTTACAACGCTTTTTAATTGCCATTTTTTATCAATTAAAATTTGTTGCCAATCAATTTTTGCGGCCATTGCTGTGTTCTGATTATCATCTATTGATGAAAACAGATTTGCATCATTATTACTGAATGCAATTTCGGTATTTATTTGTGTTTTTTTAGAAGGATTATAATCAGATTTCACTACAAATACTTGTGTTTTTGTTGGTGCAACTAAACGAATTATTGGATTGTAATTACCTAAATTAGTACCAGCATATTTAAAAATTGTACCAATAGCAATGCTTCTATCAATTATATAATCACCTTCATTTTGTCCAACATTTGTATATGTAACAGCATATAATTCATCTGAAGAATTTGTAGAATACTCAAAGAATTCAGTGTTTCCATTCATGGTTTTTTTATACAAAATTTTGTTTTCTGAATATTCATCTCTATAGGCACTTTCAGAAACCATTAAATCTGGATTGTTACCAGCATTTGCTAATATTTGTTGCTGATTTGTACTTAAATCTTGTTGTAAAGGTTGGTTTTTAGCATCATTTTCACTGTAAAAATAACCACTTAAACTAAACTTTTCTGTTTTATAAGAAGCTTCTTCATAGGTTATAAATCGAGAATAATTTCTGTCAGAATATTGAAAATCTACAGCAATTCTCATATCATTGGTAATAGGAAAAGTTGTGTTGAATTCTATTTCTCCTAAGTTATAATCGATGGTGTAATCTTCATTTTCGCCACGAGTTATTGGAACACCATTTATGTAAACCGTTTCGCTTTTGGCAATTACAATAATTGCAGGTTCATTATTTACTCCAAAAAGTTTATAAGGTCCTTGATTTCCTTCAACAGCATTGAAATAAAATGTATTAAATTTTCCTCTAACAATTGCGCCAGAAGCTCCAACTTTTAAGTTCTCATTTATATTGGCTTCAACTTGCAAACCAGAAACTTGCTTGTTAAAAGCCAAAAAGTAACTTTCTTGGTTGCTTAAAGAAACATCACCAGCTTTTACACGCCAATTTTTACTAAACATTTCTATAAAAATTCTATCGAAATCTGTAATGTTTTGTGAATATCCGTTTTCTTGTAGCGGAATATTTGTATCAAAAATATTTGCTCTTAAAGTTATATCTTTAGATAATTTACCAGAGATTTCTAAATCTAAAGCAGCATTTGTAACTGCATTTTGATTGTTACCAGAAGTAACTCCTCGTGTTATAAAACCTTTTGTTTGTAAGCCTTCAAAAAGTTTAATTTCAGTTGGTTGATTTGTGGTAGATAATTTGAATAAATTTCCCTGATTTCCAATATTTGGTAAAATTAAATTTTCATCAAAAGGAGTATACACTTTTGTTAAAAACTCTGGAAATCGAAAATACTGAACTGTGATGTCTTTATACTTTTCAGCGTCTATAATTAATATAGCTTTTTTAAAATCTACTTTATATTCCTTTGGATTAATAACTGTATTTTGAGAATTTAGAACTTTAAATTGCTGAGAATTTATATTTATAGAATCTATTTGAATCGTGTCTTTTTGAACTACTATTTTTTTAGACCTAAAATCTTTAGATGTAGTTTGTGCTTGGGCAAAGAAACCAAGAAATATAATAAAAAGAAGACAGATTTTTTTTGTCATACTATAGAAACGTAATCGTAATAAAAATAGTTTAAAATAGCGATTGTTGTTTTACAGGGTTCTCATGTTCTAGTAACCATTTTTTACGCCAAATTCCACCTGCATAACCTGTTAAAGAACCATCAGACCCAATAACACGATGACAAGGAATAATAATCCAAATAGGATTTTTTCCATTAGCAGTTGCAACTGCTCTTATTGCTTTTACATCGCCTAAAACTTTGCTTTGTTCTAAATAACTTCTTGTTTTTGCAAACGGAATTTGTGTTAGAGCATTCCAAACTTTTTGCTGAAAAACAGTTCCTTTTGGATTTAGTTTTAAATCAAAAGTTTTTCTATCACCAGAAAAATATTCATTTAATTGCTGAACACAATCTTGTAAGCATAAAGGAACTTCTTTTGAAGTTTCTAAATCATTATCTAAAACAGAAACAGATTGAATTCCGTTTTCGTCTCCAACAATTTTTGCGGTTCCAATTGGTGTTTTGTAATATGTAGTTTTAGATTCCAAAAACGTCTTTTGAGTTTTGAGTAGTAATTTCTGCAATTTCCTCGAAAGTAAGTTTGTAAATATCAACTAATTTATCTACAACTTGTGTAATGTAAGAACTTTCGTTTCGTTTTCCTCTATAAGGAGTAGGAGCTAAGTATGGCGCATCTGTTTCTAAAACAATATGTTTGATATCAATCTCATTTAAAAATTGGTCAATTTTTCCGTTTTTAAAAGTTGCAACTCCACCAATTCCAAGTTTCATATTATAAGAAATTGCTTTATGTGCCTGTTCTAAAGTTCCTGTAAAGCAATGAAAAATTCCATGTAAATCATCACCTTTTTCAGTTTCTAGAACTTCAAAAATCTCATCAAAAGCATCACGACAATGAATTACAATTGGCAGTTTTTTTTCTTTTGCCCATTTAATTTGAGTTCTAAAAGTTTCTTGTTGTTGGTGTAAAAAAGTTTTATCCCAATATAAATCTATTCCTATTTCTCCAATAGCAAAAAAATTACGTTTATCAATCCATTCTTTAACTAGAGCTAATTCTTCTTTGTAATTTTCTTTTACAGAAGTTGGATGCAAACCCATCATCAGAAAAACATCATTAGGATAATTTTTTTCTAAATCTAACATTCTTTCTGTGTAAGAACTATCTATTGCAGGAATAAAAAAACGAGAAACACCAGCGTCTAAAGCTCGTTGCATCATTGCTTTTCTGTCATCATCAAATTGGTCAGAATATAAATGTGTATGCGTATCAGTAATCATTTTACAATCAAATTTTCAGCCACAAAACTAATGAATTCTAATTATGTTAAGGCTGATTTTATGGTATTTATATGTCTATTTGCTGATTTGTTTTTCAGTAAATCTGTTATTGCATAGCACTTTATAAAACGTACCTTTGCAGAAAATTAGAAAGATGATGACTTTTGAAGATTTAGATTTATCAAATCAATTACAGTATGCTGTTGATGATTTAGGATTTAAAAATCCTACACCAATTCAAGAACAGGCTTTTTCTGTAGTTAGGTCTGGTAAAGATGTTGTTGGTATTGCGCAAACAGGAACAGGAAAAACGTTTGCTTATATGATGCCAATTCTTAGAGATTTAAAGTTTTTAAAAACGCAGCATCCAAGAATTTTGGTGTTAGTACCAGCACGTGAATTAGTTTTACAAGTTGTAGACGAAATAGAAAAACTTGCTGCATATATAAATGTGCGAGTTTTAGGAGTTTATGGAGGCGCAAATATTAACACTCAAAAACAATCTATTGCACAAGGTCAAGATATTATTGTTGCAACTCCAGGTCGTTTATATGACTTAGCATTAAGTAATACTTTAAAGCTAAAAACTATTCAGAAATTAGTAATTGATGAAGTTGATGTAATGCTAGATTTAGGATTTAGATTTCAATTATTAAATATTTTTGATGTCTTACCAGATAGAAGACAGAATATACTTTTTTCAGCTACAATGACAGAGGATGTAGATGCATTAATCTACGATTTCTTTAAAAATCCTACTAAAATATCTATTGCAGTAAGTGGAACTCCGCTTGATAACATTAGGCAAGAAGCATATAATATCCCTAACTTTTTTACCAAAGTTAATTTGTTACATCACCTATTAAGAGATAAACAAAAATTTCATAAAGTGTTAATTTTTGTAGCTTTTAAAAGAAGTGCAGACTTACTTTTTAAACATTTAGAAGAAATTTTTGGAGACGAATCTTGTGTAATTCATTCTAATAAAACACAAAATTATAGAATACGTTCTATCCGTCAGTTTGATGAAGGGAAAAACAGAATTTTAGTTGCTACAGACGTAATGGCACGTGGTTTAGATTTTGATAATGTTTCTCATGTAATTAATTTTGATACACCAGATTTTCCAGAAAACTATATGCACAGAATTGGTAGAACTGGTAGAGCTGAAAAAGAAGGAACTTCTATTTTATTTTCTACAAAGAAAGAAGAAGAATTAAAAGCAAGCATCGAGAAATTGATGGATTACCAAATTCCTGTTATAGAATTGCCAGGAGAAGTAGAAATTGCTACTGAGTTAACAGAAGATGAGCGCCCAAGAGAAGATCAAGGAATTTCTAAAAATAGAACTTCTTTAGAATATGTTCCTGGACCTGCTTTTCACGAGAAAAGTGAAAAAAATAGTCAAGTTAATTTAGGAGGTTCTTATAGAAGAGAAATTGCTAAAAAATATAAGAAGCCAAAAACTCGTGGTGATAAAAATTACAATTTAAGAAATAAAAAGAAGTAGTATTTATGCATATTTTAACTGCGCAAGAACTTCATAATCTTGCTATGAATATTGTTGGAAAAAAACTCCAGAAAATGGGGTATGAGTTTCAAGCAATAAATAGCCAGTTAAAAAGACATCCTCAATTTGTCTTATTTAAAAAAGGAGAACCTACAATATTTGTGCTTGTAAAAGCTACAAATAATATTCAAAATCCAGAAGAATATGATGTTTTATGGATGGAAACTTTTAAAACACACGCAAAAAAACAAAACGCAAAAGTTTGGTTTGCTGGTGTTGGTATTGCAAATGCAGAAAGTGTAGAAAATCCTGTTTTTAAAGATCAACCTTATTATGTAGCTTTTGAAGATTTTATTAAAATTTTAGAGTAGTATTATCTTAATATGTTTTTATGAAAAAGAAAGAACATAAAGCTAAACTTAAAAAAAAACCATGGCCAACTAAAGCAGCTATGGATCAAATCTATGAAAAGAATCTTTGGGGAACTAATAACGCTGAGTTCTATTCTGGCGATGGATCTCATCAACCAGAAATTGTAAATCCATATATAGACGTTTTAAAATCATTTTTAACTTCATTTAAAAAACCTCTTGTGGTTTGTGATTTAGGTTGTGGAGATTTTAATATTGGAAAACAACTTGTAGACTTCACGGAAAGTTATATTGCTGTAGATATTGTAGCTGACTTAATAAAACACAATAAAGAGAAATTTAAATATAAAAACTTAGAGTTTCTTTGTTTAGATATTGCAGTTGATGATTTGCCCTCTGGAGATTGTGCAATCATAAGACAAGTACTTCAACATTTATCTAATGCTGAAATACAAAGTATAGTAACAAAATTAACTAATTATAAATACGTTATTTTAACAGAGCATTTACCTGAAGGTAATTTTGTGCCGAATAAAGATATTATATCGGGTCAAGGAATTCGACTTAAGAAACAAAGTGGATTAAATTTATTGGTTTCACCCTTCAACTTTCAAATAGTTAAAGAAGAACAAGTACTTTCTATTACATTAAATGGTTCTAAAGGGGTTATTGTAACTACAATTTATAAAACTTCTTAAAGCAAAAAAAAACCATCTTAATAGATGGTTTTTTTTATAAAATAAAGACTAATTTCTTAGTTTTCTTTTTGCTCTAATAAATCAAAGAATTGATTTAATTTAGGCATAATAATAATTTTTGTTCTTCTGTTTTTAGCTTTGTTCTCAGGAGAATCATTAGCAGCTAAAGGCACATATTGACTTCTACCAGCAGCAATTAATCTATCTGGTTTCACACCATATTTGTATTGTAAAATTCTAGTTATAGAAGTTGCTCTTAAAGCAGATAAATCCCAGTTATCTTGAATTAAATCTCTCTTAATAGGTGTTGCATCTGTATGACCTTCAATCATTACTTCCATTTTAGGCTGATCGTTAATTACTTTAGCAATCTTTTCTAAAACAGTGTAAGCATTATCTGTTACATTATAACTTCCGCTTTTAAATAATAACTTGTCAGAAATAGAGATAAACACAACTGTTTTTTCTACATTAACTTCAATGTCTTTATCTTGAATACCGTCTGTTAAGTTTTTAGTTAAGTGATATTTAATAGCAAGATTTAAAGAATCTTTTTGAGTCATTGCTTTTCTAACACCATTAATATATTTGTCTTTTTCACTTAATTGAGAAATAACACTTTTAATATTATCAGAAGAAGATTGCGTTAAAACAGTTAAGTTTTCAACTTGTTTAAGTGCTGTTCTTTTATCTTCTTTTAAAGATTTTACTTGTTCCGTTAAAGAGAATACTTTGGTACCATCTTTTTCGTTTTCAATCAAGCATTTTTGTAAATTAGCTTTTACATTTACTAATTCTGTTTTTGTTTGATCATGTTTTGTCTGTAATTCTGCAAATTCTTTTTTTGAAACACAAGAACTTACTAAAATAACTGATAATAGGAGCAATGATATTTTTTTCATTTTTTAATCTTTAAATTAAGTTAACAAATTTAATAAATAGTATCAACAAAAAGTAGCAATAACTATATTTTGTGAAAATTTTATGCACTATTTTTGTTAATAAATTCAAAATTTAATGAAACTTCAAAATTTAATCGTATTTCTTATAGTTTCTATTGTTTTATTATCTTGTAAAAAGGAAGAAAAACAACAAGATTTTATTTTAAAAGGAAGTGTTTTTGGAACCACTTACAAAATCGTTTATCTAAATTCTTCTATTGATTATCAGAAATCTATTGATAGTTTATTTTATTTGGTAAATAAGTCTACTTCAACATATATACCAACATCAGATATTTCTAAAATAAATAAAGGAGAAACGGCAATTAAAGTAGATACTATTTTTAGTGAGGTTTTTCAAAAATCAAAAAGAATTTTTAAAGAAACCAATGGTTTTTTCGATCCAACTGTTGGTAATTTAGTAAATGCTTGGGGATTTGGCCCAAAAAGAGAAAAGATAAACTTAACAGACGATGAAGTTAAAAATCACATGCAGTTTGTTGGCTTAGATAAAGTTCGTTTAGAAAAAGGACTTATTGTAAAAGAACACGCTAACATTTATTTAGACTTTAATTCTATTGCAAAAGGATTTGGTATAGATGTTATAGCTCGTTTTTTAAATTCTAAAAACATTAATAATTATTTAATAGAAATTGGAGGAGAAATTAGAGCAAAAGGATTCAAAAGAAATAATAAACCTTGGATAATTAAATTAGTAGATCCTATAAAAAAGGATTCAGAAAGTGGGTTTAAAAGGATTAATCTTTCTAATAAGTCTATAGCAACTTCAGGTAATTATAGAAAGTACAGAGTTACAAAAGAGGGAAAAAAATATGTGCATACTATAAATCCTAAAACAGGTTTTGCAAAAGAAAGCAATTTATTAAGTGCTTCAGTAATTGCAAATTTAGACTGCGCAGATGTAGATGCATATGCAACTGCATTTATGGCTATGGGTTTAGAGAAAACAAAAATGTTTTTAAAAAAGCATAAAAATATAAATGTCATTTTAATATTTTTAAATAATAAAAGAAATTTAGAAGAATTTTCAACATATACCTATAAGTAGGTAGGTTAAAAAGTTAATTTAAATAGTATTTTTGTTATATTGCGACACCAACTTAAGATTACTTACTATGAAAAAAATATTGCTTGCGCTTTTATGTGTTATGACCTTTACTGTTTCTAATGCTCAATCTAATAATGATATAGCAAATGTATACATTAAAAGAGCACAAGAAAGCTTGGATAATTTAGAAGTAGATGCTTCCTTAACTCATTTTACAAAAGCAATGAAGTATATGGATACCATTACTTCTGCAAAAGTTGCAAAACTAGGTACCTTTATTCATTATGAATTAAGAAATTTTGCCGAAGCACAAACTATGGCAAAACAGTATTTTTTATTATCAAAAAACAAAAAATCTACAGAATATACAGAAATTATTGAGTTGTTTGTAAATATCAATGAAGAGTTAGAAGCGCAATTAGCAGAAGAAAAAAGATTAGAAGAAGAACGCTTAAGAAAAGAAAAAGAATTAAAAAGAATAGATTCTTTAAAAACTATTTGGAACAATAAATCTGATGCTCTCTCTATTAAAGTAGATAGTATTTATAAGTTTAATAAAAACAATGTTGCGCTCTATAGTAATAAAGGTAGTTTTGGTATTATAGATGATAATGGTGAAATTCTTATAAAAGCAGATGAATATATTCATGCGATATCTTACGATGGATACATCTTATTATTGAATAAAGTAGAGGAGTCAAATAAAATTTATTGTTTTAATTCTAATGATCGATCTGGTTTTGATTTGCCTAGCCCTTCAGATTTTAATTCACTTTCTACACACTATGGTAAAGTAATGTTACCAAGAGGAAACGGAAGATTGGTTACTTATCCTAATAATTCTTACCAGCCATTAGTCTATGATTTAAACGCTAGAAAAATGGTGCAAATTTCTAACAAAGAAGCACTTTTTAAGAATTTAAAAAAGAATGATATTATTGATAAATACAATAAAGAAGGCGAAATTAAGATAAATAAAGTATGGTTTGATTTTGGAGGACATTTAGGAGGAGGAATTCATCCATTGTATTCTAATAAAAATTATAAAGTGCATTCTTTTTTATGCTCTATAGATGGTAAGGTATTATCTTCTGTATCTGGTTATGAGTATATTGGAGCTTTCCATAACAACAAATTTCAAGTTTACAATGATGGTAAAACAACTTGGGTTAATCAAAACGGAACAAAAGTTTCAGCTCCAAAAGATGAATCTGGTTCTTATTTAGGAGATTCTAAAGTAGCCAAATTAGAAAATGGTTCATATCAAATAAAAAAGGGTGGAGTTATTGTTTTAGGAGATGAAAAATTAGAAAAAATGATTGATTTCCTAAGAAAATTCGGAAATAAATAAAATTAGTTTTTATAACATACAGGAAGAATTTCATTCTTCATTAAACAAAATCGTTCTAGTTTTTCTGGAGCGATTTTTTTTGTATAATCAACTTCATCAACCTTAAAGCCAATAGATCTAAGTTTATTAAAGTAATCTCTACCATAAACTCTAACATGATCGTATTGACCAAAAATTTTAGCGCGTTCCTTTCTATCTGTTATAGAATTATCTTCAAAAGTTTTTTCTCTAGATAAATCTTGAGGAATTTGAAATATTCCCATTCCTCCAGTTTTTAGAACTCTATAAAGCTCTTTCATTGCTTTTGTATCATCATCAATATGTTCTAAAACATGATTGCAAAAAACAACGTCGAATGAGTTGTCATCAAAAGGGAGATTACAAATATCTGCTTTTACATCTGCAATAGGAGACTCTAAGTCAGAAGTTATGTAGTCTAGATTTTTCTGTTTTCTAAAGATGTCTAAAAAACATTGTTCAGGCGCAATGTGTAATGTTTTTAATGTTTTATCTGATGTAAAAAAGTTTGTTTCTTGTTGAAGAAAAAGCCACATTAATCTGTGTCTTTCTAAAGATAAAGTAGAAGGAGAAAGTGCATTCTCACGCTGTTTACCATATCCATAAGGCAAAAATTTACGAAAACTTTTACCATCTATTGGATCTGTATAATTATTTCCCTTTAAAGAAAAAGCTATAATTGGTCTTACCCAGTAACTTGCTTTTATTAAAAAAGGTCGTGGAATTGTATTTAATATGGATTTGAATATAGACACTAATTTTTATGAATTTGCTCTAAATTCATCTTCTTCATTACTTTCAATTCCTAAAGCCTCATAAATATATTTAAAAGTAGAAAGTAGTTCTGGTTTTCCATTAACAATAGCAACATCATGTTCAAAATGTGCAGATGGTTTTCCATCTAAAGTTGTAATTGTCCAACCATCATTGTGTTGTATAATTTTATGAGTACCTAAGTTTGTCATAGGCTCAATAGCAACAACCATTCCTTCAATAAATTTTTTACCTCTTCCTCTACGTCCGTAATTTGGCATTTCTGGATCTTCGTGCATTTCACGCCCTAAACCATGTCCAACCAATTCTCTTACAACACCATATCCGTGTTTTTCTGTAAAATTTTGAATGGCTGCACCTACATCTCCAACTCTATTACCAGCCCTCAATTCTCTAATACCAACGTATAAACTTTCTTTGGTAACGTCTAAAAGTTTTTTTGTTTCTTCAGCAATTTCACCTACTGGAAATGTATATGCATGATCTCCATAAAAACCATTTTTCTTTGCACCACAATCAATCGAAATAATATCACCTTCTTTTAGTGAAGTTTTATTTGGAATTCCATGAACCACTTGAGCGTTAGGGCTCATACAAAGTGTATTTGGAAAATCATATAAACCTAAAAAACCAGGAATTGCTCCTTCTGCTCTAATAAAATCTTCTGCAAGTTTATCTAAATATAAAGTAGAAACACCAGGTTTAACTTCTTTTGCAAGCATTCCTAATGTTTTTGAAACTACCAATGCACTTTCGCGCATAATTTCTATCTCTTCTTTAGTTTTTATTTTAATCATCTTCAAAAATATATTGAACAGCAAAGATACTTATTTAGAATTTTATTTTATCATAAGAATTATAAGATAAAATATGACATAAGTCAATCTTTTGAATTCCGTTTATTCCGTAATTTGCAAAATAAATTATAGCGTGTGTATAAAATAAAAACAGCATCAGAAGCAGTAAAAGTTATTAAGTCTAATGATAGGGTTTATGTTCAAGCAGCAGCAGCGGCTCCTCAAGAATTAATAATTGCAATGACCAATAGGCATGAAGAGTTAAGAAATGTAGAGGTTTGTCATCTACATACAGAAGGTGTAGCACCTTATGCAAATATTGAATTAAAGAAGAGTTTTCATGTGAATTCTTTTTTTATTGGCGCTAATGTTCGTCATACAATAAAGGCAGGAAATGGTTCTTATACACCCGTTTTTTTAAGTGAAGTTCCTGCTCTTTTTAAGCGAAATATACTTCCTGTAGATGTTGCTTTAATTCATGTTTCTAGACCAGATAGACATGGTTATTGCTCTTTAGGTGTTTCAGTTGAAGCAACCTTAGCAGCTATAGAAAATGCAAAACATGTTATTGCACAAGTAAACCCACAAATGCCTCGTGTTCATGGAGAAGGTATTATACATGTTTCTGAATTAGATACTTTGGTAGAAGTTGATACACCAATTTTTGCACATTTAATGCCAAAGTCAACTGAAATAGAAAATAAGATTGGAGATTATGTAGCAAACTTAATTGAAGATGAAAGTACACTTCAAATGGGAATTGGAACCATACCAAATGCAGTTTTATCTAAATTAGGAAATCATAAAAACTTAGGTCTACACACAGAAATGTTTTCTGATGGTGTAATAGATTTGATTAAAAAAGATGTAATAAATGGAAATTACAAAGGCATAAATCCAGGAAGAAGTTTGGCAACTTTTTTAATTGGGAGTAAAAAATTATATGATTTTGTAGATGATAACCCTTTTGTAGAATTAAGGTCTGCAGATTATGTAAACGTTGCATCAAACATTAAATTGAACCCAAGAATGGTAGCAATTAATTCTGCTATTGAAGTAGATTTAACTGGGCAAATATGTGCTGATTCTATAGGAGGAAAAATGTATTCTGGTGTTGGAGGTCAAATGGATTTTATTAGAGGAGCTTCCTTAAGTAAAGGAGGCAAAGCTATAATTGCACTTCCTTCTGTAACAAACAAAGGAGCAAGTAAAATTGTGCCGTTTTTAAAAAATGGTGCTGGAGTTGTTACTACGAGAGCGCATGCTCATTATATTGTCACAGAATATGGTGTGGCTTATCTTTATGGAAAAACATTAAAACAACGAGTTAATGAGTTGGTTAAAATTGCGCATCCAGATCATAGAGAAACTATAGAAAAATCTTATTATGATGTTGTAAGAAGCTAAGAATAGAAATAAAAAAAACACCTAAATTTACATTTAGGTGTTTTTTTTTATTTGAAAAAAGAGAAAAAACCTTTTTTCTTTTTTACCTCTGGTTCGTATTTAAATATTTCTTTGTAGATTTCTGTCCATCCCAAGAAACCACCTACATTTCTATCATCAATAAATAAATCTGCATGAATTTTACGACTGTACTTTTCATCAAATATTTCTTCAGGATAGTTTTTGTTTACTGCATAAAACTCGATGCCATTTTCTTTGCAGAAAGCAACTGCTTCGTCTAATTTAGAGCCACACCTGTAAGTCCAAAGAATTAATCTATAACCTTCAGATTGCAATTTTTTTAATGTTTCAAAAGAGAAAATTATAGGTTTTCCTATTTTAGGATACGCATCTTCTACAATGGTTCCATCAAAATCTACAGCGATTATTGTACTATTATTTGTTAGCATAATTTTATCTGTCGTAAGAATGTTTATATGCTTGTCCTGAAACAATTTTTAACATGTCTTTTTCTAAAGATTCTCGAGCATACTCTACATAACGCCCAATTTCTTTACCATCTCTATAAAAAATAAAAGTTGGTACTCTTTTAAGATCTAAACCTTCTTGTAAGTTATCTGGAGTTTTTTTACTTCTATTAACTGTTATTAATTCAAAATCATTTAGATTAAAATTAGTTTGCTCTAATATTTTATAAAAACGAGGTGTTTCTCTTTTACTATCGCCACACCAAGTGCCCATAAAACCTTTAATTTTAACTCCTTTAATTTTTCCTTTTAGTGCATTTATAGTTTCAACATCTGGATTATAGGTATCATACTTTTGGTTGAACCAATTTGTATAAGGAGCCTGATTAAAAGACTCTTTATTAGCAAAACCAACTAAATCACCACTTTCGTTTTTCTCTGCTGTAATTTTTTGTTGTGCTGTACATGATGTTAAAATTGCAATTATTGCAATTAGGAAAATGTTTTTCATTTTTTTAAAGTTTAATTACAATAAAGAATGTTGCGTCATTTCTTTAGGTTGTTCAACTCCCATTAAATCTAAAATAGTTGGAGCAATGTCTCCCAATATACCACTTTTTATTGATTTGATTTCTTTGTCAATTAAAATGAAAGGAACTGGGTTTGTTGTATGTGCAGTGTGAGGACTTCCATCTGGATTCATCATTGTTTCACAATTACCATGATCTGCAATTAATAAAATAGAATACCCATTTTCTAAACCAGTTTCTATAACATCTTTTGCACACTCGTCAACAGCTTCACAAGCTTTAATGGCAGCTTCCATAATACCTGTATGTCCAACCATATCTCCGTTAGCAAAATTTAAGCATACGAAGTCTGCTTCTCCTTTTTCTATATCTTTACAAAGAGCATCTCTTAATTCGTAAGCACTCATTTCTGGTTGCAAATCGTAAGTAGCAACTTTTGGTGAGTTTCTTAGAATTCTAGATTCACCTTTAAAAGGTTCTTCTTGTCCGCCAGAAAAGAAAAAAGTAACATGTGGATATTTTTCAGTTTCAGCAATTCTAATTTGTTTTTTTCCTGCTTTAGAAAGTACCTCTCCTAAAGTATTTATAATATTATCATTATTATAAATAACATTAATTCCGTTAAAAGATTTATCATACAAAGTCATCGTTGTATAATATAAATCTAATTTTTTCATATTGTATTCTGGGAAATCATTTTGAGATAAAGCATTTGTTAATTCTCTTCCTCTATCTGTTCTATAATTAAAGAAAAGTACAACATCTCCTTCTTTAATTTGTGCTTTTGGAGAACCATCTTTATTGGTTACAATGATAGGTTTGTGAAATTCATCTGTTAAACCTGCTTCATAATTAGCATTCATGGTAGCAATAATATCAGTTGTTTTTGTGCCAACACCATTTACAACTCCATCATAAGCTTCTTTAACACGTTCCCAACGATTATCTCTATCCATGGCATAGTATCGACCAGTTACAGTTGCTAATTCACCACCATTTTCTTTCATGTAATCTTGAACGTCTTTTATAAAATAAGTTCCAGATTTTGGATCACAATCACGTCCATCTGTAAATGCGTGCAAATAAACATTATCAACATTGTTTTCTTTCGCTACGTCAATAATTCCTTTTAAATGATCTATATGTGCATGAATTCCTCCATTAGATACTAAACCTAATAAATGAACATCTTTATTGTTCTCTTTTGCATAATTTATAGTGTCTAATAAAACTTTTTCTTTTCCTAAAGTTTTTTCTCTAACGGCTTTATTAATTCGTGCTAAATTTTGGTATACAATTCTACCAGCACCTAAATTCATGTGTCCAACTTCAGAATTACCCATTTGCCCTTCTGGTAAACCAACATGTTCACCATCTGTTCTTAGTTCTGCGTTCGGATATTTATTATATAAGCCATTAATATATGGCGTTTTTGCGTTGTAAATAGCGGATACTTTTGGGTCTTGTGTTATTCCCCATCCATCCAAAATCATTAGTATAACTTTCTTGTTCATCTTCTTTAGTTTAAAGGAGTAAAAATAAGAAATATTTATGGCTTCTTTTTAAAATTTTACGAAACCGATAGCGTAAGTTTTACAGTGGTTTTTATTCTGATATGTTAAAATTTAACATCATTAACATTTTTTGTGATTTAAGTATTTAAAACTGTTAAACGCTTGTTAATGTGTTGTTTTTAGTGAAACATTATTTTTTTTCTGTAGTCTTCTATATATAACAAACAAATAAATTTTAACTCAAAACTCTATTATCATGAAAAATTTAATCTTACCAATGTTCTTAGCTCTTTTTACTTTTAGTACAATTAATGCAAACTCTATTAATAATCCTTTAGATGAAAAAAAATCTGAAATGACTTCTTTTTCTAACAATGTAAATTCTTTTTGTAAACTTATACAGATGGGTAATTATGATGCCATAAAATCACTTATTGATGCTGGTGAAAATGTAAACAAGAAGTCTAACGGATTAACACCATTAATGTTTGCAGCAAGACATAATAAAGCAAAAATCGCAAAACTTTTAATCGAAAGTGGAGCAAAATTAAAAACAAAATATGATAGAGCAGATATGACTGCATTAGATATGGCGAAAAGATCTAAAGCTATTGATGCTATTAGAGTTATCAAAAAGGCACTTTAGAATTATTATTTGAATTAATTAATCTAAAGAAAAAAGAGACTACTGTTAAGTAGTCTCTTTTTAGTTGTAAGAATATTTTTACCTTTTATATTTTCTAATTGCTTCTTTAATTTTTGCAATTCTATTTTCTGGGTCTGGGTGAGAACTTTGAAATTCTGGAACTCTATTTGGTCCAGCAGCAGCTTTTAAAATTTCCATAACACCAATTAAATGCTCAGGGTTATAACCTGCATCAATCATTAATTTAACTCCAAGTTCATCACTTTCTAATTCATCTCCACGACCATTTTTAAGTAAAGTGTTTTGCCCAATTCCGTTTGCTAAATCTCCTAAATCAGCACCAACAGAAGCTCCCATTGTTAGTAGTTTCCAGAAATTTGCATCTGTAATTCTTTCATTAGAATGTTTCCCTAAAACATGCCCAATTTCATGTCCTAAAACTCCTGCTAATTGATCTTCATTTTTCAATTTAGAAAATAAAGCATAGGTAATAAATACTTGTCCTCCTGGAAGTGCAAAAGCATTAATTGTTCTATCATCTTTTAATAAATGAAACTCATACTTATAGTTAGATTTTCTTGCAATTGAATTGTCTACTAGTTTTTTTCCAATTTGATCTACTAAATTTTGAGCATTTTGGTTAGGATATAAACCTCCATGTTGTTGTGCCATAATTGGAGCTTGCTGTAAGCCAATGGCAATTTCTTGTTGAGGTGAAAGACTAATTGATTGTGATTTACCTGTATAAGGATTTACTTCACTTTGGCTACATTTTTTTAAATATGCAAAAGCTACTATCGCAATTCCTATAAATATTCGAATTTTCCAATTACCTCTTCTTCTCATCTTAATTAATATTTTTGATTTTTTGTTTGTTGCGCTAAATATACAAAACTCAATTTTTAACATCAAAAAAGAAATATTAAGTTGTATTATTCGTAATTTTACAAGGTAAATTTTATCAAATTCTTAATGAAAGTACATTTTCAATTAAACGATGTAACAAAAAAACTTCCAAAACACTTGCATAAGTTTGTTGTAAAACAACCTTATGAAGAATATACAGCCCAAAATCAAGCAGTTTGGAGATATGTAATGAGAATAAATGTAGATTATTTAAGTAAAGTAGCTCATGGTTCTTATTTAAAAGGTCTTGAAAAAACGGGTATTTCTGTTGAGAAAATACCATATATGGAAGGAATGAATAGAATTTTAAAAGATATTGGTTGGGCAGCTGTATCTGTAGACGGGTTTATTCCTCCTAATGCTTTTATGGAGTTTCAGGCATACAATGTTTTAGTGATTGCTTCAGATATGAGAACCATAAATCATATAGAATATACGCCAGCTCCAGATATTATTCATGAAGCTGCTGGTCATGCACCAATTATTGCCAACCCAGAATATGCAGAGTATTTAAGAAGGTTTGGAGAAATTGGAAGTAAAGCAATATCTTCTTCTAAAGATTATGAAATGTATGAAGCAATTAGGCTTTTATCTATTTTAAAAGAAGACCCAAATTCTGAAGAAAAAGAAATTAATGAAGCACAAGAAAAAGTGAAGTTTCTGCAAGATAATATGGGAGAATTATCTGAAATGGCACAAATTAGAAATTTGCATTGGTGGACAGTTGAATATGGTTTAATTGGTAGTACAAACAATCCTAAAATTTACGGAGCAGGTTTATTGTCATCAATAGGAGAAAGTGCTTGGTGTATGCAAAACGTAGTTAAGAAACTAACATATTCTATAGATGCTGCAAATGTAAATTTTGATATTACAAAACCGCAACCACAACTTTTTGTAACTCCAGATTTTGCATATTTAAGTTTGGTTTTAGAAGAATTTGCAAATACAATGGCAATTAGAACTGGAGGTTTAAAAGGAGTTAGAAAATTAGTAGCATCAAAAAATTTAGGTACTATAGAATTAAGTACAGGAATTCAAATCTCAGGAATTTTTAAAGAAGTAATTACGGGCAAAAAAGAGAGTGTTGCTTATATACAAACATTAGGAGAAACAGCTTTGTCTAATAGAGATAAAGAACTCATTGGTCATGGTATAAAAACGCATTCAAATGGTTTTGGAAGCCCAGTTGGAAAACTAAAAGGAATAAATTTACCAATTGAAGATATGAGTCCAAGAGATTTAAAAGCTTATGGAATTTATGAAGGTGAACAAATGACTTTAGAATTTGAAAGTGGTGTAAAAGTTATAGGTAAAGCAATAACTGGAACAAGAGATTTAAGAGGTAAAATTTTATTAATTTCTTTGGCAGAATGCACAGTTACTATTGAAGATAGAGTTTTATTTAAACCAGAATGGGGAATTTATGATATGGCAATTGGTAAAGAAGTGATTTCTGCTTATTCTGGTGCAGCAGATTTAAATTCTTTTGAAGATTTTAGTAAAGTATCTGAAACAAAAACACATAAAATTAGTTATTCTAACAAAGAAAAAGAATTGTATAGTTTATACGACCAAGTAAGAAAGATGAGAGAAGCTAAAAATGCTTCTGAAGAAAAATTAACAACAATATTTAATCAGTTAAAATTAAATTTCCCTTTAGATTGGTTATTGAATTTAGAATTATATGAATTAGCTTTGCAAAATCATTTTTCAATTCAAAATAGTATTTTGAATCATTTAGAGAAAATGAAATGTAACAAAAGCTACACAAAGCTCATAGAAAATGGATTAGTTTTGTGCAAAATTAATAATTAAAAAAAAGTAACATGGGTCTATTTGACATGTTTAAGAGAAAAGATATGGGTGCAGAAATAAATGAGTACTTAGAAAAAGGAGCAATTGTTTTAGATGTTAGAACAGTAGCAGAGTGGAATGAAGGGCATACTGCAATTGCAAAAAATATTGCTTTAAATTTAATTCCTTTAGAATTAGAACAAATAAAATCTTGGAAAAAACCAATCATTGCTGTTTGTAGAAGTGGTGCAAGAAGTGGACAGGCATCACAATTTTTATCAAAACACGGCATAGATGTTATAAATGGTGGTCCTTGGCAAAACGTAGATCAGTTTATAAAATGATACTATTAACCATTCTTTTGAAGCTTTCTTAATCGTCTAAGAACTTTAAAAGAATGTGTTATTTTTCTGATTACAGCAAAAGTACCTCCCAACATTGCCCCCACAAAGGCTCCCATTGTTATGGGGTCATAATCATGACCTGTTACTAGATATTTTACATAAAATATAACAGCTCCAACTACTATAGAAACTAGAAATACTTGTAGTTTAGACTTCGATAAGTGTGCGTAAATACCACAAATAGCACCAGTTATTACTGATGTTGCAGTAATTTTAGTAAGAAATAATTCTTTTAGATTAATTTCATCTAACATAAAAATTGAGGAAATAAAAATTCCAATTAATGTACCTGCAATAATACCAATAAATACTTTTTTTATCATTTCTTTTCAAAGGATTAATAATCCCTATAAATGTACAAAATATTTTTTGTCTTATATGAGGTTTTGTTTTTGTGCTTTTAAAACCGCTTCCATTTTACTATGAACTTGTAATTTTTTATAAATGTTTTCAATATGTTTTCTAACCGTTGATGGAGAAATAATAAGGTTTTCTGAGATTGCATTATAATTTAACCCTTTGCTTAATTGAATTAAAATTTCAGTTTCTCTTTTTGTGAGTTTTATTGTTTCAGTTTCTTGTGGAATTGAGTTTTGTAAATTGGGGTTTCTTAAAAGATTTAAAGTTTTTAAAGCAATACTTGGTGTCATCGGTGCGCCACCTTCTGTAACTTCAATAATACTTTTGTATAAATTATCTGCATCAATTTCTTTTAGCAAATAACCATTTGCACCAGCTTTTATAGATTTAAAGACACAATCATCATCATCTACAACAGTAAGCATTATTATTTTTATTTGCGGATATTTACTTTTTACAATTTCTGTTGCTTCAATACCATTTATTTTTGGCATTTGAATATCCATTAGAATAACATCTATATAATGGTTTTCTTCTAGTTTGTCAATCAGTTCTTTGCCGTTATTTGCATGAAATTTTATAGAAATTCCATCAAAAAAGGAAAGTTTTTCTTTGATCGTTTTTACTAAAAAGTAATTATCTTCTGCAATACATATTTTTAATTTCATTGTTAAAATGATTCTTATTTTGATGTTAAAAACAGATTTACTTCTGTACCTTTTTTTAAGATTGATGTAATTTTAACAGTTCCACTAATTTCACTCATTCTTTTTTCCATATTATGTAAACCATTCCCAAATTCAATAGAATTTTTATCAAAACCAACACCATTATCTATTACAGACAATTTAAACTGAGTTTTATTTTTATCAAATTTCACATTAATTTTAGAAGCTTCGGCATACTTTATTGCATTATTTATAGCTTCTTGTATTACTCTAAATAAATTCATTCCCTCTAAAGAAGAGAAAGATTCATTTTTATCAATGGTATAATCAATAGTAAATTTGGTGTTTTGTGTTGCGATTTTTGCTTTTTCTATAAAGGATAAAATTCTAGAATGTAAATCATCTATAGTCACTTCATTTTTATTCATTGCCCAAATGGTGTCTCTTAATTGGTGAATAGTTTCTGAAGTAAAAGCACTTATTCCAGTTAATTTATCTTTTAATTTTTCATTTACATTTTTGTTTACGTATTTTAAATTATCAACAGAAGAAATTATAAAAGTTAATTGTGCACCAATATTATCATGTAAATCTCTAGAAATTCTTAAACGTTGTTCTTGCAATCTGTTTTGTGTTTTTATTTTTGCTAAAGCATCTTTTAAATCTATTTCTTTTTGTAATTGATTTCTTTTAAATTGATTTTTCTTGTAAATTCCAAAAAAGATGATTGCTAAAATTAACAAAGCTGAAGCTAAAATAATAGTATACAAGTTTCTGTTTTTAATTTTTAATTCATTTTCTAATAATTGTTTTTTTTGTTGTGTAATTTCTTTCTCTTTTTTTACTGTTTGATATTTAGTTTCTATTTCAGATATTTTTTTTGTTTCATTTTCTGCAGTGTATATTGCTTTTAAATTTGAATGTTTGTCTGCGTAAAAATTAACTTTAGCTATGTTTTTTTCAAAAGCATATACTGTAGATAAATTTATGTATAAGGATATTAATTTGTCTTTTATTTCTTTGTTCTCAAAGTAGGGTAAACTCTCTAACAAACTTTCTTTTGCCATTTTTATATTTCCAGTTCTTAAATATTCTATGCCTAAAGACAAATTTAAACTTGCAATGTCATAATCTGAATTCAGTTTTTTTCTAATTTTTAGCGATTGATTAAAGTAATTAATGGCTTTTTTAGAGTTATTTTTTGCTGAAAAAATACTTCCTAAATTAGAAAGTGCCACAGATTTTGTTTGGTTATTATTACTCTTTTCAGAAAGTTTTATAGCCAACTCGTAATATTTAATTGCTTTGATAGTATCTAATTTAAAGGAGTAGGCATTGCCTATATTGGATAAAGTATTTGCTTTAAAAAAGTAATCTTTTATTTGTGTTTGGTGTGCTAATATTTCATTTAAATAATTTAGTGCTTTGTCGTAAGCCTTTAAATCCATGTACATAGAGGCTATGTTGCTTTTTATTCTGATGGCTAAATTTTTAGCGCCTTTTTGTTCAAGTATTTTTATAGCTTTTACACTATAAGCCATTGCTGTGTCTAGTTTTTGTTGTCTTTGATAAAGCCCTGCTAAATTACCTAGTATTTTTGCAGACCCAATCGTGTCTTTTAATTCTTCTCTTAAATTTAAAGAATTTAAATAAAACTGTTTACTCTTTTTAAGGTCTCCTTTTAGTAGGTATACTGTACCAATATCACTATACTGTTGTGCTAAAAGCTTTTTATTATCAATAGTTTTTAATAGTGAAATTCCTCTATAACCATATTTTAATGAAGAGTCTAAAGAATAAGACTTATAGTACCAAGTTAAATCGCCTAAAATTTTGGCTTTGCTAGTAGCGTCTAAATCTTTTTTTAAGGCTATTTTTAAACTATCTAAAAGCTTGTTTTGTGAGAAAACAGTTCCATTTAATAATAAGAAAATTGATACAGAAAAAAGAGTTTTATAGATGGGTTTCATAGAATAATAAGATGAATGGTTTACTTAAAAATTTCAATCAAAGAAAAGTTTATATTCACAATGCTAACATTTAATTTGTTGAGCTTTATTTGCGTTTCTCTCTGAATTTTTTTCACTTTTAACCCAGAATTATTCAATTTTTTTGAAATTATTTTTTCTTTTTTAAAATCTAAAAATAAATAATTTAATTTACTCATTTCCAATATTCTATTTTTTTTATATTTAAAAAACAAATAAATAAGTAATAAAGTAATTAAAATGATAAAAACAATAATGAAGTATATGTTGTTTTTTGAAAGATTCATTTTATTTTTTTAATTAGAGTCTATAAAGGAGATGGTTGCCGTCTTTTTCTTACTAGCAACCATCTGTAACCCCAAAAATAAAGGATATTATTTTTTGTTTTTTTTGGGGACATTTATTTTTTATTTCAATTTACTAAAAAAAGCATCCATTTGTTTATCTAAAAAAGTGTTACAAGCATTGTAAAAACCTTCTGCATATTTATCTGGGTCAACATCAATCCATTTTGTAGTTTTAGAAAAACGATCTGCTTTTGCATCTAAATAATTAGAGAAACTAGAAAAAGAAGTTGGTGTAAATGAACCTTGTTTTTGGTAAGCAACAATTTTTTCTTTCTTTATAATATTTTTAATTTCTAAGTCCTCTTTTAAACTACCATTGAATTGAGCAACAGAACCTAAACCAGTTTTTCCATAAGAAAAAGTAACGTTAGAAGCAGCTGGGTACGTGTCTACTGCACCCTTAATTTTTACTGAGCCAAATAGTTTACCAACGGTGGTTTTTTTCTTTTTAAATTTTTGAGGTATGGTTATAGCGTAGTTATTTACTAACCTAAGGTTGGTTTTAATTTTAACTTTTGCAGCTTTCCCTTTCATCCAATCAGAACCTTGTTCAGAGAACATTACAAATAAGTTTACATCACTAATAATGGCATCTCCTAAAGCTTTAGATAGTTTGGCTTGCACGCCAATTCCGCCCAATCCAAGGAAACCTTTGTCTTTGTAAAAGAAGGCATAATCTTCTGGTGTACAAGAAATAATTCCAAGAAGATTTTCTTTTACATTTGGTCCAGAAGCTTTTGTCCATTTGCCTAAAACACCTGTTTTGCCAGCTTCATCTACAGAAACAATTTCATAACCTTCGTTGTGAAGTCTTTCTATGAAGTTTTTATATAATTCGTTTGTTTTTGCTTGTATTTTTGTAGCATCAATACCACTTAAACCTACCGCAGCTTTTGCAGTTGCAGAACTTCTGTTGCCACTAATTCTTCCACCATTTCCACCAGCTTTAAAGTCTATAGCTTCTTTGTAAATTTCATAATTTACATTAAAAGAGTTAATGTAAACTCTTTTTGAAGCTTTTTTCATTTTATTCAAACCATATTTTTGAGCAGTAATTTTTAAGTTACCTAAACTTTGAGCGTTTATTGCAAAAACAAATAGAAGTGCAATGTTTGTAAATATTACTTTTTTCATCATTTTATATTTTTAAAGTTACAATCCAAAACTCTCAAAAACACAAAACCTATACAATACGTCATATGACGTATTTCCATAAATTATAAATATTTAAATCTTTGTAGAGATTAATTTTAAAAATATATTTTATGAAAATGATGAAAAACCAGTTCTTAATTTTTTCTGTCTTAGTTTGTTTTATTTCTTGTGATTCTTTGTTAGGCGAAGACGATAATGCTTTTTATTGCGATAAAAACGCAATATTAAAAATAAATGGAGAACAAGAATGTGCACATGCAAGATCTCAAGTTAAGGCTGGAAGATTACAAATAGGTTTTGGTTATGCAACAGGTTCAGTAGATCTTTTAATTAATGAAGAAAATTTAAATGAAAATGTTACCTATACGTATGCAAAAAGTGAAGTTAGTATTTGGTTTAATAATTTAAATAAAGTTAAATCTGGCATGTTTTTAATAACCAAGTTAGACAAAGATAATAGAATTATGTCTGGTCAATTCAATTTTAATGCAGAGAGCAATAATAATAGTCAGGCTTTTAATTATGATGTTAGTGCAAATTTTACAGATGTTCCTTATTAATCAAAATTAATAAAAGGAATTTCTTCTTTTAGTTTGATGATTTTTTGTTCTATTTTTTTTAAAAACTGTTGATGTAGTTCAGATTTTTCATTAAAAGGTCTGTGAGCAAGTCCTTTTTGTATGGTTTCTACTTTTAACATTGTTTCTTTAGAGTCATCAGAAAACCAAGCTTCAGAAAACTTACTCCAAATATAATTAATTGCAATATTGTTTGGATGAACCATGTCTTCATTATAAAATCTGTAATCACGTAATTCATCCATCATAATTTCATATGAAGGGAAGTAAAATGTGTTTTTTCTTTCATCTATAATGTTATGGATTGCAGCAATTAAATGCGATTTACTTTGGGTATTTTCTATAAATCCGTCTTTTAAATGTCTAACAGGAGAAACTGTAAAAAGCACATTAATGTTTAGATTGATAGTTTTTATAAGTTCTATAATTCCTTCTAAACTTTGGGTGATTTCATCAATAGTTAAAAGTTCTTTTAAGAATTTTTTCTGTGGAATTTTATGACAATTTGCAACAACAATATCAGTTTCTATGAATCTATAAACCCAAGAAGTACCTAGGGTAATTATTAAGTGTGATGCTTCTTGTAAATTTTTATTTGTAGATAAAATTGCACTATTTAAATTGCTTAGGAGTTCGTTTTTATCAACAGAACTTAGATTAGAATGTGCATCAAAACAATGCCAACGTTCATTTTGAAAAATTAAATTTTCATTAGTATACACTTTTTCATTGATTGCATTTGTAATAAGTGTTTCAATTGCTTTTGGTTGAAAAAGAATTCCAAATGGATTTTGGTTAGATTTAAACTTATAATAAGCTAATTTATTACCAATGTTATCTGAAAAACAAGAACCTAATAATAATAGTTTAGAATTATAATTTATTGCGTTTCTTGTTTCTTTTTTTATTTGAATTTGGGTTTGGAGATTCATAAATTAATACTTCAACAATTTTTTAGTTTTAGAAATTCCTTTAGATTGATAATGGATAAAGTAATTTCCTTTTGGTAAGTTTTGCACATCAACTTTTATAATATGCTGTTTAGAGTTGTATTTTTTGTTTGTTATTTGTTTTACAATAGCACCAATATTATTGAATAAAGAGATTTTCACAGTTTCATTATTTCCAAAAAAATTAATATTTACAGAGCTTATAGTTGGGTTTGGAAAAACATCAATTTCTAATTCTTTTAAAAGAAAATCACTTGTAGAAAGTGCTGCAGAACATCCTTCTTTAAAAAGAGGTAAAGCATTAAATTCATTAAATAAAACTGAGGTAGTTTCTTGTTTTGTTGCACCTAACCAGTCTGTTAAAACTGTGCTATAAATGTTTCTGAAATCATATTGCATTTGCACACCTTCTTTCTCATCAACTTGTGTGTTAATTTCTGGAGCATCCCCTAAAATTTGATTTTTTGCACAAGTACCAAATAAAAATAAAGGAGCTGCTGTGCCATGATCAGTTCCTAAGGCAGCATTTGAACGAATTCTTCTTCCAAATTCAGAATACGTCATTCCAATTACTTTTTTATCAATACCTAATAATTCTAAATCGTCTTGAAAAGCAGCAACTGCATCAGATAATTCTTTTAATAAATTACTGTGTTTTCCTTCTGTAACGTTTCCTTCTTCAACTTGATTGTCATGATTGTCAAAACCACCTAATTGAACAATAAATACTTTCGTTTTTAATCCCCCAGAAATTAATTTTGCAATATTTTTTAGTTTTCCAGATAATTTATTGTTGTTGCTATTTGGATATTTATCGGATAAATTACTACCTGCTTGAGAAGCATTTGTAATTGAATCTGCATAAGCATTTGTTTGAGCAATTGTATTATTTACAAAGCTTAAAGTATCTCCATAGCAATTTGAAGGGATTTCACCAGTGTTAGAAACCAAAGAAGTTCCAGGATTGTCAGGATCTGATAATGCCATCGAAAAATTTGTGCTTGGTCCTTGGCAGGTTTCTGAAACAATTTTACCCAACGTTATAGCAAAAGGATCTGGATTATCTGTATTTGGGTATTTTTCTGGATATTCCGAATGATTTTCATTAAAAAAACGACCAATCCAACCAGAAGAAATATATTCTTGTGAACTAGAAGCAGAATTCCAAATATCTGTTGATCTAAAGTGAGATCTATTTTGATTAGGATACCCAACATTTTGTATAATAGATAATTTTTCTTGATTCCAAATTTCTTTCATTCCTGTTAAAGAAGGATGAAAACTTGTTATATCATTTATTGTTAATAAGTCCGATTCTGGGATTATAATATTAGAACGAACACTTTGTAAATTATCATATTGATCTAAGTTAAAAATAGTGTTTAAACCATCATTTCCTCCTTGTAATTGAATTAGAACTAAAATATTTTCATTGTCTTCTGAAAGTTGAAATTCATTTGGTTTTTCATTTGCAAAAACAGAAAAACCACTTAATGTAATTGGTACAGAGGCAGAAGCAATTGTGCTTAGTTTTATAAAATCTCTTCTATTTAATTTCTTTGTCTTCTTCATTATTACATAATTTGAAATTCAGACATTTGCACCATTACTGCAATTAAGTTTCGTAGTTTATTTTCTACAGATATACGCAATGCATCATCTGTAGGGTTGCTCAAGAAATTAGAATATTCTATTGTCCATTCAAAATCTGGTAATCCAGGAATTAGAATGTCTTTTAGCGCATCAATTTGACTCTGTACAATTGGATAATTAAATAATTGATTTGATAATTCTGTAATTAAAACATTAGGGTCTTGAGAATTTGTAATACCTGATGTAATTAATAAAACTGGAACTAGAGGAGGAACTGTGTACGCCTTTTCATCAATAATTAAATCTCCACCAGTTACAATTATTTTGCAATAATCTAATCTCTTTGGGAGTAAATAGTTATTTACCCAACTTTTATAAAATAGTGGTTCTTGATAATATGCTTTCCAACCTGCAACATCTGGGTGATGTAATAAAGATTGATTTAAATCTGTACATGCTGCGTATAAAACCAACGCAAAATTATATTCTTCATTTAATGAAGTTTTTGGTGCAGAAACTAACAATGATTTTGTTACTGAAAATATTAAATCTATTGGACTTTTTACCATGCAAAATGTATTCTCAAAAAAATGTTCAGAGGAAAGCAGTTTTTTTAAACCTGGAACAATATCATAGTTATTATCTATCAATATTTTAGATAAAGGTTCTATAATATTTGTTTCAATTTCTGAAGTAATTTCTGAGTGTACAAACCATCTGTAAAATTTTCTTGTAATAAATCTTGAGCATTCATCTTGTTCAAAAATTTTATCAATTAAATCTCTATATTCATGCTCTCCGTTTTCAGAAATAATCGCATTATTAAACCTGTGAGATAAAGTTTTATCGCCTTTTGCATGTCTGAAATTTGAATATAGAGAAGTTAAAGAATCAGCATTAATTAATCCTTTTACTCTCCAACCTGTTAATGCTTTTGCCATTTCTACTACATCATCTTCAGTGTAATTTGTATAATCTCCATTTCCAACGGCAACTCCTTTTCCAATTGTAAAAAGTTCTAATAACTCCCTAGAATAGTTCTCATTTGGGGCTGCTTCTGTATTTTGAGCGCCACTTAAATAAAGTAGCATATTAGTATCTACAGTAATTTGTTTTACAAGTTCCTTAAAATTCTTTAAAGAATTTGTTCGTAACACATTCATGTAAAAATACTCTCTATGAGGATTTGTGTTTTCTGAAACAAAATGATTATGCCAAAACAGTGTTAGTTTTTCTCTAATAGACATTTCTGCATCTTGCATTTGCAAAAAAGACCAAGCATACATAGAACGATTTCTAGATCTATAAATTCTTGTTCGTTCTTGACTTGTAGCAACATTTGGATATGGGGTAGCATTTACCCAAGTTTCTCCATAATTAGCACCTGGATCATTTATTTCATCATTATCAGTGCCGTCAAATTGATATTTTAAAGGAGGTTCTGGTATAGGATTTTCCTTAAAAAGAGTATTAATTGTTTCTGTCAAACCCATAGTAACAGCATCAGAAACTAAACTTTGTGTACAACCAAAAGAAGTTCTTTTTAGTAAATGTCTAGCCTCTTTTGAAGTCCAGTTTCCAGTAAAAGCATCTAAATAAGGCATTTTTTAGTTTAAATTAATGATAACTATATTTTGAGCTGTTTCAAATTTAACGTTTTTTATTTGAAACAAAATAACAGTTAACAGCTATTATACTAAGACCTTGAAAATAAAAATAAGTTTAAAAATTAAACCAAATACTCTTTTACTCTTTCTAAAACTTTAGGAATTCCTCCAGGATTTTTACCACCAGCAGTTGCAAAAAAGTTTTGGCCACCACCACCACCATGAATTAATTTACCTAATTCGCGAACAACTTTTCCTGCGTCATAACCGCGTTCATTTGCTAATTCTTTAGAAATATAACACGTTAACATTGCTTTGTCTTTTGCCGCAGAAGAAGCAAAGAATAAAAATAAATTATTAGCATCTTTACCTAAAGAAAAAGCTAAGTTTTTAATTCCGTTTTGGTCTAAATCTATTTTTGTAGCTAAAAACTGAACACCATTAACTTCTTGAATTTGGTTTTTTAATTCTCCAGTTAAATTTTGAGCTTTATCTTTTAATAATTGCTCTACTTGTTTTTTTAATGCTGAATTTTCTTCTTGTAAAACTTTTACAGCTTTTACAGGTTCTTTGGTGTTGTTTAATAAATCTTTAATTTCAAATAAAGATTTGTTATTTTCAAAATAAAAATCTTTTACAGCGTCATTTGTAATTGCTTCAATTCTTCTAATTCCTGAGGCAACAGCTCCTTCAGATTTAATTTTAAAATGCCAAATATCACCAGTGTTTTTTACATGAGTTCCACCACATAATTCAATAGATTTTCCAAATTTAATAGCTCTTACAGTATCTCCGTATTTTTCACCAAACAACGCCATTGCACCTTCGTCAATTGCTTGTTGCATTGGTATGTTTCTTTTTTCTACTAGCGGAAGTTTACCAGAAATTCTTCTATTTACAAAGTTTTCTACTTCACGCAATTCATCAACAGTTAATTTAGAAAAATGAGAAAAATCGAAACGTAAATATTTAGAATGTACAGCAGAACCTTTTTGTTCTACATGTGTTCCTAAAACTTCTCTTAAAGCTTGATGTAAAAGGTGAGTAGCAGTATGATTACACTCTGTTCTATGACGTTGTTTTTCATCTACAACAGCCTTAAAAGTTCCATTAAGGTCTTTTGGAAGGTTTTTTGTAAAGTGAATAATTACATTGTTTTCTTTTTTTGTATTTAAAACATAAAGAACGTCTCCTTGTAGGTCTTCTAAATAGCCTTTGTCTCCAACCTGACCTCCACCTTCTGGGTAAAAAGGAGTTAAATTAAACACCAATTGATACATTTCGCCATCTTTTTTAGAGACAACTTTTCTGTAACGAGTTAATTTTACAGTTGCATCTAAAGAATCGTAACCAACAAATTCTTCAATTGGGTCATCAGTTAAAATAGTCCAATCATCTGTAGACATTTCACTAGCTGCTCTAGATCTACTTTTTTGTTTTTGTAGTTCTTCTTGAAATTCTTTTTCATCTAAACTTAATCCTTTTTCAGAAAGAATTAAAGCAGTTAAATCTATAGGAAAACCAAATGTATCATATAATTCAAAAGCTTTTTCTCCAGATATTTGATTTCCAGAAGTGTTATCTATGATTCTATCTAATAAAAGTAAGCCCTGATCTAGAGTTCTTAAAAAAGAAGTTTCTTCTTCTTTAATTACGTTTTCAATTAATTGTTTTTGAGCTTTAATTTCTGGGAAAGCATCTCCCATTTTTTTACTTAAAACTTCAACCAATCTATAGATAAATGGTTCTTTCTTATTTAGGAATGTAAAACCATAACGAACAGCTCTTCTTAAAATTCTTCTAATTACATAACCAGCACCAGTATTACTTGGTAATTGTCCATCTGCAATTGAAAATGCAACGGCTCTAACATGATCTGCAATTACACGAGTTGCAATATCTTGTTTCTCGTTTATTCCGTATTTTGTGTGGGTAATTGTTTCAATTTCTCTAATTATAGGTGTAAAAACATCTGTATCATAATTAGATTGTACGTTTTGTAATACCATACATAAACGCTCAAATCCCATACCTGTATCTATATGTTTATTTGGTAGGTCTACTAAAGTACCATTCGCTTTTCTATTGTATTGCATAAAAACTAAGTTCCATACTTCTACAACATGAGGATGATCTTCATTTATTAAATCTTTTCCAGGGGTTTTTGCTTTTTCTTCAGCAGATCTAATATCTACATGAATTTCAGAACAAGGTCCACAAGGTCCTTGTTCTCCCATTTCCCAGAAGTTGTCTTTTTTATTTCCCATTAAAATACGATCTTCTGGAATTAATTCTTTCCATAAATCGTATGCTTCAGAATCCATTTTTAAATTATCGGCATCTTTACTTCCTTCAAAAACGGTTACATATAAAATGTCTTTATCAATTTTATAAACTTCAGTTAATAATTCCCAAGCCCAAGCAATTGCTTCCTTTTTAAAGTAATCACCAAAACTCCAGTTTCCTAACATTTCAAATAAAGTGTGGTGATATGTATCATAACCAACTTCTTCTAAGTCATTATGTTTACCAGAAACACGTAAACATTTTTGAGAATCTGTAATTCTATTGTTTTTTGGTTTTCCGTTTCCAAGAAAATATTCTTTAAAAGGAGCCATACCAGAATTTACAAACATTAAAGTTGGATCATCCTTTGTAACCATTGGTGCAGAAGGAACAATTAAATGAGATTTTTCTTTGTAAAAGTTTAAAAAAGTTGATCTAACGTCTTGAGATTTCATAAAAAAGAAGTTTCCAATTTAATGGATTATGTTAATATATCTTTAAAAATTCCACTTTAAAAAAAGCAGTTGTAAAACATTTTGTAAATTCGTGAGTTATTAAAAGTGAAATTTTAATAAAAACTAATTATAAAAGTACAAAAATAGTACATTTAGCATTATGGCGAAAGTAAAATATTATTACGATGCAGACACGCTATCTTACAGAAAAATTGCTGTAAAGAAAAGTGATTTCTATAAGAAAACTATTTATGGTTTTTTTGCAGTAATACTTATAGCTTTTATAGGATTTGTTTTTCTTAGTCAATTTATAATGTCTCCAAATGAACGCGCTCAAAAAAGAGAATTAGAAAATCTTAAATTACACTATGATTTACTTAGTAAAAGAATGGAAGAAAGTTCTTCTATTTTAGCACAACTCCAAGAAAGAGATAATAATATTTATAGAATTTATTTTGAGGCCAATCCAATTCCAGATGAACAAAGAAAAGCAGGTTTTGGTGGTGTTAATAGATATAAGTCTTTAGAAGGTTTTGATAATTCAACAATGATTACAAAATTAACCAAAGACATAGATGTGCTGTCAAAACAATTGGTTGTTCAATCAAAATCATTAGATGAAATAGTTGTTTTAGCTAAAGAAAAAGAAAACATGTTGGCTTCAATTCCTGCAATTTTGCCTGTAAAACTAGTAGATTTAACAAGAATGGCTTCTGGTTATAAATGGAGAATGCATCCTATCTTAAAAATTAGAAAGTTTCATAAAGGAATGGATTTTACTGCGCCAGTTGGAACGCCAATTTTTGCTTCAGGAAATGGAACTGTAATTCGTGCTCAACGAAGTGCAACATTTGGAAAAGTAATATACATAGATCATGGATATGGGTATAAAACTATTTATGCTCACATGAGTAAGATGAAAGCTAAAAAGGGACAAAAAGTAAAACGTGGAGATTTAATTGGTTATGTTGGTAATACTGGTAGATCTGTTTCTGCACATCTACATTATGAAGTTCATAAAAACGATGTTGCTTTAAACCCAATTAACTTTTATTATGGAGACTTAACTCCAGAAGAATTTTTGGCGATGCAAAAAGCATCGGAAGAAGAAGGTCAATCTTACGATTAATTCTAATTATTTTTCTTTATGCATGTAGATTTACCAGAAAAACGTTATTATAAAATTGGCGAAGTAGCAAAAGCATTTAATGTAAATACTTCATTAATTCGTTTTTGGGAAAAAGAATTCGATATTATTAAGCCAAAAAAGAACGCAAAAGGGAATCGTCTTTTTACGCAAGAAGACATTGCAAACTTTAAACTTATTTTTAGTTTAGTAAAAGAAAGGGGCTTTACTTTAGAAGGCGCCAAACAAAAACTGAAGAAAAATCCAGGGAAACTCATTAAAAATCACGAAATTATTAGTAGATTAGAAGCTGTTAGATCGGAGCTGCTGAAAATTAAAAATCAACTATAAAATTTCAAATCATGTCAAAAAAGTATGTAGACTTAGAAACACTCAAATACATACTTTATGATATTCACAAATTAAAAGACTTACTGGTAAGAGAACGATTTGAAGATCACGATATAGAATCGTTGAATCTTTTTATTGATTCTGTTAAAGAATTTTCTGATAGAGAGTTATATCCATATTTAAAAGAAATGGATGAAACTCCTGCTTATCATAAAGATGGTACTGTAATAGTTCATGAGCAAGTAAAAACAATGATGTTACAGGGAGGAGAAATGGGTGTTATTTCTGCTTCTTTTGATTATGAAGCTGGTGGCTTACAAATGCCATTTACTGCACTTCAAGCTGCTGTTTATATTATGGATGCTGCAAATAATCATTTACCTGGTTATGCAGGTTTAACAAGTGGTTCTGCTGAATTAATTATAGAGTTTGGAAATAAGGAACTGAATGAAATTTATGTTCCAAAAATGATTTCTGGTCATTGGTCAGGTACCATGTGTTTAACGGAACCCCAAGCAGGAAGTTCTTTGTCTGATATTGTTACAAAAGCAACTCCAACTAATGATGGATTTTATAAAATAAGCGGACAAAAAATTTTTATTTCTGGCGGAGATCATCAGCATTCAGAAAATTTTGTGCATTTAGTTTTAGCAAGAATTGAAGGTGCTCCTAAAGGAACAAAAGGAATTTCATTATTTGTAGTTCCTAAAAATAGACCAAAACAAGATGGAACTTTAGAGTATAATGATGTAATGACTGTTGCCGATTTTCAGAAAATGGGACAAAGAGGTTATTGCACAACACATTTAGGTTTTGGAGATTCTGATGATTGTAGAGGTTGGTTAGTGGGTGAAGAACATAAAGGGTTAAAACAAATGTTTTTAATGATGAATGGAGCAAGAATTGCAGTTGGTAGAGGTGCTGCAGCAATTACTATGGCTGCATACAGAGCATCTTTGCAATATGCAAATGAAAGACCACAAGGAAGAAAATTAACAAGTACAGGGAAGAAAAATCCTTCAGAAAGTCAAAGTTTAATTATTGAACATCCAGATGTTAGAAGAATGTTATTACTGCAAAAATCGATTGCAGAAGGTTCTTTAAGTTTGGTTTTATTGGCTTCAAAATATCAAGATATAATTACTACTTCAACATCTAAAGAAGAAAAAGAAAAGTACAATTTATTATTAGAAATGATTATTCCAATTGTAAAAACGTTTCCATCAGAAGCAGGAGCAGAATCTGTAGATAATGGTTTGCAAGTTTTAGGAGGTTATGGTTTTTGTACAGATTTTGTATTGCAGCAATATTATAGAGATATTAGAATTTCTGCTTTATATGAAGGTACAACAGGAATTCAATCACAAGATTTATTGGGCAGAAAAGTAATCATGCAAAACGGAAAAGGTTTAGAGTTACTAGCTGCAGAAATAATGCAAACAATCCACTTATCTTCAAAAGATGAGGACTTAAAAAAATATGCTTCAGTTTTAGGAGAAAAATTAAAACTCTCACAGAAAGTATTAGGTCATTTAATGCCTTTTGCCATGAAAGGTAATTACGAAAGGTACTTAGCAGATGCTAATTTATTTATGGAATATTTGAGTATTGTAGTTTTGGGTTGGTTATGGTTAGAAATGGCTGTTGATGCAAAAACTACATTATCTAATTCTGATAAAAAATACTCAGAAACTTTTTATGAAAGTAAGATTCATACAATGAAATTCTATTTTAAATATGAAGTGCCTAAAACAAATTCGTTAGCAGAATCTTTATTAAGTGATGAGGTTTTAACGATCAAACAAGACAAAGAATATATTTTATAATGACTCATATTTCAGAACAATTTAATTTAGAAGGTAAAGTAGCAATCATAACAGGATCTAGTAAAGGAATAGGAAAAGCAATTGCAAAAGGTTTAGCAGAAAGAGGAGCGCAAGTTGTGGTTTCTAGCAGAAATCAAGAAGCATGTGAAGATGTTGTAAAAGAATTTATCAAAGAAGGATTAAAAGCAGTTGGAATTGCTTGCCATATTGGTGAAGAAGACCAGCGTAAGAATTTAGTTGATAAAACTATTGAAGCTTTTGGGCGAATAGATATTTTAGTTAATAATGCTGCAATTAATCCAGTTTTTGGACCCATTGAAGATGTAGATCCAGCAATTTTTGATAAAATTATGGATGTAAATGTAAAAGCACCTTGGAGTTTATCAAACTTAGTTTTACCTCATTTAAAAGCAAATAAAAACGGAAGCATTATCAATATTGCATCTGTAGAAGCATTAACTCCAGGTTTGGGATTAGGATTATACAGTACTAGTAAAGCTGCCATTTTAATGCTTTCTAAGAATCAAGCAAAAGAATGGGGGAAATACGGAATTCGAGTAAATACAATTTGTCCAGGATTGATAAAAACAAAGTTTAGTTCTGCACTTTGGCAGAACGAAAAAATATTAGGAAAGATCGAAAAAACAATTCCAAGTGGAAGAATGGGAATGCCAGAAGAAATGGTAGGTTTGGCTTGTTTGTTAGCTTCTAATGCTGGAAATTATATGACTGGTGGTGTCTACACTGCAGATGGAGGTTATATGATTGCAGGATAAAAATATAAAATTATGAACTTCGACTATTCACAAAAATCAAAAGAATTACAGCAAAAGTTAACTGTTTTTATAGAAGAACATATTGTTCCTTTAGAAGAAGAATTTATTGCTTTTCAAAATGATAAAAATAATATGTGGAAACGTTTCCCTAAGACAGAAATGTTAAAGCAGAAAGCAAAAGATGCTGGTTTATGGAATTTGTTTTTACCCAAAGATTATGGTAATTTAAGTCCGGGTTTAACTAATTTAGAATATGCTCCATTGGCAGAAATAATGGGAAGAAAAATTTGGGTTTCAGAAATTTTTAATTGTTCTGCACCAGATACTGGAAACATGGAAGTATTGGCAAAATACGGAAATGAATCTCAGAAAAATAAATGGTTAACACCTTTGTTAAATGGAGGAATTCGTTCAGCTTTTTTAATGACAGAACCACAAGTTGCTTCATCAGATGCAACAAATATTGAAACTTCTATTGTTTTAGACGGAGATGATTATGTAATTAATGGAAGAAAATGGTGGTCTTCAGGAGCAATGGATCCAAATTGTAAAGTTGCCATTGTCATGGGGAAAACAAATCCTGATGCAGAAAGACATCAGCAACAAAGTATGGTTTTAGTTCCTATGGATACAAAAGGATTGGTAATTGAAAGACCACTTTCTGTTTTTGGTTATTATGATTCTCCAGAAGGGCATGCAGAAATCATTTTAAAAAATGTTAGAGTTCCAAAAGAGAATTTAATTTTAGGAGAAGGAAGAGGTTTTGAAATTGCACAAGGACGTTTAGGTCCTGGAAGAATTCATCATTGTATGCGTTTGGTTGGTATGGCTCAATATGCTTTAGAAATTATGTCTAAAAGAACTTTAGAAAGAGAAACCTTTGGAAAAAAGTTTTACAATTATAGTAGTATTCGTCATGAAATTGCAAAATCGCAATGTGAAATTGAACAAGCTCGTTTACTCACACTTTCTGCTGCTGATAAAATGGATAAATTAGGAAATAAGGAAGCTAAAGACTTAATAGCAATGATTAAAGTTGTTGCACCTAATATGGCTCAAAAAGTAATAGATAGAGCAATGCAAATTTTAGGAGGAAAAGGTGTTGGGCCAGATACGTATTTACCACACTATTTTGCAATTGCTAGAATGTTACGTTTAGCAGACGGACCAGATGAAGTACATATGTATCAACTAGGTAAAAGTTGCATTAAAAAATACGGAAGTAAATAATGAGTAATCAAAAAGTAAGAAAAGGAGAAGACTTGAATGAAGTTTTGTTGAAGAAATTTCTTCAACAAAATGATTTGATTGTTGCTTTAGATAGTAATTTATCTGTGCAACAATTTACACACGGATATTCTAACTTAACCTATTTACTTAAGATTGAAAATAAAGAATTTGTATTAAGAAAACCACCAATTGGCGCAATAAAAAGAGGTCATGACATGAGTCGTGAATTTAAAGTGCAAAGTGGTGTTAGTAAAGCATTTTCTAAAGTACCCAAAATGTTTGCTTTTTCTGATGATGAAACTATTTTAGGAAGTGATTTTTATATCATGGAAAAAGTAGAAGGAATCATCTTAAATTATAAAGAAGCAAAAAAAAGAAACATTTCACCTTTAGCATATAAAACAATTGCAAATTCTTGGTTAGATTCGTTTGTAGAATTACACAATGTAGATTATAATGAAATTGGCTTATCAGATTTAGGAAAGCCAGAAGGTTATGTAGAACGTCAAGTTAAAAATTGGGGAAAGCAATATTTAAAAGCAAAAACGGATGAATTTCCAGAAGCTGAAATGGTGATGAAGTGGATGCAAGAACATCAACCAAAAGAATACAATCATTGTTTAATTCATAATGATTATAAATATGATAATGTTGTTTTTAAAGATGATTCTTGGGAAGAAATTTCAGCAGTTTTAGATTGGGAAATGGCAACTTTGGGAGATCCTTTAATGGATTTAGGAGCTTCACTTGGTTATTGGACAGTTGCTACAGATCATGATTTTGTAAAGCAAGGAATTCCTTCTCCAACAATTTTTGAAGGAAACCCAAGTAGGACTGAAATTGCAGAAATGTATGCACAAAAATCAGGAAGAAATGTAGATAATTTGGTGTTTTATTATGCCTTTGGATTGTTTAAAATAGCAGTAATTGCGCAACAAATTTATTATAGATACAAAAAAGGGTTTACAACAGATCCTCGTTTTGCTAATTTGAATAAAGCAGCTGAATTGTGTTGTAAGTTGGCTTTAAAGGCTATCAAAACTAAAACTATAAATTAATATGGAAGTAAAAGATAAAGTTGTAATTGTTACAGGCGCAGGTTCTGGAATAGGAAAAGCCACTGCAATTCACTTTGCAAAACATGGAGCAACAGTTGTAGTTTCTGATATTAATTTAGAAAATGCACAAAAAGTTGTGGATGAAATTGTAACAAATAAAGGAAAATCAATACTAATAAAAGCAAACATTGCTGTTTTTAAAGAAGTAGAAAACCTAATTCATAAAACTGTTAAAGAATATGGACGATTAGATGTTATGGTAAATAATGCAGGAATAGGCCCTAATTTATTAAGAACAGATAGGTCTACTTTAGAAGATTGGGACAAAGTAATTGCAATAAACCAAACAGGTGTATTTTATTGTATGAAGGTGGCATTGCAACAAATGCTTAAACAAGGTGGAGGAAATATTGTAAATATTGCTTCTTTAGCAGGTTTAAAAGCATCTCCAAATAACATTAGTTATAGCGCAAGTAAGTTTGCAGTTGTTGGAATGACAAAATCTGCTGCAATGGAATATGCAACTAAAAATATTCGAATAAACGCAGTTTGCCCTGGTTATACAGAATCTGCTTTGTTAAATCAATTATTAGGAGCAAAGCCAGAAATGGACGCAATTTTAAAAAGTGTAATTCCATTAAAAAGATATGGAAAACCACAAGAAATAGCAGAAGCAGTTGTTTGGTTGGCTTCTGATAGTACTAAATTCATTACCGGACAAACAATTACATTAGATGGAGGAACTTCCCTTTAAATATTGTAGAATATTAAGTAAATTTGTAAAACAAAAAATCAACAAAAATTTAAATTTAGAAATTATGAAAAAATGGTTACCGTTAATTATCATTGGTGTATTAATTTTTGCGCTAGTAAAATGGGGTATAGGTGTTAATAATACAATGGTAGATATGAAAGTTGATACTGAAAAAACTTGGGCAAATGTTGAGAGCTCTTATCAAAGAAGAAATGATTTGATAGGAAATTTGGTAAAAACTGTACAAGGAGCTGCAGACTTTGAAAAAGAAACCTTAACACAAGTTATTGAAGCACGTTCTAAAGCAACATCAACAACTATAGATGCGAATAATTTGTCTCCAGAAAATATGGCGCAATTTCAAAAAGCACAAGCAGGTTTAACAGGAGCTTTATCTAAACTATTATTAGTTGTAGAACGTTATCCTGATTTAAAAGCAAATAAAAACTTTTTAGAATTGCAAAGTCAATTAGAAGGAACTGAAAATAGAATAAACATTGCTAGAGATCGTTTTAATGAAAAAGCAGGTGATTATAAGGCTTACATCCAAAAAATACCTTATAACTTTATTGCTAGTATTGGTGGTTTTGATGTAATTCCTCTTTATAAATCAAATCCAGGTTCAGAAAACGCTCCAGACATAAATTTCGATTTTAAAAGCAAAAAATAAATGTCTAAAGTAGAAGAGTTTCTCTCTCCAAAAGAAGAACAAGAAATTATTTCTGCTATTAGAACTGCAGAGAAAAATACTTCTGGCGAGATACGTGTACATATTGAAGCTTCTTCTGAGAAGGAACATTATGAACGTGCGTTAGAAGTATTTCATCTGTTAAAGATGAACAATACCAAAGAAGAAAATGCGGTATTAATTTATGTTGCTGTAAAAGATAAAAAGTTTGTTATTTATGGTGATAAAGGAATTAATGAAGTAGTACCTAAAGATTTCTGGAATTCAACAAAAGACGTTATGCAAAATCACTTTAAAAAAGGTGAATTTAAACAAGGAATTGTTGAAGGAATTTTAAAAGCAGGAGAAGAACTAAAAGCACATTTTCCTTGGCAAATAGATGATGAAGATGAACTTTCTAATGAAATTTCTAAAGGATAATGAATGATAAAATGAAGAATTTTCAAGGATTAGTTTTATTAATTGTTTTTCTATTTTGTCAAAACCTTTTTTCGCAAGGGTTTAAAATACCTGATAAACCTAAGTTTCAAACTAGTGTTTATGATTACACAGGGTTATTATCTGCAAACCAAAAAACAAGTTTAGAAGGGAAGTTAGTTCGTTATTCAGATACAACTTCTACACAAATTGTAGTAGCTATTATTTCATCTACAGAAGGAGAAAATATTGCATACTTAGCTGCAAATTGGGGAGAAAAATGGGGTATTGGTCAAGCCAAAGAAGATAATGGTGTTTTAATGTTGTTAGCAAAAGATGACAAAAAAATAACTATTCAAGCTGGTAAAGGTGTTGAGCATTTATTGACTGATTTTCAATCAAAAAGAATTATTGAAAGAGTTATTATTCCTGAATTTAAACGTGGAGATTTTTATGCAGGTTTAGATAGTGGGTCTGATTATATTTTTAAAACTTTAAACGGAGAATACCAAGGAACTCGTAAAGAAGAAACAAGCTTTGATCCTGGTATTATCTTTTTTATCATTATCGTAATTATCTTTTTTATTTTAATTTCTAGAGGAAATAAAAATAATAGAGGTGGAGGAAAACGTTTTAGAAGAAGATCTATTGCAGAAGACATTCTAGATACTATTATTTTAAGCAACGCTGGTAGAGGCGGAGGAAGCTTTGGTGGTGGTTTTGGAGGAGGTTCTTCTGGAGGTGGTTTTGGCGGAGGCGGAGGCTTTGGTGGCGGTTTTGGTGGTGGAAGTTTTGGAGGTGGAGGAGCTTCTGGAGGTTGGTAAAACTCTTTTTATGAAAAAACTTTTTTATTTTTTAATTCCTTTATTTTTATTTGCTTGTAATGATTTTGGTAAACTAAAATTATCTTCAGATTTACCTAAATCTTTAGAAGAGGTTTCTGGTACAGAAACAACTGCAGGTTCAGAATTAATTTGGATGCTAAATGATGGAGGAAATAAACCAAAATTGTACGCTGTTTCTAAAAAGGGAAAAATAAAAAAAGAAGTTCTTGTTAAAGCAAAAAACCATGATTGGGAAGACTTAACTTCTGATAGTGAAGGAAATATTTATATTGGGGATTTTGGAAATAACTTAAGCAGAAGAAAAAACTTAGTTATTTTAAAAGTAACTAAAAATGAGTTAAAAAAGAAAAAGGCTAACGTTGAAAAAATAAAGTTTGAGTATGAAAATCAGAATGATTTTCCTCCAAAGAAAAAACAATTATTTTATGATGCAGAGGCATTTTTATACTTTAAAAACTCGTTATATATTTTTACAAAAAGTAGAGTGAAAAATAATTTTGGAATGACTTCTCTTTATAAAATACCTGCAAAAGAAGGGAAATACAAAGCAAAATTAATTTCAGAATTTAACAACTGTAAAGAATTAGAATGTTGGATAACTTCAGCAGATATTTCACCAGATAATAGTAAAGTTGTGTTACTTTCTCAAAAGAATGTGTTGGTTTTCTCAGATTTTAAAGGAGATGATTTTTTCTCAGGAAAGTTAAAAGTAATTCCGTTAAAACATACTTCTCAGAAAGAAGGCGTTTGTTTTAAAAATAATAATACTTTATATATTACAGATGAAAAAGCTCATGGAGCTGGAGGAAATCTGTATGAACTTAAAATTAATTAAAAGTTACCACAAACTTGTAGATTAATAATCCCCAGCCTAAAACTAAAAACAAACCACCAAGTGGTGTAATTGGTCCTAGAATTTTTAGTTTTTTATCCATTGCAGAAGAAATAACCAATCCATAAATAGAGAATGAGAAAAGGAATGTTCCTATTATAAATGCATAACTTATGTATGTGTCTAAAGAATCATTTAATGGCAATTGAAGTCCAAGAGTTAATAAAACAATGGCATGATACATTTGATATTTAACGCCAGTTTCAAAACTATTTAATTGATCTTTTGACAGTTTTTTCTTTAATAAATGAGCGCCAAAAGCACCAAATATTACAGCTGTTAATCCAAAAAAAGCACCAAATATTAATGTAATTTGATTCATGTTGTTTTTTTTAAAAATCGAAACCTAAATTAAATGAAATTCTTAATCCATCATCACTATTAAATAAAGCTATGTTTCCTGTAGCTAAATTAGCTGCATTAAAGAAAACACCACCACCATAAGAAATATTCCAGTATTTATAAATAAGAGTTGGTTGTATGGTTAGGTTTTCTTCTCCCCAAACTTTTCCGTAATCAAAACCGGTATAAATTCCAATATTTAAAGGTAAAATACTTGTTTTAATCTGTCTTAAATTTAGTCTGATATCAGAACTGTGATAAAATGAGTTTTTACCTGTAAAACGCTGATTTCTATATCCTCTTAAACCATCATTTCCACCAATATTTGCAGCTTGATAAAATTCATAAGAATCACCAAAGGTTAAATGTGTTTTCAACTTTGTTGCTAAAACTAATTTTCCGCTTGAAATTAATTTATGATCAAATGAAATTGATGGGATAAAGTATCCAAAATTATTATCATTATTAATATTTGAAGTGTAACCAATCTTAAAATCAGTTTTCATTCCAAGAGTTGTAAAAGCAGGATTGTCTGAGTTTTCAAAATGATAACTAGCTTCTGTATTAAAGAATTTTTGCATATCAAAAATAGGATGATTTGCACTGATTTTTTTATTGATAAATCTACCTAATGAATTTTCAATTTTAATGGTTTGATAATTAACCCCTATTTTAATTTCTGCTCCTAAATCTCCTTTCCAATTGATAAAAGAACCGGCAAATAGTTTTTTAATTTTTACTCTATTATATACTTCTTCTACAAGATCTCTTGCTTCTGGATTTGGTGAATTATTTCCTAATCCAAAATAATTTATAGCATAATTAGGACTTGTAAATGTTGCATTAAATCCTAAATTCCAATGATTAAAAATATTAGCAAATTCACTTTTATAATTAATTTCATATCCATTTGTAGCAAAATAAAAAGCGCCAGAAATTGTATGTTGAGAAGTAAAAGGGTTCCTGTTAAACCCATATGCAGTATATACATTTGTAAAACCAATTTTTACACCATCATCAGGATTGAATCCAATTTTTGGAGTAATCATGTTCTGACTATTTTTTAGTTTTTTATAATCATACACATTCGTATTGTAATTGTCTGTTAAGTTTACTTTTCCGTTTTTGGTTACAAACGTATTTTTCTTTGATTTGTAATCGTAAATAATTACTTTTTTTCCATTAATAATATTATAAATGTCGTTGTTCTGACCACCAATAATTCTAACCTTAATTAAGTTTTTTCCTTCTCCTTTTACTATAAAATGGTCTTCATCATCTAAACCATAAATCCAGATTTCTTTGGTGTTAGCATGCTTATATATTCGTTGATGAAAAACATCACTTTTCTTACCTTTTTTTATTCTGTAACCAGTAATTTTCGTTTCACCATTTTGTAATCTTTCAATTTCAAACCAATCATCTTTTTGAGTTCCTTTAATAACTTGAAAGTTGTTTACGTGTTTAAAATACGAGTCAGATATTTTTTGTAAATTTTTTCTTCTTCCAATTAGTTTGTTCTTAATTTCTAAAACGGTTTTGTCGTTTACTTCTTCTGGAAAATTGCTAAATGCATCATCTATAATTGCATCAGAAATATTTGTTGTAATTAAGTTAACTTGTTTATCCCAAAGACTTTTATTAGCCTCTGTTATTAAAGCCATGTCTAAAGGATAAGGTTCTAAATTAAACCATTTAGGGCTTTCTAGTTCTTCATTATAAGATTGCATTAAGCGCAAAGTTGGAACTATTTTAGTAGCCAAATTTAACAAAGCTCCATCACCAAAAATAGAAAATGCTTGATCTCTATCTCTAGGAATTGGTCTGTAAATTACTTGTTTATTTTCTTTAAAAACGGCCCAACGCCACTGATCTTCATGTCTGTCCCAATCTCCAATTAACATATCAAACAACCGAGCTTTTATGTAGGCTTCTTCATCTAAAAGATGATTTTCATTTTTTCCTAAGTTTTTTAATAAATCATCTGTGCTTATAACTTTGTTTGCAAATCCAAAACTAGCTTTATCTCCATGACCAGAAGCAGCACGTTCTTCAATCATGTATAATTCATCTCCAAATTCATCATTAAAACTCCCCAAACTATTCTGTTTAGGAATGTAATATAAAATAGGATTTGTATGATAAACACCAACAGCATCAGCTAATTTTCCAATTGTAAAAGGTGCATAAGGATGAGAACCTGTAAAAACGTCTGACAATAAATTTTCTGTTTTTGTATCATCAAACTGACCTTCTATATATTGATCTTTAAAAGCTACGGCTTGCAAATATTGCACAGCATTTTTTCGCAAAGCTCGCATTACATATTCACGTCCATTTTTATCTTCTAATCGTAAAGATTTAGATTGATGTCCTCCACCTTTTCTTACAGGTTTTAATCCGCCAAAAAGGGTATCTAAATTTACAGTTGGAGCAGTTATTTCTGTTCCAAAATATTTGCGATAACGTTCTCCCCAAAGAAAACGATATTTTTTACTTTTTGTAATTTCTTCTTTTGTATAAATAGAAGCTTTCTTTTTTGTGATATTACTTTTTGGAAACGTTGTAAAACTTTTCTTTTTATCTGCTGATAAAACTTGAGTTTGATAAACAACTTTATCATCATTAACTGTGTAAAAACGAACATTAGAAGAACCGTTTTTATAAACATCTAATCTTGCAAAACCTTGAGCGCCATAAGTAAATTTTGCCCCTCCAGATAATTTTGTTTGCATTGTCTTTGAGCCAGAACCACTTATAATTTGAGGAATATTATCTTGAATTATATATTGTAAATTATGATCATGACCAGAAACAAAAATAGTTTTATCGTTTTCTTGAGATAACGTAACAATATGTTTTTTTAACTGATTGTATTTTTTATTTTGGATGTCAGTATTCGTAAGTCCAGAAGTTTTACGAAGTAAATTTTTAAGAGAACCCAAAATTGGCAAAGGCTTTAGGTGACTTTTAAATGAATATCTTCCTCCATGAGAACCATTTGTAAACATTGGGTGATGCAAAGCAATTATGGTTGTTTTTCCTCTTGCTTTTTTTACTAATCCTTCAAATTCATCAAAGAATTTATCTCTTGTTTTAATTTCACAATTGTCATTTATTGTTGGATGATGATTCCAATTTGTAAGATACCAATGTGTATCAACAATAATTAAAACGATGTCTTTAGAAATTTCTACTTTTTCTAACGGACATCCATTTTGAGGTAAAAAAGATCGTTTTCCTAATGCTTTTTCAACAAGTTTTTCTTCTCTTTTTAAGCCATCTAATCCGTTATACCAATCATGGTTTCCAGGAATAAATATCGATTTTCCATCAAAAGTTTTAGCAACATTTGTTTGTGCTTCAATTCTTCTTTTTGCTAAAGGATATTTTTTAGATTTCTTTTTCGGAATTCCAGTTTCATACACATTATCACCTAAAAAAAGAAGTGTGGCATTTTTGGGTGTATTCTTAATATGCTTTTTTAAATATTTTAAGGCTGGCGAATCTTCTTTTAAAGTTGAGTTTCCTGCATCTCCAATTAAAAAAAATGAATGTTCTATTTCTGATGAACTTGTTTCAATTACAGTATTTTGATCTTCAGAGATTTGAAGCTTGTGTGTTGCACAACTGGTTAGTAGAATTACACAAAAAAGATAAAAGAAAAGTTTAGAAAATCTCATGTGGCAAAAATATCTTTTTTAAATTGATTTTAGGATGGTTTCGTATTCTTTAAAACGATGTTCTCTAATGGGTTTAATGTAGGGTTCAGTATTAAAATACAATAATAAACAAGGAGAAATTTGTTTATACGTGTCTACGAATTCAAATTTTATGAATTCTCCGTTCTTTATTCTCTGCTTTATTTTGTTATGATAAGGATACATTATTTTATATAGTTTTTGTAATCCTCTTGAGTGTCAATATCTAATAATTTATCTGAAAGAACAGATATAATATTTTCTGTTTTAGAATTCAATAAGTCTTTAGCTCCTTTGTCGCCTTTTAAAAACAGTAAATCTTTAAAATATTTCTTCGGAAAAATAGCAGGAACACCAACTTTATCAGGATATTTTGATGCTATTATCTTTTCAGAACTATTTTGATAAACTTCAATTAATTGATTTAAAAAGTCTGAATCTACTTCTGGTTGATCTGCTAGTGTAATTAAAACTGCATCAAAATTAATTTGATGTTTTTCTATGAAATCAATTCCTGAAACAATACTTGAACTTAATCCCATTTCATAATTTTTATTGATTATGAATTCAGTATTTGGAATCTTAATTTTACTTAGAATTTCATCAGCATTTGCACCTAAAACACAAAAAACTGCTGTAGTTTTCGAATTTTTTGTAGCTTCAATAGTAAGTTCCAAAAGTGTCTTATTACCAATTTTTAAAAGCTGTTTTACTGTCCCCATTCTAGAAGATTTACCAGCAGCCAAAATTAAAATAGCAATATTTTTCATATTTAATTATGAATTTTACCAGTAAGATTTCTCAAAGAAAAAGGCTCTTTATTTCTAATTACAGATAGTATTTCTGCAATAATAGAAATTGCAATTTCCTCAGGAGTTTGAGCGCCAATATGTAAGCCAGCAGGCGTGTAAATGGTTTCTAAGAAATCTTCAGAAATATCAGGTACAAACTCAAAAAGCTCGTTAAATAATCGTTCTCTTCTGTTTGGAGCTCCTAAAATTCCAACATATTTTGGTTGAAATTTAGATAGTTTTACAAGATATTTTAAATCTTGTACATAACTATGATTCATAATTACGATTGCGGTATTTTCTTCAATATTAGAAAACTGAATTGTTTCTGGACTTGCACCATTTACAGAATTTGCTCCAGGAAAATCACTCAATAAATTACTGTCTTTAACAGAAGTGATCACATCAATTTCCCAACCTAAGTTAGAAGCTACTTTACATAATTTTACAGCATCATGTTCACCACCAATTATAAGAAGTCTAAATGCAGGTTTTAAAATTTGTGTAAAAATTTCTGTATTTTTTTCACTTTTAATGTCTAAAGATTTAGAAAAAGGAAATTGCAATTTATTCTGAAAACTAACAATTGAACCAAAATTACCAAAAGCTTCATTTTCTTTTTCAAAAAAGGATTCAATTTTTATATGTTCTCTTTTTAAAGTTACATTATTAAATTCTTTTAGAAAGGCATCAGCAACAAAAAAAGGCTCTATTAAAATATATAAAACACCTTCACAACCTAACTTATATCTTCCGTCGTAGGTTATTACTTTGGGTTTTCCATCAGAAAAAACACTTTTTGTTCTATGTATAATTTCTTTCTCAACACAGCCACCACTAACTGCTCCAACAAAATTTAAATCTTCAGAAATTAACATTCTAACACCAGGTTTTCTGTAAGAAGAACCATCTAAGTGCACCACAGAAGCCAACACGTTTTTCAATCTTTTTTGTTGATTGATAATTGCTTGATTGATGATTTCTTTAAATTCGTGAATCATATAAAATGATGTATTTTTCTACTAATATAAAACTTTTATAGTTTTGTTAATTCCACTGTAATTGCTTTCGTTCTTCCCAGTATAAAATTGGTGAAATTTTAAAAGAATTTAGAGTTTCTATATCTTCTTTAGAAAGTGTAAAAGTATTTAGTTTTAAATTCTCTCTAAGTTGATTTGAAGTACTTGCGCCACTTAAAACGATACTATTTGCTATTGTTTGCTCACAATATTTTAAAGAAATGGCATCTACACCAACATTATGTTTTTTAGCGATACTTTCTAAAGTAGTGTACATTTTATTATAATGAGGATACTTTTTATTTCTAAAAACACGTCCATTTGCTAATGCTTCTTTTATTACAATCGATTTATTTTGATTGATTAATTCTTCAGAAATCTCTTGTAAACTTTGGTCTAAAAAATTATACGTTACTTGAAATAAATCAAACAATTGTTCATTATTAACTTCTACTTTTACAGCTTTTTTAATTACTTCAATTTGATTTGTTCCTGTAGTTGTCAATCCTATTTTTAAATGGTGTTCCTTTTTTAAAAAAGACAATTGTTCTAAAACTTCTTTGTTTTCTAAAACGCCAGTTTCTAAAGTTGCAGAATGAATTTGATACACTTTTAAATAAGGTAGCAATTGTTTAGAGAAATTCCATTGTTCATTTAATTTAGATAAACTATGTTCTTTTACTTCATGAACTTCCGCATTTGCATTAAAATTTGCAGTATACGTATATCCCCATTTTGTAGCAATTTCAATAGATGTATCATTTTTAGTTTGCAACCATTCTAAAACTAATTCTTCTGCCAATCCATAACCTGGAGCAGTATCAAAATATCTAATTCCAGCATTATACGCATCTTCTAAAACAGAAAAACTTTGTTTTCTAAATTCAGCTAAGTTGGAGTTGTCACATTCTTCTTGACGGACATTTATATATTGAGGTCTTCCTAAAGCAGCAGTTCCTAATCCTAATTTCATAGTTGTTTATTTGATTTATGAGCTACAAGATAACATAGAACAACCTACTTTATTTCTCGCCCATTCAGGTCTTTTTGCAAACCATTTTTCGTTTTCTGGTTGTTCAGAATATGGTTTTTTTAAGAGTTGAAATAACTCATCAATTAAAGTGTAATTTCCCTTATCAGCTTCATCAATTGCTAATTGCGACATATAATTTCTAAGAATGTATTTAGGATTTACAGCATTCATTTTTTCTTTTCTTTCTTCGGATGAAACTCTTTCAACCTGAAGTCTTTCATCATATTTTTTGAACCATAAATTCCAATTATTGATTACTTCATCAGAAATATTTTCAAAATCGTAAAAAGCTTCTTTTATCAATTGTAAACCAGAATTTTCATCAGAAAAATTACTTAAATTTCTAAAGAAAATAGTCATATCAGTTTCTACTAATTGTAAATTATCTTCTAAATTCTGAATCAGTTTTACATCATCTTCATCTGAAGTACATAAACCTAATTTCGATTTCATCATCAGTAGAGATTTCTGTTCAAAATCAGTTTTATATTGCTCTAAAATTGCATTTAAAGGTTTCACTTCTTCAATAATTGGATACAAAGCATTTGCTAGTTGATACAAATTCCACAAACCAATATTTGGCTGATTTCCATATCTGTAACGTTTGTGTTGTCTGTCAGTTGTATTTGGTGTCCAACCAAAATCGAAACCTTCTAACCAGCCATAAGGCCCAAAATCGATGGTTAAACCTAAAATTGACATATTATCTGTATTCATAACTCCATGCACAAAACCAACACGTTGCCAATGAATTATCATTTCTAAAGTACGTTCTGAAACTTCCTTAAAAAAATTGATATAACTTTTTTTAGATGGTTTTCCTAAATGCGAAAAATGATGTTTAATTGTATAATTAACCAAAGCTTTTAAATTTTTTACATCTTTTCTAGCTGCAAAAATCTCAAAATTGCCAAAACGTAAAAATGACGGAGAAATTCTAGAAACAATTGCGCCTTTTTCATACGCAGGATTTCCATCATATAAAACATCTCGTAAAACATTATCTCCAGACAAACTTAAAGACAAAGCACGCGTTGTTGGAACACCTAAATGATACATAGCCTCGCTACATAAGTATTCTCTTACAGAAGATCGTAAAACGGCTAAACCATCTGCAGTTCTAGAATACGGAGTTTCGCCAGCACCTTTTAATTGTACTTTCCAATTTTTGTTATGTTGTTCAACTTCAAATAAATTAATGGCTCTACCATCTCCTAATTGACCTGCCCAATTACCGAATTGATGACCTCCATAACACATAGCAAAAGGTTTTGTATTTGGATACACTTCATTTCCTGTAAAAATATTTTTAAAGAAATCTGATTTCGTTTCTTCTTCAGAAATTCCTAATTCAGAACTCATTTCTGGTGAAACGTGAATTACTTTTGGTTTTGCAGTTTTCTTAGGATTTACATAAGAAAATACAGCTTCTGTAACTTGCCTTCTTGTATTATCAAGAATTGAATCTGCTGGATTTTCTGAAGTAAAAGTATTCTTTATGTTTAGTTTCATCATAATGTTTCAATCCATTTTTGAAGATTTTTATCAGAAGGATTTCTTAACTTTTTATCATTAATAGTAATTGTAGGAAAATTTAATTTTCTATTTTCATACAAGTTACGTAATTCTTCAGCAAAAACTCCATTTTGCTCTACATCTAAAAACGCGTAATCTAAATTACGCGTTTCTAAAAATGTTTTATAATATTGAGTTTTATGGCATCTTTCTGTGCCAAATAATTTAATCATTTTACTTCAGTTTATCTGCGTGTAATTTTCTTAATTTAGATAATTTCGGTTCAATTACAAAACTACAATATCCTTGTTTTGTGTTTTCTCTATAATAATTTTGATGCTCACTTTCAGCTTCATAGAAAATAGGTAAAGGACTAATTTCTGTTACAATTTTATCATTATAATAAGGCTGAATCTGTTTCAAAACTTCTTCAGAAATCTTCTTTTGATTATCATTATGATAATAAATTACAGATCTGTATTGAGTTCCTCTATCTGCACCTTGTTGATTTAATGTTGTTGGATCATGCGTTGTCATAAAAATGACTAAAATGTCTTCAAATGAAATTACATTTGCATCAAAAGTAAGTTGAATTACTTCTGCATGACCAGTTAATCCTGAACAAATTTCTCTATACGTTGGTTTTCCAGGAGCATTTCCACCAGCATAACCAGACACAACTTTTTCTATACCTTTTACTTCTTGAAATACAGCTTCTGTACACCAAAAACAACCACCTCCTAAAGTGGCAATTTGTAAATTTTTACTCATTTTTAGAATTCCCTTTCTCTAAAATCATAGATTCAGAATTAATACAATAACGCAATCCACTTGGTTCTGGTCCGTCAGGAAAAATATGTCCTAAATGAGCATCGCAAGTATTGCACATTACTTCAACTCTAATCATACCAAAAGAAATATCTTTATGATATTTAATAGCGTTTTCTTTAATGGGTTGTGTAAAACTTGGCCAACCAGAATTAGAGTCAAACTTTATTGTAGAATCAAATAAAGGAGTATTACAACAAACGCAGTTGTATTGTCCTTCATCATAAATACTACACAAAGCGCCACTATTTGGTCTTTCTGTACCTTTCTGTCTTGTAATTATAAATTGTTCTTCAGTTAAAAGCCCTTTCCATTCTTTTTCGGATTTTTCAACTCGTTTGTCTGGAGTTGGATTTCCTTTTGTTGTGAACCTAATCACATCTTTCCAAGTTAGCATAGGTATGTTTCCTTTCTTTTCTAAATTAATATGATTTGCTTTATTGTATTTTAGACGTAAAAACACTTGTTAGCTTACAAATAATTCTTAATTTGTAAACCCTTGAAAGCAATAGTTAAATTTACGACCAATATTGATGAAAAGTGAAGTTGTATTATAACTTCTTCTTATTCTTTTATAAAATAATTTTACAATGAGCACATTAATTGTTGATACAGAAAAGTATGTATTTAGTATATTAAATACCGATTTAGATAGAAAATTCGTGTATCATAATTTATCACATACACAAAGAGTTGTTAATAGTACTAAAGAACTTATAGAAAACTTAAAAATTGATACAATAGCTGCCGAAAACTTAGAAATTGCAGCTTGGTTTCATGATACAGGTTTTATAAAAGGATGCAAAAATCACGAAGAAGAAAGTGTTAAAATTGCAACTGAATTTTTAAAAAATAATAACATTGCAAATGATAGAATTGAAATTATTTCGAAACTAATTTTAGCTACTAAAATGAATCATCAACCAAAAGATGATTTAGAGAAAATAATAATGGATGCAGATTGTGCGCATTTGGCATCTAAGAACTTTTTCGATTATACGTATTTGCTAAGAAAAGAGTGGGAGTTAACCAATTTAAAAAATGATTCTGATTTAGAATGGATAGAAGGAAATATCGAGTTTTTTACACAGCAACATCGTTTTAATACAGATTATGCTTTAAAAAATTGGACAAAAACAAAACAAAAAAATTTATCTAAATTAATAAAGAGTCAAAAAGACTTAAAAGAAGAAATTAAAAAATTTAATCAGAAGCAAGATGCTTTAGAATTAAAGAAAGAGAAAGGAAATGTACCTGAACGTGGTGTAGAAACTATGTTTAGAATTGCCTTAAAAAATCACATGACTTTAAGTAATATTGCAGATACAAAAGCAAATATTTTACTTTCTGTAAATGCAATTATAGTTTCTCTAGCATTGTCAAATCTATTACCAAAATTAGACAATCCTTCAAATAGCTATTTAATAGCACCTACAGTTTTATTTATCATTTTTACAGTTGCCTCTATTATTTTATCAATCTTAGCAACAAGACCAAATGTTACGCAAGGAAAATTTACAAAAGAAGATGTTGCAAATAAAAAAGTGAACTTATTATTTTTCGGAAATTTTCATCAAATGAAATTAAATGATTTTGAATGGGGTATTACAGAAATGATGCAAGACAGAGATTACCTTTATGGTTCTTTAACCAAAGATTTATACTTTCTAGGATTAGTTTTAAACAGAAAATATAAAATACTAAGAATTACGTATACCGTTTTTATGATTGGTATAATTGTAAGTGTTTTAGCTTTTGCTTATGCTTTTAGAATGCAAGAAATGGCAAGTTCTTTATAAGTTTAAGCTTCAATTTCTTTTATTAAATCATTAAAAGTTATAGTCTTGTTTTCATCAAAATCTTTTTGATAAACAACTTCTACTCTTAATGCTTTTAAACCAAATACTCCTTGTAAATCTTCTAGTTCTAAAAATTCTATTTTCCCTAATTGCTTTTTAGATTGCAGGTAATTAATATATTTTACATACTCTAAAGCATCTTTTTCTTGAGAATATACAATTGCAATTTTTCCAGGAACTGTTAAGCGTTCTTGAGTGCCTTTTATGTGTGCTTTGTCAATACGTTTTTTAATAATTTCGTATCTAATATTATAGGCTCCATCAACATCAAACTGCTTTTCATCCATTCTAAATTTTATTGCCATCGCATTGCTATGAACTAAAATTAAGGAAGCAACTTGTAAATCGTTTTTCATGTTTTTACGTTCGTAAAAAGCAAGATTTTCCATTTCACAAGTAATCTGAAGTTGCCATAAACGAAGGTTGTACAAATACAAACTATCAAAAACTTTACTTTTTGTAATAGATTGACCAATGTACATGTTGTACTCAACTCCATCTGTTTTGTATCGCTCAAAATAATGAGGAAACATATCTTGTGCTTCTTTTTGTTTATTGTCTAAGAATTTAGCCAATTTATCATTTAAAAGCGTAACGCTATTTTCGTATTCCTTTCTACGTTCATAAACAACACCTAAATCTTTGTCTAAACGATTCATGTAAATGCCTACTTTCTGAGAAAGTTCTTTACTAATTTCTTTAATATGATTGAAAACAGGGTAGATTTCTCTTTTTAGAAAATCTAAAATACTAATTTCATCACCTGCTTTTAGTCCGTCTTTTACATCATCTAAAAAAGAAGAAACTCTAAATCTTAATTCGCTATAAATAGGTAGTTTTTCTGCTTTGCAAGCATCCTTTAAAACAGAAATAGCTAACGTTAATTGCGTGGTTAAATCTTCTGTAATGGCTTTGTTTCTTGCATCTGAAGATCCTTTAATATCACTCTGACCAAATAAAGGAAAGACATCTTGAAAAACAATTTCGTCTAGTTTTGCATTTTCACTTGCTTGGGATTCTAAAAAGTACTTTTCTGCAGCTTCATAAAAACGCCATTTTACAGAACTATGAATTGATGTATAATTTTCTTGAATGGTTGCTTCTAAAACATTTTGTCTTTCTTCTGAAGTTCTTTTTACAGCAGCTTCAAAAACAGGAATAATATCTTTTAGTTTATTAATGTTAACCGAGTTTAAATCATAAGCTCTTGGAGAAGCAATTTCTAGCAAAGCCAGATCTCCATCTTCACTAGCTTTTATTGGAATTAAAATGATACTTTGAATTCCAGCATCATGAAGGTTTTGATAAAAGGCATTTTTATTAGAATTGATACCATATTGTTCAACATCAGAAATGATGAATGTTTCATGATTTGTAAATATTTTCTGCATGATTACGCTACAGAAATACCCTTTATCGCAACTTATTTCAGAATCGTTATTTAAAATGATACTGTTTGTTTTTTTAACAGCAGTTTCGCAAACTTTTGAGTTTACGTGGTCAAAAATTGAAAAACCTAATCTTAAGTCTTTAATGCTGTAAAAATCTCTTAAATTACTTTGAAGTTTAAAGATTAAATCATCTTCTCCGGCTAATAAATTTGCTTTTATAGAAGATAACATTTCTTCTGAGGTTACATCAAATAAGTTGATAAGACCAAAGCCTTTAAAAATATAACTATTTGGTGGAAATTTTTCTTTCCATAAATCAATATTATCAAAATTATTTAAAAGCTCTTTAAAATCGTCTTCTGTAATTTTGGGTGCATTTTCGGTTGCAGTAATTTCAGAAAAATCTGCGTTAAATGCAGCTCTATAATATTTCATTGTTCCAGTTTTTTTATCTGGAATATCAAAATAGAAAGGTCTTTTTACATCAACAACATAACCATAAACTGTACTTAAAATAAAAGTACAAGCCATTACATACATGCTGTTGTCTTCAAAATTACGAACGTTTAATTCATAATCTTTACCCGCATTTTTTAATATGTTTTCAAAACGTTGAGTAAATCTAAATGAAGTAAAAGAGAAAGGTACACTTGCTGCTTTTATTTCATTAAGTTGTAAAGGTTCTGGGAATAGGGGATTTAATAATAAGTCTATTTGATCTTTATAAGTATCTAATAAAGAATAATCTGAAAACCCATCATTTAATTCTGGGTGTTCATTAAATAGTTCTACCATTTTATTGGCAGAGCTATGGTAAGGATGATTTATAAACTCTTTATTAGCATATTTTTCAAACATCAAAAAAACTTTTCTAAAAGAAATGTTTAGTTGAAGCGGTAATTCTACTTCTTCGATCTTATTAGATTCAATTATTTTCATTGTTTGAAATATTAAAGATTCACATTTACAAAATACGTAAACTAATAGTCGAGATAAAGTAACAAAAGTTACAATCTAAGGTTATTTTTGTCTAAAGTAAATAGTAATTGGAACCCCGTTAAAATTGTAAATATCTCTTAATTTGTTTTCTAAGAAACGTCTGTATGGATCTCTTACATATTGAGGTAAGTTACAGAAAAAAGCAAATTGCGGCGTTTGTGTAGGCAATTGCATACAGTATTTTATTTTTACAAACTTCCCTTTAATTGCTGGTGGTGGGTAACTTTTAATGATTTCTAACATTGTCTCATTAAACTTACTCGTTTGTATTTTGTTTTTTCTATTTTTAAAAACATCAACGGCAGTTTCTAAAGCTTGTAGTAAACGTTGCTTAGTTAATGCAGAGACAAATATAATAGGAACATCTGTAAAAGGGGCAATTTGACGTCTAACTTCAGCCTCATAATCACGCATTGTATTGGTTTCCTTTTCAATTAAATCCCATTTGTTAATTAAAATTACAACACCCTTTCTGTTTTTTTCTGCCAACCAAAATATATTCTGATCCTGACCTTCAAATCCACGAGTTGCATCTACCATTAAAATAATAACATCTGAGTATTCAATAGAACGTACAGCACGCATTACAGAATAAAATTCTAAGTCTTCTTTTACTTTAGATTTTTTTCTAATTCCAGCAGTGTCTACTAAATTAAAATCGAATCCGAATCTGTTATATTTAGTGTCAATAGAATCTCTTGTTGTACCTGCAATATCAGTAACAATATTTCTATCTTCTCCAATTAAAGCGTTTATAAATGACGATTTTCCTGCATTTGGTCTACCAACTACAGCAAATCTTGGTAATTCTTCTTTTTCTAAATCAACTTCTTCTGGATCTGGCATTTTTTCTGTAATTGCATCTAAAATATCTCCAGTTCCACTTCCATTAATAGAAGAAATTGTGTGGTAATCTCCCAATCCTAAATTGTAGAATTCTACTGCATCAGCATCACGCATTGCATTATCAACCTTATTTACAGCAGTAAAAATTGGTTTTTTTACTTTACGAAGAAGCTTTGCAACTTCAGCATCCATAGGAGTTATTCCTTCTTCAACATCAACAACAAAAATGATAATATCTGCTTCTTCAATAGCAAGTTTTACTTGTTTTCTAATTTCTTCTTCAAAAATATCATCAGAACCAATAGCATAACCACCTGTGTCAATTACAGAAAATTCCTTTCCATTCCAATCAGATTTACCATAATGTCTATCTCTAGTTACTCCACTAACAGAATCTACAATGGCTTCTCTTCTTTGTACTAAACGATTAAAAAGTGTTGACTTTCCTACATTTGGTCTTCCTACAATGGCAACAATACTATTCATCTCTATTGATATTTTTTGCAAAGATACAATTACTATATGATAAAAAATTGTAAATTTAAACCGTTATAAACACCTTTTTTATGGACAAAAGAAAGACACTTTTAATAGAAAAGAGAAATAGTGAGGTTTTTCTTCGTCCAAGATTTTCTATAGACCTAGAAGAAAATAGAGATACTGTGTTAAATCGTTTTTCTAATGAGTTTAAAAAAGAAGAAACTTCTTTAAGAGGAAATATTGTTGATGGACATATTTTTATCTCTGTTTCTAAAAAAGACGAGCATTTTTGGTCTCCTGAATTACATCTAGAAATTATAGAAGAAACAAATAAAACATCTCTTTTAAAAGGATTATTTGGTCCCAAACCTCAAGTTTGGACACTCTTTATGTTTGTGCACTTTGTAATAGGAGTTTGTTTTTTAGGATTTGCTGTTCTATTGTACACTAGAATTTCTTTAAGTGAACCCATTGTTTTTCCATTAATAGTGATGATTTTTTTACCACTTATTTGGACGTTGTTATATTTTTTAGGAAAAATAGGTAAAGATACAGGTAAACCTCAAATGAAAGATTTACATGATTTTATGATAAAAATAATAAACAATTAACGTTGGTTGTAACCAAATCTTTTTAATTGATTTTTATCGCTTCTCCAGTTTTTATTTACTTTTACGTATAATTCTATAAAAACTTTTTTCTCGAAAAACTGTTCTAAATCTTTTCTAGCTTCTGCACCAACTCTTTTTATAGCAGATCCTTTATGACCAATGATTATTCCTTTTTGAGTTTCGCGTTCTACCATTATTACAGATCGAATTCTAACAATATTTTCTTCTTCAATAAACTCTTCAGTTTCAACTTCTACAGAATATGGAATTTCTTTCTTATAATGTATTAAAATTTTTTCTCTAATTTTTTCATTTACAAAAAAACGTTCTGGCTTATCTGTTAATTGATCTTTTGGATAATAAGGTGGAGCTTCAGGAAGTAATTCAACTATTTTTTCAAATAAGCTATCAACATTAAAACGTTCTAAAGCTGAAATTACAGACACAAATGCATTTGGTACTTTTTCTTTCCAATATTCTATTTTTTCTTCGACAGCTTCTTGAGAAGAAGTATCAATTTTGTTCAACAATAAAATTACAGGTATTTCACTATGAATAATCTTATTAAAGAAAGCTTCGTTTTTTAATTCTTTCTCACCAACTTCTACCATATAAATTAAAATATCGGCATCATCTAGAGCAGATTTTACAAAATCCATCATAGAAGATTGCAATTCATACGCTGGTTTTATGATTCCTGGTGTGTCAGAAAAAACTATTTGATAATTGTCATCATTTACAATTCCCAAAATTCTATGCCTTGTGGTTTGAGCTTTAGAGGTTATTATAGAAAGTTTTTCGCCTACTAAAGCGTTCATTAGAGTAGATTTACCAACATTTGGATTTCCAATAATATTTACAAAGCCTGCTTTATGTGTCATGCTGCAAAGATAGATTGTTTTTAGATTTATGACTATGATTTATTTTAATAAAAAATAATTGAAAGATTATTTGGTAAATAATTAAAACAAGTAGTATCTTTGCAGTCGAAAATAACTAATCGGGTTTATGAATCGAAAGTTAAAAGCTAAGTTGTTATTTTTGAAATTATATCGCGGGATAGAGCAGTAGGTAGCTCGTCGGGCTCATAACCCGAAGGTCACTGGTTCGAGTCCAGTTCCCGCTACAAGGCTTAATGTCACTAGAATCAACGGATTGTTTACGAACAATCCGTTTTTTTATGTCCATATCTTTCTTACTTTTACGTTCCGTAAACGCTACCGTAAACGTTTTTACTATGAAATTGAATTATTCAGAACCTAAAATCTACACAGGAGGAGTAGATATTTCTAATTGGTCACGACTTACTTCTGAAGAAAAACAGAAAGCAATATCTAAAGATTGGTTTGTCTATTTTTCTTATCGAAATCCAAAAACTGGAAAATTAAAAAAGCAATCATTTATTAAAGCGGGAGCTAACAAGTTAAAAACAAAAAAAGAGCGCTATTCATTTTTGAAAACTATGCAACAAGCACTTTTAGAATTGCTACAGTATGGATTTAATCCTTATGAAGATAATAGTGCGTTAGAGGATGCTATATTTTCAGAGAAAGCAATAGTCAGTAGTAAGACTGCAATAGTAAGAGCAATAGTCGAGCAAGAAACTATTGCAATAGGTGAGGAGACTATTGCTCAAACTATTGCAAAAGAGCAAAAAACTATTGCAAAAGAGCAAAAAACTATTGCAATAGATGAAAAGACTATTGCTGATACTATTGCAAAAGAGCGTGAAACTATTGCAAAGAAGGTTGAAAACAATGCTTTAAGTATAAAAGAGGCTTTTAAGTTAACTTTGGATTTAAAAGTAAATATGATGAACAAAAATTCTTTTGTTCAATATAAAAGTAGAATAGGGCTTTTTGAAAAATGGTTAAAAGACAAAGATTTTTATGATCAATCAATAAATTTTATAACAAAAAAAATAGTTATTCAATATTTGAATGATGTTTTGAAAAGAACAAGTGCAAGAAATCGAAATAATTCTAGAACAGATATTGCTTCTATGTTTCAACTTTTAGAAGACAATGAAGAAGTGAAAGATAATTTTGTAAGAAAGCTTCCAGTTTTAAAATCTGTACCTAGAAGAAATAAAACATATACTCCAAAAATGGAATGGGATATTTATGAATATTTGAACAAAGAAGATCCACATTTATTGCTCTTTGTTAAATTTATCTCTTATAGTATTTTAAGACCCATTGAAATTTGTAGGTTAAAAATAGAAGATATTGATATTCAGGATAAAAAACTCTATGTAAAAGCAAAGAATAAACCTGTTCAAATTAAAATTATTCCAGAGATATTATTGAATGACCTGCCAGATTTATCTAATAAAAATCCAAAAGCATTTTTGTTTGGAAGGTTTAATATAGGGGAGGATTGGGATGCAGAAGAAACCAATAAAAGAAATGAATTCTCAAAACGATTTAAAAAAATAAAAGACCATTTTAAATTGGGAGAAGAGTATGGTTTGTATAGTTTTAAACATACTTTTATTACAAAACTCTATAAAGGCTTTAGAGAGAACATGTCTCAACATGAAGCAAAGAGTAATTTGATGCCAATAACTGGACATTCAACAATGACTGCATTGGAAAAGTATCTAAGAGATATTGACGCAGAGTTGCCAGAAGATTATTCAAAAATGTTTAAATAATTTAATTTTCAAATTTTTAAAAAAAAGCGTATCAAATCGTTGAAAATCCTCTTAAAGCTTAGAAAATCCTAGAAAAGCCTATCAAAGCCTGTCAAAGCCTAAATCAAATTGAAAATAAGTGTCTAAATTTATTGTTTAGATATGAATTCAGACACAGTTTATCAAGTAGCTAAAGCTCTTCCAAAAGAAGAGCTGATATTGTTGTTTGAAAAACTAAAGAAAGATTTCATTACAATTGAAAAAAGCAATAGAAAGAAGAATTCGATGCTAACAAAAGAGGAAGCTAAAGAATATTTATTGTCACATGTTTTTAATAAAAAGGGTAAGAAAAGTAAATAATAGGCGATTAAGCGTTAATCGTACGTAAAATTAACGAAAAAATGGAAAAGCATCAGTATGAATGCAACTATTGCAAAAAGGAATATATTCCTAAAAGAAGACGAGTTCAAAAATTTTGTAGTGATAGCTGTAGGGTAAGTTCACATCAATTAAAGAACAAGAATTCTAAAAAAGAATTAATTAAAAGTGATAATTATTTGCCTAAAAAAACTACAGTTGACCAAATGAGTTTAGCAGGTGTTGGGAATTCAGCAGCAGGAACTTTAGTGGTTGGAGTTTTAAAAAATGTTTTTACAAAAGATGAAAACAAGCCAGCTACAAGAAAGGACTTAAAAGAGTTAACCTCTAAACTTGAGAGATACCAAGAAATAAAAAATTTAAGGAATGATACGTTTGGAAAGAGACCTTATTATGATACTATTCAGAGAATAATAGTTTATAGATAAAATCATTATTTTAAACATCTACAAAAAACCAGCGAAGCTGAACCAAAAAATGTTAAACAACTTTTTATTAAATTTAAAAATATCTAGATACAACTTAAGGTCTAAAAGAGTTGTTTTTTAGTTCTTTTCTTTGTTGGCTTTAGTTTTTTAGTTTTCTGCAAATTTTATTAATGGTTTTATATTTCCATTGTCAGCTTCTCTTAATGCTATGATATACTCTTTTCTTGTTTCATCTGCTCTGACCATATTTGATTTGTGCCAGCTGAAAATTTCTTTTCCGAAAATAGATTCAATGATTATATCAGCCATCATTCTTGAGTGTCTACCATTTCCATTGGGAAAACAGTGAATAGCTACGATTCTATGTTTAAATCTAATAGCAATTTCTTTATGTGGATAAGTCTTGTTTTCTAACCAATATTTAGTGTCATCAATTAGATTTTTCAGTTCTATTCCGATTTGAGTCCATTTTATTCCAATGTTTTTGTCAGTCATTCTAAATTCACCTGCCCATTTCCAAACATCGCCGTACATTTTTTTGTGTAAATCTTTTATAAACTTTTCAGTCAATATTTTTTCAGGTTTCAAATTAGTTCGAATAGTCCATTCTACAGCTTTTTCAATATTTAACTGTTCAAATTCGTCGAGTTCTTTTTGCGTTGTTATTGATTTTATTTTTAGACCTTCTTTTTCTTCTTCATCTAAAGGTGTTTGGCCATCTGCGTATTTTAAATCTAATCCCATAATGACTTTCTCATTTCTCTTTTTATTTCATTAGCCAAGTCATTTATTGAATGTTTAATTTTATCTTCACTGATTCCTTGGTTCTCTAATTTCATATTTTGATTAGTCCTTAAAACAATTTTACGGGCCAGTTTTTCAGCCTTTAAGTTGATTAGACTTTCGATGGTCCCATCTTTAGGAATAAAACCATAAATAAATTTCATATTCAAGGCATTGCCAACATCCTTTAGTTTATTGATGGTTATTTGACCTGTAGCTTCACGTTCTTCGATTTTTTGAATAGCTCCTTGAGTCAAGTCAAGTTTGTTGCCTAATTGTTCCCTTGTCATATTAAGGGTGGTTCTAATAGTATTTACCCATCCTTTTTGTGGAACCAGGACCATTCCTGCATCTTTAAAATGAGCCAGTTTTTGGTCTAATTGTTCTATGAGTAGTTTTTTCTTGTTTCTCATTTGTCAATTTTTATACATATAAGTATGTAAATTAAAACAAAAGTATACAAATATGTATGATTAAACAAGTAAAAACATACTTATATGTATTTATTTTTACGTATAATCGTACATATATGTATGAACAAGTTTGTCTAAAAGGTTCTGATTTAAATTAAAGCCAACGGTTATGTATAAGAATAGTGCGGTTTTGTGTGCGAGGATTTTCCGCAGGAAAATCAGATGTAACAAAAGCGCACGAACTCTTGATTAAGCACTAAACTACGCATTATTTTTATACGATGTTGTGTGTAGTTATTTTTTAATTCCTTTTTGGATATCCACTAACTTTAATTCTTTGTGGTAGCTTTCTATTCTTGAGTGTGCAGTTCCGTCAACTAATAAAATGACTATTAGCATTGCAATGGTTGTAATGCTAATTGCTCTCCAAGTTGGTGTATTAACAAACAGAATTAATAATGTTGCTACTATAATTAAAATTGGAATTACTTTAAATACAACTGTATATTCCTTTAAAGTGCTTTCAGAAAGTTCAATTTCGGATTGATAAAAGGCAGATGTATCGATATTAAAATCCTTTTCAAATTGTTTAACTCTTTGAATGTTGGTGTAATTAAGACCGCTACCAATTATCAAAAGTAATATGCCTGCAACTAAAGTTGGAATGATATAAGCCCTTGCTAAATCTGTTTTCCCTAATTGCCAAAACCCAATACTTGCAACTAAAAAACCAATCGCAAAAAAGATAAAAAAACGTGTTGAGAATACTTCAGCTTTTGCCCACTCTGTGGCTAATTTTAATAGTTCCATTTTAGTTTAGTTTATATTTTTCTCTGTATTCCGTAGGACTTATACCTTCTTTCTTTTTAAATAATCGCGAGAAATATTGCGGATATTCAAATCCCAACTCGTATGCTACTTCCGAAATACTTTTGTTCGGTTTCAATAAAATATTCTTTGCTTCATCGATTAAACGCAAGTGTAAATGTTCGGTAGTCGTTTTTCCTGTTTCTTTTTTTAGTGTATCACTTAAATAGCGTTGAGAAACTGACATTTTATTAGCTATTTGTTCTATGTTTGGAATACCTTTTTCTTGTAGTAGTCCTAATTCAAAATATTCAGATAATTGTAGATTAAATCGCTCCAACAAGTTATTTGATAATTCTTTTCTATTCAAAAACTGTCTTTCATAAAATCGATTGGCATACTTAAAAAGCGTACTTAATTGAGAAATGATAATTTCTTTGCTAAACTCATCTTGGTTGTTATGATATTCTATTTCAATATTTTCAACTATCGATTCTATTTGCTTTTCTTCTTTTGGCGAAAGATGTAATGCTTCATTTACTGAATAG
>CBDUHF010000012.1:0-68432 GCA_965367085.1 uncultured Polaribacter sp.
CAGTATTAGAAAACCATTGATATGTTGTAGTTCCAGTTCCGTTAGTGTATGCTACATGTAAAAGAGTTGCATTTCCATCTAAACAAACTTCAGAAGAAATTGGTTGGGTAGAAATTATTGGAGCTTCATTAACAATTAATGTTGATACTTCACTTGTAACAGAACAACCAGATTCAGGTTGAGAAATAACAACATAATAATAAAATGTACCAATATCTGCCGTTGATGGTGAATACGTTGGAGAGATTTCGCCTGTAATTTCAGTTCCACTAGTATTGTTGTTAGTGGTATTTTTAAACCATTGATAAGTTTTAGCAGAAGTTGTTCCTCCAGAAACGTTAACAGTTAAATCAGTAGGAGTTGCACTTTGACAAAGTTCTTGACTAGCAATTGGTTGAGAATCAATAATTGGATCATTAAGTACTTCTACTTCAAAAACATCACTTGCTGATAAAGAACACCCATTTCCATCTAGAGAAATTTCAGCATAATAATAGAAATTTCCAGCAGTAGAAAAAGCAGATGGAGTATATGTATTGTTTGTAGCACTGCCAATTAAAGTTCCCCCAGTATTAGAGTTTGTTGTGTTAGAAAACCATTGATACGAAGGGTTTCCTGTTCCGCCAGAAAAAGAGACTTCAAACTCATTTGCGGTTCCACCAACACAAAGTGTTTGGATTCCAGCAACAGGGTTTACAGTAATTTGCGGTACAACTTCAACTTTGGCAGTATTCGAAACAATTTGAGAACATCCACCAGAAGAGAAAGAAATTTCTACATAGTAATATGTAGTTCCAACTGAATCAGTAGGCGGATTGTAAGAATCTGAGGTTGCACCTGCAATTGCAGTTCCCGTTGTTTTATCGTCATCAGTATTAGAAAACCATTGATATGTTGTAGTTCCAGTTCCGTTAGTGTATGCTACGTGTAAAAGAGTTGCAGTTCCATCTAAACAAATTTCAGAAGAAATTGGTTGGGTAGAAATTACTGGAGCAGGATTTACAGTGATGACAAAATCTACTGCATCTCCAAGACAACCATTTAAAGTGGGAATTACAGTATATGTTAAGGTTCCAGAACTATTTTGGCTATTAATTAATGTTTCGCTAGGAATAACATTTGAACTTCCATTTGGTGTAAAACCAGTAATTCCCGAAGAAGCATTTGTTGACCAAGAATAGGTTGTGTTAACATTTTCTGAAGTTAATGTAATTTCTGATGTATTTTGACCAGAACAAATTTCTTGGGTTAAGTCTGTGTTTGTAATTGTAGGTTGTTCAAAAACTTCAAATTCTTTAGTAGCTGTGTTAGAAACACCGCAATCGTTTGTAACTTCCAATGTTACTGTATAAATTCCAGGAGTTGTATATGTTACATTTCCTGGATTTAACGTGTTTGCAGTTGCGGGCGTTCCTCCTGAAAAAGTCCAATTATAAGTTATTGCACTTGTGTTTGTAGTACAGTTCTCTATAATTGCTGTAGGATTTATGGTTTGACTACCACAAGAATCTGAAATTTCATTAATACTAACTGTTGGTGGTTTTTTTACATCTATAATTTTTGAAGTTGTTTCTGTTCCACAACCTGTTGTTACTTTTTGGATAATTGTATATTTTCCTGGGTTTTTAAATAAAAATTGTGGATTTTCTGAAGTAGCAGTTGTTCCGTTTGTATACTCCCAATCTTCCGCAGTGCCACAGTTTAAAGATGAATAAACGACAGACCAATTATAAGTTGGTTCGTTGCATAAATCAGTTTTATCTATGGTGTTAGTAGTAGCAACAGCTAAAGGGATACAACCTTCATTCTTATCAATTGAAAAATCAGCTGTTGTTTCAGGTTCTATACAGATTTCTTTGGTAAAAATATCATCTCCACATCTACTTGAAACAGTTAGTAATACAGTATAAGTTCCTGCCGATGTATAACTATGTGATTGATTTTTGATTGTGGAAGTATTATTATCATTAATTACAGTTCCGTCTCCAAAGTCCCACTTAAAATTTGCAACATTACTGCAACCAGGATTATCGCCAATAGTAGAGTTGTTAACAAATGTAATATTATTATTAACACAACTTTTATCAATGACACTGAATTGAGATATAGAAGCTTCTAACACAGTAATATTAGAAATTGTAAATTCAGTTGAATCACAAGCATTCTGGACTGTTAATATTGCAACAAACTCTCCATTTGTTTCTGAACAACTACCCTTGTTATAGGAGTGTGGTGTTGGAAATTTGCTTGAATTATTTGGATTTGATGAATCATAATAAGTTGAAGCTTCTAGTTCAGTTTGTGTGTATTTTTCAGTAATTCCATCTCCGAAATCTACAATATATTCAGTGTCAGAGGAGTTTAATCCCCAATTAGTAATTCCAAAATTTAATTCATCAGTTGGTATACATAAATTACTTGTGTTCCCGGGACTTTCAAAACCACCAGCAGGGTTAGTGACATTTTTTACTTCATATGAAACGCTATTTGAACATTCGTTGGTACCATCTGCAGTAATTGTCATTGTATAAACACCTATAGTTGTATATGTATGACTGGCAGGAAATACAGCTGAAGTTGTTACTATACCATCTCCCCAATTAATGGAATAACCTCCATCTTTAATACAAGTTGTGTTTGAATTATTGGCTATATTTACTGTATAACTAGGGTCTGATAATGACGCATTACCACAATTATTAAAACTACCAAAATCGGCATCACTGAATTCGATATCTGGCTTTTCTTTCACCAATATTTCTCTTGTTTTAGAAAAAGAACAACCATTTGCATCAGTTACTGTAAGTTTAATATTAAATGATTTTGTACTACAACCTAAAGCTTCAAAAACATGAGTTGGGTTTTTGATAGTAGAAGTTTTTTCATCTCCAAAATCCCAACTATAAGTTAGGTTTGCAGTACCTGTACTTGTGTTTGTAAACTGAATGGTTTCACCCGAGCAAGCTTCGTCATTATTAAATGTAAAATCTACTGTTGGTGGTGCGTTTACTTTAACAACAGCTTGTTGACCAGATATAGGTTGAGTTGTACCATCTGAATCTTTAATTTCCGTTAGAATATATGTGTAATCTTCTGAAGTAGTTGTGTTTTGGGTAACTTGAGCATTTCCAGAAGCGTCACTTTCTATTGTTTTAAGAGTGCCATTTATACTATATAAAAATTCATATGGTGCTGTACCATTTTCAGCTTTAAAAGTAATAATGGCTGCAGGTTCATTAACACAGATTTCTGTTTTATCAACAGAAATTGTTCCAGTAATATCTGCAAAAAAGTAGTTTAGACCATTAAAATTAGTTTGTGAGCTGAAGAGGATACCTCCAAAAAAAAGTATGGAAACAAAAGCAATACTACTTTTAACTTTTGTGGATAGAATATTTTTATGTTTCATATTTTATATGAACACCGTTTATAGGTAAAAAAATGATAAATAATTCTATCAAATTTTTTTAAAAAAGGATGCAATTTTTTTTTATTTCTTATCAAATGTAATGAATTCTAATTTTCAATTTTAATTTAGTTAAATTTTTCTTTTTTATCTAACATAAAAAGCAATAACCTACTAAAGTTTACCAGATAAGTGACTATAGTAGGTTGTTGCTAATAAATAATATAATTAATTATGACGTTGAAATATTATTTATTCAATACAATTATTGTTTCAATTATTTTATTTTTAGAATCTACATTTACTTTAGTTATAGAACCATTTTTCATATAATTTATAAAAGCAGTTTTATTAGAGTTTTCTAAAGTAACTTTAACGTATTTAGTATCAACTCTTTTTAAGGAACCAGTTAAAGCATCAACTCCCCAACCAATAATACTCAATCCGTTAAGTATACTAACAAGGTTAAACTTACTGTCCATAACTACAACCTTCTCTTTGTAATTATCTAATTTAAAATCAATTCTATCTTCTGCTTTTACTTTTAATTGAACTGGTGTCATTCCTTTTTCGAAACCATTTACATATATTTTAGCTCCAGGAGGATCTGTCTCAAACATAACTTTTCTTTTTGAGCCTGTAAATATTGAAGCACATCCTGTTGTTAATAATAAAGTAATTGCCATTGCAATAATTGATAATTTTTGTTTCATAATATAAATTTAATTAGGTTTACCTACTCCAGTTTATAGTCTTTTTTCGGTTTAATTTCGACTATTTTTAGTTAAATGTTTTATTACTTGAGTGCCATAAGCCTAGATTTTAAGTGATTTTTAAACATTCTTATTTAATCAAAATTTGGAGAACAATCCAATACATCTTTATAAGGTTGTATATGCTTCCAGAAAGCTTTACCTGCACTATTATAATGGTCTAAAGAGTAATTGAATTTTGTAGTTGATGCAACTTGATAAATATATTCGCTACATCTATATGAATATTGTTTTTTGAAACAAACAATAGCAAAATATAGCGTTTTGTAATCAACATTTACACTATAAAATGTTACTTTAGAAATTACTTTACTATCGTAACTTGTGTATGTTGTTCCAGAACTTTTAGATTTTACAGACTGTATTAATTCATCACAAGATTGAGCGTTTATATTTAAAACACACAACGTTAGAAGTATAAAAAATAATATGTTTTTCATAGATAAAAAATAATAGCTCTAACTTCCTTTTACAGCAGAAATCATTGCTAATTGTCTTGCCTGATCATCTTCTCTTTCTCTTTTTTCGATTTTCTCTATTTTTAGATAAATTTCTGCGTTATGTTTTTCAACTTTACCAGAAAGTGTAAAGAGATCAATTAATGCCCAGATTCCTAAACCACCAAGGGTAAACCAGAATAAAATTTGAACTCCCCATTTTCCTATATATGCATAATGAGCTGCTAGAAAAAAGAAAAATAGGTAAGCAGTTCCTGTTGATTTAATTTGTGATTGAAGTACATGTTTGTTAATAATATTAAATATTTAATTAGTTTGGTGTTTTATAATTCAAATTTACTTCCATAAAAAAACAAAACCTTACGGGTATCCGTAAGGTTTTGTTTTTCATAACAATTTCCATTTTATTTCAGTCCCCCTAAAACCTCCTAAAAAAGAAATTATACCTCAAAGATAATGTGCTTCTAAAAAAAGTTTTTACGGGAATCCGCAGTTTGTAAAATAAAATTAAATAAGACCTAAATCTTTAACAATAGCCACTAAGTGAATGGCATTGTTGGCTTTAAATTGAATTCGTAGTTTATTTAATTTTTTTTCAATAGAACTCAAGCTACTCGGAGTAATGTTCCTTTTTTTAAGAGAATTACTAATATCTTCTTGAGACAAACCTTGAGATAATAGATGTACCAATTCAATATCATAATCATCTATTTCAAGGTCCGATTTAGGATTAAGGGCTTGCTGAACATGTGGTGATAGGTATGTCTGATTATGATATACAGCATGTATTGCTTTTTCCAATTCAAATAAGCCTCTCCTGCCTTTACAGACATATGCATTTGTATGATGCGTATTCATTAAAAAGCGTACTTTTTGCAAACGATCTTCAACCGAATACACAATAATAGGAAGCCCAGGGTATTCTTTTTTCAAAGCAATAATTAAAGCTTCACCTGAAGCGTATTTTTGTGCTCTATGGTCTTTTACAAATGATAAATCGGTAATTAATAAATCATAGGGCGCATCGTCTAAAACTGCTTTTTTTATTTTAAGATAGGCATCGTCACAATATTGTACTTGTTGTACATTATTTATTTCTAATCCTTTAAGCACAGTTAAAACTCCTTTATTAATGCTTCCTAAGTCGTCTGAAATTAAAACTTTTTTAAACATACGTTAAATGGTAATTTTTGCTTTGAAACCTTTATCAATCTCTGTGTCAAAAATAATAGTTCCGTTGGCAGTTTGAATACGGTTTTCCACATTCTGCAATCCAGTATGTTTTTTAAGATCACATCCAATACCATTATCTTTAAAATCTATAATAATTTTATTGCGATGTTGGTTAAAAACTAAAACAACAAGCGTTGCTTTACTATGTTTTTTCATGTTGGTCATCAATTCTTGCAGGGTTCTGTAAATAGCCGTTTTTTTCTCTTTTGAAACTTTGTTCCAGTTCATCTTAGAAATGTTTTTGGTAATTACATTGGTAGAATTGTTTTTATAACTTATCAGTAAATCGGTTAAGAGCTCATTAAAATGAGCATCCATATTAATGTCGCTATGCTCCTTAGAAATATCCCTAGTTTTATTATAAATCCCTTCTAACTCATCTAAAACATCTTCTTTAACATGGGCATCACTTTGTAATTGTGTAATCACATGATAAACATCATTGGCTACTTCATCATGTACTTTTCTAGAAATACGTGTTTCTGTTTTGTATATTTCTTCTAATTTTCCTTTTTTATATTTTACCCGAAAAATAAAATAAGAAGAGAGTAGTAGGAGTAAAATAAAACCAGCAATGGCTTGATATATTATTTTTGACTTTTTTTCTTTTTCTTCTTGCAGTTCACTTTCAACTAACCGAAATTTCGCATCATCTGCTTTTTTCTTCTCTTTAGAGAAGTCGTATTTCATTGAAGCAAATTTATTTTTACTAAGCTGTTCTGCCAATGCAACGCTATCACTTAGTTTTTTGTATGCCATCACTTGGGCATTTTTATTTACATTGAGTAAAAGTGACAATGCTTCTAATTTATAAGAGGTGTTTTTTACCTTTTCAGCCAAATTGTAAGCTTTATTTGCGTAGTATTTTACTTTTTGAACCTGATTTCTATCCATGTAATATTCTGCCAAATGTTTATAGCTAACAAATATTTCATCGGTATTATTTTCTTGTTGTCTAATTTTTAAGGCTTCTAACATATGAGTCAAGGCATCGTCATAATTCAATTTAGATTCTACCAATCCCAAATTGTCTAGAGATCTAGCAATCTCAATAGGATTTCCAGATTTTAATTGATGTTGATGTACTTTGTTAAATTCAGAGTAGGCCAATGCATAATCATTTTTCTTTTTGTACACGTTGGCTTTGTTATTATAAACTGTATGTATATGTTGCGTTGAGGTAGTAATTTTTAAGACTCTGTCATAAAGTTCTAAAGCTCTGTCATAATTTTTTAATTCATAAGAAACAATTCCTAAGTGATTTAATAATCCAATTTTTGCTTCTAAAATTTGTGGAGTAGTTTTCATAGGTTGTAACAACTTTAAAGCTGTTACAGCGCTGGCATCACTCTCATGATGTCTTCCTAATCGATATTGAATACTGGCTATAAATCGTAAATCATAAACTGCAGCAAAGGTGTCTTTTTTTTGAAGACTCATTTCTTTGTGCGTATGGTAGAAATTATAAATTTTATATAAGTCACTACCTCCTTTAGCTTTTGTGTATAAGTGGTAATAGTATCGCAAACTATCTGTTGCTTGTTGCGCTCTAACTTGTTTAGAGTATAAAAAACAGCATAGTATACAAAAAAAGAGGAATGAAAGTTTGATCTTTTTCATTCCTCAAAAATACTAACTATAATCTAATTATAATATTATTAATTGCCATCTTCCTCAGGTGGTGGAGGTGGTGGTAATATTTCTCCGTTTCCATCACAGCATTCTGTAGAACTAATTAAAACTTCTGTACCTTCATTATTCTCAATATCAAAATCATCACTTTCAGAACATGATAATAAAGATAGATTAAGGAAAACCGTAAGTGTAATTAAAATTATTTTTTTCATTTTGTTATATTTAAAATTGGACAATAGTGCTGTAGTCCGAGTATGTATACTCAGTGTTTTAGATAACTAGCAACACGCTAATTGATAAAAAAAGACGTCTCTTTTTTTGTGGGAAGTTTGGAGTGCAGAAGTAAAGAAGTGTAGATACTTCCCAGTTTAGCTAAACAACTCTACTTCGTTACTCCAATTTTAATTGATGCTTTTGTACAAGCTTTTTTGCGTGTAATTCAATAATCAATTCTGGTACAAATGAAAAAAGAAAAGAATGTAATTAATGGAAAGATTGTGGAAGATGTTTGGAAATTTTTTGGAATTGAATTTCTATTTATTTTCCATTAAGTTTTAGTATTTTAACATTCAGAAAAAAGTAATAGATATGCATCAGAAATTGATATTAGAAGCCTTTGAAAAAGCTAGAAAAGATGAAGAAATGGAGACGGGAATCTCTGTGTCAAATCATAAAGTATCAGAACGAATTTCTGATATTTTATTCAATGATTATAAATGTACGTTTGGAGATAAAAGTTTACGTATCTTATTTAATGAAGCAAGAGATAATAATGAAAAGAAGGTTGTAATTAAACAGCAAATTGTAATAAACTCCTTATGTAAATATGTAGGTTATGATAATTATATAGATTTTGTTGAAAATAATGTAGACCTAAAAAAAAACAATGTGTTACCTCAGGAAAAACAAAAAAATAAAAAATTAGAGTGGCTTAATGGTATTTTAAAAGTTGTAAAAAACAATAAAATTGCAATTATTTTAGGAATAACCCTTCTTACTCTAGTAATTGTCTTTTCTTTTAACAAACAAAGATGGATGGTCTGGGAAAATAATAAATATGTTGAGGTTAAATTTGATACAGAGAAATACAATTTAGGTCAGCTAAAAATTTATAAAGAAGAAAGGATCAAATTTTTTAAAAAAATTGAGCCTAATTGCGATGTAAAATATTTTGAAGAAAATGGTCAAGCGAGATTTTGGTACGGAAAAAATCCAAAGGGTAAATTAGAAATATTCACCTCTTTAGGATTGCATCCTCAAACTGGTAAAACATTAAAACCCATTTCTAAATATATGATCGATAAATATTTTTGTGTAAAATAAAGATTGAAGTTATTAAAAGGAAGTTTGTAAGTATCAAAAATTTAAATGTATTTAAATTTGTACTTTAATGATGAAGTTACTTTTTTACTAAAATAAATATGTGTAAAAACTCCCCAAAGCTAAGTAACATAATGCGCAGTTATAATACTCTTTCGTAAACTTCAGGTAGTTATAACGCCATTATGTAAAATAGCGGCGCAACGCGGCTTTAAATTCTAGTTAAAAGATTATTTGCCGCTATTCATGAACTCCCGTGAAATAGAAAAGGCGTGAACTAAATAGCCGCTTCCAGCCGCATAAATTGGTACTAAATATTTTAATTGTGGCTATTCATGAACTCCCGTGAAATAGAAAAGGCGTGAACTAAATAGCCGCTTCCAGCCGCATAAATTATAACTATAAACTATAATTAGACTATTCATAAACTTTTTTAAAATTATAAGAATCTTGAATTATGATGCCACTCATCCAACGCTCAAATCCGTAAGTAAAAACTATTCCTTATCTCATTCAAGCTGCACAAAACCATCACTAAGCCTGTGCCGAACTCGTTTCGGCATCCATTGCATCCGCTTATCTCAAGTCTTTGTTTGTTTCATTTCGCTAACGAATCTATTTTGAACACAAAAATCAACAAACAATCTTAAGCACCATAGAATTTGAATGGTGAGTACCTTTAGTTTGAAAGTTAAAGGTTAAAACGATAGATCATACTTACAAGCTCTCTTTGTCATACTTATAATTTTAGTAAGAATTCAATAAAATGATAACAAGACTAGATTTTTGATTCTTTTCATCAATGGAAAAGAATAAGAAACAGGGAAGGAGCCAGCTTGTCGCACTAGATAGGTATAGGTTACAGCAATTAGTAATGTTTTCCATATGTCTGTGGTAGTTTCATTCCATTCAACCACCTCAACATCGCGCATAAAAAAAGAACGTTTTTCCTGAAAACGTCCTTTATTTTTTTTGCCACATACCAGTTAAAGCATATAATTTTAGGAAGTATTTTAGAATTAATTTGGCAAGATTAAGGCAAAAAACAGAGGCATAATTGTATTAAGTCGAGTATTTTTAACGCAGATATTGCCAAATTAAAATGAAAGAGGAGTAACATTATATGCTTTAAATGGTATTCCTTCAACATCACCAATTACCTCCACCTACGCACGTTTCCCCTTAAGTTTGACTTTAAAAACATTTTTTAAAATAAAATTTTCGGCTTCAATATCTGTAATTATCGCTTTGGTAGTTGTGGGTTTAAAACCATCTAATTGATTTTGAATCAATACCTTCAAAAGTGCTAGTTCTTTTTTTGGAAGTTCTTTGGCAATTGTAAAAATATCATTGGCTTTCATGACTTATTTTTTTATGAATCTAACTTCTAGGGTCAACTAAAATAGGCACCTTTTTAGATGTAATGACATTCATACTACAAAACCCATATCGATTGGTAATTTTTCCATAACAGGCATAAATACCAATTCCATGTATAGGGTATAAGTGCACCACATCTGTAAAATGTACAGCATCAAAATAATTCCCTTCTTTATCCACAAACGTGCTCAATCTCATTAATTTACCTTGTGAAGTGGTGTTGTATCTACTAGTAACTAGTAAACCATATATCAAAACGTTTTGATTCTCGAAAGCAATCATTTCTTTGGCGCTAATACTTGGTGAAAAAGGTGCTGAAACCAATTTAAAATAATCGTGAATGGTAAAACCTAGCAATTCCATTTCATCATATACATTTTCAACCCAATGTGATGCTAATGTTGGAAGTTTATAGCGAACTTGTGGTGTTTTAAAAAGTAGGGCTTGTTTCGATTTTTGTGTGCTTGCTTTCAATTTAAAAATCGCAAGCCATAACAATTGTTTTTTTGATTTCTTGGTAAATCGAAAAGCATCAATTCTTATTAGGATAGTAAGTTGCTCAATACTAATCACAACACGCTCAATAAAATTTTCTAATGAAGTGAATGCCCCATATAATTGCCTTTCAGTTAAGAAACGTTGAATCACTAAGTGTTCTAAACTTTTTAAATACCCAAAGCCTAAATAAATAGTAGTATCAATCACAATATTCGGATGATTGCTCTTATTAATACAGGGCAATTCAATAAGGGCTCCTTTCATTCTAGCTTCGTGTATATAATGTGCTGCAGAATAAAAACCTCCGCCATTGTTTAAAACGGCTACCATAAATTCAATAGGGTAGTAGCACTTTAAAAATAAACTTTGATAACTTTCCACAGCATAAGAGGCAGAATGTCCTTTGGCAAAAGCATAGCCTGCAAAACTTTTAATTTGATTCCAAACTTCAAAAATTAAAGCATCTTTATATCCTTTTTTCCTACAGTTAGAAACAAACTTATCTTCTACAGCTTTAAATTCTTCAAGAGACCTGTATTTTCCACTCATGCCTCGTCTCAAAACATCGGCTTCTCCTAGGGTCAAATCAGCAAATTTACTGGCCACTTTCATCACATCTTCTTGGTAAACCATCACTCCATAGGTTTCTGGCATAATTTCTAATAAAATCGGATTTGCTTCTTTTCGTTTTTCAGGAAAGCGATGCCTTTTAATAAATTCGTCTTTCATTCCAGACCCTGAAACTCCTGGTCTAATAATTGAACTTGCAGCTACCAATCCTAAATAGTCCTGGGTTTGTAATTTTTGCATCAAACCTCTCATAGCTGGAGATTCTACATAATATGCCCCAATGGCGCCACCAGATTTTAATAGGTGATTGATCTTTTCATCTTTTTTAAAACTTTCTACATCCGTAATATCAATGGGCGGATCATTCGGGCGATTCTTTTTTATAATTTCAAGGGCTTCTTTAATTTTTGCCAATCCGCGTTGTCCTAAAATATCAAACTTAAAAATACCAACATCATCTGCAATATTCATATCAAACTGCACTGTGGGATATCCTTTTGGTGGAAGGTTGGTTGCTGAATAATAATGAACGGGATGCTCTAATATTAAAATACCTGCAGAATGGACACTAATGTAATTCGGAAAGCCTTCTATTAATTTTCCATACTTCAACACCAAGGTTGCTATACTGTCTATTTCTTGTTGTTGGTAAACCGATGCGCTTGGTTGCTGTAATTGTTGTGGTTGGGTATTATTGGGAGTGGTTTTTAGAATTGTTCGTTGTTGTTTAGAAGTCTTACTAAGCTTGTCAATTTCTGCTTTTGGCAATCCAAAAACTTTCCCCAATTCTCTAATAACTGCTCTGTATTTAAAGGTGTTGTAAGTAGCTAAAAGTGCAGTGTTTTTAAATCGGCTAAAAATATAATTGGTAACATCATCTCTGTCTTTCCAAGAAAAATCAATATCAAAATCTGGAGGTGAGGCTCTAAATGGATTGATAAAACGTTCAAAATACAAATCCAATTCAATAGGGTCTACATCGGTAATACCAACAATATAAGCCACAATACTATTGGCGCCACTTCCTCTTCCTACATGAAAATATCCTTTGCTTTTCGCATAATGGATGATATCATAATTGATTAAAAAAAAGGAAACAAATTTCAACTCAATAATCACCTTCAACTCTTTTTGAAGCCTTGCATGTACTTTTTCTGTGGGATGCTTGTATCTCCTTGTAAGATGGGTTTCACAAAGTTCTATAAGCATCGCACAGTCTTTTTCAAAACTTCCAGTATAGTGTTGCTGATTCTGATTTTCGCGTGCTGCATCAAATCCAAATTCAATGGTACAGCTTTGTAAGAGTGCTGCTGTCGTGGCAATGATAAACGGAAATTCTTTAAAATATGCTTGCAATTCAGAGGTAGCATACATTTGGTCGGTCGGCAAGCATTGTGCTGTTGTTGGTAATTTACTTAAGAGGGTATTGCCATCAATAGCTCGTAACAATCGATGTGCATTAAAATCTTTTTTATTGCGAACAGTAACTTGTTGTTGAATCACCAATTTGTCTTCATACTTTTTTAAATAGGAAAATCGAAGTTTATTGATTTCTGCAACAGAAATACCCACATATTCATGGACTTTAAATGAAGTCAAGTTCAATTCGAGTACCTTTTCAAAAGGATAAATAATAATTACATCTTCTAAATAGGGGGGGTGGTCCGGAATCGCAGTTTTGTTTTCTAAAAAAGACGACAAATAGCGATTGATGTTTTCAAACCCTCGATTACTTTTTGCCAATGCAACAAACTGTTGGGTATTTCCATTTCTAAAATCAACGCCAACTACAGGTTTTATATTCAGTTTTTTTGCTTGTTGTATAAAATTCATACAGGCTGAGGTATTGTTGATATCTGTAAGTGCAAGGGTATGAACCTTATTTTCTCTAGCAAGTTTTAATAAATCTACTTCAGAAAAGGTACCATAACGTAATGAGTAATAGGAATGACAGTTTACATACATTATTGCTTTCTATGGGCTAAAAGAGTTGGAGGTTCTCCATTAAACGGATTGCTAAAACGGCCAATAGTTTTTGCACCCATCGCTGATGCTCTGGTAATACTTAACTCACCATATTTATTTCTGATGCTATCCATCGCATGATATAAATCCAGCATTTGCTCAGAATCATCAAACAAATTAATTTGATAATTACCACTAACAATATCCGTAATCTTTACCCCGACCAAGCGTATCAATAATCTTCTTTGATATAGTTTTTTAAAAAGTTCCAATACTGTGGGTATGATAATATGGTCTGCACTTGTATACGGAATCTTCACTTGTTTGGTGTAGGTATTAAAATCTGAATACCTGATTTTTACGGCAATTACAGATGCTAATTTGTCTCCTTTTCTCAGTTGATAGGCTAAGTTTTCTGCCATCGCAAAAATAGTTTGTGTCAGCTTTTTTACATCAATTGTATCTTTATTAAAAGTGCGTTCTGTTGAAATCGATTTTCGTTCATGAAATGGAATTAAAGGCGGATTGTCAATGCCATGGGCTCGTTTCCAAATGGTTCTTCCATTCAAACCCAAAACACTCACCAACATTTCAACTGGCATTTCTTGAATCACTTTTACTTTTTCTACACCTAAATTTCTTAAAATCTGATAGGTTTTTTCTCCTACGGATGGTATTTTTCGAATGGATAAAGGCGCCATAAACTCTTTTTCAAAGCCTTCATTAATAAGTAATTGATTATTGGGTTTGGCTTCTCCGGTGGCAACTTTTGAAACAATTTTATTTCCAGACAATCCAAAAGAAATTGGCAATCCACTTTCCTTGATAATTCGCTGTCTTAATTCCGATGCATATTTATAACTTCCAAAAAAAGTATCCATTCCTGTTAAATCGGCATAGAATTCATCAATGCTTGCTTTTTCAAAAAGGGGAACTTTCTCTTTAACAATATCAGTAACAATTTGAGAATACTTAGAGTAAATACTAGTGTTTCCTCTTATGATTATGGCTTCAGGACACAAACGTTTGGCAACCTTCATAGACATGCCAGAATGTACCCCAAAAACTCTTGTTTCATAGCTACAAGCAGCAACAACACCACGATCTCCAGTTCCACCAACCAATAAGGGTCTTTTCTGTAAACGACTATCAATCAAGCGTTCACATGACACAAAAAACGTATCTAAATCTAAATGTAAAATATTTTTCTTCACACTACAAAATTAGCTACAAAATCAAACAATTATTGCTTACATTTGTAGTATTATGAAAATTATATCAAAAAACATCAAACACCTTAGGACGTTAAAAAACTTTTCTCAAGAGGGTTTAGCGGAAGAATTAAAGGTAACCAGATCTCGCATTGGTTCTTATGAAGAAAACCGTTCTTCACCAACAATAGAGTTTCTAATAGACTTGTCTAATTACTTTAAAATACCCATCGATATTCTATTGAGAAATGACTTAACTAAGACCAAAGACATCTCGTTTATTCAAGTTGGAGATAAGAGAGTGCTGTTTCCTATAATTGTAGATGAACATAATGAAAACCTTATTGAAGTGGTTTCTGCAAAAGCGTCTGCAGGATATTTATTAGGATATGATGACCCTGAATATATTGAACAATTAGAAAAAATTAAACTCCCTTTTTTACCTACTGGAAAACACAGAGCATTTCCTATAAAAGGAGATTCTATGTTGCCAATGAAAGATGGTTCGTATGTGGTGGCAGAATTTGTAGAAGATATCATCGATGTAAAAAGTGGTACTTCATACATTATCGTTACTAAAAATGATGGAATGACATATAAACGTGTCTATGACCAGGTCGAAGAGAAAGGTAGTTTACTTTTAAAGCCAGACAACAGGGAATATCAATCTTATGAAGTTCCTATTTCAGAAGTCTTAGAACTCTGGAAATTTACATGCAGCATTAATACACAAGAATATGATGAACATGAATTAAAACTGAGCAGCATCATGCAAATGTTTAATGGCCTTGGTGTAGAGTTGAAAAAGTTGGAAAAGTCGTTAGCCTAAGTATATATTTCAAGAATTATTTATTAAATTTTATAGCATTAAAAAACCCACATCGTTGAGAGGTGGGTAAATTGCTATGAAAAAGAAAAATTAAATATAATAAAAAAAAACTACTTTAAAAATAGTGTTGTTCAGTTTAATAAGATTTATAGAACCTATAAATAAAAAAAAGATAGCAAATATAAGTGCCTTGCTTCATCCAATGCTAAAAGGCTATAAAGGTCAAGCCCTACGGGTTTTAAATAAAACTTTTTTCAAGAGCCTTTTTCTTCTTTTCTCATAGGTGTACTCAAAAAACTTTGACTTAAAAACCTTGACAGCCTCCTCCGAGGCACTATCCAGTAGCATGTCTTTTTTTTCGTTTTAAAAAATAATGTGCGAAGCGCAGCGAAGCATAAGAATCTTAATTTTTTAATGGATACTTATGCAAACTTTTGAAATCAAGACCCACCAACCTGGGCGCACTTACCACAAACCTCATTTTTTTATTTTAAATAAAGGATTAAACAGTGGAAAACCTTTAGAAAAACCCTGCTCAAATTGTTTTGTAATTACAACAGGTTCCAAAGAATCCCGTGATTCTCTTTTTTACCTGTGTTTGTCCCTTAAAATTGGTAAGTATTTTGGGTATTATCTTAAAGGGAGTGTCATTCCTTTTATCTGCATTGTTGATGCCAAGTCCGTAATAAAAGAAGCTTTAAAAAATGACCTGCAAGGACAATGGGAGCAAAAAGTTGAAAAACTTAAAAAAATCATTGCTTTCGAGCAAAGTTTAAAGGGAAAGTTGCAAATAATTTCTAAATTAAAGGTAGCCTTTTTAAGGTCCTAAACGATGAAAGTAATCATAGCAGGGGGAAGGTATTTTAATAATGAGGAACTTTTATGTCAATTTTGTGATGGGGTATTACAAAACCTCCATACAATAGAAATTGTAAGCGGCGGAGCAAAAGGTGCAGATTTTCTAGGAGAAAAGTATGCGAAAAAACGGAATTATAAATTAAAGCGTTTTCCAGCAGCTTGGAGCAAATATGGCAAAGGAGCAGGACCAAAACGAAATACAGCAATGGCAATATATGCAGATTTGTTAATCGCTTTTTGGGATGGAAGAAGTCGTGGTACTAAAAGCATGATCAATTTGGCAAAAAAGAAAGGGCTAATTGTGCATACTTGTTTTTATGAAATAGAATAAACAAAAAGCACCTCAAGTTGAAGTGCTTTTTGTTTATGTTTTGTCTGAAAATATTTTTTGCAATAAATAGGAAACAAAAAAACTCACAACAGCGCCTATAATTGCCATGACAACTGTAAATAGAATATTATGGAAACTAATATTTATCGCAGTTGATAAAAGGGTTCCTCCTATAAAGCCAGAGCGTATTTGAATATCATTTAGTAGCATTTTTTTGTTCGTTTTTATCATCAGACACTACAGCCTGACTCACAGTAGTCAATACAGATCCAGCCACAGTTAAATAGCCTCCAATGGTTATAATGTTTGTTGGTAAAGCAATTGGAGCTGCTAAAACAGTTCCTCCAACGGTTGCCAATACAATTCCGATATTCCTTAAAGTTCTAAAAAACTTCGGAGTTGGTTTTTTATAGCGTTCTACAATCTTCATAGTTTTGTGATTTAATCGTTAATAAAATGTTTTCTTTTCGATCTTTCGCTTGATACACCAAAGACAATATTTTTTGCAAAGCATCTTTTGAGTAAACTCCCTTTCCAATACCATGTAAATAGGTTACAGGAGCAATGCAACCTTCTAAATCAAGGAGAGCATTGTTGGCAGGATGAATCAAAATAAACCTTCTATCAGCTACATTTTTTAGAATTAAATGATGTTGAAAGCGTTTAGAAAATCGAGTTTCAACTTCATAAACTCCCTCAGGGATACAAGAAATATTTCGTTTGTTATTTCTCCAGGGCAACTCAATAGTGTGACAAATAAATTGGTCTTTAGAACCACCAATAGATTTTTTAGAGCAAAAGAGAGTACCGTTGGTACCCTCTTTGAAATAAGCTCTTTGCAACAAGAATTCCATACTTATGGTGTGTCAATAAGTACAACTGATAAGGCATTGTAAGCACCATTTTTAAGCGCATACATTTGTCCATTTACCTCTTGATAAAATTCTACACCCAAAACCTGTACAACAGTTAAAGTAGAATTCGCAGTAATTGTTGCCGATAATGAAATCGCAGCAGTACTTGCAGCAGAATAAGGTAAAATCGCAGTCTCATCATTTTCAAATGTTGAGGTTTCATTTACAAAATCTAATTCAGACGCACCCATCACTACTTTAAAATGTGTAGTTCCAGATGGAGCTGCAATTCTAATAGTAGGTGAAAATGCCGCTAAATCTAAAGTAGCATCTCCAGTTACACGATCAAATGCTTTTGAGTAAGCAGCAAATAAAGTGGCTCCTAATTTTCCATTTAAGTTGAATTCAAATCCTTCCAAAAGATTTAAATTCCCATCCTGAAGAGTTCTTAAACCTCTTTCATTAGTGGTATCTGTTTTGGTAATTGCCACTAAAGATTTTGTCAAACGAGACACCACTCTTTTATCTTTTGCATTTTGCAAAAGCACACGAATGGCATTTCGTAATACTTTACCACCTTTACCAGCTCTTCCAAATTCAGAGCCATTTTCTCGCGTTCTTTGAAACGCTGGGTCATTCTGGATTCTGTTTTTGTCAACACCACCTTTTTCTCGTGCAAGATGACCATCTCCAGTTTTGTAAAAAGAAATACCTCCAATAGTTCCTTTTAGTTTAATAATACCAGTTTGTTTTGCCATGATTATATAAATTTTAAATTTCAAACAAAACACCGTACTTTTAAGGTGTAAATCAAAAACCAACTGACAACCAAGCCAATACAAGGTATTTATGCCGATAAAGTATGGCAACGCTATGGATAAAGCATAGATAAAGCATCATGAATACTAAGAGAGCTTGCATATACCCAAAGGACATTCAGCGTATTACAGGACGCAGTGAACGCTATGGACGTAAGTTATTGAATGATATAAAAACTTTTTTGGATAAAGAACCACATCAGTTTGTAACTATAAATGAATTCTCAGAATATTCTGGTATTCAGGTAGATGTAGTAAATCAATACATTGTTGACTAAATTAAAAGGTGCTAATTCGGTGTCTGTATAAAATCTAGTCCGTTTAAAGCCTTATATATAAAGGAATTTAGAGCATGGTTCTAGTTCCTCATTCTCCGCAGAGAGATTATCAAATCTCAGCAAAACCCCATAAACATTATGTTTATGGGGTTTTTACTTTCCTAAGAATATCAAATAAAATCAATATAATACAACAGGTAGGTGTCTAATTAGGGGGCACTTTTTATTAATATTTATAGGCTTCTAATTGGACTTTGATTACTTTAAAATTAATTCAAAAGAAAATTTTTATGTGTATTTAAAATGAAATCTTCAGAAACTTTTGAATTAAATTTATGGAATCAAAAAAAGAGTAACGTTATGCACGTTACTCTTAGAATATAACAACTTGTGTTATATAATTATAAACTAACTTTTGGGAGTAGTTATCTGTTTGCAACAGAGTCAAATACACGTAATGTGTCTCTGCTGATTATTTTTTGATTTTTTAATTTTAACTTAATAACGTGATCTGGATTAGATACCTGAAATACATAACTATATTGTCTAAAAGAAGTTATGTGATAGCTTGGGTATTCTTTAGCTACTACTTCTTTATTAGACTCATATTGTTCTAATTCTGTTTTAACGGTTTGGCAACTTGAAAGTAATACCCCTACAAATGTGAAAGCAATTAATACTTTTTTCATGATAAATGTTTTTTACAATTAATAATAAAAAACTATTATAAAAAGTCAGGTAATAATTTTGTGTAAGGGGCAAAATATTAGTTTCCTGTAACTATAAAATAATAGTATAGAAAATACTTGTAAAGTGTATAGGGAAACTTTAAAATATTCATAAATAAATAACAGTTACAAGTAACTGAGATGAACTTAATTATAAATTTATTTGAGAGGGTGTATCAACTATTACTAATTGATGTTGCAAATATACAATAAATTATTTCATATTTAAAAATGAAAAGCTATATTTTATTCCAATATTAACAAAGGGGCTACTTAAATCTCCTCCTTTGGCTTTTACATAACCCAATGCACTTGTTAGTGAAGTAGTGGTATTTAGTTGATAATTAACGCCTAAGCTAGGTTTTATAATTAGTCCTTGGCCAGTGCTAATGTTTCCACCACCAGCTGCTCCAGATAATATTTGCGAAAATATTGTGGTTGATTCATTAAAAAATACATTTGATTTTATACCCAATCCAACCAAACCTTCTGCATAAGCACCTGCATTTCCAAAATTAGCAAATGAAGTTTGACCTGCTACATATAGATGCTTATTTAAGTTTAGATTTATTTGTAGTGAAATTTGATGCATGTCTTCTGTTGGATTAGTCATCCTTTTTGCATTAAAGTATAAGTCTTGCTTTAAGATAATATCAATCCCTTTAAATTTTCCAGAAGTATAGGTTTTATTCTCAGATAATGTTCCATTTTTATCTACATAATACTTTATACCTAAACCAAAAGAAGAGGTAGAGAAAAGACTACTTGGAGTTAATAAATACCCTTTATTTAAAGATATAAAAATGTCGTTGTAGATTCTTTGTTCAATGGAAAGATCTGGATACAACATAAAACCTCCATCAGAATTAACACCACCACCTCCACCTGCGCCAATTCCAAATTTTCCAATAATGTTAGTGCTATTTTTATTGAATGATAAATGATATCCTCCACCTAAAAATACATCCATATAACCAGCTCTAATACCACTATATGCACCATCTACTTTTAAGAATGCAAACCAATTTTTAGAAAAATAATTTGCAAATTCAAATCCAGCTAACTTTATGGTTTTACCTTGTATAACTTCTTCTTTTGTAGCTTCAGCTTTTGTAACTTTTAAATTATTAAAGTGAAGCATCATCGAAGTTTTATTAGAGTTCTGGTTCCAACCTGAGTTTTTAAAAGTATTAATATTTAAATCTATTTCAGATGATTTTGAATCAGCATATTCAAAATTAAGAGGAATTTCAAGTCCAAAATTTAATTGATGACTTTTAATCAAGCCTTTATCAAAAAAGTTTACATAACTCCACCCACTATTTATAGAAAAACTTTTAAAATTGTAACCTAAATTAAAATGAGGTAATATAAAAGCACCACCACCATCAGGTGCACCTGCACCACCACCGCCACCAAAATGAAAACCTGTATCAAGATATAATTTTTCAGAAATATTTTTTTTGATACCAGCATTAACTCCTAACGTGAAAAAGCCACCTCTTAAACCACTTACAGCACCATAAATTCCAACACCTGTGTAAAATGTTTTATCTAACATTAGATTATAATGGATACCTGTATACCCCATATTTGCTTCATTAGGAATATTAAATTCAGGCATGTCAATTGAAAGGAAATCAATTTTAGCAAAACCTTCTTGAGTATTTTTTTTAGGAACACCTACTGATTGTGAAAATAAATATTGAGAAGAAATAAGAATTGTTAATATAAAAAACAGCTTTTTCATTTGTAGATTTTATCTTTTTTTGATGGTAATAATTACAGTTTTTGAAGCAGGAGTATTGCTAATATCTGCTTTACTTTTTAAAGGTACTAATACATTTGCTTCAGGAAAATAAGTAGCAGTGCATTGTTTTGGAATATCATATGGAACTACAAGAAAACCCTTGGCTTCTCTTTCTTCATTATTAAAGTGACTTGTTAAGTCAACTAAGTCTAACTTTTTTAACCCCAAAAGTTTGATGTCACTTTCATTCATTAAAATAACTCTTCTTTCATTTAGAATACCTCTATATCTATCATCTAAACCATAAATAGTAGTATTGTATTGATCATGAGTTCTAATTGTCATCATCATAAATTGATTACTTTTTAATGCAATTTCAGAAGGTTTATTTATACTAAAGTTTGCTTTACCAGTTTTAGTTGGTTCAAAATTATTATCTCTAGCGTTATTAGGCAAATAAAACCCGCCTTTAATTCTTACACGTTTATTATAATTCTCAAAACCAGGAATAGTAGCTTCAATTTTATCACGAATTAAATCGTAATTTGAACTCAATTCAAGCCAATTTGAAGTTGAATTTTTCAAAGTAACATTTGCAATATTTGCCACGATTGCTGTTTCACTCATTAATTCTTTAGAACAAGGATGCAATGTTCCTTTAGATTGATGTACAACTCCCATCGAGTTTTCAACAGAAACAAATTGTTCACCAGAACTTTGAAAATCTTTCTCGGTTCTTCCTATACAGGGTAAAATCAAAGCTTTTTTACCTGTTATTAAATGACTTCTATTTAATTTTGTGGAGATCTGCACTGTTAAATTACAGTTTTGTATGGCTTCAGCAGTAAACTCTGTATCTGGAGTTGCAGAAATAAAATTTCCACCCATTCCAATAAAAACTTTTGCTTCTTTTTTATGCATTGCTTCAATAGCTTCAACAACATCTAAACCATGTTTCCTTGGCGCTTTAAAATTGAATTCCTGTTCTAAATTATCTAAAAATGCACCTTTGGGTTTTTCCCAAATCCCCATAGTTCTATCTCCTTGAACATTAGAATGTCCACGAACAGGACAAGTTCCAGCTCCTTTTTTACCAATACTTCCTTTTAGTAAAAGTAAGTTTACAACTTCTCTAATATTATCAACTGCATTTTTATGTTGCGTTAATCCCATTGCCCAACAAACAATAATTTTATCATTGTTAATAATGAGTTCAGTAGCTTCATTAATTTTTTCAATAGTTAATCCAGTTTGTGGTAATAATTCATCAATAGAATAATAATCTAAATCATTTAATAAGTCTTCTATTCCTGCAGTTTTTTCTTTAATAAATTGATGATTAAAGACTGAATTTGGTTCAGCTTCTTCTTTTTGTTTCATCATTTTTAAAATGATTTTGAGCAAAGCTACATCACCATTAATTTTAACTTGAAGAAATAAATCTGTTAATTGTTGCCCAGAACCTATCCAATTTATTGGATTTTGTGGATCGGTAAAATTCATTAAACCAACTTCTGGTAACGGATTTATTGTAATTATTTTTCCTCCATTCTTTTTTGTGTCTTCTAAAGCACTCAACATTCTTGGATGATTTGTTCCTGGATTTTGACCAATTACAATTACTAAATCAGAATGATTAAAATCGTCTAAAGTTACAGAACCTTTTCCAATACCTAATGTTTCAGATAATGCTGCTCCACTAGATTCATGACACATATTTGAGCAATCTGGTAAATTATTTGTTCCGAATTGACGAACAAATAACTGATATAAAAATGCAGCTTCATTACTAGTTCTTCCTGAGGTATAAAAAATAGCTTCATCAGGAGAATTTAAAGAATTTAATTCTTCTCCAATTAAATTAAAAGCATTTTTCCATGAAATTTCTTCATAATGAGAAGCACCTTCTGCTAAATACATTGGATGCGTAATTCTTCCACTTTTTCCAATTTCATAATCGGATAATTCTGATAATTCTTGAACAGAATTTGTTGTAAAAAACATTGGTGTAACTTTATTCTTTGTTGCTTCTTCAGCAACTGCTTTTGCACCGTTTTCACAATATTCTGCTAAAAATGCACGCTTTTCATCAGGATCTGGCCATGCACAGCCAGGACAATCAAAACCATCTTTCTGATTTATTTTAGATAATAGTTGAACCCCCTTTTTAAGACCAACTTCACTATTAATATGAGATAAAGCAGTAGTTATTCCTTTAATACCAGCAGAAGTTTTAGGAACTTCTGTTAAACGAATTCCCGTTAACTTTTCTGGCGGTTGTGCTTTGGACTTTTTAGTCATATTAAAGTTTCGTTTTAATAAATGAAGGATTAGAATATATAGTCATTTTCTGTTCTCTGGTAAAACCAATTAAACAAATTCCGAATTCTTTTGCAAAGTCTACAGCTAAACTTGAACATGCAGAAACTGCTACAACTATAGGAATTTTTGCAATAAATGCTTTTGAAATTATTTCGTAAGAAACACGTCCGCTAACTAATAAGAAATTAGCTTTTTTTAAGCTATTATTTATAAGTAAATCACCAATTGTTTTATCCACTGCATTGTGTCTTCCAATATCTTCTTTAATTGAAAGTAGTTCTTTATTTTTATCAAAAATTGCAGCAGCATGACTTCCTCCTGAATTTTTAAATGTTTCCTGAAAAGAATTCATTTTGATAAACATTCCTTGTAATATTTCTGAAGAAAAAGAGTCTTTATTAGAAAGTTTTTTACCAAAAACTTCAATGTCTTTTAATTCTTTTTTTCCACAAATTCCACAAGAAGAAACAGAAAGTAAAGTTCTTTTGTTTAGATATCCTTTTCCTAATTTATCTTTTGGAATTTTTATATTTAAAATTGAAGAATAATTTTCTTTTTGTTCAATAATTTGAACATCAAAATTATCATCACTTTTATAAATATCTTCTGCAAACAACAAACCTCTAATTAATTCGATATCATTATCTGGCGTTCTCATAACAACTGTGTATGCTTCTCCATTAATGTTTATTTGCAGAGGAGCTTCAATCACTAAAGAATCGTTTGTCTTTAAGTGTTGATTTTCTGAAATTTTTATAGCCTGATAGGAATGAGTTTGCATGAATTAAGGAATGTTGCTTACAGACAAATTTACTGAAAATGTATTTGTGTTATAAAACAAAAGTCTCGAAAATGAATTCGAGACTTTTTTTAAGTGTTTTATACCCCTAATAATAAAACACTTAAGTGTTATACAAATATATAATTAATCTTGACTGATACGTGTTTTGAATGAAACTACTTATTAACAAAAATAAGTTTTTGTGAATAAGTGCCTTAATTTTTAGAGCAAAATAACACAGTTAATTGGTTGATAACGTTTGTGGTACAGAATATAAAAAGATTTCCACCGTCTTTTAACTTTGTTTCTTTTCGAATTTGGGCTACCGTTTTAGGAAAGTTTCTTGTTGTAATATTCGCTTTCTTGTTTGGTATTAATTTATTGATTTTTTTCTTATCATAAGAAAGAACAGCATCAATTTTAAAAGTTCTACCAGGAAAATCAATTAAGTTTTCTGAAGTGTATAAATGTGAATGTTGATGAATTTTAAAAACCCCTAATTGATTTGTTATTTCATGAAAACCACCAGATTTTAAAATTGCTGCATTTGGCTCATATAAGTAGGTGAGTGGCTCAGAATATTCTGATTGTTTTACTTCTTGATATGTAAAATTAAAAACCTGAGTATTATTTTTTGAAATGTTCGTTGTTTTAATATTTATTGAAGATGTACAGTCTTTTTCTAGCAAGAAAAGCAATTCCTTTACTTCGTTATTTACAGCTATAATATGAATCTCTTTTACAAATTTTAACTCGTTAATTGTACTTGTAATGTCTAAAATTGGAGAATTTTTAATTAGAATTTGATGTGTTTTTGTAAATAAAAAATCTATGTTTTCTGGTACATTTGGCAAACAATCTTGTAATAAAAAAACTTTCCCTTTTGTATCGTTTCTTCTTGAAGGATCTATATAAATGCAATCGAATATTTCTTTAGTATTTTTTAAGAACTCAAGACCATCACCAGAAAAAGTAACTATATTATGCGCATTTAATTGTTGATAATTGTGTTTTACAATTGTTGATAAATCGTCATTGATTTCACAATGTATTACTTCTTTAAAGTGTTTTGAAAATTGAAGACAATCTACTCCAAAACCACCAGTAATATCAATTATTTTGTTTCCAGAAACTAAATCTGATTTATATTTTGCAGTAATTTCTGAAGAAGTTTGCTCTATACTTAATTTAGCAGGATAATAGATGTTTTTACTAGAAAACCAAGTTGGTAATTTCTTCTCAGATTTTTGTTTTGCAACAATTTGATTCGCTAATTCTTGAATAGAAACATCCTCAAAAGGACTACCTTTTAGAATCAGTTTTGTGATATCAGATTTTAAATTATCAGTAATAAATTGCTGAATTTTTGGATGTAATATTGCAGGATTCAATGCTAAATTAAATGTCTTTTGTAATTGATTTTACAATTTTATTATCTGATAAAAATTCTTTTAAAATTACTTTTAATGCAGTGTACATTGGCACAGCAGTAATCATACCAACAACTCCAAAAAGTAAACCACCAATAATAATAATTAAGAATATTTCTAAAGGATGAGACTTGGTTGTCTTTGAAAAAATAATTGGCTGACTTGCAAAATTATCGATTAATTGCGCAATTAAATATCCTGTCATTACATACATTGTTGTAGGTAAAATATCGTTTTGAAAATCTTGTCCAATGTTACTTGTCATTGATAAAATAAACATAATTACTGCGCCAATCATTGGTCCAACATAAGGAATTAAGTTTAACAAAGCACATAAAAAAGCGATGACAACTGCATTGTTAATTCCAAAAATTAATAGAATAATGGTATATAACACAAATAGAATTGTGATTTGAAAAATTAGTCCTATAAAATACCTTGATAATAAATCATTAATAGTTTCTAAAGATTTTGAAAACCGTCCTTCTTTTCCTTTTGGAATCATTGTCATAACACCATTCTTTAGTAACTGACTGTCTTTCATGAAAAAGAAAGAGATAAATAGAACTGAAAATAAACCAACACTTAAAGAACCTACAGCTCCTAATACAGAGTTTAATAAATTAGGGATTTCTTTAAACTGAGAAACAAAATCAACATTTTTTAATTCACCCAAAACATCAATTCCTTTAGAAGAAAAATAAGCTGTAATTTGATTAAATATTTCTTGAACATTTGCTTGTAATTTATCAACTTCTAAAAGAGATAAACTTTTACCTTGTTCTGTAACTAAGGGAATAAAAAGTATAATTATTCCTGTTAAAAGCCCCAACATTAAAATCATAGTAAAAACTACTGCAATTGTATTTGGAAACTTTAATTTTCTTCTTAAAAATAAAATAATTGGCCTTGCAATTAAGGATAAAATTCCTGCAATAATTATGTAGATAATTACAGATTGAATTGCATATAAAAAATAGCCAAATAGGAATATTCCTACTAAAATTCCTAAAGCTCTTAAAATTCCGTTTGCTAATATTTTTGAGTTCATTAATTATATCCTTTTACAGTTCCCATGCTTAAATTTCTACCGTTAGAAAAAACATGATTTGTTGGTAATAATGTGCCTGATACTGTTATAATCCAATCTTCCCAAGTTGCAGGAACTTCATTCATTTTCATACTTAGAACATTCATTTTATAACTTTTAGGAACATTTGTTGAGTCTAAAATCCAAATATAAGAATCTCCAGGAGTTGTTCCTCCAGTTGTGTAAGTAACTTTTAGTGCGTCTTTATCATCTACAGAAACAATGTTTCTAATGGTACCAACATCAAACAATTTATGTGGAGCAACCAACCAAAAACTATCGTTATTAAAAATATCCCAAGCTTTTTTTACAATTACTGAATCAGTTTTTTCTTGTTGCTTTTTATTAAAGAAAACGGTACTTTCTTCTAATTTATTAGGAAGTAAGTTTACGTGAATTGTATCCCAAGAAACATCTACAATATGTTTTTCTTTATCCCATTTAAAATTTCTTTTTCCTCCAAAACTCCATTCTAAATAACGTGTATTTTTATACGCTTTGTGTTTTATGGCCTTTAGAATATTATTTGCGAGTTCATCTGCTTTTTCATTGTATGCTTTCACTTCTCCCATAGTAATTTCTAATCCAAATAAAGAGAGTTTGTGTTTTGTTGGCAATTTTATACCAGCTTCTGTTTTTTTCCAATCAGACCAAGTTGCAGAAACCCCACCAATAGGAATTATGCTAGTCCACATTTTATAAGAAGTAGGGAAATAGTTGTCGTTTAAAATCCATAAATACGAATCTCCAGGAGTAGATCCGCCAGATTTGTATGTAATTAATAAAGCATCTTTATTTTCATGCTTTACAATTCTTCTTTCTGTGCCCGAATCAAAAATTTTATGCGGTGCAATTAACCAAAAAGAATCGTTGTTAAAAAAATCTTGAGCCTTATTAATTAATTCTTTGTTGTCAGAAAGTTTACCATCAATATAAATATCAGATTTTTCTGGTTGTTTTGTATGTAAAGTTACTTTATAGTTTGCCCAAGAAATATGCACTATATTTTCTTGCTTGTTCCATGTGTAAAAATGTTCGTTTCTAAAACTCCATTTTAAAATTTCAGTATTTTCGAAAGCATCATTATTAATAGCATTAAACATTTTAATAGCTAAGGCATCTGCTTCTTTTCCTTGTTTTCCTTCGGGAAGTTTTTCATTATTTACAAAATAGTAAACACCAATAAACAAGATAAAAAGCAATAACAATGCTCCAATAACTTTAAGAAACTTCTTCATAAAAAAAATGATAAATTAAGTAGCTAATTTATCATTTTTTAATCATTCCTTATTTGTTTTGTTCATAATAATCTAGAACATGTTTTGGTATTTCCATGTTTTGAGGTTTTCCTTTATCGGAAATAGGATATTCTGCAACCTGTTTTATTGGTACTAAACCCGCCCAAACATCTAATTCATAATCTTCTGGTTCATCTGCAACACCAACATCTCTGATTTTTGCTGAAGCAGTTTCTATAGTCATTTCTACCACTAAAGTTCTATCAAATTCTTCTTCATTCATTTCACGAACTCCATCCCATCTTCCTTTCATCATGTGTTCCATAAAGCACAATAAAGCAGCATTTTTTTCTTCTTTTTCATCAATTTTTTTAGCTGTACCAAATAAGGTTGCAGATCTATAATTTACAGAATGATGAAAGCCAGATCTAGCCAAAACCAAAGCATCTAAATGCATTACTGTCATGCTCATTTCTTTAACATCTAATAGAGAAGTTAGCATTCTGTTTGCGTTAGAACCGTGCAAAATAATTTTATTGTCTTTTCTACCATAAGCCATAGGAATTGCGATTGCTTTACCTTGAAAATTATAACTTACGTAGCCAATAAAACCAGCATCTAATATGGAGTTTATTTTTTTTACATCATATGTTGCTCTGTTTGCACCTCTTTTTACTCTGTTTAATTTTGATTTTGAATATTCTTCCATTTCTATAAGTTTTTAACGAAAACTAGATTTTCATAGTTACTTTTTCCAACAATAAAATCGATACTTCCAACCTCTCTAAAAGCATATTTTTTGTAAAAATTGATTCCTTTTGTGTTTTTGTAATAAGCTGTTAACCAGATGTTTTTAAACTTTAATTCCGTTGCTTTTTTTAATATAATTTCTTGTAATTGAGATCCTAACTTTAATCCAATAAAATCATTTAGAATATATAATCGCTGTAATTTACAAGCATTATTTATTTCTAATTTTTGGTTAGTTATGTTTAATGAAAGTTTTGCAAAGCCAATAGGTAATTCATCAGAAAAAACAATCCAGAATAAATTTTCTTTATCATTTAATTCTTCTCTAATTTTAGAAACTGAATAATATTCATTGTAAAATTTCAATAAATCTTCTTTTTCACTTATATAATCTCCATGAGATTCTGTGTAGGTTATTCTGCCTAACAAAGCAATATGTGTTGCATCAGATGTAGTTGCTCTTCTAATTTCTAACATTATAAATATCTTACTTTAATAACTTCTATATGCCAAATACTATGGCCTAAAAGGATAAATGCACAAGCTCTTGCTGAAACTATAGAATTACTTGCTGTTCCTAAATTCATCAAATTTTCGTCAGAAAAACTATTCACTAAATTTATTGAATATAAACGTGTTATTGTAAACTCGTTAATTAGTTCTTCTAAAGTTTTCTTATTAGCTTCAGAAGGAGCAACATAATCATCTTGTTCATAACCAGCCAGAGCAGTTTTATCATTTCTAGCAATTCGTAATAAACGATACATAAAAATACGTTCTGTATCAATAATGTGTTGCAAAACTTCCTTTATTGTCCATTTTTTTGGTTGATATTTATATTCTAGTTTTTCTTTTGGTATTGAAGAAAAGAAATCGATAACCATTTTTTTATCAGTTTCTAATCCATACTTTAATTCTGTATTGTTAGAGACTTTATCAACATATCTTTTGTAATATTCGTTATATTCAGTTGATTTTAAATCTTGTTTTATCATAATTGTATTGTTTGTTCCATCAAAAATACTACATTTATGGATTGTTGTAATCGTCCAGATTGTATATTAATAATAGTCCAGTTTATGTTTCCGTATAAAACAAGTTTTCAAATAAATAGAAAAAGTAAGCAATCTTTGTATTTGCAAATTTCTAATCAGTTTATAGAATTGATAAAAGAGAAGAAATTATTGCCAAAAACAAAGTTGCCAGGAAGCAGAACTCTTGCAGAAATGTTACAGGTTCACAGAAAAACAATTGTAGCTTGTTATGATGAGTTATTGCTGCAAGGTTGGTTAGAAAGTGTCCCGAAAAAAGGAACCTATGTACATTCAGATTTACCAGAATTGCATCAACAAGAATTTGTAAAATCTACCATACGAAAAGATCCAAAAAATATTGGTTTTCAATTTTATAAAAACAGTTTATTATTAAGGAAAACACCTGAAAGTAAAAATGGTTTTATGTACTTAAATGATGGAATTTCTGATTCTAGATTAACACCAACGGAAGATTTAGCAAGAATTTACAGACGAATTTCAAGTAGAAAACATATTTATAAAGAAATGTCTTATGGGTCTCTTTTTGGAAATGAAAAGTTACGTAAAACTTTGTCAAATTATTTAAACAAAACAAGAGGTTTAAATACAAGTTTCGAAAATATTATAATTACTAGAGGAAGTCAAATGGGAATTTATTTATCTTCTAAATTATTATTAACTGAAGGTGATAAAATTGTTGTTGGGGAAACAAATTATACTTCGGCAGACACTTCTTTTTTAGAAAGAAAAGCAACATTATTAAGAATAAAAGTTGATGAAAACGGAATTGTAACTCAAGACATTGAAAACATTTGCAAAAAGGAGCAAATAAAAGCAGTTTATGTTACTTCACATCATCATCACCCAACAACGGTAACATTATCGGCAGAAAGAAGAATTCATCTCTTAAACCTAGCTAAGAAATACAATTTTGCAATTATAGAAGATGATTATGACTATGATTTTAATTATAATCATTCACCAATTTTACCTTTGGCCAGTCATGATACAAATGGAAATGTAATTTATATTGGTTCTGTTTGTAAAACAGTTGCACCTGTTTTTAGAATTGGATATTTAATTGCTCATAAAGCGTTTGTAAATGAAGCTGCAAATCAGCGAAGATTTATAGATAGACAAGGTGATGCTTTGTTAGAATTAACGTTTGAAGAGTTTATAAAAAATGGTGATTTAGACAGACATATAAAGAAAGTAATGAAAGTTTATAAAGCCAGAAGAGATTTGTTTTGTAAACTTTTAAAAGAGGAATTAGTTGAATTTTTTCAATTTGAAATTCCAAAAGGAGGAATGGCAGTATGGATTACTTTAAAGAAAGAATATTCTTGGGAAAAAGTTGCAGAACTTGCCACTAAGTATAAATTACAAATAGGAGAGTGGCAAGGTTATGATGTTGCTAAAAAACAGCATAATAGTATTAGAATGGGATTTGCAATTTATAATGAAAATGAAATTTATGAGTTGATATACAGACTTTCTAAAACTTTACATGAAGTTAAAAGTCTGGAAAAATCTTTTTAAATTTTTTAGGAAATTCTTTTGTAATAACTATTTTTTCTTTTGAAAAAGGATGCTCAAATTCCAAGATACCAGCATGTAAATACAAACCTTTACCATTTAGAATTAAATCTTTTTTTCCATATTCTTTATCTCCTAAAATAGGATTTTCAATAGAAGACATGTGTATTCTTAATTGATGTCTTCTACCGGTTTTTGGCTGTAATTTTACTAAATTTAAAAAGGTAAATCTTTCTGAAGTTACTGTTTGTAATACTTCAAATTCAGAAACGGCTTCTTTATCATAAACTAAAGAGTTAATCGTTCCAGATTTTTTCATTTCTCCAATTGTGATTGCAAAGTATGTTTTCTGAATTTCTTTGTTTTCAAATAATTTATTCAAAGCTAAAATTGAAGCACTTGTTTTTCCAACCAATAAAAGTCCAGTTGTTGGGTAATCTAATCTATGTGTTGGGCGAGGTCTAACAGCATCTGATTTTGTGCTTTTTTGAAGGTTTTGCACCAATCCATTATCAATAGTTTTAAACCTATTTCCACTCACTAAAATTCCTGATGGTTTATTTATAATAGCTAAATAATCATCTTCAAAAACTACTTCTAAATCGAGTTCTAATCTTTTAAATTCTGATGGTTTTTCTGATTGATTTAAAGTTATGGTTTCTCCTCCACTTATATATTTTGCTGTAGAAACTATACTTCCATCAACTAAAATAAGATTTTTTTTGAGTGCTTTTTTTATTGCAGATTTTGTAGGAATTGTTTTAAAAATTCCAACTGCATATTCTTGAATTCTAATCGGTTTCTCTAATTCTGGAACGATGTGAGTTTCTATTATTTGCATTATTTTGCAAATAATTGATTCATATCCTTAAAAGCTTTAAATTCTAAGGCATTATTTTCTGGGTCTTTAAAAAACATTGTTGCTTGTTCGCCAACTTTTCCTTTAAAACGAATGCATGGTTCAATGATGAATTTGGTGTTGTTTGCTTTTAATCTTTCAGATAAATTATGCCAATCTTCCCAAGTTAAAACAACTCCAAAATGAGGAACAGGAACATCATGTCCATCAACAGAATTAGAAATTTTCTCTGCATTAAATCCATCTTTTTGATGAATAACTAATTGATGTCCGAAGAAATTAAAATCTACCCAATGTTTAGAACTTCTACCTTCTTCGCAGTTTAAGATATCTCTGTAAAAAGTTCTACATTTTTCTAAATCTTGAACAGGAATTGCTAAATGGAATGGTTGTATCATTTTTATTAATTTTTCTATATTTATTAAAAACCAACAGCTGTATCATCTCCTCTTTTGTCTGCACCACCTTCTAAAGTTTGATTAGGAAGTACTAAAATTGCAGATACTTTACCTATAATTGTAGAAGTAGTTTCATCTAAAGTATATCCTAAATTTGTTAGTTTTGTTTTTACATCTAAATTAAAACTATTTGGTTCCATTTTTATATTATCTGGTAACCATTGATGATGAAATCTTGCTGCATTTACCGCCTCTTGCATACCCATTTTATATTCATGAACATTTAAAATAGTTTGTAAAACAGAGGTAATAATTGTTGATCCTCCAGGAGTTCCAACAACCATAAAAAGTTTATTGTCTTTTTCAACAATAGTTGGTGTCATAGAACTTAACATTCTTTTTTCTGGAACAATTTCATTTGCTTTTGCACCAATTAAACCAAACATATTTGGTACACCAGGTTTGCTGCTAAAGTCATCCATTTCATTATTTAGAAAGAAACCTAAATCAGCACAATATAATTTTGAACCATAAGCGCCATTTAAGGTTGTGGTTACAGAAACTGCATTTCCAAATTGATCTACAATAGAATAATGTGTAGTTTCATCGCTTTCTATGATTTCTATATTTCCATGAGAAACATCAGATGATTTTGTTGCTTTCTCAAACGAAAAATCTTCCATTCTTTTATTGTTATAGGCTTTACTAATTATTTCTTTTTGAGGAATTGTTACAAAATCAGAATCGCCTAAAAAATAACTTCTATCTGCATAAGCACGTCTTTCCGCTTCCGTAATAACCTGAATTGATTTTGCTGAATTATGTCCAAATTTATCAATATCAAAAGGCTCAATGGCTTTCATAATCTGTGCTAAACAAACGCCACCACTAGAAGGAGGAGACATTGAAATTCTACGTAAATCATCATATGTAAAAGTAACTGGAGTTCTCCATTTTGCTTCGTATTTTGCTAAATCTTCTAACGTTATAATTCCTCCATTACTTTGAATAAAATTGACTAATCTTTTCGCAGTTTCACCGTTGTAAAATTCCTCTTTTCCATTTTTTTGAATTCTGATTAAAGTTTCTGCTAAAGAAGGATATTTAATAGTGTCATTTTCTTTCCAATTTTTAGAAAAAAGAATGGAATCTTTATTTGCTTTTAGAAAAAGAGGTTGGTAGTTTTTAATTCGTTTTTCTTGCTTTTTTGTGACATGCACCCCTTTTTTAGCAAGCTCTATTACTGGATGTAAAATTTCGGAAATAGAAAGTGTTCCGAATTTTTTATGAGTAGCAAAAACTCCCGCAACTGTTCCAGGAACTCCAACGGCCATTGCTCCTAAAGTACTTTTATTAGGAATTACATTTCCCTCACTATCTAAATACATGTCTTTAGTAGCTGCTAAAGGTGCTTTTTCTCTATAATCTAATGCACCAATTTCTCCATTATTTTTTCTATACACCATAAAACCACCACCACCAAGATTTCCTGCAAATGGATAAGCTACAGCCAAAGCTAATTCTGTAGCAACCATGGCATCAAAAGCATTTCCACCTTTTTCAAGAATTTGAATTCCTATTTTAGAAGCAGATTCTCTTGCAGAAACTACCATAGCTTTTTTAGTAATTAATCCAATTGTTTTTTCTTTTTCAGTTGAAGACTTACAATTAATTAGTAAAATTAATATGGATAATAAAAAAAGTAATTTTCTCATAATTATAAAACAGGTTGTTGAATTTCTTTCAACTTTAGATGTGTAAAATCTTTTAAGTCTTTAAAAAACACGGTAAAATCTTCTTCAAATTCTTCTTGAAGGTTTTTTAAATCTTCAATGGCTAAATTCATTTGAGATTTTCCTTCTGTTCTTGTATTCATTCCGTTTAAAACTTTTGCAATTCCATCTTCAAATTGATAATTATACAGAATGTTATATTCAATCATATATTTTATGAAGTTTTGAGATTTTAGAGGTAATTCAGCTGATTTGTTTTCAAATAAATTATTAATAGAATTGGTGAAAACATCTAAGGGAATAGCAGAATATATAGCCCAATTTTTAGCTAAAAAATAATCGTAAAAAATATCTATAATTACACCATCATAATGTCTGTAACGTTCATGTAAACGTCTTTTACTTTGTCTAACAACTTCATGGGCATCTGTAAATGTGTCTATTTCTCTGTGTAAGAAAATACCTTGCTGAATTTCTTTAGAAAAGCCATCATAATTATTTCCTTTAATATGATCTGCAATAAAATTACCAATCATAATATTGGTATTGCTTTCTGATAAATATAAATGCGCTAGAAAATTCATTTGTTAAAAGTAAACAAAAAACCACAACTAAAAAGTTGTGGTTTTTAAATATTATAGATCCTTATTTAAAAGGACTGATAAATCTTAGCTATTTAACATCACCGGCATTACAAGCATTGTAACTTGTTCTCCTTCATCTGTACCATCAATAGGAGTTAAAATCCCAGCTCTGTTTGGTAAAGACATTTCAATTAAAACTTCATTAGAACTTAAGTTGTTTAACATTTCGCTTAAAAAACGAGAGTTAAAACCAATTTGCATATCATCTCCTTGATAATCGCAACTTAAACGTTCATCAGCTTTATTTGAAAAATCTAAATCTTCAGCAGAAATATTTAATTCAGTTCCAGCCATTTTTAAACGAATCTGATGAGTTGTTTTGCTAGAGAAAATAGAAACTCTTCTTACAGAATTTAAGAATGAAGCTCTATCTACTGTTAATTTATTCGGATTTTCCTTTGGAATTACAGCTTCGTAATTAGGATATTTTCCATCGATTAATCTACAAACTAAAACTACATTATCAAATGTAAATTTTGCATTTGCATCATTATATTCAATTGTTACATCGCTTTCAGAACCACCTAAAATACCTTTTAATAAATTTAAAGGTTTCTTTGGCATAATGAATTCTGCAGTTTGATCTGCTGTTACATCAGTTCTAGAATATTTTACTAATTTATGAGCATCCGTTGCAACAAAAGTTAAACTTTGTGAACTAAATTGAAAGAAAACTCCACTCATTACTGGTCTTAAATCGTCATTTCCTGCAGCAAAAATTGTTTTAGAAATTGCAGTTCCTAATACACTTGCAGGTATAACAGTTTTACTTGGCGATGGTAAGTTTACCGCTTTTGGAAACTCGTCTCCACCAAAATAAGCCATGTCATATTTACCTTGGTCAGAACTAATTTCAATGGTATTATCTCCTTCAGTTTTAAAAGTTAAAGGCTGATTAGGAAATGTTTTTAAAGTATCTAATAATAAACGCGCAGAAACAGCAATAGAACCAGAACTTTCACTTTCTACTTCTACTACAGAACTCATTGTTGTTTCTAAATCTGATGCAGAAACTTTTAATTGATTCTCAGATAATTCAAACAAAAAATTATCCAATATTGGTAAAGTGTTGTTACTATTTATTACGCCTCCTAAAACCTGTAATTGTTTTAATAATTGCGAACTAGATACAATAAATTTCATGTAATGTCTTTTCTTAATTTGTTTTACAAATATATTCTAAATAACTGACTTTAAAAATTATTTTATTAACAGTTTATAAGCACTTTTGTTGATGATTTCAAAAACGTTATAATTATGTTAATAGAATTCTTATAATTGATAAAAAAGCTACATTTGTTAGATTCACCAAACTCTAAGCATGAAGAAAAATATACTATCAATACTTTCTTTTTTATTACTTTCTATTTCAGTTTTTGCTCAAAAACCGCAAAAATTAAACTCAAATCAAATTTTTGAAAAAATTCAAAAGCTAAATTTCTTAGGAACAGCTTTATATATTGCAGCACATCCAGATGATGAAAATACGCGTTTAATAGCCTATTTATCTAATACTGTAAAAGCAAGAACAGGGTATTTATCGTTAACAAGAGGAGATGGAGGACAGAATTTAATTGGCCCTGAAATTAGAGAATTGTTAGGAGTAATTAGAACGCAAGAACTATTAGCAGCAAGAAGCATTGATGGAGGAGAACAATTATTTTCTAGAGCAAACGATTTTGGATATTCTAAACACCCAGATGAAACTTTAGAGATTTGGGAAAAAGAAAAGGTTTTAAGTGATGTAGTTTGGGCAATTAGAACTTTTAAACCAGATGTAATTATTAACAGATTCGATCATAGAACTCCAGGAACAACACATGGTCATCATACAAGTTCTGCTATTTTAAGTGTAGATGCTTTTGATAAAGTTAGCGATAAAAATCAGTTTCCAGAACAATTAAAATATACAGAAACATGGACGCCCAAAAGGTTGTTTCAAAATACATCTTCTTGGTTTTATAGAGGTAGAGAAGAAGAGTTTAAAAAGGCAACTATAGGTTTTACTAAATTCGATATTGGTGTTTTTTATCCTTTAAAAGGATTGTCTAATAATGAATTAGCTTCCATTGCAAGTAGTCAGCATTTGTGTCAAGGTTTTGGAAGATTAACAACAAGAGGAGAACAATATGAATATGTAGAATTCTTAAAAGGTGAAAAACCTAAAGATAAAAATGATATTTTTTCTGGCATCAATACCACTTGGAATCGTGTTAAAAACGGAGGAGAAATTGGGGATATTTTATATGAACTTGAGCAAGATTTCGATTTTGTAAATCCGTCTAAACATTTGCCAAAATTATTAGAAGCTTATCAATTAGTTCAAAAACTAGAAGACAAACATTGGCGAACTATTAAAGAAAAACAATTAAAAGAAATTATTGAAGCGTGTGCAGGTTTGTATTTAGAAGCTTCTGCAATTAGTTCTAGCGGAACTCCAAATTCTAATATTGAAGTGAATTTTGAAGTTTTAAATAGAAGCAGTATTTCTATTGAATTGACTTCTATTACATCTAAAATTGATAAAAGAACAATTGTGAAGGAGTTAGATTTGGTATCAAATAAAAGAATCAATTTTAAAGAAAGTATTAATTTAAAAACTAATGAATTTTCAGATCCTTATTGGTTAAGAGAAAAGGCGTCTTTAGGAATGTACGCTGTTAAAAATCAAAAATTAATTGGAAAGCCAGAAACACCAAGGCAAACACAAATTGATTTTAATTTAATTATTGATGAAGTATCAATTACGATTACAAAAAACGTTGTTAGAAGATATGCAGAAAGAGACAAAGGTGAAATTTATGAGCCGTTTGAAATCATACCAATTATTACCACAAAATTAAAAAATAAAGTACTAATTTTCTCTGATGATGCTCCTAAAAAAGTGTTGGTAGAAGTAAGAGCAGGAGCAACTAATGTTACTGGAAATGTAGCTTTAAATGTTCCAAAAAACTGGAAAGTTTCCCCAAAAGAGATTGCTTTTAACATCAGTCAGAAAAATGATAAACAAGTTGTTGAGTTCTCTGTAACTCCGCCAAAAAATCAATCTGAAGGAACGTTAGAAGTTGTAGCAACTTCAAAAGGAAAAAAGTATAAAAAAGAATTGGTAGAGATTAACTACAATCACATACCAAAACAATCTGTTTTATTAAATTCTGAAGCAAAAATTGTTCGTTTAAATATTGAAAAGGCAGGAAATTATATTGGATATATAAAAGGAGCAGGAGATGTTGTTCCAGAAAATTTACGTCAGATTGGTTATACAGTTGTTGATATAAATCCTGCTGAAATTAATGCAGAAAATCTACATAAATTTGATGCTGTTGTTTTAGGAATCAGAGCTTATAATGTTGTAAAAGAACTAAAATTCAAACAAAAATTCTTGTTGTCATATGTAGAAAAAGGTGGAAATATGATTGTTCAATACAACACCAATAGAGGAGTTGATGTGGCAGCGCCTTTTCATTTAGAACTTTCTAGAGATAGAGTTACAGATGAATTTGCTGAAGTTAGAATTTTAGACAAAAAGAACTCGTTATTAAATTTTCCGAATAAAATAACTCAAAACGATTTTAAAGGTTGGGTACAAGAACGTGGTTTGTATTTTCCTAATTCTTGGAGTAAAGAATATACACCTATTTTATCTATGAACGATAAAGGTGAAACTGCTAAAAACGGAAGTTTATTAATAGCAAAATATGGTAAAGGAAATTACATTTATACAGGATTAAGTTTCTTTAGAGAATTGCCTGCAGGAGTTTCTGGCGCTTATAAATTATTTGCCAATATGTTATCTGTTGGTAAAAGTAAGGTTGATGTAAAAAAACAAATTAAAAAGTAGTTCTCGACTGCGCTCAAATAGACAATAAGTTGGTAAATAAGTTTAGCCCTGATTGAGCGGTTTGTTTGAGCTCTTTTTTAGTGTCAGTTCGAGTGAATTTGTAAAGAATGAGCAAATTTGTATCGAGAACAAACTAAAAAAAGCGAGTAGCGAAAGCAGGAAATAGCTTCTAAAAAATAATACACATGGAAAAACAAAAATACACTTGGAAAAAAGAGTATTCATTGGTTTTAATTGCCAATGTAGTTTATATAATTTTATTCTTTTTCATCACTAATTATTTTACAGTTTAATTTATGGAAATATCAAGTAAATTACATGCTGTAGACTGGATTATTTTATCGGTAACTTTAATTTTTATTGTTGCTTATGGAACCTATGTTACACGAAAAAATGCCAACGTACAAGATTATATAAAAGGCGGAAGCGACTCTAAATGGTGGACCATTGGTTTGTCTGTTATGGCAACACAGGCAAGTGCTATAACGTTTTTATCAACTCCAGGACAAGCTTTTCATAGCGGAATGGGTTTTGTGCAATTTTACTTCGGATTGCCAATTGCAATGGTAATTATTTGTGTGGTTTTTATACCCATTTATCACAAGTTAAAAGTATACACAGCGTATGAGTTTTTAGAAGGAAGATTCGATTTAAAAACAAGAAGTTTAGCCGCAATTTTATTTTTAATTCAAAGAGGTTTAGCAGCGGGAATTACCATTTTTGCACCTGCAATTATTTTATCTGCAGTGTTAGATTGGGATTTGTTAACGCTAAATATTATTATTGGTTTTTTAGTAATTATTTATACAGTTTCTGGTGGTACAAAAGCTGTAAATGTTACGCAGAAACAACAAATGATTATCATTTTTATAGGAATGTTAATTGCATTTTTTATGATTATGAGTCAGCTTCCTGCAAATATTACTTTTACAAATGCGCTTGAAATTGCTGGTGCAAGTAATAAAATGGAGGTGTTAGATTTCTCTTTTGATTTGAGTAACAGATATACAGTTTGGACAGGAATTTTAGGCGGAACTTTTTTAATGTTGTCTTATTTTGGAACAGACCAAAGTCAGGTGCAGCGTTATTTATCTGGAAAATCGGTTCGTGAAAGCCAATTAGGTTTAATTTTTAACGGATTATTAAAAGTACCAATGCAGTTTTTTATTCTGTTAATTGGTGTAATGGTTTTTGTTTTTTATCAATTTAATGCATCGCCTTTAAACTTTAATCCTACTGCAAATTCAGCAATTTTAGAATCGGAATATGTTACAGAATATCAGCAATTAGAAGCTGAACATATAGAAATTGAAAACACTAAAAAAGCAATTTTTTCTGATGGTTTTCAGATTGATGAAAAAAATGAAATTCAGTCTTTAAATGAAAGAGATTTAGCGTTAAAAGAATCAGCAAAAAAAATAATTGAAAAAGTTGATGAAAAATCAATTAAAAAAATAGAATCTAATGATAAAGATTATGTGTTTATTCATTTCATTTTAAATAATTTACCAAGAGGTTTAATAGGGCTTTTATTAGCTGTAATTTTATCTGCAGCTATGTCTTCTACAGCATCAGAATTAAATGCGTTGGCAAGTACAACTGCTATAGATTTATATAAACGAAATGTAAAAGGAGAAAAGAGCGAACAACATTATGTAAATGCATCTAAATGGTTTACGTTGGCTTGGGGAATTATAGCCATTTCTGTAGCCTGTGTTGCCAATTTATTTGATAATTTAATTCAGTTGGTAAACATTATTGGTTCTATTTTCTACGGAAATGTGTTGGGTATTTTCTTGTTGGCATTTTTCTTTAAAAAAGTAAATGGAAACTCCGTTTTTAAATCTGCTTTAATAACACAAATATTAATATGTTCTATTTATTATTTTGGAATATTTAGATTAGAATCTCAAGGATTAGAACCAATAATCAGCTATTTATGGTTGAATTTTATTGGTTGTATTTTAGTTTTATTTTTCTCTTTATCTTTTGTTTTTAAATCGATAAATAAACAAAGTAAAATTACTTTAATGATTACTTCTTTGGCCATTTTTAAAATTACTTTTGATATCTTTAATGATGTTTCTTTAAATATTATTCATGTAGTTTCTTTAATAATTTTATTCTTTTTCTTAGGATACTTTAATTTTGATAAAACGCTTACAAATGAAAAATAAAAATATACGTTGGGGAATAATTGGTTTAGGTAATATTGCTCAAAAATTTGCTGCAGATTTAGCAACAATAACAGATGCCGAATTAGTGGCTGTAGCTTCTAGAAGTAAAGAGAATGCAGATGAATTTGCTGAGAAATTCAATGCTAAAAAAGCTTATGGTTCTTATGATGAACTAGCTAAAGATGCTGAAGTTAATGCAGTTTATATTGCAACTCCACATAGTTTTCATAAAGAACATTCTATACTTTGTTTGCAAAACAAAAAAGCAGTTTTATGTGAGAAACCTTTTGCCATGAATTTGCAAGAAGTAGAAGAAATGATTGCTGTTGCCAAAGAAAATAATGTCTTGTTAATGGAAGCTTTATGGACGTATTTTTTACCACATTACACTTATGTTTTAGAAAGTCTTAAAAACGAAAAATTTGGAAAACTATTAAAACTAGAAGCAGATTTTGGTTTTTCTAGAGCTTTTGATACGAATAGCAGATTGTTTAAAAAAGAAGTTGGTGGAGGAAGTTTATTAGATATTGGTATTTATCCAATTTTTGCTGCGTTATCTACTTTAGGAAAACCAGATTCGATGGATGCAAATGCTACTTTTTTTGATAACGGAGCAGACTCTGAATGTAATATGGTTTTTAATTACAAAGGTTCAGAAGCAATTTTAAAAAGTACTTTGGTAGAAGATACAGCAACAGAAGCTATTTTTACTTGTGAAAGAGGAACTTTAAAGATAAATACCATGTTTCACATGCCTACAACTGTAACTATTACAGAAAATGGTAAAGAAGAAATAATTGATTTTAAAACTAAAACAATTGGTTATAATTTTGAAACTATACATTTCAATAATTTACTTAGAACAAACAAAAAAGAAAGTAATCTAATGACTTTTGAATTTTCTCGAGAATTAATAAAAACCTTAGATACTGTTAGAGAAATTATTGGTTTGGAGTATTAGTATTTTTAGATTCGCTAACGTGTTTGTATATGGTTTGTTGCGTGGTTTAGCACGTAATTTAGCAAATAAAAACCGAATAGAAAATCCGCGAGGATTTTCGTAAGTAGGCTAGAACTAGCAATAAATTATACTCAATGATACCCAAATGCAGTTTTACACTGAAAGCAAAAATACCTAAAAAAACCACACCAAAAATAAAACCTAAAACTTTAGGAGAATTTATAAAAAGGGAAAGACAACAAAGAAAATTATCTCAAGCCACAGCAGCAAAATTCTTTGGAGTAAACGGTATGTGTTTATCAAGTTGGGAGATAAATAAAAAAACAATTCATCCAAAATATTTAGAACCTATAATTGAGTTTTTAGGTTTCATACCAAAGTTAACATCTAACTTCGATAAAATTGGGATTAGAACAAAATTATGGAGAAAAAAACATTCGGTTTCAATGAATGATTTTTTATCAATGATAAATATTCCAAAAGAAGAAATCCTAAAAATAGAACAAGCCAGGTATTGTAAGGTGGATAAAAAAGTAGCCTTAAAAATCAATTCATTTTTGAAAAGTAATATTACTTTTTCCGTAAGGCATCCATAATGATATTGGTAATAGATTTTTGCTTATTCGTATCCCCATCTTCAGTTTTGTAATTTACTTTCACGCGATAGCCACGAACTCGTTTCTCTTTAACAATTGATGTTGGTGTTAGTGCATCCAAGTATAAAGACAATTCTTTGGAAGGGAAAAAATGGATTTTGGAATGCAACTTTTTCTGAATAACTTTTTCGGATTGTTCTTTAATATTTTGCAGATGTTTTTCATCATCAGAAATCATATAAACTAGAGAATAATTACTATTTATGCATTTCTGAATATTTTGAACTTCATATTCTACAGTATTGGTTACTGAAATTTCAATAGCTATACGAATCTCATCTTTTAATAATCCAACATCAACACGCCCACCATTGTTTGCTTCTTCTTCAAGAGTCGCTTTAAAACCACGTTGCACAGCCATAGTACGAACAAAATATTGCAATGAACGATGTTTGCGAAGTATTTCTTGTTCATCAGCTTGCTGGAGATAAACTTCCTTTTGTTTTTCAAAATTAGTGAATACCTTTTTCTCTTTCTTCGGAATTAGCTTCTTCTCTTCTTTTACAATTTTAGGGAGAATTTTTGTTGCTTTTTGTATTATATCTACAGGTGCTTCTTTTGAAATTTTATTAGAAATAGGTTCTTCTTTTACTTTGGAGGTTTTTGGTTTAGGCTTGGGAAGTAAACTATCTAACAAGATTTTTATTTCAGAACGATTCTTGGTGTATTTCCTTCGTGTATTTTGAGTGATAAAATCTTTAACTTCAGAATTTATTTGATTCGATAATTTTGATGAAGTAAGACTAAAATCATGAGTACTACTCCCAACACGCATAATCACTTCTCCTGTTTCCAAACTTTGCAAATCATTTTGTTCAAAGAAAGAAAACCCAGTTTCTAATTTACGTGCATCATTATCTCCCAATCTAAAACAGATTCTAGTAAACGGATTTGAAATCACAGAATTCAATACTTTTTGCTCTTCAATTTGAGCAAGTTCTTGATGTGCTAAAACAAGCCCAACTCCATATTTACGAACCCCAGAAAGCATTGCTGTAATTGAAGGTGTTATAAAATTCTGAAATTCATCCATATAAATATAAAAAGGATGCCTTTTCTCTTTAGAGATTTGCTGTCTTGATAATGCTACTTGATTGAATTTAGAAATGAACAATGAGCCTAATAAATATGAATTATCTTCTCCAATAAGGCCCTGAGATAATTTGAATAAAACGATTTTCTTTTTTTCGATGCACTCTTTAAAATCAATACCATTTTTTTGTGCCAACATATACCTAATAATCTTGGGACGTAAAAAGGTATCAATTCTTGTTAATAAAGGAGCAATACCTTTTTTTACAAGAGGGTACTCGTTTTTCCAGTAATAATGAACAGAATTATCATCGATTTTTTCTAAAAAAGCATTTCTAAATTTCTCTTCTATTAAAAAACGTTTGAGTTCAATCAATGTTCCACCATAACTACTTTCTAAAAAAGCATTGATGACATTGGATAATACAGCAGTCATATTATCTCCCCAAGCTGTGGCGTGACGTTTGAATACAGAAACTAAATCCGAACTGAGTACTATCTTTTCCGCATCAGTTGTTGCATGTAATAGATTAAATCCGATTGGAAATTCACTGTCTGAAGGATCAACAATAACCACATCTTCTTTTCGATGTGCTGGAATCCGAAGTAAAATATCATCACAGATATCGCCATGAGGATCAAAAAGGGCAATCCCATTTCCTTTTTCAATATCATCCAAGACCATATTGGCAATCAATGTCGATTTTCCAACACCAGTAGCGCCAACAATATGAATATGCTTAAGGCGTTGTTCTGTACCTAAATGAATAGCGTATTCTTCTTGTTGATGAGAATTAATACCGACATAACAACCATCAGTATTTTGCAAAACCATTTGAGGTGCTTTTTTCGTTTTTGTATCATTAAAACCTAATTTAGAAGATAGAATACTTTCGTTAGGATAATGAACTAATGAAACTAATTCATCCGTATTCAAGAGCATTCCTAATCTGTTGGTTTGTCGGTAAAACAGATTTTCTATATGGTGTTGATATTCATATCCTTCATTTGATAATGGAATCAACCCATTAAACTCTGATTTTGAAAATGTAGAGATGGTTCGGATTATTTCAGAAGCTAAATATTGAGTACGCTCCTTGAAAAGTGATTGTGCCGCCAAACGTACAACAACTGCAAACAAGGGCTTAGAAACCTTGTTTTTTGCCAACTGAAGCATTTCTGGAGCATCAACAAAGAATGAATTTCCATTAGCATCAGAAACTGCATTTATCATACTTTTCGACCAAGGGTTTACAACTCCTTTGAATAAAACCTGATAGACAATCACATCTCCTTGTTGTAAGTTTTCAAGCGTTGCAAAAATACTTGTTAAAGTATCAATACTAAAGTTTTGTGGAATATGAATGGATCGCATAGATTCTTCTTCCAAACCGAAATCACAAACAGCAATATCATCATAACCATTAAAAGGGAGATCTAAGGCATTTACCTCTTTAAATAAAATGGATGAAAAATAGGCTTTACAATGAGAGGTTATTCTCATTTTGTCCTTTTCACTGCAAACAATCTGAATGGTAATCTTCTCAAAAGTACCAATAATTTCAAAAGAAATAGAATTTTCGGAATAGCCAAGCATATTCAACAATTCGACAAACAATGTTTTATTAATATATGGGCGTTTTGGAAAGGAAATTTCCAATCCAACCAATATAGATTTTGAGAGTACTTCTTTTGGTAAAAAAGGTTTTTCTTTTTCTTTCTTTTCCTCTTGAACTTTGGGAGTAAAAAATGCTGTTAGCTGCTTAAAATAGGATGATGCTCTTCCATCATCATATTCTTGAGAGTAGGTTTTTAAATGTTGATGATGAGAAAAATGGGTAAAGGGTGGTTCTATATCCACACAAAAAGGGAAGTGGTAATAGCCACGTCCCTTGTAATCAAACTCATAAAAATTAATTGTTGCCTTTTCTGCTAATGATAGCTTCATTTCATTATCGTTTGAAGATATCTTGTAGTGTAGGTTTTCGGTCTAGTTCTGATAAGGCTCTAACTCCCTGTGATTTTGTAATATCATCAACTACTTTTAATACAGCAGCTTGAGCATAGGTCATAAACATGGAAGCTGTATCTATTTTATAATAGGTTACAGGATATAGTTTTCTTGCAAGCCACCCTCCAACAAAAGGAATTTTTAAAATAATTAGTTGACCTATAGAGTTTTTATACAATAGCCACCAAGAAATAAAAAAACCTTTCCCAAATGGTGCCGCACAAATATCGTATTGATATTCTTTCCAAGTAGCTCTTAAATAGCTTCTTCTTGATGAAAATGCATTGCCTTCTTTTAAAGAAACTTGTTCAATCTCAATGTGTTTTATACCATGGTTTTGCAATTCTTCTTTGAGTAATTTGTAAAACTCTTGTGTTGAAAAATTGAAATTATCAATTAGAGTATTCCATTTTGAATGATGGCTTTTTAGTGTAGCACTAAAAATAGATTTTAAAATTAGGAATGTTACTAATCCTTGGAGAAAGTATATTCCGTAGCGTGTGATGTAAAATAAGATGTCGTTCATAAGTTATATTCTTTTGTTTTTAACAAGATTCCAATAATGTTGGCCTAATAGTGTTAAGACACAGCTTTTAGATTCCATAGCAGCATGATACATATGATCTTTACTAGCACCTTTGGGAATAACTAAACCAACACCTTCATACTTCTGTAATACAGTAAAATTTTTGGTATTCTCTAAATCTGGCGTTTCACTTTCAGGCTCATAAGAAGGGTCTAATTGATATTCTGTACCTTTTTCTTCAAATAAAGTAGTAATTAGCAACAAGTCTTCAAGATCAATTGGAGGTTGAACTGTTCTCAAAGAAACAAAATTTTCAATGTTTGTTTTAAAAAGTGGTCTTTGTTGCCAAGGGCCAAGTGATTGGTCAATATGAGCATAAACACTTCCTGGAGTTATTTTTCCCATTAAGTTTGCAGAACTTCCATTTAGAGCATCTACTAATAATGATGTAAAAACACCTGATCCATTTTTTTCTGTCGCGTATTGATCTTTTGATGAGGCTGTCAAAATTGTAGTTCCTTTTGATAGCAATGCATTTTCGTCAGAATGATAATCTGTTCCAGTATATCCACTATGGCAACTATCAAGAATAATAATTTTATTCTTTGCTTTTGATTTATTTGCTATGTCCATAAGTTCTATCATAGGCATACCTTCATCTCCATTTTTACATTCAGAAGTTATTAAATACCCCCCTGTGCTTTCTATATGACCATGCCCTGAAAAATAGAATACAACTTCATTCTCACTTTTAAACAATTCAATAATATGCTCTTTTAAACAGTTTTTTTTTACAACTTGATTTTCACTAGTGGCTGTTAACAGCTTAACATCAAAATTGATGGTTCCATTTCCATGCCTTTCTAAAACAGTTTTCACAGCATATGCATCATTAACACAACCATGTAGTGAGTTTTGATGAGTATAATAATCTATTCCTACTATTAATGCTTTTCTCATAATTATGCGTTTGAATGTTTTCTAATTGCAGCAACTATAGATTCTGTATTCCAACCAACGATTTCAACTGCATTTTCTTTAACTTTACTGGAGATATTAGCTTGTCCCCAAGGTTTAATTCCTATTATAGGTTTTGGTATTGAGAAACTTTCATTTGCTATTAATATTTCTTTATTAATCCATTTGCTGTAGGTAGAATAGACTCCTCCCATTATTAATACGACATGACATAATCGTAGCCGATTATAGATTGCATCTATTAATTGTTTGTCTGTTCCATTTGTGTGTACAGGATCATCTTTTGGTACTGAATAATTTTTGTAATAGAAATAGCTTCTATTATCCAATAAATTACATATACCTTCATAAGCATCAGGGTATTGCCAAGAATGACTTATAAAAAGGTTGTGAGTGTTTGCCATAGTATTTTGTTTTTTAGATTATATTTTTTTAGTTAAAAGTTCATCCAGCTTTTCATCTCTTTGGATGAAAATGTGCTTAGTTGAATATTCAAATCTGAATCGTAATAAATGTTACTTCCTTTGGTTACAAGAGGATATACCGATAGAAATTCTTGACCTTTAAAAGTGTCATTTTCATAATCTGTAATTGGAAGAATTGCACATCTTCCTTTGTCTCCATCCATAAATCCTAATTCCCATGGCATCCATTTAGAATTGGAAGCGTTTTCTGAAGTAGCATATATTAGAGATTTAGATTGCTTCATTCTCAATCTAATTTTGTTAACAGTGTCTTTCGTTACATTGTCTCGTTGAAAATGAGGGTCTATAATCCAATCCACATAAACAGAGTATCCTTTTGAAGTCAACTCTAAATACAAACCTGTAATGTATTTTTTATCTTTAAAACTGTGAGACAAAAAAATATCAAAATGAGTTCGGTTCTTGTTTTCATTCAGAACAGAAGAAAAAGTTTTAGTTCCTTTTCTTCTTGATTCAGAAAGATCTGATAAGTAGCTTTTCGTGTAAAATTTCATTGTATATAGTTAATCTGTTAATAAATCTTCAATAAGTACAGGTTTGAATAGTATTCTTGATTCTTCAACTTCTTTTGTAGAAATTGCTTTATTTCCTCTATAATTTTCGCTAAATACTTCTTTCTCAAATCGAATAAGATCCATAAATACAGTAACATCGTTAGACCAATCTTTAATGAAAATATCTCCTTGCTGTTTATTTATTCCGAGATTTGTTTTTGCTCCTATTTTTACTGTACCAGATTGAATACCTTGAATATTTCCGTTAATTAATAGTTCTGAAGTTTTAGAACGTGATTGTGCTATAAAGGCTTTTTTTGCAACGGTCACAGAGGTTACGAGGAAAGTGTCTTTCCACAACATTTTCTTTCCTCTAGCATTAATTTCATTTTCCAAAGCACTCAAATCATCTAGTTCTTTTTTATCACAGTCTACAGCTAGAAAATAGATGGCACCTTCAGAAGTGAAATTAATTTTCACTTTAGCATCAGCACTTGGTAGTTTTTCGCTCCCTAAGTCTACATTTGAATCTATATTGAAGTTGAAATTAACAGCATTTTTACTTGAAAATTGATATGAGTCAGGATTTTTTGAAAAGCTTGGTTCAGTATATTTTACGTCCAAATTTTTTAGAGATGTGACTTTTTTAAAGGTGCCGACAGGACGTGATTTCCCAAGAAAGGACTTTCCATTTGGAAATATTATAATATCACCAACGGCAACCTGTTCTCCTGGTAAATAAACTGCAATTTTACCTAATTCTTCAGCAAGTTCTTTTGAGTATTGAATTTGTAGTTTTGACATATTACAATCATTAAATTTATATAGAACAAAATTCAACTAATTGTAAGTGCTGTAAAACGTTAGTTTTATTGATTTTTATATCCTCAAAAGTATGGAGTTTTTAATATTGTTTAATGATAACCATTCTCAATAGCAAACTTTACTAATCCTTTTGAGTTTTTAACTCCTGTTTTTTCTATCAAGTTTCTACGATGAGTTTCTACTGTTGACGGAGCAATATTAAGTTCATCCGAAATTTGAGGTGTGGTGAAGCTATTAGATATCAGTTTTAAAACTTCTTTTTCTCGTTTTGTGAGTTGAATTTCTCCATAAACAGTCGTATTTCTTATACTTGAAAACAGAGTTTTTGTAACTTCTTCGCCTAAGTATTCATTTCCGTTATATAACGCTTGAATGGCTCTTACTAACTCTTCTTTACCTTTGTTTTTTAAAATATACCCATGAGCTCCTGCTTCTATAATTCTTCTAATAAAACCTATTTCATTATGCATGGTTAGGATTAAAATTTTAACTTTAGGGTAGTTAACTTTTATAAATTTAGTTAAATCAACTCCATCCATTTTTGGCATGCTGATATCAAGCACAGCAACATCAACTGCATTAGACTTTAAAAGAGGAATAACCTCCTCTCCATTATAAGCCTCTCCAACAATAGTAATGTCTTTTTCATTTTCTAATAAAGAATGTAAACCTTCAACGACAATTTCGTGATCATCGGCAATAATAATATTAATCATTTTGTTTCTTACTTTTTATAGGTATATCAATAGTTATTATAGTGCCTTTTCTTAAAGTGGAATCTATTTTTGTTTCTCCATTGAGCCCATCTATTCTAGCTTCAATATTTTTTAACCCCATTCCTAACTTTACCTTAGATGTTTCAAAACCTATGCCATTATCTTCTAAAAGAATATTCAAACCGCTTTTTCCTTTTAATAGCTGAATCGAAATTTCTGAAGCTTTGGCATGCTTTAAAATATTACTAATTAATTCTTGTATTACTCTGTAGATAGTGATTTCTAATTCTAAAGGTAGTCTATTATTTAATCCATAGCTTACGAATTCTACTTCTAGCTGCTTACTTTCTTCTAAAGTGTTTTTTAAATCTTCTAAAGCTGCTGTTAATCCAAATTTAGTTAATACACCAGAAGTCATGTCTTGAGAGATTTTTCGAACTTCTTCACAAGCTTCATCAAGTAGTTTATTTGCACTTTTGTATAATTTTGTATTGGTATCTTTTAAATTGACGATGCTTGTTTCTACAGATTTAAAATGATTTTTAACCATCGCTAACATACTGCCTAATCGATCATGTAAATCTCTAGCAATGCGTTTTCTTTCTTCTTCTTGTCCTATCATCATAGCATTCATTGATTTTAGCTCTTGTTTTTTTAATAGTTCTTCGATTTTTTGAGATTCAATTAAACTATTTTTTTCTGCCAATTTTGCTAATTGTTTATGTCGCTTAACTTTAATAATGGCAAAAAATAATAGCGAAACTAATATTAAACCGATTAAAAGGCTATAAATTAAAATTGTTTTACGTCTGTTTTCTAATAGGTTTTTTTCGAGGGTTATTTGCGATATTTCTTTATCTTTTTCAAGTATTTCAACTTGTTTTTGTTTTTCTTCATAATCTATTTTGAGATTTATAGCTCCTTTGTAATCGTTTTCTAAACTATCTCTTAGTGTCAAATAAGATTCATTATACTGGATAGCTAAGGAATAATTTTTCAAATTAGAGTAAACATCTGATAAGTTGTTTAAAGCTCTCATTCTTTCAAATCTCTGATTAGATAATACAGCTTTATTCAATGCCTTTTTGTAAAAGGCAGACGCTTGATTATAATCACGTTTTTGAAAATAGACATGTGCTATATTGTTATAAATGCTAGCGTTCTTTTCTATCTTTAGAGCTTTTTTATAATTAGATAGAGCCAAATTCAATAATCCATTTTTATGATATATGGTTCCTAGGTTGTTAAAGATACTATAGTCTTTTTCCTTTATGTTCAATGTTTTTTTTAATTCAATAGATTGATTGTAATATTTTAAGGCTTTTTCATATTCTTTTAATGAAAAAAACGAAAGCCCAATATTGTTATAAGTTTTTGAAAGTTCATAATGGTCATTTATATCGTCAAAAATGATTTCACTCTTTTTAAAATAGTCAAGAGCCTTTTTATAATTTTGTAGACTAATTTGAAAAACCCCTATATTTTGGAGAGTAAGTGCTATTGCTTCTTTATTTCCGTTTTTTTTCTTTATAGATAGGCTTTTTAAAAAATACCTCATTGCCTTGTCATAGTTTCCAAGGCGCCGATATAAATCTCCTATATTATTTGAAGTAATGGCAACGATATTTGTCTTATTTAAAAATTCAAATTTATCTTCGGCGTTAAGTGTATACTCTAAAGCTTTTGAAAATTCACTTTTTTCAGTAAAAATAAGACCTAATTGATTATAGGCTCGAGCAATTCCATAAACATTATTTCGCTCTATTTCTTTCTTAAGGATTGTTAAATATATTTCTTCTGCTTCTTCAATGTTTTTTTGATATATAGCAATAGCACCTAAACGATTAAGACTTGTAAGTGCTCCTTCTAAATATGAAAGGGAATCACTCATAGTTTTAGCATTCTTTGCATAAACAGATGCCTTTTTTGAATCTGCTTTTCTATACTCCCAAGCAAGCTCATTTAAAGTTTTAATCTTTATTGTATCCTTTTGAGTTTCTAAAACCGATAATAAACTATCTATTACGGTCATGTTTTGCCCAAATATGTGAACTGAAAAAAATAAATAGAATATGAGTGTCGTTTGTAAAGAACGCATTTTGAATAGATTTTTCATAAAAAAGGCTTTATTTTCCGTAAAGATAATAAAGCCAGAACTTTGCTATGTTGATATGGAAATGATACTAACTCTTCTTTTTCGGATTCTTTTCTTTATCTCCTCCTGGTTTAATTACTTCTCCAGATGAATTTGGAGTTCCAGTAGGCTCTTTAGGCTTTTCTGTAGTATTTCCCTCTGTTTCATTGTTGCTTGTGATTTCCTTGTTCTTTTCTAATTGTTCATTGTACTCTTTTTTCATGGTGTATGATTTTAAAATTAATACCACAAAGGTGAAATATTACTTGAAAACAAATTTCATCAAAAACCATTGTTTATATATCCTCATTTTTGGGGATGCTTTGAGTCAGTAATTATGAGGTAATTTTTATTAGATAACAGAATTAAATTGCAAACCAGTTTCGAGTTAAAATATTAATTAATACATAATATAAAATGAGAGCAAAAGAATTACCATTTTTTATTGGAGATAAGCGAGCAATGATATCTTTAGGTCCATTATCTACCAAGAAATACTGCACCTATTCATGCCCTTTTTGTTATGTTCACTCTGGGTTTTTGAAATATAGAAATTTAGAGATAAATGATATAAAAAATTGGTTAACTGAAAATATAGGAAAATATGACATCATTTATCTTAGTGGAGACACTGACTCATTTGCTAAACCAAGAACCGAACTCGGTTTAAGTTTATTGGAAGAACTCGTAAGCTTTAATGTAGATATTTTATTTACAACACGATATGTTTTTAATGATAATCAGCTTTTAAGAATTAAGGATATTAATTCTCAATTAAATAGAAAAGGGAATATTCTTTTTGGCTGTGTTAGTGTAGCGCAATTAACCTTCAATTATTTAGAACCAAAACCTATAAAATCACCAATTGAAAGAATTGGACAATTGAGAAAGTTTAAGGCAATGGGAATCTGCTCAATCCTTGCGATGAGACCCTTTCTTCCAATAGTTCCAAAAGAAGAGTATGGAGAAATAGTTAATTTATCAAAAGGAGCATTTGACATTCTTCTCGGAGAATCATGGTTTGCAGACAAAGCTGGAGTTTTAGAAGATAAAACTTTTAAAAATCAAATAATAGAAGATATAGAGTTTGAAGAAGCAGAAATGGATTTTGATAATAATGAAAATGTATGGAAAATCTGGAAAGGAGAGAAAATTAAAGATTTTATAAAACAAAAATCAATTGATATGGGTTTTCCTTTTTTTATGAGAAGCAGGCCTGCTATAGAATGGTATAGAAACCAAAAAAACATTTAATTATGAGTATTTTTATCTCTTATTCTAGAAACGATAATAAATATGCCGATTGGATTTATGATTTTTTGTCTCATGAGGGACAAAAAATATTCTTAGATAGAGAATCTTTAAACCCTGGAACAAATTGGTTAGCTATTACAGAAAAAAATATAATTTCGAGTGAAGTCATAATTCTTTTATGGTCAACGCACTCTGCCTCCTCCACTATGGTAATGCATGAAATTACTATGGCTAAAATGAATAAAAGAAAGATTATTCCTTGCCTTATTGATGAAACTCCAATAATTCCCTTAATTAAGAATATTCAAGCAATTTATTTAAAAAAAACACCAAAGTTTGAAGCTACTTTGAAATCAGCTTTGAATATTCAAACTCACGAAGAAAAAAATAATCTTTCATATCAACAAGCAAGAAAAAGGTATTTGAAATCTATAAATGCAGAATACAAATATTTAAAAATTTTGGGCAAAGGGGATCAATTTAATATCGGAGATATTTATATGCCACTTAAGGTAAGTTTTGATATAGATGATACCTCTATAAAAAAAATATTATCAGCAGAAAATTTGATCGATTCATCAATTCTTAAAATAATAATTTTAGGTTCTCCAGGGTCAGGGAAATCAACACTTTTTAAATTTTTAGCGTTTAATATCTCTAATGCCGTTAAGCATCTTCCTATTTATATAAGAATAAATGACTTAATGAGAACTAACGAATCATTGTACGATTATATATCAAAAAAAGTCAATGGTTTTATAGGAAGAGTCAATGGAGAGATTATATCTAGTAACGAAAATTTTTGCCGTGCAGGAACCATCTTAATGTTAGATGGGTTCGATGAAATTATAGATATTGATAAAGAAGAGTTTATAAAACGTCTTGCTAGTTTTCAAACAGCTCATCCTGATTGCAAAATTATTATATCATCTAGATATTCAGGGTATAGAAAAATTGATGGATTTGAAGTTTGTCAAATGAATGAATTGACTGATGAGGATATAGAGTCCTACATATGGTCTATTTGTGATGATAAAAACAAAGATAAAATATGGAATTTAATAAAAAATGACTCCAGAATTTTTGAATTAGCAAAAACACCATTTTTACTGGCAATGATGGCTTCAGTTCCTGAAACACTTGGTCATAGAGCTACACAAAGAGCCATAATTTTTAAAAATTGTATAAAATACCTAATTAAAGAAATTGACTGGGAAGATTCATCTGCAAGAAAGAATATTTCAGAATCTGAAAATTTACATGAAATTCTTGAAAAGGCATTGAAGATTATTGCAGTGAGGTTTTATAAACTTGATGCAAAGGAGTCTTTTATAGATGAAGAAATCCTATTCATCATTAGGAATTTAGAGAACATTACAATGTCTCCAATTCAAATCTTAAATATATTATGTGATTATACTGGTCTTCTACAAAGAACAGGGAAAAACTTATATTTTATTCATAGGTCGGTATGGGAATATTTTGTAGCAGAGGGGATGAAAGACGAACCTCTCGATAATTTAATAAATCGATCCAATATTACTATTTGGGAAGAACCTATTCGATTATTCATAGGACTAACTCCCAAAAGAAATTTAGAAAATGTTTTCACAAAGTTATGGGCAAAAAACAAAGGACTAGCCTTAAGAGCAATGACAGACCTTTCCTTTTTTCCAAAAAAAATATTAAAAGAATTATTAGGATTATTAAACAAAGAAGAAAAGCTCAATGTTATTTTACAATTAAAGGAGAATCTTAATAATATGGTAAATGAGTTGGACATAAAAAGAGCTTTAATAGATACATTAACTCCATTACTTCAAATCGAAAAAAATTCACAAGTTATTTATGAATCTATTAAACTATTAGAATTTTTTGAATCAAAGCATCACTTTATTGAGGCAACTAAACTTATTCATCAAATATTAGATTTAAAAAATGTTGAGAAAAGATTAGATAAATATTTAAACAACTCAGCATATAATTTAGATTTTATTTGTGTACCATCTGGTAGATTTAAAATGGGAACTGATAAAAATAATAGAACTCCAGATGAAAAACCCGAACACCTGGTGACATTAGATAGTTTCTGTATTTCTATATTCCCAGTTACTAACAAATTATATTACGAAGATTTTCCTTTTATAGAAAATGATTCTAGAGAAGAAAGGTCTTTCAGCGACAACCAACCTGTTGTTTTTGTAACATGGTATGATGCCTATGTCTTTGCTAAATGGCTTGGATGTGAATTACCAACTGAGGCCCAATGGGAATATGCTTGTAGATCTGGTGGAGATGATGACAACTATTTATTTGATGAAAATCGAATTGAACAATATGCTTGGTATATAAAAAACTCAAATAATACAACTAAAGAAGTTGGTCTACTTAAACCAAATTCATTAGGTATTTATGATATGCTAGGAAATGTTAGAGAATGGTGTAACGATTGGTTTTCTGCTAATTATTATAAGAAATGTGTTGTTAAAGGGATTGTTAATAATCCCAAAGGAGAGAATTCAGCAAATATAAAAGTTTTAAGAGGGGGCTGCTTTGACTGGAATTCTGCCAATTTAGTTCCTACCTACAGAAACTATAATCCACCTAGCAACTCCTATTTTGCAAACGGATTTAGATTAGTGTATAATAAAGAAATAGATAAACTAAAAAGTAAGAAAAATGACTAAAAAAATTAAACTCGGAATTATAGGAACAGGAGCAGGACTTAGAACTCATTTTCCTGCTTTCGCAAATAGCAATACAGAAATCGTTGGAATTGTTGGAAAAGATTTCGAAAAAACTAAAAAAATAGCCAATGATAAAAACATCATAGCTTATAAAGATTATAAAACGTTATGTGATGTGAAAGATATTGATTTAATTGTTATTGCATCACCTAATTACTTTCATTATGAGCAAATCAAATATGCCATATTAAAAGGTAAGAATATTCTTGCAGAAAAACCTCTTGTACTTAGTCTAAAAGAGAATGAAGAATTAATAGATTTGATTGAAAAAAAAGATAATAACAAATTGTATTTAGTAAATCATCAATTACGGTTTAATTCATATATAAAAGCTATTAAAAAAATTATTAAATCTAAAAAATTAGGTTATATATATCATGTAAGTATTAACCAACAATCATCTGCATTTAGTAAAAAAAATATCAACCCTTCCTGGAGTTTTGAAAAAAGCAAAGGCGGAGGAGTTCGATTAGCTATGGGCTCACATTTAATTGACTTAGTAAGGTTTTTATTCCCAAATAAACAGATTCATAATGTATTTGCAAATTCAAATTCTGTGATTAACAAAAGGAATAATAAAACTTACTTTAAAGATACGAATGCCTCAAGTTTTTTTAGTGCAAACCTTTCCATAGAAGATAATATTAATGTCCAATTATTAGTAAATGCAGCCACTTTAGGTGAATCAAAATTTGAAATAGCTATATATGGAAGCGATGGAGAACTTCATTTTGATTTAAAAAATAAACTTACATTAAAGTTAATAGGAGAAGACGAATTTACAAAGGTTGATTTTAAAGGTATTAGCAAGGAAGAACTCAATAACGAAATCTCTATTTTTAGAAGTTCTTTCAAAGAGTTTGCTCCTTTAATAATAAATGCTCTTGAGAATAATGATAAAAGCTTAATTTATGGTGCTCCTGACTTTAAAGACTCGTTAAAAATTTTAAAAATTTTAAAAGCCTCTGAAACATCTGTATTAGAAAAAAAATCTGTCAATTTGAGTAACTAATAATAAAAATCATCTTTTATTTTCTGAAATAAAAATCTAAGAAGTTCTAAGTATCAATGTAATGCATTCGAAAGTAAAAGAGAAATTATATATATGATGTATTTAATAAATCAATCTTTTACAATTTCCTTCAATTTTTTATCCTGATCAATTTCCCAAACATTAAAAACACCATCGCCATCAAAATCAGTAACAGCAATTGCTTTAGCTTTAAAAGAGTTGTTTGTGGCTTGAATAATTTGATATTCATAATTTGCAGTCCCACCATTTTTCACTGTTTTTTCAGATAAAAAATCAATGGTATTTAAATCATTAGAATATTTAGAATACATAAAAAAATGATTTCGTTGCAAACCATATAAATGTACCAGATGATTTTGAGCTTCTAAAGCTTTGGTTTTAGAAATGATGGGCATTAAATTAGGAATCGCAATCAAAATTAAAATACCAATAATAACCAAAACCACAAGGAGTTCCTGCATGTTAAAAGCAGGAATTTTTTTTGAGAAAATACTTCGAATCTTCATACAGATAGCAATTGATATAATTATACGTTGCTAAAAATATAAAAAATAATAATAAATTCTTACATTTAGCCTCTAAATTAAGTTTTTAAAAATGAAAAAGAAACTACTTATAATTTGTTCCATGCTATTTCTATGGAATTGTGAAGCTATATTTGTAGAAGATGTCTCTAATGAAACAGTTATTTTGTTGGCACCAATAAATGATGCTCAGATAACTAGTGGTAACATCCAATTTAACTGGCAAGAAATAGAAAATGTAATTGAATATAAAATTCAAATAGCAAAACCTAATTTTGCTGCAGCTGGTCAAATTTTACTTGATTCCATAACCACGTCAACAGTTATCTCAAAAGATTTAGAAGTTGGAGATTATCAGTGGCGAGTTAGTGCTTCCAATTCAGGATATACCACTAATTATAGTATCAGTAGTTTTAAAGTTAATTAAATTAAAAAAATTGTGATTAAAAGAATTGTCCCGTTATTACTATTGTATTTGTTTTGTTTTCAAATTGTATATGCTCAAAAAGTAGATCCAAGAATTCAAAAGTTAACCATAAGTTTAGATAGTTTATCAACCACAATTGAAGGTCTGACTAAAAAAGTAGATTTTAGTTTGAACGATACAGAATTGCCAATATTCATTCGTGCAATTGCAAAACAACACAAAATAAATGTCAGTATTGCTACGAATTTGAATCAAATAAAAGTTTCACAGAATTTCTCAAATGCTACTGTAAAAAACGTGTTTTTGTATTTGTGTAAGGAGTATGATTTAACCATTGATATTTTAGGTTCTATTATAAGTATTAAACGGTATGCAAAACCATTTATTCCAAGAGATATAGGAGCGAATTATGATAAAGAAAAAGATTTGTTTTCAGTGGATTTGCAAAACGATACCTTATTTGTAGCTTTTAAAAAAATCACCAATGTTACCGGTAAGAATTTAGTGTTTGCTCCTGGAATTGGAAATCAGAAACTATCCTCTTACATCAAGGGCAAACCTTTTGAGAGTGCTATAGATAAAATTGCTTTTGCGAACAATTTATCGGTGACTAAAACAAAGGACAATTATTATTTGTTTGAAAGTGCAAGTGCACCCAATCAAAAAGGAATCACAGATACTAGAAGACAAAAACCAGCACGATATCGAAACTCCAACTTTTACTTTAAAGTTCAAGATACGATAAAGCAAATTGTAGATGTTGATTTTGAGAATGTACAAATAGCCTCTATTATAAAAGACATTGCCTATGATTTAAGTATCAATATGTTTACAAGCAGTCCACTTACAGGAGCAGGTAATGCTACTGTAAAAGCCACCAACATTACCTATGATGTGTTACTCACTAAAATTTTAGAAAACACAAAGTTTAGTTATAAAAAAATCAATGGTATATATTATTTTGGAGATGTAGCTCAACCTTCCTTAAGCAGTTCTGTCGCTGTTCCTTTATTGCATCGCTCTATTGAAATTATGAATTCTCCAATTCAAAGCAATCGAAATTCAGGACTAAGCTCTAATCAAGGTTTTAATTCTGTAAATGGAAATCAAAATTTCAGGAACAATGGATTTAGCCAAAACACTAATAATTTTAATAACTCCAACACCAATCGAAACTCTATAAGAAATTCAAATGTAAATAATAGAAGTACTTTTCAAGACTATTCAAATCAATCCGATGCGATTTTAGGTTTAATTCCTAAAAAAATTATCGAAGGACTAGATATAACAACAGATATTGAACAAAATGCTTTTTTAGTCAACGGAAATGCACAAAAAATTGAAGCTTTTAAAAAGTTTTTAAAAACGATTGATAAACCTGTTCCCGTAATTTTAATTGAAGTAATGATAATAGAAGTATCTAATTCAACTTCAGTCTCTTCGGGTTTAGAATTAGGTATTGGAGATGCACCAACAACAGATATAGGATCAGTTTTTCCTAGTTCAGATTTAACCTTAGGAGATGCAAGCATTAATAAAATTATTGGTGGCTTTAATAACTTTGGTGCTTTAAATGTTGGAAAGGTAGTTCCTAACTTTTATGCAAGAATTCAAGCATTAGAAACTAATGGAGATTTAAAGATTCGTTCCACCCCAAAATTGTCTACATTAAATGGGCATCAAGCTACTTTATCTAGAGGAGAACGCTCATATTATGCAGTTACCCAAAGAAACACTATTGGGACTCAAAACCCAGTAATTGCGGATGTAAAAAACTACTATCCTATTGATGCTGATTTATCGATTAGTATTCGGCCGTTAGTTTCTGGAGATGGAAATATTACATTAAACATCAATGTTTTACAGTCCGATTTTAATGGAGAAAGAATAGACCCTGAGGCACCACCAGGAATGAATTCTAGGGAATTTACATCAACTATAAGAGTAAAAGATAAAGATGTGATTATTTTAGGAGGCATTGAAGAAACCTCAAAAAATAATTCTGGCTCTGGAGTTCCGTTTTTAGCAAGAATTCCAATTATTAAATGGTTGTTTAGCAAACGTACAAGGACTGCTTCAAAGAGTAAACTTTCTGTACTTATCAAACCTACGATCATTTATTAATGATTCAACAAACACTCAAATATGGTAAAAATTATGCTGCCATTGAGCATGCAGAAAAGGGAAGTATTACTATTCTTCAATTAACTCAAAAAAAGAAAGTCTTTGATATCACTCAAAGAACAACAACCAAAGACCTAGAGAAGGGAATTGAATTTCTAAAAGGTCAAAAGCATGTTTTTTTGGTGCTCAATGATGAACAAGTACTGTCCAAAAAAATTGCACTTGTCAATGATGACGAAAAAATATTGATCAAAAATGCATTTCCAAATATTTCTTTAGCAGATTTTTATTATGAAGTATATCAAAATAACAGTCATTCTTTTGTGTGTATTGCCAGAAGAGATACAGTAGATAAAATTATATATATCTACCAAAAAAAAGGAATATCAGTAATTGATTTTTCTTTAGGAAACCTAGTTATCGAAAACATACAACCCTTTGTGGGAAATAGAACATTGTTTTCTTCCAATGCTCAAATTGAATTTGATAGTAATATCCAAAATATTCTAAAAACAATAACTTCTGATGAAAACTATTCGATTAATGATTTAGAGTTGACTAACAAAGAGATATTATCCTTAGCAGGAATTATTTCATACTATACAAAGAATGAATCAAGTACTATTCAGTCAGAGTTAAACGAACGTTATTTTCATAAACGTTTTTTTGATATTGGCTTAAAAACTGGTTTAGGTTTTTTATTAGTAATATTATTAGCAAACTTTTTTTTCTTTAGCTCTTATAGAGACAAGGTTGGGGATTTAATGGGAGAATTGCAATTAAGTGGAACCTATAAAAACCAACTCAATAAAATACAGGAAGAAGTAACCCAAAAGAAACGTTTGGTGGAAAGTGTGCAATCTGCATCCAATTCCAAACTCTCTGAATATATAGATGTATTAGGAGGCTCAACTCCAAACACTATTCTTTTATCTCAAATTCATTTTCAGCCCATTGAAGGAATTCAAAAGAAAGACAAACCGCTAGCATTTAAAGAAAACCAAATTGTAGTAAAAGGAATTTCAAAAGAGAACCAAGGTTTCTCTAACTGGGTTTCTCTTTTAGAACAAAAAAAATGGATTAAAAACATTTCCATTCATGAATATGGAAAAGGAAAAAAAACAGGAAATAATTCTGCATTTAAATTTATAATCACCACCTATGACAGATAAACAAAAAAACATAGGGTTGGTCATTGGGTTTTTAGTATTACTCATAATTTCTTATGTGTTTTCCATACAGAAAACCATAGATTTAAAAACTAGGTTAATAGCTCTAAACAAAGAAAAGGAACTATTATCTAATGCAAGTGAACGAATTTTTAATTTGCAACAAGAAAATAAGTATCTGGATTCCATATTACAGCAAAAAGAATTGTCTATTGAGAATTCATTTCAACAATTATTGTTAAATAAATTACATACGTTTAAAAAAGAAAATTCTATTGAAGTGATTTCTTTTAAGGAACCACATCAAGTTGAAAAGAATACTACCAACTTGTCTACATACTCCTTTGAGATAAAAGGAAGTTTTAGTGTATTATTAAAGCTAGTTAATTTTTTAGAGAGACAACAATTAGGGAAATTGACTTCAGTTAATTTAGAAAAGAAAAGAAATTATCGCAAAAACAAAGAAGAACTCACAGGGCGATTTTATTTGCAAAAGTTAGAGCAACAAAATTAGAGTTAAAGAACAATCAGATTTATGAATTTAGTATTAGAAATTATATTCATCATTACTTTAGGAGTACTGTTTTATCAAGATATAAAAGAGCGAAAAGTATCTGTATGGATTTTATTAATAGGGATGTTTTTAGGTGGAATGATTCATTATTTACACCAACCACCAATTGTGTTTTTATCGAATGTAGGGGTGAATAGTGTTTTTATAATACTCATTTTAGGAATTTTGTGGATGTACTCAAAATTTAAACTCAAAAAAAAGATTCTTGACGTATTTGGTGGTGGAGATGCACTTTTTTTTATTTTATTGGCATTGAGTTTGCCGATTTTATCTTTTTTGATGGTTTTTGTATTTTCCCTTATTTTTTCTTTACTTGTTTTTATGATTTTAAAAAACAATTGGACAGCACAAACAGTTCCTTTAGCGGGATTGCAAAGTCTTTTTTTAGGATTGGTTTTAATCGCTAATAAACTGGTAACCTCAATAAATATATACGCTTTATAAGATGGAAAATTCACAATTTGATATTGCAACAGAACTCGCTCAATTGATATCTAGTGAGCAAGCTTATCAATATCGTATTATTCCTATAGAAAAAAGTGAACTACATTGGGTTTTTAAAACGGATGCAAAATCAATTAATGAATTAACTCAAGAACTTGCTATTGTTTTAGGTCAAAATATTATTCTTAAAAAAGAAAGCACTAGTATCATCCAAAAATATTTAGAGACTAATTATAGAAAAAGAACCTTAAATAAAGGTCAGAAAAATCTGACCTATTCTGAAGATTTTTTATTGAATATCATTTATGAAGCCAAAGAAATTGGCAGTAGTGATATTCATTTTGAAGTTTTTGAAAAACAAGCTAGAGTTCGATTGAGAATAGATGGAAAATTGATGGAACGTTATGTAATTTCTTTAGAGGAATATCCAAAGATTATCAATCGTATAAAAATCATGGCAAACTTGGATATTTCTGAAAAAAGATTGCCTCAAGATGGGAGAATTAATCTAACCACAGAAACAGATGATTTTGATATTCGTGTTTCTTCATTACCAACACTGCATGGAGAAAAATTGGTGCTCAGAATCCTTTCAAAAAACAATGTGCATGTCTCTTTAGACAACTTAGGGTTTACTGAGAATGAGCTAAAAACTTATACCACAGCAGTTCAAAAACCCAATGGGATTGTACTGATTTCTGGCCCAACAGGCTCAGGAAAAACGACAACCTTATATGCAACATTAAAACTTTTAAATACCGATACTACTAATATTTTAACGATTGAAGACCCTATTGAATATACATTAGAAGGTGTTAATCAAGTGCAACTCAAACAAAACATCGGATTGGATTTTGCAAGTACACTCCGTACTTTTTTAAGACAAGATCCAGATATTATTATGGTGGGAGAAATTAGAGATGTAGATACTGCAAATATGGCAATTAGAGCTTCTTTAACTGGGCATTTGGTATTATCTACTATTCATACCAATTCTGCTTGGGCAACAGTATCTCGTTTAATAGATATGGATATTCCGTCGTTTTTAATTGCAAGTACGCTGAATGTGAGTGTGGCGCAAAGACTAGTTAGAAAACTCTGCAACAACTGCAAACGGTCGCAGACCGTTTTAGGTATAAATACAGATACAATTCAAGAGTTAAAAGAAATTGAAACACACTTTGAAGCAGTAGGTTGTCCTAGTTGTTATCAAACAGGATATCAAGGAAGAAAAGCAGTGTATGAGATTATTCCAATTACAGAAGAATTGGTCAATAATATCAAAGACAAAAAATTAGAAATCAATCATTATTTAAAAGAAAACAATATTGCCACATTGAAAACAAATATGATTCAATTGGTAAAAGAAGGTATTACTTCAATAGAAGAAGTCTATCCTTTCTTAATCTAAAGATACGATGAACAAGCAACAAAAAACATACTTGCTTTTAATCGCCGTTTTGGTGATATGGAGTATGATTGGATATCAAATCTATTTTCGATTAAATCCTTCTACACCCGAATTTGAAACAGGTAGCATTCAAAAGAAATTTCAACGACAACAAGCTATTGAGCAGTCTTTCTATGATTTGACTCCAGTATATAGAGATCCTTTTTTAGGTGGATTTCCAAAAAAGAAAATTGTTCGAAAAAAAACTGTAGTTTCAAAGAAATCAACCATACCTTTTCCTAATGTTCAATACAATGGAATGATTCGGGGGAATAGTCGTAAATCTTATATTTTAACCGTAAATGGGAAACAAGAAATCATCAAGTTAGGTGAAGTATTTCAAGGTGTCAAATTATTAAGAGCAACTAAAAGTGAAGTGAGGGTAAAATTTGAGAAAGAGACCAAAACCATTGTGAAAGACTAATTAGTATCAAATTTGCAGTTGCAATTGCAGTTTTCAATTACTCAAGTCAACAAATAAACAATTACACATTAAAAAATGAAAATAAAAGCAGGTGCATTGCAATATGTTTTAGTGACTTCTGTCATTATCGCCATTATTATTTTTGCTTTTATATCCTTAGTGTATTTGCAACAAAGAATGAGTATCAAACATAAATTCACAAAAGATGCTATTGCCAATGTTCAAACTGGATTTGATTATATCAAACAAAAAAAAGTAGCCTATAATATTGAAACCACCATAAACCTTTCAGATAAAAAAGAATCAGTTACCACTTTAATCAAAAAGCATTGGGGAGTTTTTGATATCGCAATTGTGAGGTCAAAAGTAAAAAATGAGTTTTTTCAAAAAGTGGGTTTATTAGGGTTGCAAAATTCGAAAAGAGATGCTTTATACCTTAAAGATAATAACAATGCCTTAGTTTTAGTTGGGAAAACTAAAATTACTGGAAACGCTTTGCTACCTAAACAAGGAGTAAAGAGCGGAAACATAGCTGGAGAATCTTATTATGGAAATGAATTGATCTTTGGTAAGAGAAAACTAAGTGCAAGCACATTGCCAAAAATTCAAAATATTGCATATATAAATGAATTTTATAGGAATTATAATTCAGAGGAAATAGAAAATTTTGAACTCGAAGATGGGTTAAAGCTGTATCAATCTTTTACAGTAAATCCTTTGCTTTATGAAGATTCAAATTCAATAATACTACAAAACACTTCTTTAAGTGGAAATATCATTATCAGCTCTAAAAGAGCAATTATTGTAAAGTCCTCTGCAATTCTAGAGGATATTATTTTAGTAGCACCAAAAATAAGTATTGAAAAAAACACCAAAGGAAATTTTCAAGCCATTGCAAATAAAAACATTGACGTAGGTTCTAATTGCACTTTAAATTATCCCTCTGCTTTGATTCTTTTAGAGGATAAAAACAATACATCTCAACAAAATCTAAAAGACGAAATCCCTATTCATATTTCTTCAAATTCAGAGGTACGAGGAATGCTTGTATATTATTCTGAGAATAAATCTTTAAATTATAAAACCCAAATACAGGTAGATGAAAAATCAACCATCAAAGGAGAAGTGTATTGTTCTAAAAATTTAGAATTACAGGGAACCGTTTTTGGGACTGTTTATACCAATAATTTTATCGTTAAAAAATCAGGAGGGATTTATATCAATCATTTGTATAATACAATCATCAACAGCGAAGAATTACCTAAACAATACGCAGGAATTATCATAGATAAAAACTCAAATTCAGTGGCAAAATGGGTAGACTAATAAGAATATTGAAACATCAATTAAAGGCATCCACTTTAACAGAGGTGATTGTGGCAACTACTATTTTATTAGTTGTTTTTGCGATTGCTTTGGTTACTTTGAGTAATATTATGATGAGTACTGTTCAAAAAGACACACAAGTTTTAGATACTCAAATTGAAAAACTCATCTACCAATATAAAAATAGACAACTTAAAGTACCCACTTCTTATTCGGAAGACAATCTGCTAATTCGTATCGAAAAAAGTACTTTAAATAATTTGGAATGTATCGATTTTTCAATCACACATACTATTTCAAAAAAGAAAAGTGTAAAAAAAGTTATTGCTATAAAGAATGAAGAAAACTAAACTAAAAGCCTTTACCTTAGCTGAAATGATTGTTGTGTTAGTAGTTGCTAGCATTGTGATTGCTATGGGATTTTTAGTGCTTAATATGGTTAGAAAACAAGTGCAGTTGATTCAAAATAATTATCATAAAAAACAAGAAGTTCAATTTTTTGAAGCTACCTTTTCAAGAGATTTTAACACTCACAGTGCATATTATTATAAGAAGACAAATGTATTAATCTTAAAAAACACAAAGAATAATATTTCTTATACTTTTTTAGAACAATGTATCATTCGAGAAAAAGACACCTTCTATATTCAAGTAAAAAATAAAAAACTATTTTTGGATGGTTTAGAAGTTACTGAAAAAGAAATAGATGCCATTGAAATTAATTTGTCAGAACATTTCTCAAACAAACAGCTTTTTATACAACAAACCAAAGCTGCAGCTTATTACCTTAATAATGATTGAATATTTATCTGAAACCATCAACCAAAAACTAAAAACCAGCGACAAATTTGCCATTTCAATTAGAAAACATACAGCCTAAAGAAAAAAAGAAACCTTCTTTTGATATAGATAAGATCTTAAAAAAGGAAATCTCTTTTGGCGCTTCTTTTTCTAATAAGAAAAAAGAAAGTCTATATATTGAGTTGTATGTGTTATTAAATGCTGGTTTAACGCTAAAAGATGCCTTAACATTAATTGCTGAAGAACAAAAAAAAGAGAAACACAAAATACTGATAGCAGAAATTGTAAAAGAACTGATTAATGGAAAAAATTTATCTGATGCTATAGCATATAAAAAAGAGTTCTCTGCCTATGAATACCATTCTTTAAAAATAGGAGAACAAACAGGAACCCTACAAAACGTGTCTCAAGAATTAGGAGCTTTTTACAAACGTAAAAATGAGCAAAAGAGAATCATTTTAAGTGCATTATCCTACCCAATAGTCGTTTTGTTTACTGCCTTTTTAGCCATCTTATTTATGTTGCAGTTTGTGGTACCCATGTTTGCTGATATTTTTAAACAAAACAAAGTAGAACTTCCTTGGATTACTAAAAAAATTATGGCAGTTTCCAATGCTTTTCAAGAGTACTGGATGCTATTTTTTTTGATATTGATTGGAGTACTAATTTTAAAACAAGTTGTTAAAAAGAAAGATTGGTATTTAAAACTAAGTACATTATTTCTTTTAAAACTACCACTCATTGGAGAATTCATTAGAAAAGTAAAAATAGCTCAATTTACGCAAGCCATCACTTTATTAACTGGAGCAAAAGTGCCACTCTTAAACGGGATACAACTCACAAAAAAGATGATAGGCTACTATCCCTTAGAAATAGCTTTGGAAAAAATTGAATCTGACATATTACAAGGAAAAAGCTTACATCAAAGTATGAACAACTATAAAATCTTTGATAAAAAAATGATTTCTTTAATTAAAGTTGCAGATGAAACCAATCAAAACGAAAGTATTTTTAAAAGACTCACAGAGCAATACAATCAAGAAATCGAGTACCAATCTAAAATGATTTCTGCAACTATTGAACCGCTAATTATTGTAATTTTGGGTGCAATTGTAGCAGTAATTTTAATTGCCATGTATTTGCCAATGTTTAAATTGAGTACTGTGATTTCATAATTTTTTGTTTTTGTAAAAAAAATCATATACATTTGAAAAAAAAATATTATGAAAATTAAATCTTTATTATTGTCGCTACTTACTTTAATTACAATAACGACCGTAAATTCTCAGATTAAAGTAAATTCTTCGGGTAGAGTTGGTCTTGGGGGTATAGAGCCTGAAAGTGAATTCAATTTAACGGGAGAAAAAGCTAAATTTCAAGATACTTATGTTTATGAAGGAGCTGGAGTTGGAACAAAGGTTTCTTGGAGTTACATGTTAAATGTTTACCCAAATAGACCTGTGACTAACACGGTTCACATAAGGGGTAATCATAATGTAAGCGGAGCTGCTTTGTATGTTAATGGAGCTATAGCTTCATCACAACCTATCCCTCAATATTCTGATAGGAGATTTAAAAACCATATTAAAAATATAGATTCTTTAAGTTTATTTAAAAAATTAGCTTCAGTAAGAGGGAAGACGTATAAATATAAATCTAGAAAACAACTTGTAAAACTTCATAATTCGGGAGTATTTAATTTTCCTGTTGATACCATATACAAAAAAAGAAAAACTTTAAATTCTAAAGGTGACACCATTAAGGTTTTTACTAAAAAAATTAAAAAAATCAAAGTTGAAACACCACGATTCATAAGAGGAGTTCAGTACGGTGTTGTAGCTCAGCAAGTTATGAAAGAGTTTCCTGAATTAGTAACTACAGATCAAAGTACAGGTTCATACACAGTTAATTATACTGGCTTTATACCTGTGTTAATAGAAGGAATTAATATACAGCAAGAAACAATTTCAGATCTCAAAAAAGAGATTAAAAAAATGAAAAGACAAATTAAAAATTTACAAAACTCTACTCAGAATTAATTTATTTTTGTCATAGCAATTGTTAATATCATAAATCAATTTAATGAAATCTTCTAAAATTGCTTTAATAGTAGGATTATCTTCTTTACTTCTGTCATCTCTACTATTCTTTAAAAAAGATAATAAAAAGATAGGTTATGTTTATGTTGATGAAATAATTTCTGAGCATTATGGAATGATTGATTATAATAAAAATCTAAAAATTAAAAAATCAGAATTTAAAGAGAAGTTAGATAGATATTATTTTGTTCTTCAAGAGAAAACTGAATTCTTCAAAAAAAATAAAAAAAAACTTGACCAAAAAGAAATTTCTGAGAGAAGAAAAGAAATCTTTGCTTTAGAAGAAAATCATCGTAGACTAAAAATTGAGTTGGATAGACAATATGATAGTATTGCAAATAGATGGCTAGACCCGATATATATAGAAATAAATGATAACATTAAGTTATATAGTATAAAAAACGGGTATGATTACATTCTTGGTAATCTAGGAAATGGAAATATTATGTTTGGAAATAATACTCATAATATAACATTGGATATAATAGAC
>CBDUHF010000013.1:0-67544 GCA_965367085.1 uncultured Polaribacter sp.
TTAATGGAATTTTATCATGATATTCAAAAATACCAGCTTCTAAAGTTTCCATTTTCTGAATTGGGAAATATAAAACTACCGCTTTTTTAACCCATTCATTCACTTGCCAACCATCTGTTGTAGGTTCTGCAACTCTTAACTCTCCTTTATCTAATAAATCTACTACTTTTCTAATTGTATTTATCGTTTTTTCTTCTTTTAATAAATCACGATTATCCCAAGCAGACTCTATAATTTCTCTAATTTCTTTCATCTTAATTATTTAATTCTTGCAAATATAAATCTATCATTAAATATGAAAGCGAATATACGTTTTTTAAACAGATTATTCCTTGTTGTTAAATTTCGTATTTTTGCAAAAAAGAATTTAATTTGGGAAGAGTTTTAGCCATTGATTTTGGAAAAAAAAGAACAGGAATTGCAGTTACAGATGAAATGCAAATTATTGCATCTGGTTTAACAACTGTTAGCACAGATGAATTACTTCCTTTCTTAAAGGATTATATTTCAAAAGAAAAAGTAGAACTTTTTTTAGTTGGAAAACCAAAACAAATGGATAATTCTGATAGTGAAAGTGAAGCTTTAATTATTCCTTTTCTAAAAAAATTAGCCAAAGCAATTCCTCAAATTCCTATGCAAAGAGTAGATGAGCGTTTTACTTCTAAAATGGCTTTTCAAACGATGATTGATAGTGGTTTGGGAAAAAATAAAAGAAAAAACAAGGCTTTAGTTGATGAAATTAGCGCTACAATTATTTTACAATCGTATTTATACAGTAAATAATTTTCTACAACACGCTTTCTTTGTATTTTTGCAAACGTTTTTAAATAAAAATAAATGATTTTACCAATTGTTGCTTATGGAGATCCTGTTTTACGTAAAGTAGGCGTGGAAATCGATGCAGATTATCCTGAATTAGAGAAATTGATTACCAATATGAAAGAAACCATGTACAATGCTTCTGGTGTTGGTTTGGCTGCTCCTCAAATTGGAAAAGCAATTCGTTTATTTATTATTGATGCTTCGCCTTTTGCTGATGATGAAGAATTATCTGAAAAAGATAGAGAAGCTTTAAAAAACTTTAATAAAGTTTTTATAAACGCTCAAATTATAGAAGAAGAAGGTGATGAATGGGTTTTTAATGAAGGATGTTTAAGTATTCCTGATGTTAGAGAAGATGTTTTTCGCCAGCCAAAAATTACAATCGAATATCAAGACGAAGATTTTAAAAAACACACCGAAGTTTTAGACGGTTTAGCAGCAAGAGTTTTTCAACATGAATATGATCATATTGAAGGAATATTATTTACAGATAAACTTTCTACTCTTAAGAAAAGAATCATAAAAAAGAAATTAGAAAATATATCTAAAGGAAAAATTAATGCAGATTACAGAATGCGTTTTCCTAATTTAAAGAAAAGAAAATAAGTCTACAAAAGAACTTAAAAACATACTAAAATGGAATTTAATAAAATTATATCAGTTACAGGTAAACCAGGTTTATACCAAGTAGTTTCTCAATCTAAAAATGCAATTATTGTTGAGTCTTTAATAGATCAAAAAAGAATTGCAATTAATACTGCTCAAAACGTAAGTTTACTAGAAAACATTGCAATTTATACATACGAAGAAGATGTGCCATTATTAAACATCTTTAAATCTATGTATGAAAAAACTGAAGGAAAAGAAGCAATCTCTCATAAAGAAAGTGCTAAAAAATTAGAAGCCTTTTTTGCTGAGGTTTTACCAGATTATGATGCAGAAAGAGTGTATACTTCTAACATTAAAAAAGTAATTCAGTGGTATAATGCTTTGGTAAAAGGCGGAATGGATTTTTCTAAAATTGAAGCTACAACAGAAGAAAACGAAGTAAAAGCTTAGATGAATTCTAGAGAAAATCAGCTAAAAGCTTTTAATCGGTTATTGGATATTATGGATGATCTCCGTGAAAAATGTCCATGGGATAAAAAGCAAACATTAGAATCTTTACGTCATTTAACGATTGAAGAAACTTATGAATTAGCAGATGCAATCTTAGAAAACGATTTAGACGAAATAAAAAAAGAATTAGGCGATGTGCTTTTGCACATCGTTTTTTATGCTAAAATTGGTTCAGAAAAAAATGCTTTTGACATTGCTGATGTTGCCAATTCTATTTCTGATAAATTAGTACATAGACATCCACATATTTATAGCGACGTTGTTGTAAAAGACGAAGCTGAAGTAAAACGTAATTGGGAACAATTAAAATTAAAAGAAGGAAAAACATCTGTTCTAGAAGGCGTTCCTAAAGGTTTACCTGCTGTTGTAAAAGCAAGTAGAATACAAGAAAAAGTTGCAGGCGTTGGTTTTGATTGGGAAGAACCTCAACAAGTTTGGGAAAAAGTTCAAGAAGAACTTTCTGAATTAAACGAAGAAGTAAAAGCTGGAAATAAAGAAAACACCGAAAAAGAGTTTGGCGATGTACTTTTTTCTATGATTAATTACGCTCGTTTTATTGGCGTAAATCCAGAAAATGCATTAGAAAAAACGAATAAAAAATTCATCAACCGTTTTCAATTCTTAGAAACTGCAGCAAAAAAGGAAGGCAAAGAACTTTCTGATATGTCTTTAACAGAAATGGATATTTATTGGGAAAAGTCTAAAGAATTTTTCAAATAGATTATCTTTCATTTTAAAATGAGCTTATTTAAGCGATTGAGAAATCTATTTTTCAATATTATTTTCTGACTTCGAAATGACATTTTAGTATCTTTACTAAATGAACATCATAATCATTACAGGAGGAAGCAAAGGAATTGGCAAAGCTTTAGCAGAAAAATATGCTTTAGAAAAATATCGTGTGTTTTCTATTGCTAGAAGTATTTCTAATTCAGAAAAAACCACAGAAATTGAAGCAGATTTAAGTGCTATTAATGAAGCTACAAAAGCACTGAAAACTATTTTTAATCAAATTGATAAAAAGAACATCTCTTCAATTACATTACTAAATAATGCAGGTCGTTTGGGCAAAATTTCAACTTTAGAAAACTTAGAGCCAAAAGATATTGCCAAAACCATTCAGCTTAACACTACTACTCCATTTGTTTTATCTGGCCAGTTTATAAAAGAAACTCAAAACTGGAATTGTAAAAAACAAATTATCAACATTTCTTCTGGCGCAGCCACAAAACCTTATGAAGGTTGGAGTGTTTATTGTACTTCTAAAGCTGCGTTAGACATGACTACAAAAGCTATTGCAGCAGAACAAAACGAAATTGAAAACGGTGTAAAATGTGTTGCTATTTATCCTGGAGTTGTAGATACAAATATGCAAACTTATATTAGAAAAACAGATGAGTCTGATTTCAAAAACGTACAGCGTTTTAAAGATTTAAAAGAAAATAACGAATTATATACTCCTGATTTTGTTGCAGAAAAAATCTTCACTATTGATGTTGAAAATCAATTAGAAAATGGAGACATTATTGATATTAGAATGTTTTAAATTTATTTTATCTTTATCAAGTTGTATTCAGATAAAAATTAATACTGAAGGCAATCATCTTTTTTTCAATTGCATAAAATGAACATCTTCAAGAAAATTGATTTTCTATTTTTCGGTTTCCTTATTGTAACAAGTATCTTGTTATTGTTTTCTTGGAATCAATCTTCAAATTCGTTGAGTTTATTATTAACTAGAATGGCAATTTCTATTGGAGTAATTTTATTAATTTATTTAAATTCTAAGACAAAATCTACGCTAATTAATTTGATAAGAAATAGCTACGGAATTATTTTAAGCGGTTATTTTTATTCTGAAACAGTGCATTATAATAAGTTATTCTTCAGTAATTTAGATGACAACTTATTAAATTTAGATGCGCAACTTTTTGGATTTCAACCTAGTATTATTTTCTCTGATTATTTTTCAAATTCGTTTTTTTCTGAATTAATGTATTTTGGATATTTTTCATTCTACCTTTTAATTATTGGTTTTCTATTCGTTACTTTTTTTAAGCTGAAAAACTATGCTGATGCACTTATTTTTAAACTCACAGCATCTATGTTTATTTTCTATATCTTCTTTGGTTTATTTCCTTCTGCAGGTCCACAATTCCATTTTTTAGCACCAGAAAAAAACTTACCAACTGCTTTTATTTTCGATAAAATAATGCATTTTATTCAAACAAATGCAGAACAACCTACTGCTGCTTTCCCAAGTTCTCATGTTGGAATTTCTATTATTATCTTAATATTATCAAGAAAAATATTACCCCTATTTTATAAAGTTTCAATTCCTTTTGTTCTTATTTTAATTTTATCAACGGTATACATAAAAGCACATTATGCAGTAGATGTTTTAGGAGGAATTATAATTTCGCCCTTTGTTTTATATGTAGCTACAGTTTTATATAAAGCGCCGTTTTTTAAAAAACTTAACATTATAAATTAATAGCTATTTGTATGATTAAATTACGAGAAGTCATTTCAAAAAAAGATTTAAAGCAATTTGTTCTTTTGCCTTATGCTATTCATAAAAATCACAAAGAATGGCTTCCTCCTTTAATTTCTGACGAATTCAAAGTGTTTGATAAAAACAAAAATCACTCTTTTAAGCATTGTGATACAATTATGTTTTTAGCTGAAAAAGACAACAGCATTATTGGAAGAGTAATGGGAATCATCAATCACACCTATAATAAAGGAAATAACGAAAATAATGTTCGTTTTTACGGTTTAGAATGTAATAATGATGCTGCAGTTTTTGATATGTTAATTTCTGCTATTGAAGATTGGGGAAAACAAAAAGGAATGGACACCATTATTGGTCCTTTAGGTTTTTCAGACAAAGACCCCCAAGGCTTTTTAATTGAAGGTTTTAGAGAAGAAATGTCTGTTATGGTAACCAATCATAGTTATGAATATATGATTACTCATACAGAAAGAAATGGGTATCAAAAGAAACTAGATATTTTTCAATATAGAGCAACAATACCAGAAAAAACAGCTGAAATATATACTAGAATTGCAAAAAGAGCAACTAATCATGGATTTAAAATATTAGAATTTACAAAATCGAAACAAGTAAGACCTTATGTTAAAGATGTTTTTAATTTGATAAATAAAACGTACAAACATATTTATGGTTTTGCTCCTTTAAATGATATTGAAGCTACAGAGTTTTCTGAACGTTTTTTACCTCTTTTAAAACCTCAATATATTAAAGTTGTGCTAGATAAGTCTGATACTGTTGTAGCTTTTGTGGTGGCAATGCCAGATATTAGTGAAGGATTTAAAAAAGCGAAAGGGAAATTATTTCCTTTTGGATTTGTACATATACTAAGAGCTTTTAAAAAAACAGACCAATTAAATTTATTATTGGGTTGTGTAGATGAGCACATTAGAAGTGCAGGTTTAGTAGCTTTAATGCATGTTGCCTTATTTAATTCTGCTAGAAAAGGAAATCTAACAATTTTAGACAGCCATTTAATTTTAGAAGAGAACATAAAAATGCGTTCTATTATGGAAAGAATGGAACACACAATCTATAAAAAATATAGAATTTTTGAGAAACGTTTAAATTGATTTATAACTACATTATTGTATCTTTAAATAATATATGGAATACCCAAAATTCACAAAAGAACACCAATCTTTAATGTCTAAATATCTTACCAAAGAGGTGTTTAACAAACTGAAAGGACTTTCTTCAAAAAATAATTTTAGCTTACAAAATATTATAAATTCGGGTGTTTTAAATCCAGAAAGTGGCATTGGTGCTTATGCTGGAGATGAAGAATCTTACAAACTTTTTGCAGATTTATTTAATCCAATTATTAATGAATATCATAAGGTTTCAGATAGCAATGTTCATCAAACAAATATGAACTTTGATGATTTGGAAATGGAAAACCCAGATCCAGAAAATAAATATATTTTATCAACCAGAATTCGAGTTGGTAGAAATCTTAAAAACTATCCTTTAGGTCCTGCAATATCAAAGCAACAAAGATTAGAGGTTGAAAATTTGGTTTCTACTGAATTATCTAATTTTAAAGGAGAACTAGAAGGAAACTATTTTCCCATTGAAGGAATGACAAAAGAAGACAGCGCATCTTTAATAACGAGCCATTTTTTATTTAAAGAAGGAGACAAATATTTAGAAACTGCTGGTTTAAATAGAGATTGGCCTTCTGGTAGAGGAATTTATCATAATAAAAACAAAACTTTTTTAGTCTGGATAAATGAAGAAGATCAATTACGAATAATATCTATGCAAAAAGGTGGAGATATTAGAACTGTTTTTAAAAGATTAATCACTGCAGTAAATTTACTCGAATCTAAAATGGATTTCTCTTTTTCTAATAGATTGGGGTATATTACTTCTTGCCCAACAAACTTAGGAACTGCAATGCGTGCAAGTGTACATATTAAACTACCTAAACTCGCTTTAAATCGAGCTCTTTTTACAAAAATAACAGACGAAAACCATTTGCAAATAAGAGGAATTAATGGTGAACATTCTGAAAGTGAAAACAGCATTTTTGATATTAGCAACAAAAGAAGATTAGGAGTTACAGAAGTACAATGTGTTCAAGATATGTACAATGGTGTTGTTGCTTTAATAAATGCTGAGAAAAACATAAAAACTGATAATTTATAAGAACTAATAAATTATGATCTATTTAAATGCTAAGTAAACATTATAAATATATAAAAGACTGGAGTACTAAGGTAAAAGTATTGCTAATTGTATTTTCAATAAGCACCTTTATCATTCTGTTTTTAGAGCCTTTTAAAACAGATGAAAATAACAAATTTGTAGTTTTAGGATATAGCATTTGTATTTTATTTTCTTATGCATTTATTTTAGTATTAGAGTCTTATTTCTTTAAGAAGAAACAACTATGGAAAGTTGAAAATGAAATATTTATTTTTCTATTACTTTTTATTTTCAGTTCAATAAGTGTTTATTGGTATGATGTAACAATTATTAAAAACCATATTTTTAGTTGGACTCCCTTTTTTTCATTTATACTAAGAATTATAATTCCATTTGGAGTGGTACTAATTCCTTTAATTGGTTGGCTGCGATTTTACTTTGGAAAAATATATGAATTACCAGACGAACATAAAGTTGTAATAAAAGGAAATAACAAATCAGATTTTTTAGAAATTGATTACCGACAAATTTTTTATATAAAATCCTCAAACAACTATATTGAAGTAAAGTATAAAAGTGAAGAAAATCAAATGAAAAATAAACTTATCAGATGCACATTATCTCAAGCAATTAATCAATTACCAAGTTTTATTAAATGTCATAGAAGTTATTTGATTAATCCAAATTTAATTGATTTTATAGATGGAAATCAAAAAAAAGCATTGCTTCATTTAAAAAATTTAGAAGATAAAATTCCAATCTCAAAAACATATTATAACGAGATAAAATCAAAAGTAAAATAATATGGTACAATTCACCACAATTTAAGTTTCATTAGCCACAAAACCTACTATTACTACATTCTTGATTTTATAATTGAATAGTTTTAAACACTAATAATTCAATTTTACTTTTATGAATGTGTATATTTTTATAACACCAATTGTTGTTATTCTTTTAATTTTAGAAATAATTTATAGTGCAAAAGTTAAAAATGGAAAGTATCCATTTCAAGATACTATTTCAAACTTAGGAACAGGAATTGGAAATCAATGTATTAATTTAGGAGTTGCTTTTTTCGTTTACAAATGGTATGGTTGGCTATTTGAAATTACTCCTTTTGAAATTCCGATTGTTTGGTATACATTAATTTTACTCCTTTTATTACAAGATTTTGTTTTCTATTGGTTCCATAGAGTTGGTCATACTGTAAACATTTTTTGGGCAGCACACATGGCGCATCATTCCTCAGAAGAAATGAATTTATCTGTAGGAATTAGAGCAAGTTTTACACAACGAATTTTTCAATTTTTATTTTTTGATTGGGTTTTAGTATTGATAGGTTTTAGTCCTGAAGCAGTATATTCTATGGCTGCTGTACATTTATTACTAGCTTATTGGCATCATACAGCTGTTATCAATAAAATGGGTTGGTGGGAAAAGTTTTTTGTAACTCCTTCTCATCATCGAGTTCATCATGGAGTAAATCCACAATATATTGACAAAAATTTTTCTGAATTTTTAATTATTTGGGATAAATGGTTTGGTTCTTTTGAAGAAGAAGTTGAGGAAGTTTGTTATGGTGTAACGCATCCTCCAAGAACATGGAATCCTATTCACATCAATTTTCAATTTTGGAAACAACTTTGGGATGATGCTAAAGAAACCAATTTTGTTTGGGATAAAATTAGAATTTGGTTTATGCCTTTAGGGTGGAGACCTCGAGATTTAGAACCATACTTTAGCGATGGCGTAATTGGATATAACAAATCTAAGCAAACAAAATTTGTAAGTAAACCAATGAAAAAATCTAAAAATTACTTAATCTCTCAAGTTGGTATTGGAATTTTATTCTTATTCTTTACTATTAACCTCCAATTGCCATTAATTTACTGGCATAGAATATTATTATCTGTTGGTGTTTTTGCCATGATTATAAGTTGGGGAGCTATTTTAGAGTCGAAATATTGGGCTAATATTATAGAAATTTCAAGAATCTTATTTATGGCTATTAGTTTAGTGTATGTTTTACATACAACTGGTATTTCCACTTATCAAAATTGGACAACAATAGCTATTTGTTTAATTTCTGGAATAAGTATTCTTTATTTTTCTTTAGTAGTTGCAAAACCTAAAAATGTAGTCATTTAACAATTACTTATTTATAGGTATTAAAGTAAGCTATTGATTGCTTTAAATTTGGCTCATAACTAAAACTAACAGTCATGAGAAAAAAGAAATTATTAGTACTTACTTTATTAACATTAATGTCATTTACATTCTATAATTGTGAAGAATTATTTGGACTTGAAGAGGAAGAAGAATCTGCAGTAGATTCTATTGTTTGTACTGGCTACAATAGACCTGCTAATATTGACAATCAATATGATTATCAGTGTCAAGCAGCTTATGCTTACAAATGTAATGGACAAACCGAAGCATTAAAACAACAATGTGCATATTACAAAGAACTACAAAAGCAATTAAATTTACCAGATTGTGATTATTGCGATTAAAAAAAGCCTCCAAATTGGAGGCTTTTTTTAATTAAACTAATTTCTTAGCTTTCTTAACTTTTTGCTTTGTAATGGCAAGATCAATTACTTCCTTCATTTCTGAAACATAATGGAACTTTAATCCTTTTAAGTAACTTTCTTTTATTTCTAAAATGTCTTTCTCATTGTCTTTACACAAAATTATTTCTTTAATATTTGCTCTTTTAGCTGCTAATATTTTTTCTTTAATTCCACCAACTGGTAATACTTTACCTCTAAGTGTAATTTCACCAGTCATTGCCAAGTTATTTTTAACTCGCTTTTGAGTAAATAAAGAAACTAAAGAAGTTAACATTGTAATACCTGCACTTGGTCCATCTTTTGGTGTTGCGCCTTCTGGTACGTGAATATGAACGTTATATTTTTCTAGAATCTCAACATCGATTCCAAATTCGTCTGCATTTGCTTTGATATATTCCATAGCAATGGTTGCAGATTCTTTCATTACTTTACCTAAGTTACCAGTAATTGTTAAGTTTCCTTTTCCTTTAGATAAAATAGATTCGATAAACAAAATATCTCCTCCAACTTGTGTCCAAGCTAAACCTGTAACAACACCTGCTACTCCGTTATTTTCGTATTTATCTCTTTCTAATCTTGGAGCTCCCAGAATTGTTTCAATCATTTCTGATGAAATCTTCACATCATATTCTTCTTCTAAAGCTATAGATTTTGCTGCAAAACGAACCACTTTAGCAATTTGTTTTTCTAAACCTCTTACTCCAGATTCTCTAGTATAGCCTTCAACAATTTTTTCTATTTGAGGTTTTCCTATTTTTATTTGAGCAGTTGTTAAACCGTGTTCTTTTATTTGTTTTGGTAATAAATGTCTTTTGGCAATTTCTACTTTTTCTTCAATAGTATAACCTGTAACATTTATAATTTCCATTCTATCTCTTAACGCCCAAGGAATTTGTCCTAAGTTGTTTGCTGTTGCAATGAAAAGTACTTTAGATAAATCGTAACCAACTTCTAAATAATTGTCGTAAAACTCTGTATTTTGCTCAGGATCTAATACTTCTAACATTGCTGAAGAAGGATCTCCTTGATGGCTTTGTCCTAATTTATCAATTTCATCTAATACAAAAACCGGATTTGAACTTCCTGCTTTTTTTAGATTCTGAATTAACCTACCTGGCATTGCACCAATGTATGTTTTTCTGTGTCCTCTAATTTCTGCTTCGTCACGTAAACCACCTAAAGACATACGAACATATTTACGTCCTAAAGATTCTGCAACCGATTTTCCTAAAGAAGTTTTACCAACTCCTGGAGGTCCATATAAACAGATAATTGGAGATTTCATATCGCCTTTTAACTTTAAAACTGCTAAATGCTCTATAATTCTTTCTTTAACTTTTTCTAATCCAAAATGATCTCTATCTAGAATTTTAACAGCACGTTTTAAATCGAACTTATCTTCAGTATATTCTCCCCAAGGCAATTCTAACATCAATTCTAAATAACTTCTTTGAACGCCATATTCTGCTGCTTGTGGGTTCATTCTTTTTAAGCGAGACAATTCTTTGTTAAACGTCTCTCCTACTTCTTTAGACCACTTTTTAGTTTTGGCACTCTTACGCATTTCTTCTAACTCTTCGTCATTAGAAACACCACCTAATTCTTCTTGAATTGTTTTTAATTGCTGATTTAAATAATATTCTCTTTGTTGTTGATCTAAATCTTCTCTAGTTTTAGACTGAATATCATTACGCAATTGTAATTTCTGAAGTTCTTTATTTAAGTTTTTCAACGCTAATAAAGCACGCTCTTTTAAATTATCTTTTTCTAAGATTAATTGTTTTTGAGCTACAGATAAATCCATGTTTGATGAAATAAAATTCACTAAGAAAGAATCTGATTTAATATTTTTTATTGCAAATGAAGCTTCTGTAGGCAACATTGGGTTTTCTTTAATTACCTCTAACGCTTGCTCTTTTATAGAATCTATGATTGCTGTAAATTCTTTTTCGTCTTCTACTTCTCTATCTTCTATAGCTTCTCTTACATGTGCTTTTAAATATGGTTCATCTTGAACTACATCTTCAATTTCAAAACGTTTTTTACCTTGTATGATAACAGTTATATTACCATCTGGCATTTTTAAAACACGTAAAATCTGAGCAACAACACCAGTTCTATGAATATCATTTAAACCTGGTTCTTCTACATCTTCATTTTTTTGTGCAACAACACCAATAACTTTATCGCCTTTATTTGCATCCTTAATTAACTGAATAGATTTATCTCTACCAGCTGTAATAGGAATTACAACTCCTGGAAATAAAACGGTATTTCTCAAAGGCAAAATTGGTAATATTTCTGGAACACTTTCCTTGTTTATGATTTCCTCATCTTCTGGCGTCATTAATGGAATTAATTCCGAATCTTCATTTAACATATTTTGAAGCGACAAGTTGTCCATATGCAATATTTTTGGTTTACTCATTTTCTTTATATCTGTCATACTGACATTTAATTTCGAAACGCTGAAATTAATGTCAATTATTATATTTTTAATTTACTGATAATCAATTAAGTAAAAAACACTTATAGAATTATATAATATAAGAAAACAATAGTTGTGCCATTGATAAATAGATACTACATACTTCATTTATTTTTATCATTTTTGTAATTGAAAATAAAACAGATGTCTACCATAAAAGTTCTTAACATAAAATATAAAGGTTGGAAAAATACTATTGAAATTTCTAATCAAGATATTAAAATTCTTATTGTTCCTGAAACAGGAAGAATTATTTATTATGGTTTTTCAAAAAGTGAAAATATATTTTATGAAAATCAAGAATTAGAAGGTGTAGTTTTTAAGTCTGATGAATATTACAAAAAAGACAATATAATTCAGGCTCCTAATATTGGAGGCAACAGAGTCTTACCTTGTTCTGAAGAATATTTTAATAAGATAACAGGTAGCAGACATATACCAGATCCTTACATAAACGCGAGTTCATATAAAGTTTCATCTTTAAAAAATGGAGTTGTTTTAGAAAGTCCGGTAAGTAAATTACTTGGTATACAAATAAAAAGAACAATTACAATTTCTAAAAAAGGAACAGAAGTTAAGATTGCACAAGAATTAATAAAAAAAGCACCTGCAAAAAATGAAGAATTAGAACAAATACCTCTTACTATTTGGAGTTTAACTAAAATTAAAACACCAAATACTAGCTATTTACCAATTCATAAAAAAAGTATTTTTAATAATGGTTTTTTAATACCTGTTTGGCCAGATGCTAAAAATTCTGCAGAGGTAAATGTATCTGTAAATGATGCTATTTTAGAATTAAAATCAACTAAGAAGTTACCCCAAAAAGTTGGTTCTGATGCTAGAAAATGGGTTGGTGGCTTTTTAGAAAACACTTTATTTATAGAAGAGTTTACATTTAATTCAAGAGAAAAATATCCAGATAACGGCACTTCTGTTACCATTTTTGGAAATGATTTATTTACCGAATTAGAATGTTTAAGTCCAGAAAAAACATTAAAAATTGGTGAAAAAATAAATTATAATTTAAAATGGAGTTTGCATAAAGCAGCTTCTAAAAATGAAGCCTTACAAATAGTACGTTCTCTTTAAAAGGCATCTTTTTCAAATATTATTTTTTAAAAGAGTACATTTATTTCTATAAAACTGTCACAACTCAAAAACAGTTTTGTCTTTAACATAGAAACGTTTTATTGAAAACTAATCAACTACATATAACCAACCTATTAGAACGCTGTAAAAAGTCGGATAAAAACGCGCAGTTAGAAATTTACAACGCTTATTATAAAGCAATGTACAATACTGCATATCGTATTTTAAAAGATGATTTTGAAGCTGAAGATATGATGCAAGAAGCGTTTTTAACGGTTTTCACAAAACTAAACACATACAAAGGTGAAGTTACTTTTGGAGCTTGGTTAAAGAGGATAGTTATCAATAAAAGTTTAACACAACTTAAAAAGAATAACAAATATCAGGAAGTTAAAATGGAAGTAATTCCTAATACTGATATAGAAGATGAAGAATTAGATTATAGAGGCATAAAAGCGAGTAGTGTTTTAAATTGCCTACAAAGTTTAAAAGAAAATTACAGATTGGTTTTAAACTTACATTTAATAGAAGGATATGATTATGAAGAAATTGCTCAGATTTTAGACTATACAAATGAAAATGTAAGAACAACTGTTTCAAGAGCAAAAAAGAAATTAAAGCAAGTTTTACTTGCAGACACTATAAAAACACAAGCATATGGAAGATAAATTACATCAATTTTTCTCTGAAAATGAGTTCGATTTCCAAGAACCTCATTCTGGACATTTAGAGCGTTTTGAGCGCAAACTAAATTATCCTGCTAAAAAAAATAAAACCTCATGGAAATGGTTAAGCGCAGCAGCATCTGTAGTTTTAATTTTCGGATTTTGGTTAGGAAGCAATCATCAAAAAAGTCAAATGGACTTAGCAGATGTTTCACCAAAAATGGAAGAAGTGCAAAGCTATTTTGTTTCAACTATCAACCAAGAATTAAAAACTTTAGAAAAGAATAGAAGTTTAGACACAGAAACAGTAATAGAAAATGCTTTAGAGGAATTAGAGGAATTAGAAGACAACTATAAAACATTTGTATCTGAACTTACAAAAAACGGTAAACAAAGAAGAGTAATAAATGCGATGATTAAAAACTATCAAAGACGTTTAGAAATTCTAGAAAACACATTACAACAAATTGAACAAATTAAAAACCCTAACCTTTTAAACGATGAAATCTATATATAAAATTACATTTTTAGCGCTCTTTATCCCTTTGATAGCTTTTGCTAACAACGATAAAAAGAAACATGAAAAAAGCCGAACAATAAAAAAAGAATTCTCTGTAAATAAAGATGCAAAAGTAGCTTTAAACAACAGATATGGTAATTTAAATATTACTACTTGGGATAAAAACCGTGTAGAAATTGAAGTTACAATTACTGTAAAAGGAAATGATTTAGATGCTATTGAAGACAAACTTTCTAGCATTGATGTCGAGTTTAATTCTAGTAGTTCTCTTGTGGAAGCAACTACTGTTTTTGAAAGCAGAAAAAGTAATTGGTCTTGGTGGGGAAAAAGTAATAACACCAATTATCAAATTAACTATGTTGTAAAAATGCCAATTACCAACTCTGTAGATTTAGATAATGATTATGGTAGTATTTATTTAGATAATTTATCTGGAAAAGCAGATATAAATTGTGATTATGGAAAAATTTCTATAGGAGAATTATCTGCTTCTAATAATAATATCAACTTAGATTACTGTTCATCGTCTAACATCAATTACATGAAAAATGGTGATGTAAATGTAGATTACTCTAAACTTACTATAGAAACTTCACAAGACTTAGATATAAATGCAGATTATTCTACCATAAAATTAGAAAAAACAGATAATGTAAATTTTAATACTGATTATGGTTCTATTTCTATTGATGATGCAAAATCAGTAAAAGGAAATTCAGATTACGTTAGTATGAAATTTGGAACTATTAGAAAAAATTTAAATATCGATGCAGATTATGGCTCTGTAACTATTAAAAATTTAGCAAAAGGTTTTGAAAACGTAACACTATCTACCCAATATACAGGTATCAAAATAGGAGTTGCTTCTGATGCAGTTTTTAATTTTGAAATTGATTTACAATATGCAGGCTTTAAAAGAGATGATGAAAAAGTAGATATTTATAAAAGCATTTCTAAAACTACAAAGAAATATTACGAAGGTAAATATGGAAAAGGAAATACAAATTCTACAGTAAATATAAAATCTCAATATGGTGGCGTAAGCATCAGAGAAAATTATTAATAATCAACCAAAACGAATATTATGAACAAAAAAATACTTTTAACTAGTTTAATTTTAACAATCAGTTTTGCAGTAAATGCTCAAAATTGGTGGGGAAATAGTAAAAAAATTAAAGGAAACGGAAAAGTAATTACAGTAAAAAGAACAACTTCAGATTATGATGGAATTACAGTTGGAGGATCTTTTGACGTTATACTAATAAAAGGTAAAGAAGGAAAAATTTCTATAGAAGGAGAAGAAAATATTATTCCTTTTATTGAAACAGAAATTTCTGGAAACAAACTTAAAATTCAATTCAAAAAGAATACGAATATTAGAACTACAAAAAGACTTACAGTTACAGTTACTTTTTCTGATATTGAAAGTGTAGCTTTAGGAGGTTCTGGTAACATCTCTAGCGATGACCTTATTAAAAGTAGTGATTTAAATGTGAGTATTGGTGGTTCTGGTAATATTACTTTAAAAGTAAATTCAGATTCATTACGAGCATCTATTGGTGGTTCTGGAAACATTAATTTAGTAGGAATCTCAAACGAATTAAACTGTTCTATTGCTGGTTCTGGAAGTATAAAAGCGTACGAATTAAAAACAGATGAAGTTAGTGCTAACATTGCTGGTTCTGGAAGTGTAAAAACTACTGTAAAAACAAAAATAAAAGCAAAATTAGTGGGTTCTGGAAGTATTTACTATAAAGGAAACCCTAAATATATAGACAGTAAATCTGTTGGTTCAGGTAGTGTAGTTGATAGAAATTAAAAATACTTTTTAAACTTTACAAGTAAGAAGCATAAAAAAAGCCTTAAGATGAAAATTCATTTTAAGGCTTTTATGTTTTATAACTTTAATACAAAAACTTAATAATTTCTATATTTTTTTGTCTCTTCAAAAATATGTTCTAAAATCTTTTTCTCTTTTTCATCAAAAACCACATCTCTTCGTTTCATAACTACTTCTGCTACTTCAAAAACTTTGTTGGTTTTATAATCTGTAAAACCAGAAGCTCCTCCCCAACTAAAAGATGGTACAAAATTACGTGGAAAACCGCTACCAAAAATATTAGCACTAACGCCTACTACAGTTCCTGTATTAAACATCGTATTAATTCCACATTTAGAATGATCTCCCATCATTAAACCACAAAACTGTAAACCTGTTTTTGCAAATCTACCTGTTTCATAATCCCATAATTTTACTTCAGCATAATTATTTTTAAGATTAGAATTGTTTGTATCTGCACCTAAATTACACCATTCTCCTAAAACAGAATTCCCTAAATATCCATCGTGCCCTTTACTTGAAAATCCGAACAAAACTGAATTACTAACTTCTCCTCCAACTTTACAATGAGGTCCTAAAGTTGTAGCTCCATAAACTTTTGCTCCCATTTTTAAAACTGATTGTTCACACATTGCAAATGGCCCTCTAACAGAAGAATTTTCCATAACCAAAGCATCTTTTCCAATATAAATAGGTCCTTTAGAAGCATTTAAATTTGCAAAGACAACTTCTGCTCCTTCTTCAATAAAAATATTTTCTTTGTTTAAATATCTTGTTCCTTCAGGAATTGGTTGAGATGTTCTTCCTTCAGTTAGAAAATTAAAGTCTTCTTGAATTGCTTTATCGTTTAATGAAAATATATCCCACGTATTTTTTATCTGAATCAATTCTTCATCAAATTCAATTTGAGTATATTCTTCAAAATCTATTTCGTCTTGAGAATCTGAAGTATGAAACGCAATTACATCTTCACCTTTAAAAATAGCTTCGTTTTTAGATAAGTTTTTAACTTTTTCTACCAAACTTTCTGTTGGACAAAATGAAGCATTTATTAAAATATTTTCTTCCAATTCTACCATTGGATATTTTTCTTCTAAATATTCTTCAGTAATTGTTGTCGTTGTTAAACCTAAATGCTTTTCCCATTTTTCTCTAATGGTTAAAATACCTACTCTAATATCTGCAACAGGTTTTGTATATGTAAAAGGTAACAAAGAATTTCTTGCATCACCATCAAATAAAATATAATTCATTTTCTTGTATTTTGTAGTAATACAAATTTACTTTAAAAAGTGCATAAAAAAAACCGATTGCAGTAAATACAATCGGTTTTAGAACTATTTGAATTAAAAAACTATTTTTTGATAAATCTCTGACTTCCTATTTTATCATTAGATACCACTTTTAAAATATAAACTCCAGAGTTTAAATTATGAACATTAATTTTATTATTAGAAGCTGAAATTTTATTCGACAAAGCCAATCTACCTATATAATCGTAAAATTCTACTGTAGCTTCTACCGAATTAGAAGGCAATTGAATTGTTAAATTATCTGCAGCTGGATTTGGAAACATATCAAAATCTAAACGTTGTGCTTCTGAAATACTCAAAGAACTTATAGTCCCAGAGTTTGTAGTTACTACCTGATCACTTCCATCAAAAGCTTGCCCGTTTCCATTTGCCGCATTTAAAGCTGCATAAAAAGTAACCTGACCTTCATCAGTTGATGGCGATCTCCATTGAAAAGTCCAAGAACTATTACCAGGACTAGAATGTGTAATGTTTCCATTACTATTTACTAATCTTGTACCAGTAGCAGCTACAAGAGTTCCAATTTTAGAATTATTACTATTTTTTTCTGCTGTTAATTGAAAACCGTGACTTGGAGCTGAAGAAGTTCCATTAACAGTTACATCGTAAACAGTATTTAACTCATATCCTGTAATAGGGACGTTATGAGTGATGGCTACTGAAGCTCCAAAATTACCTCCATTATGACAGTTTGCACATGAAGTTCCATTATCTCCAGGAGATCCTGAAAACCCGCCTGTTTTACCTCCTGCATTAGACATTAATGTTAATGCAGCAATAGGAATAATTAATAAGATAGCTTTAAAAATGTAGTTTTTTTTCATTTTAGTAAGGTTTTAGTTAATGATAATAAATATGTAGTCGCAGTAATATTTATATAATTACCAAATTATTGATAATTTTTTAAATGTTTTTTTGATGAATATTTAAAAGTACACAAAAAATACTGTTTTTTATTTAATACCGTAAATAAAACTATAATTTCGCATTTAATAAATAAAAACATAGTTAAACAGGAAAAAACAAGATTAAAAGGGAAAAAATAACCTTTAAAAACTAACACTAAACCTGTATAAACTTAGAAAAATTATGAAAGCAAAATTTAAACACATTAAAGAATCTCAACTTACCATTACAGAATTAATGCTACCTTCAAATTCAAATTTTAGTGGTAAAATTCATGGAGGTTATATTTTAAATTTGATGGATCAAATTGCTTTTGCATGTGCTTCTAAACATTCTGGTAATTATTGTGTAACTGCTTCTGTTAATAAAGTTGATTTTAGAAATCCAATAGAAGTCGGTGAATTAGTTACTATGAGCGCTTCTATAAACTATACAGGAAGAACTTCTATGGTTGTAGGTTTACGCGTAGAATCTGAAAATATTAGAACTGGAGAAAAAAAACATTGTAACTCTTCTTACTTTACTATGGTTGCTAAAGATGAAAATGGAAAAAGTACTCCAGTACCTGGAATAATTTTAACCAATAAAAGTGAAATTAGACGTTTTGCAAGAAGTATAAAAAGACAAGAGGAAAGTAGAAATAGAACTTCTCGTTTTAGTAGTAAAGTTTTTAAAGTTGAAGAATATTTACACTTATTTGAAAACAGTAATTCTAAAATTACAATCTAATTTAATACAATATAAAAAGATTTAGAATTAGTATTTTGAATGAAAGTAAAAGTGTTTTTCGAAAAAACTACCCAACTTTTCTAAATTCTTTTTCTTTTAAAAAGAAGCTAGCTATTGTTTTTGGTGGAGAAATTGTCTGCCAAGAAGTATAATCAAACCAAAAGAAAGCTCTTTTAATTGTGGCGCACAATTCTTTATCTTGATTTAAAAAATGAATTTCGATATTCATTTTTTGATCTGTAAATACTATTTTTTTAAATTCTAATTGAACAGAAAAATCTTGCGTAAACAATAAAGGTTGATATTGAATTACTTGATCATTTTTATTCTGCAAACCAACTTTTAATTTATTCATTTTCAACTTTGTATACCCTTTTACAAAAAGAAAAGTATTAAATATTTTTGATGAATATTCTAAATAAGCTTTATTCTGCATTACCATAAAATCATCAACATCACTTCCTTTTACTTTATAATTTCTTAGAAACATATTTTTAATTTTAATGTTTAACTTAAACTTACTTATCAAATTATTTAAAAAATAAAGGCAGGTTAAAACTAATAAACCAGCCTTTGTTAACAAAAACTTTTAAAAAGTTCTAGATATATTAAAACCTAAATGAATATCTCCCCCAAAGAAATTCCCTGTAGTTTCTGTTATAAAACTTTTCTCAATCATAGTAATTGCATTCGATAAAATAAGTTGAAAAACATGCCCACCAGTTTCTATATCTACTCCAAATGCTAAAGAATTTCTTGCATTTATAGATTCAGATTCATCAAAAGCATAATAATATTCACTATTTAACGAAACTCTTTTACTTAATTTTATTCGACCTCCAAAACCAACTGCAAAAATATCATGAGGATCTGCATCTATTTTTACTGTATTTCTATGTATATAAGTTGGAGTAATTTGATACGAAATAGTAGCATTTACTTTTCTAGCAATTAAAACTTGACTCACATAAAATAAGCTTTCTCCAAAAGTTCTTTTGTCTGCAGGATCGTAATCTTTAATTGTCTTTGCTGCAATACTACTAAAAAGAGAAATTGCAAACGGAAAAGAATCTTCTCCTGTTTTTTGTTTTACAATACTGTATTTTAAGAAAGAATCATATGTTTTTTCAAAACTACTTCTACCAAAACCAACAGTTAAGTTGTCATTTAAACCATACTCTAAAGAAAATCGAATATTAGATTGGTCTAAGCCAAAAAGCTCATCAAACCCTAGGTTCACTCGTCCAAATCTATGAGAAATTATAAACTCTAACTCTTTATCTTTTCTGTTTTCTATAGAATGTCCATTTATAATTCTTGTTCCTTTAAATGTAGAACTAACAATGTTTTCTGATTTAGGATTTTCTTTATCTAAAAGATCTAATAAATCTTGAGCAGGAAGCTGAATGCTCATTAAAATTATAAATACAGTAAGTAATAACTTTTTCATTTGTCTTATTTTTTATAAGGTTTATGATTAAATTTGAAAGTAACTTTTATTTTTTTTGCAATATTTTTAGCAACAACAGCTGGTATTTTTATATCAAAATCTGCTAACTGTATATTAAATTCTCCATTTATTAAAATTTCAGCATCGGTTTTAGTCATAGTTGCTGGTATGATAATTTCTTTAGATTTTCCGTGAATTTTTAGAATACCTTTCACTTCTATTTTAGAATTTGTTTCTTTAAGAATTTCGAAATCTAATATTTCACCTTTAAAAGTCGCTTTTGGATATTTGTCTGACTCTACATAATTTTCGTTAAAATGTTCTTGCATCAGCGCTTTTTCAAACATAAAAGACTTCATTAAAATAGAAATTGCCATTTTTCCATTTGATGCATCTACAATACTTAGCACTTGGTTATTAATAGCTTCTATATCTTCTGTTGGAGCAGATGAAAAAAAAGTAATAGCTCCATTTTTTGTTAAGAATCTTTCTTGAGAATTTGAAATATTTACAAATAATAAGCAAAATAATATTGAATAAAAAAGTTTCATTATTTATCTTTTTAAGTTAGTTAGTAATACACACTTTACAAGAATTACATCCATTAAAAAACCAGTACAAATTCCTTTTAAAAGTATTGTTTGTCCTACTTTTAGTGTATCAATTTTATTAGTTTCTTCTGGTGATAAATGACAAAGCACACTACCAAAATCGTCTTCTGTTTTAAGAGTAATGATGCCTTTTCCTTCTTCAATTTTTAATTCAGAAATCACTCCTTTTACCTCGATAATTTTCTCCAAATATTTAGTATTCGCTAAATCTTCATCCGAAGTAAAATCATTTAAGATATCATTTGCTATCAAAGATATATCTGAAGCAGTTTCTGCAACATTTACATGAGGTTTATTATACATTTTGTAACCTATAAAAGCAACTATAATTCCGATAGTTAAAATCCCTATTATAATTTTCTTTTTGTTCATTATGTGAAATTTTAATTATTAATAGCTCCACTATCTACCCAACAAACAATTGCATCTATATCTTCTTGTGACAAAGAAAATCCTTGTGGCATTCTTCTACTAACAACTTCTGCCTTTACACTACCCGAATTTGCACTAATAGAATTGTAAGACGTTAAGTTAGGAGAGTTTCCTCCAGTTCCATGACATTGAATACAGTTAGCATCAATAATAGGTTTTACATTTGTAGCAAAAGTTATCTCTAAACAAGCATCTACTTCAACCTCTTCTTCAATATTAGAATTTTCTTCTACATTATTTAAACATGAGGATAAAAAGAGAGTTATTGAAATTAATAAAATTACATTTCTGATTTTTGAAATTTTCATAATTAGTTGGTTTAAGAATTATTACCGTAAAGTAACTGATTATATTAAGTTTACAAGGTATTAAATTTTATGAAAGGGATATAAAATTGGTTAAAAGGGAAAAAAAAGGATTAAAAGAATATTAAATATTCCCAAAAAACATTTAAAGATTTAACCACTGTTTAAATTCTGAAGCTTTATTCTTGCTTATAATAATTTCTTCGGATGTATTAGATTGTAGTAAAATTTTAAGCTGACTATTACCATATTTTATAATCTTATCTATGGCAGTTATACTGATAATAAATTGTCTATTAGCTCTAAAAAATAATGCAGCATCTAAATTTGTATACATATCATCTAAACTTGCATTTGTTGTAGATCTCTTTCCGTCAAAACAAACTACATAAGTAATTGTATTTTCTGTATAAATGTATGCAATTTCTTTAATTGGTATTGGTACCAATTCGTTTCTTACATAAGTAAGTATTCGTTGTTTTCCTTTATCAGAAACCTCTTCTAGAGAATTTTCATCAACAACTACTTCTACTTTTTCTTTATAAGAAACCAAATCTGAATTTAACCTTGATAAATTAATTACTTCAGATGCCAAATTAGAATTTTTTAGCTCCAATTGCTTTTCATAAGCGCTTCCTATAACTCTAACGGATAAAAAAGAAAGTATAATTACCAAAACACCCATAATTAAAAATATGAGATAAAAATTGGTTTTTAGAGCATCCATTTGAGCTGTTAAACTATTCATATTAACATGAGATGCTACAATTAAATCTCCATTTTTAAGTGGTGAAATATGAATGATTTCTGAAGTACTTATATTCTTAAATTCTGAATTTTTATTCACTAATAAATCATACAAATCATCAGAACTATTTTTTTCTTTTAATGATGCTAATAATGTTTTGTTAGAATTTACTTTCTGTCCAACTTTAGTAATATTAGGGTGACAAACTTCTATTCCACTCCAATTAAAAACACTTATGAACCAACTATCTGTATTAGAATTAGAAATAATTTGTTGTGTGTTTTTAATAACTTCTTCTTTAGAAATACCAGACAAAAGTTGAAAATCTATAAGCTTAGCAATTTCATTTGCTTCTCTTTTACTAGATTCTACTTGAACTTCTATTAATTGGTTTGCACTTGCTTTAATAAAATAATGAGAAGCAATTGAAGCAATTAATAAAAAAATAACTGCAATAGATAAAAAAGTTAAAAAATATAGTTTGTCTTTTTTCATAATATATTTGAGACTCGAAATATACTATATATTCTTTTCTTTTTTTTAGAAAAACTTCCTCTTTAAGCTCATATTTTCCCTTTCAAGTAATTTTTTCACCATATAAAGATTAAAATTCATTTACTTTGAGTAGAATTATGAAATCAAAAAAGAAGTTTTTTTTATCGGTTGTAATACTATTATTACTTGTAAATATGTATTGCTATGTGTTGCCTATGTTTAAAACATCAGACAAAAACTTAGCAAAAGTATCGTCTGAAGTTTCTTTAACAACAGATAAATTAGTAACGTCTTATCTTACAAATGCCATAAATTCTGATAAATTATATGCTGGAAAAGTTATTGAAGTAGAAGGTTATATAAAAGAAGTTTCTTTTTTAAACAATAGAAATACTGTAATATTGTATACCAAAAATAAAAACTCTGGTGTTATTTGCGATGTTCATAAAAGTCAAATCGAAAAAATTAAAACTTTAAAAAAACACCAAAAGATTAACGTTAAAGGCATTTGTAAAGGCTTTTTAAAAGATGTTATTTTGTTAAATTGTTATATAGATGTAAAACCGAATGAATAAACTATTACCTATTTTTTTATTGTTTACTTTTTTTGCAAATATTGAGTCAAAACAGCATCAATTTATTGCCAGACAAGGTCAAGTATCTTTTTTCTCTTATACCTCTGTAGAAAATATTGAAGCCAAAAACAACCAGGTTTTAAGTCTTTTAGATATTGATAAAAAAGAGATTGCAATAAGTATGTTAATGCGTGCTTTTGTATTTAAAAAAGATTTAATGTATGAACATTTTAACGAAAGTTATATTGAGTCAGACATTTATCCAAAAGCCAATTTTGAAGGTAAAATAATTGAATTTGATCCTTCGTTAGAAACTCAAACTAGAATAATAAAAGGTACAGTTACAATTCATGGAATAGCAAAAGAAATTGATATTAAAACAACCATAAATAAAAGTAACAATACTTATGAAATTTTTGGTGATTTTAATCTTTTAGTAAAGGATTTCGATATTAAAATTCCACCTATTTTATCTAGTAATATTGCCAAAACTATATCTATAAAATTCAGATTCCAATACCAATCTTATGAAGAATAAACACATATATCAATTGCTAACAGTAGCATTTTTGGTGCTAACTTCTTCCATAAATGCTCAAGATTTATTAGATAAATTATCTAAAGAATTCCCAAACAAACCAGTATATGAAATTGCTTCTTTTAAAACCACAAGAATTGGTTTGGGGCACTCTATTGAAACACGAAAAAAAGGCGCTTTAGAAATTTCATTATATAATAGATACTGGAACATTCCAAACTTTGATAATAGCCAACGTTTTTTAGCAGATGTTGTAAGTACACGTTATGGTTTAGACTACTCATTTACAGATAATTTAACATTTGGTTTAGGTTATACAAATCATGATAAAATTACAGATGGTTTTGTAAAATACAAACTTTTAAAACAGCGTCAAAAATCAAAAAAAGGATTTGTAAGTGTTACTTTATTACAGGCTTTTTCTCAAAGAAAAATAGAAATTGTAAATAATAGTGTCTATGGTTTTAGTACATCTTCATCAAATAAATACGCTTTTACAAGTCAGGTTTTAATAGCAAGAAAACTCAACTCAGATTTTTCTGTACAAGTTTCTCCCACTTTTATACATAGAGATGCAAGTATTTTAAATGATGACCCTAACAATCAATTTGCAATTGGTTTTGGAGGAAGACATAAAATTGGAGGTCATGCTTCTATAGTTTCTGAATATTTCTATGTTACTAACCCATTAAAATCAGTACAAACTTATAACGCTTTTATGGTTGGTGTTAATTGGGAATTAAGCCATTTATTATTGCAGTTTCAAGTTACAAACGCTCGTAATTTTGTAGAAGATACTTTTATTACACTAACTAAAAACAATTTTAATGCTAAAGATGGAAATTTTCATTTTGGTTTTAATGCCACTTTTGTTTTACATACAAAAAAAAAAGTTATAATTGAAAAAAAAAGCATCCAAATTACTGAAACAAGTTCAGCATAAATGGATGCTTTTTTAAAATTTATTTAAATTGATTGTTATTTATTCAAGTACATTTTTCTTCTTGAATACAAATCATAAAATGCATCGTCTTTTAAGCTATCAATAAATAAAATACTTTCTCCAGTAGATTTCATTTCTGGACCTAACTTTTTATTTACATTATGAAATTTGTTAAAAGAAAAAACTGGTTGTTTAATTGCATACCCTTCTAATTGAGGATTGAAATCAAAATCAGTTACTTTATTATGACCTAACATTACTTTAGTTGCATAATTTACATAAGGTTCTTTATATGCTTTTGCAATAAAAGGAACCGTTCTAGATGCTCTAGGATTTGCTTCAATAATATAAACAACATCATCTTTTACGGCAAATTGAATATTAATTAAACCTACAGTTTTTAATTCTCTTGCAATTGTATGTGTATGATCTTTAATTTGTTGCATTACCAAATCACCTAAATTAAATGCTGGTAAAGTTGCGTTAGAATCTCCTGAGTGAATTCCACAAGGCTCAATGTGTTCCATAATACCAATTATGTATACATTTCCATCAGCATCACAAATTGCATCTGCTTCAGCTTCAATTGCACCATCTAAATAATGATCTAATAATAATTTATTATTAGGCATTCTTCTCAATAAATCTACAACTGTTTCTATTAACTCTTCTTTATTGATAACAATTTTCATTCCTTGGCCTCCTAAAACATAAGAAGGTCTTACTAAAATTGGAAAATCTAATTGATCTGCCAAAGCTAGAGCTTCATCTGCAGTTTCTGCAATTCCAAATTCTGGATAAGGAATTTTATTTCTTTTTAAAAGTTCAGAAAAACTACCTCTATCTTCTGCTAAATCTAAGGCTTCAAAAGAAGTTCCTATAATTTTAATACCGTATTTAGTTAATTTTTCTGCTAATTTTAAAGCAGTTTGTCCACCTAACTGTACAATAACTCCTTCTGGTTTTTCATGTCTAATAATGTCATAAATATGTTCCCAAAAAACAGGCTCAAAATATAATTTATCTGCTGTATCAAAATCTGTAGAAACCGTTTCAGGATTACAGTTAATCATAATGGTTTCATACCCACATTCTGCAGCAGCTAAAACACCATGCACACAACAATAATCAAATTCAATTCCTTGTCCAATTCTATTTGGCCCAGAACCTAAAACAATTATTTTCTTTTTATCTGTAACTATACTTTCATTTGCAATAATAATATCACCATCAGCAGTTTCAATTTCGTTTTCAAATGTAGAGTAATAATAAGGTGTCTTTGCTTTAAACTCTGCAGCACAGGTATCAACTAATTTATAAACACGTTGTACTTTTAATTCTTCTCTTTTAGTATATACTTGACTTTCTAAACAACCCAACATGTGTGCTATTTGTCTATCTCCATATCCTTTTTGCTTAGCTTCTAATAATAAATCTCTGCTTAAAGTATCTATCTTATATGTAGAAATTTCTTTTTCTAGTTGATGTAACTCTTCGTATTGTTCTAGATACCACATATCAATTTTTGTGATTTCATGAATTTTACTCAAAGGAATTCCCATTGCAATCGCATCATAAATAGCAAATACTCTATCCCAAGAAGCGAATGTTAATTTTTGAATTATTTCATCGTAATTTTTATATCCTTTTCCATCAGCACCTAAACCGTTTCTTTTAATTTCTAAAGATTGGGTTGCTTTGTGTAATGCTTCTTGAAAAGAACGTCCAATTCCCATTACTTCTCCAACCGCTTTCATTTGCAATCCTAAAGTTCTGTCCGAACCTTCGAATTTATCGAAATTCCAACGAGGTATTTTTACAATTACATAATCTAATGTAGGCTCAAATAAAGCAGATGTAGATTTTGTAATACCATTTTCTAATTCATCTAAAGAATACCCAATTGCTAATTTTGTTGCTACTTTTGCAATAGGATACCCAGTTGCCTTACTTGCCAGTGCTGATGAACGAGAAACACGTGGATTTATCTCAATTGCAATAATATCTTCTTTTTCATCCGGAGAAACTGCAAACTGAACATTACAACCTCCTTCAAAATCTCCAATAGAACGCATCATATGAATTGCCATATCACGCATTTTTTGATATGTTTTATCAGATAATGTCATTGCTGGTGCAACGGTAATAGAATCTCCAGTATGAATTCCCATTGGATCCATATTTTCGATAGAACAAATAATAACTACGTTATCATTTTTATCTCTTAGCAACTCTAGTTCATATTCTTTCCAACCCATCATTGCTTTATCAATCATCACCTCATGTATTGGTGATGCTTCTAAACCTCTACTTAATAATTCATCAAAATCTTTTGAATCATAAACAATTGATGCTCCTGCTCCACCTAATGTATAAGAAGAACGAATAACTAAAGGAAAACCAAATTCTTGGGCTATTTCTTTACCTTTTAAGAAAGAAGTAGCTGTTTCCTGTGGTGCCATAGGAATTCCTATTTTACCCATTAATTCTCTAAACTGCTCTCTATCTTCGGTAACGTTAATTGCATTAATGTCTACACCAATCATTTTAACATCAAAATCTTTCCAAATTCCTTTGTCATCTGCTTCTATACATAAATTTAATGCTGTTTGACCACCCATTGTTGGTAAAACTGCATCAATTTGCGGATGTTCTTTTAAAATTTTAATAATAGACTTCGTTGTTAAAGGCAATAAATAAACATGATCCGCCATTGAAGGATCTGTCATTATTGTTGCTGGATTTGAATTGATTAAGATCGTTTCAATACCGTCTTCATTTAAAGAACGTAAAGATTGAGAACCAGAATAATCGAATTCACAGGCTTGTCCAATTACTATAGGTCCTGAACCAATAATTAAAACGGAGTTAAGGTCTTTTCTTTTTGGCATTTGTTAGTTGTTATTGTTGTGTTAAATTAATTTTTGTAAAAATAGTTAGTGCTTGGGTATAAAAAAAGGTGTTACTTAAAAAAGTAACACCTAATATATTAACAAATTGTTAATCATTTTTTATCTTTTATGTCTAGTTTCTGAAGAAACTGAAACTTTCTTTCTTCCTTTTGCTCTTCTACGAGCTAAGACTTTTCTACCATTAGCAGAAGCCATTCTTTCTCTGAAACCGTGTTTGTTTCTTCTCTTTCTCTTTGATGGTTGGTAAGTTCTTTTCGGCATTATATGTATTTTTAAAAGTCTTCTTTATTAATTTTTATTGCTGAACAATTTTCACCTTGTTAAAAGCGTGTGCAAATATACAACTGTTTTTATTTTTGACAAACAGTATTTCAAAAAAAAAAATATTTTTTTTTCTTATTGCAAATTTAAGCTTTTTTAAAAATGTTTTTGCCTTTTTTATTTGTGATAAAAACTAGAGTTAGTACTTTTGCCCAAACCTAATAATAGCATGCACAACACTAAATACGTTTTTGTAACTGGAGGCGTAACTTCATCACTAGGAAAAGGAATTATAGCCGCTTCTTTAGCGAAACTACTTCAAGAAAGAGGATTTTCTGTAACTATTCAAAAATTAGATCCATATATTAATATAGATCCAGGAACGTTAAACCCTTATGAACATGGAGAATGTTACGTAACAGATGATGGTGCAGAAACCGATTTAGATCTTGGGCATTATGAGCGTTATTTAAACATTCCTACAAGTCAGGCTAACAATGTTACAACGGGTAGAATCTACCAATCTGTCATCAATAAAGAGCGAAAAGGAGAATTTTTAGGAAAAACGGTACAAGTTATTCCTCATATTACTGATGAAATAAAACGTAGAATTCAGATTTTAGGTGAAACTGGAGATTATGATATCGTAATTACTGAAATTGGAGGAACAGTTGGAGATATAGAATCTTTACCTTATGTAGAGTCTGTGCGTCAAATGCTTTGGGAAAAAGGAGAAGAAAATGCTATTGTAATCCATTTAACATTAGTTCCTTATTTAGCAGCTGCAGGAGAATTAAAAACAAAACCTACACAGCATTCTGTAAAAATGTTAATGCAAAGTGGTGTTAGTCCAGATATTTTAGTTTGTAGAACAGAACATGAAATTTCTGATGACATTAAAAGAAAACTAGCATTATTCTGTAATGTTAAGAAAGAAGACGTTATACAATCTATAGATGCAGAAACTATATACGATGTGCCTAACCTAATGTTAGAACAAGGATTAGATACTGTTGTTTTAAATAAATTAAAACTTTGTTCTAAAGGAGAACCAGAACTTAAAGTTTGGAACAACTTTTTACAAAAACATAAAAATCCAAAATCTGAAGTAGAAATTGCTTTAATTGGTAAATATGTAGAGTTACACGATTCTTATAAATCTATAACAGAAGCTTTTATTCATGCAGGTTCTACTCACGAAACGAAAGTAAAAGTACGTTGGATACATTCTGAAAATTTAACACCTAAAAATGCAGAGAAAAAACTAAAAGGTGTAAATGGAATTTTAGTTGCTCCAGGTTTTGGAGATAGAGGTATTGAAGGAAAAATTAGAGCAGTAAGATTTGCAAGAGAAAATGACATTCCTTTTTTCGGAATTTGTTTAGGAATGCAAATGGCTGTAATAGAATTCTCTAGAAATGTTTTAGGTTTAGAAAGTGCAAATTCAACTGAAATGAATAAAAGCGCTAAAGATCCTGTTATTAATTTAATGGAAAGCCAAAAAGAAGTTACAGAAAAAGGAGGAACAATGCGTTTAGGTGCTTGGGATTGTACTATTTCTAAAGATTCTAAAGCATTTAAGGCATACAAAACAGCATTAATTAGCGAAAGACATAGACATCGTTTTGAATTTAATAATGAGTATTTAACTCAAATTGAAGCCGCAGGTATGAAAGCTACAGGAATTAATCCTAAAACTGGTTTAGTTGAAGTAGTAGAAATCCCTTCTCACCCTTGGTTTGTTGGTGTACAATATCATCCAGAATATAAAAGTACGGTGTTAAAACCACATCCTTTATTTGTAGATTTTATTAAAGCAGCATTAAAACAATCTAAAAAATAAACGGAATACTATTTGAACTATCTAACAGTATAAATTTTAAAGCAGTAAAAACATTAATAAAACTGCTTTTTCACTACATTTGTCGCGTTTTTATCAAGAGATATTCTTGAGCTGATGACAAATTGACACTATAAAAATATGGAACAAAAAAAATTCGATCTTACTTCCTTTATTGGAATGATACTTTTAGGAGGTATTTTATTATTCTGGATGAATACCAACAAGCCAGAAGAAGAAACCCTAAAAACAGCTACCCCACAAACTGTAGAAAGTACAAAAGCTACAAACACTCAAAATACATTTACTGCAGACACTCCTGTTATAGAGAACGATTCTCTTAAAAAAATTGCTTTTACTACCAAATTAGGTGCATTTGCACAAAGTGCAATTAATGGAAAAGAAGGAGTTACTGTTTTAGAAAACGAAGTTGTAAAATTAACTATAGATAATAAAGGGGGGCAAATTGTAGAAGCCTTAATTAAGAATTATAAAACATATGATTCTTTACCTTTATATATGATAAAAGATAAAAACGCGTCTTTTAACATTAATTTTGGAACAACAGACAACAGAATTTTAAATACAAAAGATTTATTTTTTGAATCTTCAACTTCTAAAAACGGAGAGAACAACGTTCTTTCTATGAAATTAAAAGTTTCTGATACACAATTCTTAGAATATAGATATGAAATGAAACCGAAAGATTTCATGGTAAATTTCTCTATTCATTCTCAAGGCTTAAGCAATGTATTTAATTCTTCTAACCCAATTAATTTAGACTGGAACTTAGATGGTTATAGACATGAAAAAAGTTTAAAAACAGAGAATACCATGTATTCTTGGTTGTATTATAAAGCAGATAGTGAAGTAGATTATATTAGACCTGGAAATTCTGAAATTGTTAATGATTTAAATTGGGTTTCTTACAAACAACACTTTTTTAGCACGCATTTATTAAGTGATACACCTTTTAATAACGCAACAGTAACATCTACAGATTTAATTAAAAATGAAGAAATAGATACTGTATTTACTAAAAGATACGAATTAAAAGCTCCTTTAGCTTTAACTAACGGAGAGTTAAAATATAATATGAAATGGTTTTACGGACCAAGTGATTATAATTTATTAAAAAAATATGAAGGAACTGGCTTAGATGAAACTGCAGATTTAGGTTGGGGAATTTTTGGATTCTTAAACAGAACTGTATTTTACCCTGTATTTAATTTCTTAAAAGGTTTCCTATCAAACTACGGATTAATTATTATTTTAATGACCATTGTTGTTCGTTTAATAATGTCTCCACTGGTTTATAAATCTTATTTGTCTAGTGCAAAAATGAAGGTGATTAGACCAGAATTAACTGCATTAAATGAGAAATATCCTGGAAAAGAAAACGCAATGAAGCGTCAGCAAGAAACCATGGCAATTCAGAGAAAAGCTGGAGTTAGCATGATGTCTGGTTGTATACCTGCATTATTACAAATGCCTGTATTCTTTGCATTATTTAAATTTTTTCCAACAAACTTAGCATTAAGACAAGAAAGCTTTTTATGGGCACCAGATTTATCTTCTTATGATACTATTTTTACATTGCCATTTAAAATTCCTTTCTATGGAGATCACGTAAGTTTATTTCCAATATTAGCTTCTGTTGCTATCTTCTTTTACATGAAAATGAACCAAAGTCAACAAGCAAACATGCAGGCACCAACACAAGAAGGAATGCCAGATATGGGGAAAATGATGAAGTATATGATATACTTCTCTCCTATTATGATGTTGTTCTTCTTTAACAACTATGCAAGTAGTTTAAGTTTGTATTACTTTATATCGAATTTATTAACGATAGCAATTATGTTAGTAATAAAAAACTATGTAATTGATGAAGATAAAATTCACGCTCAAATTGAGGAAAACAAGAAGAAACCTGAAAAAGCAAAGAGTAAATTTCGTCAAAAAATTGACTCTGCAATGAAACAAGCGCAAGAACAACAAGCTGCACAAAAAAAAGGTAAAAAATAGAAAGCAATTATTTTTTTAAATTATATAAAACCGGAACTTAATTGTTTCGGTTTTTTTTGTTTAACCATATATTTTTCTTTATTGATTTTCTCTTTTAAAAAAGCTAACTTCGCTAACGTCGATTATAAATCACTTGCCCTGAACTTAATTCAGTATTAAAACGACACATTATCGTTTTAAGTTAGCTAAATTTTCAAAAACGATAGCAATTCTAAAAGCTAACAAAAAAGTTTGTAATAAAAATTAAACAAGAATAACAATAGTAAAATTAAGATAATGAAGTTGCAACAATCAAATACATATTTTGGAGTTACCACTGAATCATTAAGAACAGAGAATTTTAATATCTCATTAACTAATCATTCAGCAAACTCAAAAATATCATTGCACTCTCATAACAAACCTTACTTGTGTTTACTGGCTTCTGGAACTTATAAAGAAGAAAGTAATAATACAGATATTATTAAACATGGAGAAGTTCTTTATAGAACAGCAAATTATGAGCACTCTAATAGTTTTTCAGACAAAGAAAGTTTATGTTTAAATATTGAAATTAATGATTATGAAGAATTTATAACGCTAAATGAACTTCAACTACCAAGTAAAGTGTCAAAACAAAAAGGAACTTTAGAACTGTATAAATTGCTGTATGGTTTAAAACAAGGATTACCTAATGACATCTTAAATATATATTGTTATGAATCAATGATTGCAGTAATAAATGTATTTAATGGTGAAGGTGATATTAATTGGGTAAAAAAAGTAAAAGATCTAATAAATGATAATCCGTTAGAGACCATTTCACTTGATAAATTAAGTGTTGAATTTTCACTACATCCTAATTATATTGTTCGAAAATTTAAAGAAATTACAGGTTATAAACTTTCTGAATACCTAACAAGAATTAGACTAGAACATTCAGTTAAAAATTTATTAATAAGTAAAGAAAATATAACATCTATAGCTTTAGCGAATGGTTTTTATGATCAAAGCCACTTTAATAAGAATTTTAAAAAATATATAAATACAACTCCAAATCAATTTAGAAAGACTTTCTCAGGTTAGTCTCATACAATTATAACTCGATAATACCATTTAAATTTGTGGTTTAAATGTAACCACAATAAAAAATGAAGAAAAAAAATAGAACTATTATATTGATAATTATTGGAGTTTTAATTTCTCTATTCTTTTACGCGAAACATAATTTCGAAAATGACAAACAAACCTTACTGAAAATAAAATCAAAAGCAGGTTTTGGAGAAATAAAATATGCTTTTGATAAAATGGAAGAAATAGAAAGCCTTTCTAACCCACTAATAAACTTTGCTTATCAAAAATGGAAGAAAAAAATGTATGCTCGTTTTATATTAAAAGAAGAGATTATTGAAAACACTTCCAACAACAAAATAATTAACGATATTTCTAACATATATCGAGAATATTGGAGAACAGAACTCTTAAAAAACAACCAAAAAGATAGAACTGACAGTATTCTATATAAAAACTTAACAAATTATATTTCGACAAATCAATTATCAACTCTTTCAAAAGATAGCTTATCTAAGTCTATAAAAAATGATTCTGAACTTAAAAAAATATTTAACAATGAAGGTTTTAAGTCAAAGTTTATGTATAGAAATGGATTTCAAGACCTATTATTATGGAATAAAGAATCCATTAAAAAGTATAAAGTTATTCTACCTAAAGACACTATTAATACTAAAGTTATATTTATAGAAAATTATAATTTAAAAGGGTACGATAGTTATGCTACATTTAATTCTTCTGAACCTGGAGGATGGGCATTAAAGGAGTCTGCTACTTTATATTGTAATAAAGGTGAATACAATTTAACTTCTGAAAAATTTAAAATATCTTACTTAAAACACGAAAGTTTACATTTTACTGACCTAAATAAATATCTAAACTTAAGTGCTACAGATTTAGAATATAGAAGTAAATTAATAGAACTTATGTATTGTACTAATAAAACAATTTATGACCGCATTGCAGAGTTTATAAATGGAGCTAGTAATGCTAATAGAAACCATTCTCATCCTTATGCTAATTATAGTTTAATTAAAAATTTATCAAAATTATTATTCAATTCTGAATATGAAACTAATTATAAAAATTGGAAAGAATTGTCTGTTGAAAATATTAATAATGCAGCAGTATATTTATATGAAAAAAGTGAAGAATCTCTGCAAGAAAATAATAATTTGACTAATATAATATAAAACTAAGAGTAAAATAAATTACTTAACTACGCTATTAATAATAGACAGTTTCTGTAAAAAATTTTAACTAAAAAAAGTAAGTAGCACTTATAAGCATATTAAAAAAAACCTTGTATTTTTTTTTAATGATTTTCTCTTTTAAAAAAGCTAACTTAGCTACTGGTAGTATAATTGATTTAGTAACTGCCAATATTATTTATTAAAAAGAAAGATAATCGTAATAAGTTAAAAGAACTTCATCAACCTTGTCGAAAATTAAAAAAGCAAAAACTTCAGACGCAAAACTTTTATCTAAATTAAGTATTGCTTCATTTTTACCAGCTCATGGCCATTCAGCATCAAAAAAAGATATTGATAATTATGTTGCTCAAAATTTTAGTGAAGATAGTTTTATAAAAGAACTAGAAGATTCTAAAAATGAGTATTTTTTAATTGAACATCAGCAAACAATTGTTGGATATTCTAAAATGATTTTTAATCAAACTTCTAAAGATATTGCAACAAAGAACATTGCGTATATGAGTAGATTGTATTTATTAGAAGCGTTTTATGGTTTGGGCTTAGGCAAAGAACTTTTCAACTTTAATGTAGCGTTGGCAAAACATAATAATCAAACAGGGATTTGGTTAGCAGTTTGGGTTGAAAATAAAAAAGCAATTTCATTTTACAAAAAGATTGGTTTTGTTAAGGTTGGTAATTATGATTTTAGGGTTTCTGAAACTCATACAAATCCTAATCACATTCTGTATTTAGAGTTTTAAATACAGGTTTTCAATTAATCATATTTACTATCAAAATGATTTTTTAAATACATTATTTGCACAAAAATCATTATAGTAAAAAAGGTAATTACATAAAACAACGTATTAGACATAGAGATATTTTCAAAAAAGTTTGTTATTTGAATTTTACTCAAAAAATTGAGATCTAATTTAGGAAATGCCAATGTAGTAGTACTTTTTCCTTTTAACAAAAACCAAAAACTACTTGCAATTAAACCTGATAATAAAAACCATATTTTTTTTGAAATTAAAGGCTCAGGTTTTAATACTATTTTCTTCTCTTCTTTTAAAAGAACATCCATAATATTATCTGTAAAATTAGATTTTGGAACTTCTAATTTTATTTCTTTTAAATATTCTCTAAGAAAAATATCTTCTTTTAAATCTTGTTTATTTTTTTCCATAATGTGCTATCATTTCAGGTTCAAAACGCTCTTGTACAATTGCTAGTAATCTTTTTCTAGCTCTGTGTAACTTTACTTTTATATTTCCTTCTGAAAACTGAGTTACCTCAATAATTTCCTTCAAACTTAATTCTTTATAATAGAAAAACCACAAAACGGTTCTTTCTTCTTCTGGTAATTCTTCTAAACATTCTTTTAACATTTTTGCTCTATCCTCTTTTTCCATCGATTTTAAAATATCATCAGAAGAACTCACATTAAATGAAACCATTGTTTCTATAGATCTTGTATTATACTCTTTTTCGTTTTTTTTAAATCTATCTAAACAATTATGATAGGTAATTTTATACAACCAAGTAGAAAATTTTGAATCTCCTTTAAATTTGGATAAGTTTTTAAATGCCTTTATAAAAGTATCCTGACTTACCTCTTCTGCTTCTTCTCTATTCTTAACCATTTTTAATGCCAATGTAAACACCAAGTCTTTATAGGTGTTTACAAGTTCTGCAAAAGCATTTGTGTTGCCTTGCAATACTTTATTAATAATTAATTGGTCTTGGTTAGTCATTTTTTTATAAGACTGTAAATTACAAATAAAGGTTACACATAATCTTAAAAATATTTTTTATTAGTTTTTTTGTAACCTTTTTTAAAAAGTAATCGTCAAAGCTACAAACACAATAAAACAAACATTAAAAAACAATAGTATGGAAGTAGCAATAGTATTTATGTTCTTATTCGCAGTAATTTTTGGAATCTTTTATTTATTTTATTCAACAAGAAACAAAGAACGTTTAGCGTTAATTGAAAAAGGAGCCGATGCAACAATTTTTATATCGGGAGAAAGACGAAAAGCAGCACCTTTCTGGAAAATTTTAATTCTAAACATTGGCTTATTAGCTATTGGAATTGGCGTTGGTATTTTATTAGGAACTTTATTAAGTTATAATTACGCTTATAATGGTTCTTGGGAAAATAGACCAGATAATTATATTGATTCTGGAGTATTTTATGCAGCATCAATCTTTTTATGTGCAGGAAGTGCCTTGTTAATTGGCTTTAGACAGACTAAAAAATTAGATAAGGAATAAGTATTTTTCTCCAATTAAAATTATAACCCATTTCAATTTTGTTGAAGTGGGTTTTTTCTTTTTAAAAATTCTGTATCTTTAAAAAAAAGTTTTTTAGAATGAAAAATGATTATACAAATAGCAAGTTTAAAGAGCTATTAGATAAATTACAACAAGAAAGTTGGCAACTAGAACTGCTAATTTCTGGTTTTGCCATTTTTGGATTATTCTCTGCTTTAGAACCAATAAGTAATGCTTTAAATGAAGCTGTAGCTTTAGAAAGCTACAACAAAATTTTATATATTTTAGCTAGAGTTTCTTGTTATGTTTTAATTGTAAATTTAATAATACATGTAGTTTTAAGAGGTTTATGGATTGGTGCCATAGGTTTACGTTATGTATCTGGTGAAATTGATTATGAATCTCTAAATTATAAAAAAAAGTTTACCGATCATTTAAAGAAGAAAGTTGGTTCTTTTGATAAATATATTGGTACTTTAGAAAACTATTGTAGCATTTTATTTGCTGTTACTTTCTTGTTTTTATTTTATATTATCTCCTTTTTTATGATTATTCTAATCATATTATTTGCAAGTAATTTCTTTATAGAATCTGGTTATTTTTCAAGAATTATTGGTGTAACACTACTAGGATTTTTCTCTTTATTTTTTCTTTTCCTAGCGTTATTTGTATTTATAGATTTTATTACTCAAGGTTATTTAAAGAAAAAAGAGTGGACTTCTTTTTTATATCTCCCAATTTATAAAGTATTTAGTGTTATTACACTCTCGTTTTTATACAGACCATTAGTTTACAACTTTTTAGATAATAAATTCGGAAAAAGAATTACGCTAATATTAATACCTACCTACATCTTAGCATTCTTTTTAACAACATTAAACAACGTAAGATCTAACTATATTTCTGAATATAAATATTCTAATAATAATTACGCAAATAGTAATAATTACTTTAATTTACTAGAGAAAAATCAATATGTAAAAGATGCAGCCATACAGTCTAAAATTGTAAAAGATAATTATTTAACCATTTTTATTCCTTTCAGAAAAAAAATAGAAAATTATATCATAGAACAAAACAAAGATTTAAAACCTTTAAAAGACAGAAGAGGTTTAAAAAGTGATTTTATATTTAAAAAATCTGTAAATACCAAAAGAGATACTCTCGTCTCTAAATACCTTAAAGCGTTTCAGAAGATTTATTTTTTAAAGATTGATAGTATTCAATTAAATTCAGACTTTTTAGTAACAAAAATAAATAATCAGTTAGGTTTTGAAACTGTTGTTAGCATAAAAAACATAAAAGAAGGAAGACATCTACTTAATATAAATAAGTCTGTTTTATCAAATAAATCGAAAGATTTAGAATCTGAAGATGTAGTAAATATTCCTTTTTGGTACTTTAAACAGTAAAATATGTCTGAGAAACCAGAACTCTATTTTAAAAACGATGCAGAATGGCGAAATTGGCTTTCAGAAAATTATCATATTTCTACAGGGGTATATTTAATTTTTTATAAAGTAGAAAATAAAGAAGCATCCATGCGTTGGGAAGAAGCTGTTAAAGTTGCTTTATGTTTTGGTTGGATAGATTCTACAGTTAAAAGTTTAGGAAACGGTAAAAGAAGGCAATACTTCTGCAAACGAAATCCAAAAAGTATTTGGAGTGCTCTAAATAAAAAATACATTAAAGAATTGTCTATAAATAATTTAATGCACAAAAGTGGATTAGAAATTATAAAAACTGGCAAACAAAATGGTTCTTGGACAGCTTTAGATGATGTTTAAAAAGGAATTATTCCAGAAGATTTACAAATTGAATTTGATTCAAATAAAATTGCTTTCAACAATTTCATAAATTTCGCTCCAAGTTATAGAAAAAGCTATTTATATTGGTTAAAACAAGCAAAAAGAGATGCAACAAGAAAAAACCGAATTATAGAAATAATTCGGTTGTGTAGTAATAATATTAAATCTCGTGGAAATTGGTAATCAACTACAATCCACTAATAAAATTTCCATAAGGATCTTTAAACTGCGTGCCTTCTGCAAATCTATATTTGCTTAATTTTTTAAATTCTACTAAAGCCCATAAAATAAATTCTTTTACAAAATAAGCATCTAACGTATTCATATTTGGTTGATGTTTATGCAAGAAATCATTTAAAGGAGTTACTTTATCTAATTCATTTTTGTATTGTTCTTCTGTAAATTCATCTAACAATTCAAAATCTTCGTCTGCATTAAAAAACCAAGAAATAATATCATCATAAGGTGTTTCTGCACCTTGCTTTTCTAATTTTTTTATTTCAGGGAAATACGTTGGAAACAATGTTTTTATGGCATTTTTAATTAAAGTTTCTGCAACTACTTGTGCTCCTTCTTGTTCTCCTTCATAAACCAACTCTACTTTACCCGTAATTGCTGGAATAATTCCATCAAAATCACTTAAACGAATCATTGTTTTTTCTTCACCAGAAAGCAAAGCTCTTCTTTCTGCTGTGCTTAACAAGTTTTCAAAAGCAGTAATACTTAAACGTGCACTAACGCCACTTTTTGCATCAATATATTCGCTTTCTCTTGCTTCAAAAACAATTTGCTCTAACAAATCTTTTGCCAATTCTGGTACTTGAATAAATTCTTTTTGCGAACTTACTTTATTTGCTTCTTGTTGTGTTATCGTTTTTGCAGTTTCTATATCTTCTGGATAATGTGTTAAAATCTGAGAACCAATTCTATCTTTTAATGGCGTTACAATACTTCCTCTATTTGTATAATCTTCAGGGTTTGCAGTAAACACAAATTGCATATCTAAGGGCATACGTAATTTAAATCCTCTAATTTGAATATCACCTTCTTGTAAAATATTAAACAAAGCAACTTGAATTCTAGCTTGTAAATCTGGCAATTCATTGATTACAAAAATACACCTGTTTGCTCTTGGAATCATTCCATAATGAATAGCTCTATCATCTGCATAACTCAATTTTAAATTGGCTGCTTTTATAGGATCTACATCACCAATAATATCTGCAACAGTTACATCTGGAGTTGCTAATTTTTCTGCAAAACGCTCACTTCTATGCAACCAAAAAATCTGCGTTTCATCTCCTTTTTCTTTGATTAACTCCATTGCATATCTTGATATTGGATGTAAAGGATCATCATTAATCTCAGAACCTTCTACAACTGGAATATATTCGTCTAACAAATTCACCATCAATCTTGCTAAACGCGTTTTAGCTTGTCCTCTTAAACCTAATAAATTGATATTATGCTTACTTAAAATTGCACGTTCTAACTCTGGAATTACGGTACTTTCATATCCATGAATTCCTTTAAAAACAGTTTCTTTACTCATCATTTTACTGATTAAGTTTTCCCTCAATTCATCTTTAATAGATTTTGATTGATATCCTGTTTTCTTTAATTCTCCTAATGTTTTTATATTTTCTAAATTCATTTTTTTGTTTTGGATGAAAGAAAAAAGATGGAAGAAAAGAGAGATTACTCATGCTCTTTAATCTTTATTCTAGTTTCTTTTGCCTTATTTAACCTTTAATTCTTTTTTTTCTATTTGTTTCGTAATCTTCAAAAATCATTTCTCCTAAACCTTTTAAACCTGTATAAAATGCTTTCCCTTGATTTGCTTGAGTAAATGCTTGTACAAACTGCATTAAATAAGGGTCTTGAGCAATCATAAAAGTTGTGATAGGAATGTGTAGTTTTCTTGCTTGTTGTGCCATTGCATAACATTTATTTACAATGTATTTATCTAAACCATTACTATTTTTATAATACTGACCATCTGGTAAACGCAAACAACTTGGTTTTCCATCAGTAATCATAAAAATTTGTTTATTGGTATTTCTTTTTCTTCTCAATAAATCCATCGCTAACTGCAAACCAGCTACCGTATTTGTATGATAAGGTCCAACTTGTAAATATGGTAAATCTTTAATTTTTATGGACCAAGCATCATTTCCAAAAACAATAATATCTAAAGTATCTTTAGGGTAACGTGTTGTAATTAACTCGGCCAAAGCCATGGCAACTTTTTTGGCTGGTGTAATTCTGTCTTCGCCATATAAAATCATAGAATGACTAATATCAATCATTAATACGGTACTCATTTGACTTTTATGCATGGTTTCTTCCACAACTAAATCATTTTCAGTTAAATTGAAATTGTCAATACCATTATTTATTTGCGCATTTCTAATACTTTCCGTCATTGAAACTTTGTCTAAAGCATCTCCAAATTGATAATTTCTAAAATCACCCGTATGTTCATCTCCTATTCCTGGAGATTTACTTTTATGATTACCAGAACCGCTTCTTTTAATCTTACCAAAAATATGATTCAGTGCTTGCTGACGAATCGCTCTTTCTGTCTTCGGAGTAATCTTTGTTTCCCCTGTTCCATCACCTTTAATCTCTTCTTTGATGTATCCTTTCTTCTTTAAATCTTCAATAAAATCATCAATTGTATAGTTTTCATCTGTTAATTTATATTCTTTATCTAAAGAGCGCAACCAATCTATGGCTTCATCAAAATCGCCAGAAGTATGTGTAATTAATTCCTTGAAAATCTCAAATAGTTTTTCAAAAGGAGAAACATTTTCTGCCTCATAAGTCTTAAAGACAAACCCTTTTCTTTTTGTTGTGTTTTTCATCTTGATAAAAATACGCTTTTAAGAAACGTAATAATGCGTATTAACATTAGTTTATTATATGTTAAGATAGATTTGTTTTATTAAAAATAAAAAAGATTAAACAAAATATTAATTATATTTACAACATGTCAAAAGTTTTAATTACAGGAGGTACAGGTTTGGTTGGAAAAAGACTGAGTGAATTATTATTGAATAAAAATCATGAAGTTGTAATTTTAAGTCGAAACCCAAAAAATGAGAATGAATTTAAATGGGATATTTCTAAAGGTTATATTGATGAAGATGCTTTTAAAAATGTTGATTTTATAATTCATTTAGCCGGAGCTGGAATTGCTGATAAACGATGGACAGAAGAAAGAAAAAAAGTAATTATAGATAGTAGAGTTGAAAGCACAAAATTACTTTTATCAAAAGTTAAAGAGTTTAATATTCCGTTAAAAAAGTTTATTTCTACTTCGGCTACTGGTTTTTATGGAGCAATCACAACTGATAAAATATTTATTGAAGAAGATATTGCATCAAGGGATTTCTTAGGAAGCGTATGCGAAAAATGGGAAAATGCAGCACTTCAATTTAAAAAAGAAAAAATACCAGTTACAATATTTAGAACCGGAATTGTTTTGTCTAAAACAGGAGGAGCTTTAGAAAAAATGAAAACCCCCATTGTTTCTCCATTAGGATCTGGAAAACAATACATTCCTTGGATTCATATTGATGACCTTTGTAATATGTATATAAATGCGGTTGAAACTAGCTTAGAAGGAATATACAATGCCGTTTCATCAGAACATCATACAGGTAAATCTTTTTCTAAAATTTTGTCAAAAAATATAAGGCGCCCTTTTTTACCTATTGGTGTTCCTTCTTTTTTATTAAAACTATTTTTTGGTGAAATGGCCATAATACTTATAGAAGGTAGCAGAGTTTCATCTGATAAAATAAAAAAAACTGAATTTAAAATTCAGTTTTCTTCATTGCAAAAAGCGTTAAGTTCGTTATTTAATAAATAATTATTTATTTTCTTTCATTTTACCAGTCCAAGTTCTTCCACCAAGAGTAGACTCATAATAAATATATCCTCTTTTCTTTTTTGTTATTTTCATATGCAATTTAGTTCCTTGTCTAAATGGAAAATTAGGTAGATTAGATTCTTGAAGTGTCATGTAACATTCATTCTTAGAAACCCAAGAAATTGTAGATTTTATAAAGTGTTCTTTATTATTAAAATACTCAATATGGTTTTTATTATCAAACACAACTAATACATTATCTCCGTGAGATTTATATGTATATGTATTATTTTCTATTGCTGGTTTTTCTGGTATGCTTATAATGTTTTCATCTAAATTTTGATTTAAATTAACATTGGTGTTCATTGCATACTCTTGTGCATTAATAGTAAAGTTAATTGCTAAAATAATTCCTAAAAAAAGTTGCTTTCTCATGATTTTAATATTTTGGGGGATAATTTATAGTTATTTTATGATATAAAGATATAACTATTAGAAGTACGTGTCAATCCCTGAAAACAGTGAAATTTTCATCTCACGGAAAACAGTGAGACGAATCACGGTAAACCGTGAGTTGTAGCATAAAAAAAGCGAACTAAATGTTAGCTTTATATAATTTTAAAAAGGTAATTAACATAAGAATTAGAAAGTAGACACAATATTAATTGCTACATCATTCCATGTTTTTGAAACACCATCTGCTCCTTTATGTAGATCAAAACAAGCTTTGTTTAAAGAATTTAAAGCTTCACTTGCGTTCCATTTATTGATATCCAAAGTTGCTTTCATAGAAAAAACGTTTCCTTCTATGGTATATGAAAAAGGCAACTTTTCTGTTACTCCATTCATTTTAATATGTGAAAAACCAATAGAATCATTTTCTATAACTAGTTTGCCAGACAACAATTTAGTATTATCCATAATACCAAAAAAGAATTTTTTAATTTTAAAATCTCTACTTGTATCTTTCGTAAATATACTACTTACAGGTATTGAAAATTCTGTATTATTAATAGCTTCTTTTATAGAATTTCCTTCTCCTCCTTTAAGGATATCAACTTTTTTAAACTGACCTCCAACAGGTACTTTTCCGGTTGTTTTATAAGCTGTAAAGTTTACTTCATTATTAGCAGAATTTAAAGAAAAGGCCTTCTTACTTTTAGTTTCTGTAGAATCTACCTTTTTATTCTCATTTTTTGTTTCTGATTTACATGCAGAAAAATTAAAAACTAAAACTATTAAAAACGATAAAATAAGAGCTTTTTTCATAATGTTATTTTTTATTATCTAAAATTGTGTTTGCTAACTTTATATATTCTTTTTTGGCTTCATCTGGAGACATTCCATTTAATTGCATCCATGCATTAAATTTAAAAGCACTTCTAACATTTGACCCACTATTAAATGAAAATTTATTTCCAAAATTTGCTTGCTTATTGTAAGCGTAAAACTTAAGCATAATATCTGGTGCTACACCTTCCTTAAGTTTAGATATTTTAATGAAAGCTTCCTTAAACTTTATGTCTAAATCAGTATCCATAATATTATTTTTCTGCAACAACTTGTACTCCACCTTTCACTTTATCTCCCAATTTCACTTTCAACTTTGTACCAAGAGGTAAATATAAATCTACTCTAGAACCAAATTTAATAAAACCAGCATCTGTTCCTTGTACAACAGTATCTCCTTCTTTTGCATAGTTTACAATCCTTTTAGCTAAAGCACCTGCAATTTGTCTATACAAAACATCTCCAAAAGCTTTATTATTAATAACAACAGTAGTTCTTTCATTTTCTGTTGATGCCTTTGGATGCCATGCAACTAAATATTTTCCTGGATGATATTTACTATATTTTATTACTCCACTCATTGCATATCGAGTAACATGTACATTAATTGGAGACATAAATATTGATACTTGTAATCTTTTACCTTTAAAAAATTCAGGTTCTTCAACTTCTTCGATAACCACAACTTTTCCATCTACAGGAGCAATAATAGTATCATCACTTAAGTTAGTTGCTCTTTTTGGATTTCTAAAAAACTGAAGAATTATAATTAGAAAACCAATTATAATAACTTGAATTGCTTTTACTAACCAATTAATTTCTATTAATTTTTCTGCCAATAAAATACCTACAATAGATAATATAAAAGCAATAACAATAATCTTATACCCTTCTTTATGAAAACGAATCATTTTTAAATAATAAAGTTAATATACAAATATACAAATGGAGCAGCGAATAACAAGCTATCTAACCTATCTAAAACACCTCCATGTCCTGGCATTATAGTACCACTATCTTTTACGTTAGCTTGTCGTTTAAATTTAGACTCTACTAAATCTCCTATTGTGCCAATAAAAGATACAAAAGCTGCTATAATCATCCAATTTAAAGCACTAAAATCTTCATTGTATTTACTAATAATAAATGAAGCAATAATTGAAAAAACTAACCCTCCAACAAAACCTTCTATAGTTTTTTTCGGAGAAACAGATTGAAATAATTTTCTCTTTCCTAGATTTTTACCCACAAAAAAAGCAAAACTATCATTAACCCAAATTAAAACTAATATAGAAATTACTAAATAAGGATTGTAACTTCCATTATAAAAAGGTAATAAAACCAGAAAACTCATTGAAAAAATAAAGTATCTAATTGTTAATCCTAATTTTGATCTATCAGTTGAAAACGTAATTTCCTTTTTACTGTATAATTGATAAATAAGGTAAAGTGATGATGCAATAGTAATTATTAAAATACCTGTTATTGCATAACTATCTGGTCTTTTTAACATTAAGAACAAAGTAAGTCCAAAAAGCACATAAGCTGTAATGCTTTTAAACTGAATCATTTTTGAAAACTCCCAAATACCTATTAAACCGAATAAAGAGATTAATATAATGTACGATTCTTTAGAAAAAAGAATTGCAGAAATAAATATTAAAACGTAAATAATTCCAGAAAGAATCCTTCTTAAAAGGTTGCTCATATTATAAATCTTCAAATAGGAGCAAATATAAGTTTTTTGAATTACTGTTACCGTAGTTTAAAAAATTATCATCGCTTTTATTGATATTGTAATTTTTTATTGCTGATATATTTGTTGGCAGACTTTTCTTGCAATTTGCTTTAATGCCAGTTAAACCTTGACCCGTATCTTTAACTAATTGACTTGTAGTTGCATAAACAATAAAGTTTTCTGAAAATTCAGTAAGTTTTCTACTTTTTAATTGATTTGAAGAAAATAAAATATCTCCTTTGTCTGCAATTAAATGCTCACAATTTGTAAAAACAGGCGTCTCTGGGTTTAATTTTTCTAAAATAGAAATGTCTTTTTTGTTTATGAAAGAAGAAAGTCTGCTATCTAACAAGCTTAATTCTTTCCAATTATTCTCTTCGAGAATATTTTTAAGATTTAAAACAACTTCTTCTTTTTTTATACAATACAAGAATTTACCTCCTTTTTCAAGAAAATTATGCACAAATAAGTCATCTAAAGAAAGTTCTACTTCTTGTTTCTTTATTGCACTTTCTTCTTGTGAAGGTATATTAAAAAGTTTCTTAAAAAAATTCATTCTTAAATTAAAGATTGATTGTTTTTGTTATTCTTCCTTTTTGTTTTCAACTTGGGGAATAGTAACTTCTTCTTCTTCAACTTTCTTTTCAATTTTTTCTTTAACTTTTACTTCAGACACTTCTTCATCAAAAGGTCTTTCTCCAAATATTTTTAGTAAATCATCTTTAAAGATTACTTCTTTCTCTAATAATAACTCTGCCAAAACAGTTAGTTTATCTTTATTATCAGATAATAACTCTATTGCTCTTACATACTGCGCCTCTATCATTTTAGAGATTTCTTCATCAATAGTTTTAGCAGTTTGTTCGCTGTAAGGTTTTACAAATCCGTCATTTCCAGAAGAATCATAGTAAGTAATATTACCTACTTTTTCATTTAATCCATAAACGGTAACCATTGCTCTTGCTTGTTTGGTTACTTTTTCTAAATCGCTTAAGGCTCCTGTTGAAATTTTATTGAAAATAATTTTTTCTGCTGCTCTACCACCAAGAGTTGCACACATTTCATCAAGCATTTGCTCAGTTTGTACAATCATTCTTTCTGCCGGTAAATACCAAGCTGCACCTAAAGATTGTCCTCTAGGAACAATTGTAACTTTTACCAAAGGTGCTGCGTGTTCTAGCATCCAACTTACAGTTGCATGACCAGCTTCATGATAAGCAATTGTTTTCTTTTCTTTTGGTGTTATAACTTTATTTTTCTTTTCTAATCCTCCAACAATTCTATCTACAGCATCTAAAAAGTCTTGATGATGAATAGATTTTTTACTATGTCTTGCAGCAATTAAAGCTGCTTCATTACACATATTAGCAATATCTGCTCCAGAGAAACCAGGTGTTTGTTGTGCTAAAAAGTCAATTTTAACATCATCTGCTAATTTTAATGGTTTTATATGAACTTCAAAAATTTCCTTTCTTTCATTAATATTTGGTAAATCAACATAAATCTGACGATCAAAACGTCCTGCACGCATTAACGCACTATCTAAAACATCTGCTCTATTTGTTGCTGCTAATACAATTACGTTAACATCTGTACCAAAACCATCCATTTCTGTTAATAGTTGATTTAGAGTGTTTTCTCTTTCATCATTACCACCAGTCATACTATTTTTACCACGAGCTCTACCTATTGCATCAATTTCATCAATAAAAATTATTGATGGAGATTTTTGTGCTGCTTGCTTAAATAAATCTCTTACACGAGAAGCTCCAACACCAACAAACATTTCAACAAAATCTGATCCAGATAATGAGAAAAAAGGCACATCTGCTTCACCTGCAACAGCTTTAGCTAATAATGTTTTACCTGTTCCTGGAGGTCCAACTAATAATGCTCCTTTTGGAATTTTACCTCCTAAAGACGTATATTTTTCTGGGTTTTTTAAGAAATCTACAATTTCTTGTACTTCTTCTTTTGCACCTTCTAAACCAGCTACATTTTCAAAAGTAGTTTTTACTTTCGTGTCTTTATCAAATAATTTAGCCTTAGATTTTCCAATATTAAATATTTGACCACCTCCTCCAGCGCCACTTCCACCGCCAGACATTCTCTTCATGAAATACAACCAAACTGCAATTAAGATAATGAAAGGTAAGAAACCTAAAATAGTTTCAAACATACTTGTTCTTTCATCATTCTTTAGATCGAAATCTAACGAGTTTTGTATTCTAGCTTTTTCTATATTGTTTTCGAAATTTTGTAAATCTCCAAAGTTGTATTCATACAAAGAAGAACCTTTTCTATAAAAAGCAGAAGTTTTAACTTTCTTGTATTTTTCTTTAGATAATGCTTCTTCTTTAATAAAAATGTTAGCTACGTTATTGTTTACAACAACAATTTTAGAAATATCATTTTCATTTAATATTTCATTAAACTCATTTTTCGATATACTTTTTGTTGCTAAATCTCCACTGTTAAAAAATTGTACAGCAATTAAAATTAAAAATATAGCACCATAAATCCAATATGCGCTAAACTTAAATTTTGGCATATTAGAATTATTATTATTTTTTGAATCACTCATGTATTTAAAATAAAATATTTATACTGGATTTATTTCCGTAATTTTTGCATCACCCCAAAGACTTTCTATATCATAGAATTCTCTAACATTTTTTTGAAATATGTGAACAACAACGTTTACATAATCCATTAAAACCCATTCAGAATTTCCTTGTCCTTCTATATGCCAAGGCTTATCTTTAAGTTCTTTGCTAACTACTTTTTGTACGGAACCAGAAATTGCATTAACTTGTGTATTTGAATTACCTGAGCAGATTATGAAATAATCGCAAACAGTATTCTCTATATCTCGTAAGTCTAATAATTGAATGTTTTCTCCTTTAACATCATCAATTCCTTTAATTATTACAGATATTAATTCGTCTGTACTTACAGTTTTTTTAGTCATTAATTTTTTTTCTAATTTATCGCAAAGTTATTCTTTTTTTGCGAGTTTTTTGTGTAATATTGAACTAGTTTACACTTTATTTAACACTTGAAAATAATCAAACTTAATGCCATTAACTCTACTAATTCTTTTTTAAAAGAATTGGCACAAGACTCTACATTAGAAAATTACACGATAGTTGTTACAAATAATCAAACAAATGGAAGGGGTCAACAAGTGAGTAACTGGGTTTCAGAACCACTTAAAAACCTAACCTTCAGTATATTTATAGAGTTTTCAAACTTACTAATTCAAGAAAAAAAATATTTAAATTTTGCAATAAGTTTAGCCGTTTATGATTTACTTTTTGAGCTCAATATTGCAAAAACTGCTATTAAATGGCCTAACGACATTCTGTCAGCAAATAAAAAAATCTGCGGAATTTTGATAGAAAACAGCATTAAAGGGAATAAAATAAAATCTTCAACGATAGGAATTGGCTTAAATATTAATCAAGAAGTTTTTCCTGAAAATCTTAATAAAGCAACTTCTTTAAAATTAATAACTGGTAAAGATTATGACTTAGATATTCTTTTAAAAAATTTAGCAGAAAAAATAATACAAAAAATAGAACTTCTAAATAATAGAAAATTTGATGAGTTAGAAAATAGTTACCTAAATGTATTATACAAAAAAAACATCCCAACTATTTTTAAAGATAGTAAAGATGTTTTATTTATGGGAATTATTACCGGAATTTCTACTCACGGAAAACTTCAAGTTCAACTAGAAGATGATTCAATTAAAGAATTCGGAATAAAAGAAATTACTTTTATCTAAAGTTTACCAATATTTTCTGATAATGTATCTACAAATTTTGTCAATGGTTTTTTAATCATCATTGCCATCATTGCGTTAAATTCTCCATCAAATTGAAGTTGAACTTCACTCCTGTTTTCAGAGATTTCATTAATATTTGCAGCTAATGTAAAAGGTAATTTGCTACTTGCAGCACCTAAAGTTATATTAGAAAACTCCGTTTTGTCTTTTAAAACCAATCTAATTTCTGGCATTCCTGGTAAACCAAAAATAAAAGACTCTCCATCAACTTCAAACTTTTTAATATCTGCTGGCATTATTTTTTCAAAATTATTTAAATCTGAAAAAAATGTAAATAACTCTTTTGCCGATTTTTCTACGATTTCTTTATTTCCTTCTATATTCATATTCTAATTTTTATTGTCTCCATTTACTTGGTTCACTTCTCCATTCTTTCAAAGTAACTAACTCTTTTTCAGAAACATATTCACTATCTAAAGCTTGTTCTAATAAATTTTCATAGTTACTTAGAGTTGTTAAACTTACGTTTTTATCTGCAAAGTTTTTATCTGCAACATCAAATCCATAAGAAAAAATAGCAACCATACCTTTCACTACTGCTCCAGCTTCTTTTAAAGCTTCAACTGCATTTAAACTACTATTTCCTGTACTAATTAAGTCTTCAATTACAATAACATTTTGACCACTTTCTAAATGCCCTTCTATTTGATTTTTTCTACCATGCTTTTTTGGCTCTGGTCTTACATAAATAAAAGGAACACCTAATTCTTGTGCAACAAGCACACCTATTGCAATAGCACCTGTAGCAACTCCTGCAATTACATCTGGTTTACCATATTGTAACTCTGCAATTTTAGCCATTTCTTCCTTTAAAAAAACACGCACAGCAGGATAAGATAATGTAATTCTATTATCACAATAAATAGGAGATTTCCATCCTGAAGCCCAATTAAAAGGCTCATTAGGGTTCAACTTAATAGCTTTTATTTTCAACAAAAGCTCCGCTGTTTTTTTTGATGTATCTTTGTTTAAAATCATATCACAAATGTATAAAGTTTTTGTAAATGATAAACCTATAATCGTTACTTCTTCTTCAAAAAAAGAAAATAATTTCCCTATTTATATTCTTAAGAACATTGTAATTGATGAACTCATCTACAAGTTACGTAATGAAAAAATTAAAGGAATCAATTTGTATTCTACTGATTTAGAGAATGAATGGCCTTTATTTCTTAATAAATTTAATATAGTTTCTGCTGCTGGAGGTTTAGTTTTAAACCCCAAAAAAGAAGTTTTATTTATTTATAGAAATGATAAATGGGATTTACCTAAAGGAAGAATAGAAAAAGGAGAAACTGTTGAAACTGCAGCAATTAGAGAAGTAGAAGAAGAATGTGGCATTTATAATTTAAAAATTATAAAACCTTTGCTAACAACTTATCATGTGTATTTCCAGAACGGAACAAAACTAAAAGAAACATTTTGGTTTTTAATGAATTCTGATTATTCTAAAGTATTAAAGCCTCAACTTGAGGAAGGAATAACAGAAGTTGTTTTTAAAACAGACACAGAAATATATGCAGCTTTAAAAAATTCTTACGGAAATATTAAATTAGTGTACGATACTTATAAAGAAAGGTAGTATTCTAAAAATTACTTCTATCTTTGCCGACTTCTAAAAATAGCTTAAATCATGACAGAATTCTTCAGAAAACAGAAAAAAAACGTTAGAAATGATGTTTTAGCCGGTATTACTGTTTCATTAGCAATGATCCCAGAAGTTGTAGCTTTTGCTTTTGTTGCACAAATTAGTCCTATTGTTGCACTTTTTGGAGCTTTTGTAATTGGAATTATATCAGCAATTTTTGGTGGTAGACCAGGTCTTATTTCTGGAGCTGCGGGAGCTGTTGCTGTTATTTTTGTTCATATGATTCAAGAAGGACACGCTAAAGGTCTATTATTTGATAGCCCTGTTGAAAACATGGGGTATTTTTATTTATTAGCTGCTGTTGTTTTAATGGGAATCATTCAAGTTTTGGCGGGTGTTTTAAAACTTGGAAAGTTTGTCCGTTTAATTCCACATCCTGTAATGATGGGGTTTGTAAATGGACTAGCCATTGTTATCTTCATGGCTCAATTAGGTATGTTTACTGAAAACACTAAAGATGAATTTGGGCAAAACATGCGTAAAACAGAGTCTAAAGAGCTTGTTTATAATGTAAATAACAACTCTGTTAGAGATTTAGTTTCTAACACAGAATTGTTTTCAATAAAAGACAAATCAGTTATAAATAACAAAACAGGTAAAGAAATCTTTATAATTTCTGATAATCAAGTTTTTGATACTAAAACAAAGAAAGTTGTATTTAATATAAAAGATAATGGTTTTTATTCTGTAAAAGATAGTGGTGTTGTAAAATCCACATTACAAGGTGAAAAATTATATATAATGATTGGTTTGGTTTTACTAACCATGTTTATTGTTTGGGGTTTACCTAAATTAACAACTAAAATTCCTGCTGCATTAACAGCCATTTTAATAGTTACTTTAATAACTATTTTTGGCGGACTTAGTTCTATAAATGTTGGAGACTTCATTAGAGATGGTGGAGGCGCTGGTTTAAATGGTTTTAATGAATTATCTAAAAACTTAAACTTAATTGAACTTTGGAGCAACCTTCCTTTTAATTTAGATACTTTAAAATTTATAGCACCATATGCTTTTTTAGCTGCTTCTGTAGGATTGATAGAAACTCTTATGACAATGAATTTAGTTGATGAATTAACAGATTCTAGAGGTAATGGAAATAAAGAATGTGTTGCACAGGGAGCTGGAAATATGATTAGTGGAATGTTTGGTGGAACTGGTGGTTGTGGAATGATTGGTCAAACAGTTATTAACATTAACGCTGGTGGTAGAGGTCGTTTATCTGGTGTAATGATGTCTTTAACCTTATTAACTTTTATTTTATTTGCTGATAAATATATTGAACAAGTACCAATTGCTGCTTTAGTTGGTGTAATGTTTATGATGGTTATTGAAACATTTGCTTGGTCTAGTTTTAGAATTATGAAAAAAATTCCAAAATCAGATGCATTTGTATTGATTATTGTTTCTGCCGTAACAGTTTTCTTTGATTTGGCAATTGCTGTTTTTGTAGGTGTTATTATTTCTGCATTATCATTTGCTTGGGAAAGCGCAAAGAAAATTAGAGCTAGAAAACGTTTAAAAGAAGATGGAACAAAAATTTATGAAATTTGGGGTCCTTTATTCTTTGGAAGCATTACTGCTTTTAATGAAAAATTTGATATTAAAAATGACCCAGAAAAAGTAGAAATCGACTTTGTAGAAGCTCGTGTTTCAGATCATTCTGCTATTGAAGCTATTTATGCTTTGGTAGAAAAATATCACGCTGCTGATAAGAAAATAACATTAAAGCATTTAAGTGAAGATTGTAAGCTTTTATTATACAAATCTAATCCTATTTTTACAGAAGTAATAGAAGAAGGAATTGATGACCCTCGTTATCACTTAGCAGAAAACCCAGAAAATTTCCCTAAACCTTTAGGAGAATATAAGTTCTAAAACAATATACAAACAGGTGTTGGTGCAGAAACTTGACTTACAAATGTTAATTTACCTGTATCAACATCTCTTTTAAAAGATACAATATTATCTGTGTCTTGATTTGCTACTAATAAATATTTATCATCAGGAGACATTGAAAAATTACGTGGATGTTCTCCTAATACAGATTGATAATCTACAGTTTTCAATGTTCCGTTTTGAGAATTCACTTCGTAAATTACAATAGACTCATGACCTCTATTAGATGCATATAAAAATTTACCATCTTTAGAAATATGAATATCTGCAGCTTTGCTAAACTCTTTAAAATCTGATGGCAATGTAGTTATTGAAAAATCTATATAATAATTATCTTCTTTTTCTTTTACTAAAGAAACCGTATTATTTAACTCATTTAAAACATAAATCCATTTATTATTTGGATGAAAAGTTAAATGTCTTGGTCCTGCTCCATCTGCCATTTTTAAAGTTTTTTGATTTGTAAAAACAAGCTCATCTTTTACTTTATTTATAGTAGAAAACCATAATTGATTAGTCCCTAAATCTACAGAAATAATTTCTTTTTTAGTGGGATGAAACCAAGCAGAATGAGCATGTGGTCCTTTTTGTCTCTCTGTAATTCCTTTTCCAACATGCTGTTGCACATTTAATAATGTTGATAATTTACCAGAAGAATCAGCTTTTAATAAACCTACACTTCCACCACCATAATTTGCTGTTACAATATAATTCTCCTCGTTCATAGCAACAAAACAAGGGCCAGCTCCTCCACTTTCTTCTTTACTAATTAACTCTAAAGATTCTTTTTTAATATCAAAAGACTTTATAAACCCTGTTCCATTTTCATTTGTTTCTCCAACAGCAAATAATGTTTTATTGTCTTTTGTTTTTGTTAAGAAAGTTGGATTTATTGTCTCTGCAACTAAACCAATTTGTTTAAGTTTTCCTTCTTTAGAAATTTGGTATTTATAAATTCCTTTAGAATCCTTCTTTGTATATGTACCAACGTAAAAGCTGGTTGCAATTTCTTCTTTCATTTTTGTATTTTGACAACTTAAAAGGATTGTAAAAGCAAACAATGCTATTGACTTTTTCATATTTATTTTTTTCTAAAATTTATTATTGGAGTTTTCCAAGTAATTGAATCTCCCAAAATTTGATGTTTTTCACTAATTACATTTGCTGAATTGGGTGTAAACTTTATGAGTGTGTAATCTGTACTTCTATTTTTATAAAAATTTTCCCATTCGTTTTTCCAAAACTGCTCTTTTTCTTTAGTTGAATTAACTATGCTTGCAACACCCTGTAAAGTAACATAACTTGTATGTACTTTATCAAAATAATATAAGGTTACTTTTTCGTTTTGTTTAATCTGACTTACTTTTAGGCTATTTGATTTTGTACCCATCCAAACTGTAAAATCTTCTTTTGGTAAAAAAGGATCCATTGTTCTTACATGAGCAACACCCAATGAATCAACAGTAATTAATGCACAGTTTTTTGCATCTACCATTATTTCTTTTGCAATTTCCTTTAAATCTTTTTTTACTGATTTTGAAGATTGATTACACCCCATTATAATGGTAAAAAACAGTAAAAAAACAGATATTTTCATCAATCTTAAAAATTTAAAAAATTTTAAAAATGGGTAAACGTAAATGCGCTTTTTCATAATGATGAGAATTTTTATAAATGAAATTCAATTGCATTCTTGGGTTTTCAGCAAAATATTTATCATTTTTCATTTTTTCTTCAAACGCAGTTTTAACTTGTGGATTCTTTGCTAAAATATTTTCTGCAACATCTTCAAAAACATATGCAGAATACCCTTCTTTTTGCTGTAAAATAGTATCGAAAAAGTTCCAATTAAAAAAAGAATCTGTTGCTTCTGCCTCTAATGTTTCTATCAAATAACGAACACCATTTTGTTTGGTTGAAATACATACATCTCCTTTTCTAAATTGAATTTCTTCTTTAGAACTTAATACAGAAGTATTATAATGTAAATAATGACCTTCATAAGCCATTTTACGAGTATCATAATTAGATATATGACTTACCTCAACATTAATTAATGTATCGCTTTTAAAACGAGTAAATTCTATATTATTATTTTTTAAACGCTGGATAACTTTATGCCAACCTTGAGGTAAAATATATGCTTTAGGAATCTTAACTTCTTTGCTAGCAATATAGTTATTATAATATTTCACAGGCTTTGTAAAGGGCTTTGTTCTATCGTAAAACAATCGTTTTCCATTAGTTACTTTACTTTCTACATATTCAGCTTCAAAACCCTTAAATTGTAATTCTGTAGGGTTATTTTTATCAACCTTATAAGTTATTGGATATGTTTTCTTACTTAAAATTTCTTCAGTAGCTTTTTTTCGTAAATCTTTAATCTTAACTGAGTTTTCTTCAGTAAAATCAAAAGCAGCAACCAACAATTCATACGTTTGTTCAACTCTAATTTTATATGGTTTTAACATGTGAGTTTCTACCATTAAACCCAATGTATTAAAAAGTGTTGTGTAACCCGTAGAATATCTTGGTGAATCAAAAAATTGAGAAAAACCTGCTTCAGGTGTGGTTCCCCAAACATTAACATATGGAGTAATTATGATTCCTTTTTTTTGAAGAGATTCTTCAATTTTGGCGCGCATTTCATTTTCTAAAAACATTCCTAAGTTCCCTCCTAACTTATTATGTTGTGTAAATAAATGTGTAATTGCGTATTGATAATCGGCGCCATTGCTAACATGATTGTCTATAAAAACATCTGGATTTACAGTGTGGAATATTTCTGCAAAAGCAGCCGCATTTTTTGTGTCTTGTTTAATGAAATCTCTATTTAGATCAAAATTTCTAGCATTTCCTCTAAAACCATATTCTTTTGGCCCGTTTTGATTTGCCCTTGAATGAGAGTTTCTATTTAAAGCACCTCCAATATTATAAACTGGAATTACTGCAATTATAGAATTTTTATATTTATTCTTCAGAGAATCATTTTTAAGAATATCACGAAGCAACATCATCGAAGCATCTATTCCATCTGATTCTCCAGGATGAATTCCGTTGTTTATTAAAATTCTGTTTTTGGGTGAATTTTTAATTTCATCAACATTAAAAATACTTTCTTGATTATAAATTACTAAATGAAGTGGATTTCCAGAATCGGTTTGCCCAAATGAGAATAAAGAAATTTCTGAATATGTTTCTGATAAATCTTTATAAAAAGAGATGATTTCTTTATAGCTTGGTGTTTCTGTTCCGTTCGTGTTTTCGAAAACTGTTTTAAACTCTTTAGATTTATTAGTAGATTCTTTACATGAAATGAGTACTAATAAAAAAAGAAAAACAGTGTTTTTTATCATTAGAGCTACTCGTTAAAGTTAAGATTCAAACTATTTTTAGTAGATAATTTTTGTCCTCTTTTCTTAGCAGGAACCCAATCTTCCATTTCAGAAATAATTCTTTTTACTTCAGAATTATGTTCTTGTGTTAATCCTTTAACTATAACAACATTTTCTACTTTACCTTCTTTAGTAACATCAAAGGTTAAATTAATATTTCCAGAAGATGTTCTTATGTTTGAGTTAAACTTTCTAGATACATACTTTCTAACATAACCAGTAACTTGTTTTTTATAATAAGCTTTTTCAAAAACTTTTTTGTAATTAAAACTTTCTTTTTTATCATTCCAACTCGTTCCTTTTACTAGCTTTCCATTTTTATAAACCTCTTCAAATACTTTAACTTTACCCTTAAAAGCAACCCAGTCTCCATTCTTTAGACCATTTTTATAACTCCCTTTATATGTATAACCATCTTCATCTGAAACAAACTGACTAAAACCATTTCCATTTTCTACAGTTTTATTTCCTTTATCATCCCAAAAACTCATTACTAAATTAACTTTGTTGTCGTTAAAGAATTTTTCTTCAGAAAGTTTTTCCTCAGATCTTTTTTCTCCATTTTTATAGAAATATGTCCAAAGTCCGTCACTCTTTCTACCATTTATAGTTTCACCTTCAGTAGCTTTTTTACCATTTTTATGATAAGAAGTAAATATTCCGTTAGATTTTAATTGTTGCAAACCATTTGTAATAAACTTAGAATTTAACACATAAGTTTTAGATTCTGGATCTAATAAATACATTTCTACTTTAAAACTGTTTGCATTATTATCAACATTAGCTTCTTTAATAACTACACGAGTATTTGTTTTTAAATATGTTGCTCTATTATTTTGATAGTACAACGTATCTCCAGCTTTATAAAATGATTTTGATTGACCAACGCTAGAGAAACCTAACATCACTAAAATTACTACTAATACTCTTTTCATGCTTATTTTTAAGTTACTTTTTTTTTACCCTTACACTTTTTGGAACTAGTTTAGTGTAATCTCCATTATGCCTAATTACTTCTCTTACAATTGAAGATGAAATATATGATGTACTTGCTGCTGTTAATAAAAACACTGTTTCTATTGGTGCCAAATCTCTATTTGTATGGGCAATTGCCTTCTCAAATTCAAAATCTGCAGGATTTCTTAATCCTCTTAATATAAACTTCACATCATTTTTCATGCAAAAATCTACTGTTAAACCATTATAGGTAACCACTTTAATATTGGGATTTTCTGAAAAAGAATCTTCAATAAATTTTTTACGTTCATCTAAAGAAAACATATACTTTTTGTCAGAATTTACACCTATTGCAATAATTAGTTCATCAAATAATGTTACTCCACGAGTAATAATATCATGATGTCCTGAAGTTAATGGATCAAACGACCCTGGAAAAATTGCTCTTTTCATATATCCCTCTTTACTATTTTGAAGTAAAAAATTTAATTGTCGATAAAAATAGAAAAATATCTTAAAAAACAGTTACTTAATGAACGGTATTTAAGTTAATTGAGGGAACTTTCTATTGCATTATCAAATAATTCTCTTAATGAAATTCCTGCTGCATTTGCTTGTTGAGGTAAAATACTCTCTTCTGTAAGCCCAGGAACAGTGTTCATTTCTAAGAAGTATGGTTCGCAATTTACTAAAATATATTCAGAACGAGAAAAACCAGACATGTTTAAAGCTTTATAAACTTTCTTTGCCACTTTTTCTACTTTACTTTGTTCTTCTAATGAAATTCTAGCAGGCGTAATCTCTTGAGATTTACCTTCATACTTTGCTTCATAATCAAAAAAATCATTTTCTGAAACAATCTCTGTAATTGGTAATACTTTAATTTCACCTTTATATTCAATAACACCAACAGAAACTTCTGGTCCGTCTAAAAAAGACTCTATTAAAATTTCTGAATCTTCTTTATAGGCTTTTTCAATTGCTGGTAAAATTTCTTCTTTTGTATGTGCTTTAGAAATACCATAACTAGAACCTGCATTGTTTGGCTTAATAAAACAAGGTAAACCTACTTTTGCTATAATTTTATCTAAATCAACAACATCTCCTTTATTTAAATAAACCGAAACGGCTGTTTTAATACCATATTCTTTTACAACACTAAGTGTATCTCTCTTGTTAAAGGTTAAAGCCATTTGATAAAATGGAGCAGATGTATATTGTAAACCAATTAAATCAAAATAAGCTAATAACATTCCGTTTTCTCCTGGAGCGCCATGAATTGCATTAAAAACACAATCAAAAACAACAGTTTCTCCGTTAAGTATAAAAGAAAAATCATTTTTATTTATTAGATATTCAATATTGCTATGATCTAATGCTACCCATTTTTCTTTTAGAATATGAACTCTAAAAGGGTTATACTTCTCTTTATCTAAATGGTTATAAACAACATTTCCACTTGTTAAAGAAATATTTACTTCGGATGAATAACCACCCATTACAATTGCAATATTTTTTCTCATTAATTCTAAAAATAATTAAACAAATTTATCAAAATATTTATAGAAAAACCAACGTTTAGTTTTTATATCTTTGTGTGTTCTAAAAATAAAAAAATGAGTGTAGTTCAGTTCCTTAAAAGTAAATCGTTTTTTATACAAATAGCCATTGCAATTATTGGTTTGTTAGTATTTGTATTCATTTTAAAATATTGGTTAGGAGTTAGTACTAATCATGATCAAAAGATACAAGTTCCAGATTTACAAAAAATGTCTTTAGCCGATGTAGAAAATAAATTAAAGGAATTAAACTTAGATTATAAAGTAATAGATAGTGCAAGTTTTAATCCTAATTACCCAAAAAAATCTGTAATAGAACAAACTCCTGAAGCTGGAGGTTTTGTAAAAGAAAAAAGAAAAATATACTTAACGTTAAACCCTTCTAAATACAGAGATGTTTCTGTACCAGATTTAAACGGAAGAACAAAAAGACAAGCAATTTCTGAGCTACGTTCTAATGGTTTTATTATTGGAAGTAATTTTACCTATGTAAATGATATTGGAAAAGATGTTGTTAGAGGATTGCGTTATAAAGGAAAAATTTTAAACCCAAAAGATAAATTACCACTAAACTCTATTATAGATTTGGTTTTAGGTGATGGAAGAGGGAATTAACAGTTAGCAGTTAGCAGTTAGCAGTTAGCAGTTAGCAGTTAGCAGTTAGCAAAAATGAATAAATCTTAATGAATGTCATTTCGAAATGAGCTTTTTTCAAAGCGATTTAGAAATCTCAACTTTGAAGTTTTATCAATAAAATAAAAAAATGCAAGAAAACCAGAGTCAAGATATAGAAAACGAAGAACTTTACGAACATTTTAACTTTACTGCCAGTTTAGGGCAAGAACCTTTACGTGTAGATAAATTTTTAATGAACTTTATAGAAAATGCTACTAGAAGTAAAATACAACAGGCTGCAAAAGCTGGAAATATATTAGTAAATGATGTTGTTGTAAAATCGAATCATAAAGTAAAACCAAATGATATTGTGCGTGTTGTTTTGTCATATCCACCAGCAGAACAATTATTAGTTGCTGAGGATATTCCTATAGACATTGTTTATGAAGATGATACTGTAATGGTTGTAAATAAACCTGCTGGAATGGTTGTGCATCCAGGACATGGTAATTACTCTGGAACCTTAGTAAATGGTTTAATTCATCATATAGAAAATTTACCAACAAACTCTAATGAGCGCCCAGGTTTAGTCCATCGAATTGATAAAGACACAAGTGGATTGTTAGTGGTTGCTAAAACAGAATTTGCAATGGCAAATTTGTCGAAGCAATTTTTTGATAGAACCACTGAACGTTTGTATTATGCACTAGTTTGGGGACATGTAGAAGAAGATGAAGGTAGAATTGAAGGAAATATTGGAAGAAGCTTTAAAAACCGCTTACAAATGGATGTTTTTCCTGAAGGAGATTTTGGAAAACATGCAGTTACTCATTATAAAGTTTTAGAACGCTTAACCTACGTTACTTTAGTGCAATGTAAATTAGAAACTGGTAGAACACATCAAATTAGAGCACATTTTAAACATATTGGTCATACACTTTTTAATGATGAGCGTTATGGTGGAGATGATATTTTAAAAGGAACAACTTTTACCAAGTATAAACAATTTGTGAATAATTGCTTTAAAGTATTACCAAGACAAGCTTTACATGCTAAAACTCTAGGTTTTACACACCCAACAACTGGTGAGTTTATGCAGTTCAATTCTGAAGTTCCTCAAGATATTACAGAATGTTTAGAAAAATGGAGAACGTATTCTGAAAACTCTAAAGACATTGAATTAGAGTAGGCATTTATTTAGTTTTTTCTCTTTTTCTTTTTTGGAGGCTTGCAATCAAAACAAAAATCAGACAACTCTTTTATTTGAAATAAAAGAGTTTTATGTTCTTCAGCTAGCAAATTTTCATTTTTCCCAAAATTTGTTCGTTTTAAAACACTAGCATTTTCAGCATTCATTTTTTCTTGCAAATCATTAAATATGGGTTTAAAAAAATCTACACCTGAAAACGCACCCTTTTTGTCATATAATTCTTTTCTAAATTTCCTAGCATAAAGTTCTGTCAAATCAAAACTATATTGACTAACTCTTAGTAATTGTTTGGCAATTATTGAATCTGGCGCTATAATTACTGCTGAATTTCTATTGAAAATGGTTTTTACTTTCGAATTAAAGTTTTTTGTGAACATAAATGCAAAAGTGCTCATATGAAAACTAAATTCAATTTGAGTTCCAGATGTTATTGAGTAATTTGTTAATTTATTATTTATCTCGGTTTCAGGTGATTTAAAATCTGCCAATTCTAATTCATATTCAGAAGACCAATTAATTATAGATTGAGAGAATCCTATTTCTAATGTTAAAAATAGAAGTATTGTAAAAGGTAATTTCATAATAAAAAATGTACTAAAAATTTAAAAAATATTAATTACTTAATTATAGTTAGCGAAGTTATCAAAAATAACCAAAGGTAAAATCTATTACTTATTTAAATCAAACATATAGCCTACAGAAAGGTTAAAGAAACCAGTAGTTTTCAAATCACTTTCATTCACCAAAGCATTAGGTAAATTTAAATTGTATCCTAATTCAAAATCCCAAGATTTTGCACTTAAAGAAAGTGGTATATTTATTTGTGTGTTCAATAAATCAAACACATCAAAATTAAAGGTTCTTAAGAATAATTGACCAGAACTTCTTACAATTCTCTCAATTGTTATGTTTTGCTTTGCAATTATAAAATTAAGTCTAGGTCTTAATCTTAAAGCAAAATCAGACGTTCTTTTTAATGTGAAATTTACAAAACTACTAGAAACCAATTGGTAACTTTCTTCTGTACCAAATAAATACGACGCAGAAACTGAAGTGCCTAAAGTTCGTTTTTTATTTCTAACTCCTACACTTACATCCAAAGAATTGGTAAATTCATCATAACCGTCTGAATAAAAATACTTTGTAAAACCTAAGTTATAAGTAATGTTTTTCTTTTTATCAATGGTATTAAAATATCCTAATGAAACACTTGTAAAATCCCAACTTGGAGCAAAATTTTCATAATAAATTCCAGAAATACTTGCATTAAATCCTGAAGAATGATAATAAGAAACTTGTGGAATTAAATTAAATTGATCTGTACCAGAATCTCTTCCAGAGAAAAAAGTATTGCTATTGTATGATACTGATGTGTATAAGAAATTGTAAGAAAAATCACTGTCAATTATTTCGTCTAAGAACTGTTGATCGTTAAAAAAAAGTTCATCTAATAATCCATCAATATCTTCTAATTTATCTTCTTGTGCATAAGAACAAAAAGAGGTTGCCATTGTAAATAATAGCAACCCAAATACTTTTATAGCTGTTTTAATTTCCTTAAAAGGATAAATCATATGTGTGTAAACTAGTTTCCTTTTACTCTCCTTTTTTTGCCATCTTTTACATTATTTTCTCTTGGCCCATTTCTAAGTTCTCCTCTATCCTTTGCTTTTCTAATTTTATCTATTCGCTCTTTCAACATTTTGCGTTGTTCTCCTGTTAGCGTTTTTCTAAAATTATCTCGCGTTTTTCTTAAACGTATTTGCTGATTTCTTACTAAATCTTTTTGGGTACTAGTAAAAGTTGACAACAATTTTGTTCTTATTTCATTTTTAGAAATAGTTTTATCTCTTAAAATTGCTAATTGTTCTTTTGTAAGAGTAGCTTTAAATGTTTCTCTATCTGCCTTCATTACTTCTCTTTCTTTCTGCAATAACTCTCTTTGATCTTTAGTAAGTTCTTTGGAAATTAAATCGTAGCTAGAATTCTGAGCAAAAACCGTTGCATTAAAGAACATCAAACTCATAAAGCTTATTGTATATATGATGGTTTTTAATTTCATTTCAATTAATTTTTAGGCTGTAAAACAACTAAAGTACAAATTTATATTTTATTTAGTTACAAGCTTCCTTAGCAGCTGCCATTTCTGTTGCATCACTTATAGTAGCTGTAGTTTGGTCTTTATACATAATATCTACAGGATAATTAACAACACCTCTTTCTGTAGCATCAGGATTTGCTTTGTGCCATTTTCTTAACAATTTAAAATCTGATCTTTCAGTAACTTCAATTACAGTTGCATCTGCCATTGTAAAACTAACTGGTAGCACTAATTTAAAGCACTTTCTTTTATCTTTTCCTTTTTTACAAGAATCTTTAACAGCATCTAATTCTGTTCTATCTAATAAAGTTTGTACTGTTCCATCTTCTAAAGTTACATTTACAGGAAAAACTAATTCTGGACGTTCTTTAACATCTGTATTTGTTGTATACCATTCTCTAATTAAACTCCAATCATCTTTACTTTCTAAAGTGATAGATGAATCATCTGGCATAATAAAATCTACAGGAAATACAAACTCAAAACATTTAGATCTTCTCTTTTTTCGTTTATCATTTTTATCTGCTAATTGTTTTCCTTGTAAAGAGAAAAACACATCGCTTTTTAATTCTTCTCTAGATTCATTGTCTGTAACAATTGCCACTTTGTAACCTAAACCTTTAGCTAATTGAACTGTTTCTATATAACTATCTGCTAAATCTTCATTAAAAGCCGTTTCTGTTAAAGATGGTAAAGTTGAAGCATCTACAGATGTTTTTGAAGCTGCATCAATTTTTTCGATTAAAGTAGCATCATCTGTTAACAATTCTGTGTCTGAACTTTCAGAACAAGAAGTAAAAAGTAATGCTGATAAAACAAATGCCGAAATTGTTAAAAATAGAACACTTGATTTTAAAATGTTTTCTTTTGAAATTGTAGTTTTCATAATTAAGATATTTAAATTAATAATTGTTTCTATTTACTTAGAACTACGATTATTAAAATAGTTTGAAAATTTTATAAAATAATTGATTCAATAAATTTATCGTCGGTGTAATTATCTATTAATGAGTCTTCTACAAATAATGAATTTAAGAAAAGATCATCCATTTTTTGTTCAGAAAGTTCTGCTTTAATTACAACTTGGTTTATTAAAGTTGCATCTGCAAAAGCATCTAATTCAGAATCTTCTACAAATAAAGAATTGATAAGTACATCATCTGAAAAAGCCAACAACTCAAAATCTGTAGACGAAAAGTCTTCAACTTTATTTGCATATTGTAACCAAACCGTTACACTTAAAATACAAAACAAAGAAGCTGCAACTGCAAACTTAAATCTTGGTTTCATCCAAAAAACAATTTGCTTTTTCTCTTTAACTTCTTCTGATTTTATCTTGTCTAAAATTGAAATTTTAGATTTCGCAAAATAGTCTTTAGGAATATCTGTTCCTAAATATTCTTTATGATGATTAGTAACATCTCCTTTTACTCCTTCTTTTAGAAAGCTTTTTTTGTTTATATTTTCTGATGAATTTTCCATACTGTAAATGTTAGACCCTTCTTTCTTTAAATAGTTTTAAATTAAACTAAAATTTTTTCTTCAATAATTTTCACTGCGGTATAATAAGTTGATTTTAACGTGCTTTCTGATATTTCTAAAAGTTCAGAAATTTGTCTAAAACTCAAGTCATCAAAATATTTCATGTGAAAAATTCTTTTTTGCTTCTCTGTAAAACCTTCAATAATTGTATGTAGTTTTTGTTGAATTTCATTTCCATCAAAATATTCATCTTGAAATAAAACTTCTAAATGACTGCTAGAAACTTCATCAATATTATCATAAGATTTCTTGTTGTTTTTTTCTAAAAAACGAATGGATTCATTGTAAGCAATTCTATACATCCAAGTATGCAATGTACTTTTTTCTTGAAAATTTAAAATGCTTTTATACACTCTAATAAAGGTGTTTTGCAATACATCATCTGCATTTTCATGTGTAGTAACAATCTTTCTAATATGCCAATACAAACGTTCTTGATAGACGTCAAGAAGCTCATTAAAAGCAGTATCTTTTAATGCTGGATTCTTCAACTTTTTTACTAGTTCAGCTTCTTTATCCAAGTTGGTTTTGGTTAATTTCTATTATTTAGACCTCTAAAAATAAGAATAGTTTGATGAATTGTTAAAATAAAATGAACTAAAATAAATTTTATAAATACAATTATAAATTTAAAGTGATAATTTGGTTTGAAAGTTCTTAAGATGAATTGTATTTTTACAGTTATAATAAAAGCATTCAATGAAAATCATTATATCTCCAGCAAAATCTTTAGATTTTGAAAGTAAAGTACCTACAGGTTTATATACGCAACCACGTTTTTTAGAGCAATCTAAAAAATTGAACAAAAAACTAAAAACACTTTCAAAAAAGAAATTGTCTGATTTAATGTCTATTTCTAATGATTTAGCAACGTTAAATTACGAAAGAAATCAAAATTGGGAAACGCCTTTTAATCCAGAAAATGCCAAACAAGCAATTTATGCTTTTACAGGTGAAGTTTTTAGAGGTATTGATGTAAACTCTTTACCAGAAAATCAACTTCCGCTCTTACAACAACGTTTAAGAATTATTTCTGGCCTTTATGGTTTGTTAAAACCTTTAGATTTAATTCAACCATACAGATTAGAAATGGGTACAAAATTAAAAGTTGGAAGAACAGAAAACTTGTACAAATTTTGGGGCAACACAATTGTTGATTCGCTTAATAATGAACTTAGAGACGATGAATTAGTTATTAATTTAGCGAGTTCAGAGTATTTTAAAGCCATTCCAAAAAAGCTTTTAAAAGTACCAATGATAACTCCTGTTTTTAAAGATTTTAAAAACGGAGAGTACAAAACAATAATGACGTTTGCCAAAAAAGCACGTGGATTAATGGTACGTTATATTATTGATAATAATGTAAAAACTATTGAAGACTTAAAAGGTTTTAATGTGGATAATTATCGTTTCTCTGAGGAAATGTCTTCAGAAACTGAATTGTTTTTCACTAGATAAAGTTAGTTGACATTATTCAGTAGCAGTTTTCAGCTCTTCACTGTTAACTGCAACTAAATACTGTAAACTGACAAATAAATTAACAATCTACCAATCTCACAGTAACTGCCAAACCTCCTTCAGAAGTTTCTTTGTAGTTTTTGTTCATATCCTTTGCAGTTTCCCACATTGTATCAATCACTTTATCTAACGGAACTTTTGTTTCTTTTGGATCTGTATCTAAAGCCATTTCTGCTGCATTAATTGCTTTAATTGCACCCATTGCATTTCTTTCTATACAAGGAATTTGAACCAAACCTCCTATAGGATCACAGGTTAAACCTAAATGATGTTCCATAGCAATTTCTGCTGCAACCAAACTTTGTGCGGGCGTGCCTCCTAACAACTCTGTTAAGGCTGCTGCTGCCATTGCAGATGATACTCCAATTTCTGCCTGACAACCTCCCATTGCTGCTGAAATAGTAGCATTTTTCTTAAAAACGCTTCCAATTTCTCCTGCAACTAATAAGAATTTTTTAATTTGTTCAAAATCAGCTTCATGATTTTCAATCACCAAATAATACATTAAAACGGCAGGAATTACTCCTGCACTTCCGTTTGTTGGCGCAGTTACAACTCTTCCTAAAGAAGCATTTACTTCATTTACAGACAAAGCAAAACAACTTACCCATTTTAAAATTTCTCTAAACTTTACTTCTGTACTTCTAATGGCAGTTATCCATTCTTTAGGATTTGTGTACGAACTATCTTTTATTAATTTATCATGAGTTTCTGCAGCTCTACGTTTTACATTTAATCCTCCAGGAAGAATCCCTTTAGAATGACAACCAACATACATACACTCTAACATTGTTTCCCAAATTCTATTAATTTCAAAATCAATTTTATCTGCAGAATTTAAAACCAGCTCATTCTGAAATACTATATCAGAAATTAATAGATTCTCTCTTTCACAATATCCTTCTAACTGAAGTGCTTTATTTATAGGAAAAGGAAAGTTTTGTTTTGTTACTTCTATTTCATCAACCAAAGGGTCATCATCTTGTATAATAAAACCTCCACCAATTGAATAATACGTTTCTTTAGAAACAATTTCTCCTTTAGAAAATCCTATAAATGTCATTCCATTAGGATTTAATGGTAAAAACTCTTTATTAAAGTTGATGTTGTTAGTAGAAAAAGAAATCATTTTCTCGTTGTTTAAATACAACAATGACGTTTCTTTAATGCTATTAATTATTCCATTAATTTCTGAAATAGGAATGTATTCTGGATCTGTACCACTTAATCCTAATAAAATTGCCAAATCTGTAGCGTGCCCTTTACCTGTTAAAGATAAAGAACCATATAAGTCAATTTTAATTTCATCAACCTCTAAGAAGTGTTGTGTTTCCTTTAGTTTTAAAATCCATTGTTGAGCTGCTCTCCAAGGACCTAATGTATGTGAACTTGATGGACCAACACCAATCTTCAACATATCGAAAACACTAATAAATTGCGACATTCATAAAAATAATTAAATATATCGCTGTAAATGTAAAAAATCCAACTCAAAAGAGTTGGATTTTTTATATATAATAAATTTATATTTTATTTGTACACAGATTGTTTACCAAATTCAACAGCTAGCATATAATAAACAACTGCTCTGTATTTACTTCTTTCAGATTTCCCAATAGCTTCAACAACTTTTGCAATTGCAGCATCTAATTCTGGGCCATCAGCTAAACCTAATTTTTTCATTAAAAAGTTTTTCTTTACAGTAGCTAATTCTTTTGCATCAGAACCAGAAACAGTTTCAGCATCTCTTTTATAAATTGATGGACCTAATCCTTTTGTTACAGCTTTTAATAAATCTGCATCATATTTAAGACCTTTATCGTCCATAAATTTAGAATACTGTGCTACCTTTTCGTCAAATTTGCTCATGATTTTAATTTTAATTTTTGTTAATGAAATTTGTTTAATTTTTTAAACATTCCAAATATAAGAAAATAATTATTGAATTCAAATACTTAGAACATCTCAATTATACAGACACAATTTATGTCAATATGTCACAATTAATTTCATTTTTTTTAAATAAAACTGACAATTACCAGTCAAAAAGCAGTTGGCACACCCTTTGACTATTAGAAAATGTAAAATTGAAACAAGAATTTAA
>CBDUHF010000014.1:0-59962 GCA_965367085.1 uncultured Polaribacter sp.
ATAAACGAAAAAGTAAGCGTTAGCTTACTTTTTCTTGTGTCTATTTGCTCTAGCTCTTTTCTTTCTTTTGTGTGTAGAGATCTTAGCTCTCTTTCTTTTTTTACCACTTGGCATAATGTCTGATGTTTTTTAAACCAATTAAGGTTTAGATTAATATTTTTTGTTACTTAACAGCTACTTTACTTTTTACTCCTTCAGTAAAAGTTTTAGCTGGTTTAAAAGCTGGAATGTTGTGAGCTGGAATCTTAATAGTTGTATTCTTAGAAATATTTCTACCAGTTTTTTCTGCTCTTGTTTTGATAATAAAGCTACCAAAACCTCTTAAATAAACGTTGTCTCCATTTTCTAATGCACCCTTCACTTCAGTCATAAATGCTTCAACAGTTGCTAAAACATCTGTCTTTTCTATACCAGATTTGTCTGAAATTTTTGATACGATATCTGCTTTCGTCATGTCTCTTATTTTACTATATTTTTATTAATTTTATTTCAAAAATGCGGATGCAAATATATGATAATTAATCAATTCCAAGAAGTTTAATACTTAAATTTATGTGAATTTTAAAATGTAATATTGCAAATCTATTTTTTAGCAATGAAATTTTCTAATATATTAATTTACTGGTACTTACAAAACAATCGAGAATTACCTTGGCGTAAAACTAAAAACCCATATTTTATTTGGTTATCAGAAATTATGCTTCAGCAAACAAGAGTTGCTCAAGGATTGTCTTATTATTTGAAATTTACAACCACTTTTCCAACTGTTTTTGACCTCGCTAAAGCGGATGAAAGTACCGTTTTAAAAATGTGGCAAGGTTTAGGTTATTATTCTCGTGCAAGAAACCTTCATTTTACTGCAAAACACATTGCAAATGAATTAAATGGAGAATTTCCATCTACTTATAAAGAGATTATAGAATTAAAAGGAATTGGAGATTATACAGCTTCTGCAATTGCATCTATCTGTTTTAATGAAGATACGGCTGTTGTAGATGGAAATGTTTACAGAGTACTTTCTCGTTATTTCGGAATAAATACTCCTATAAATTCATCTGCAGGTATAAAAGAGTTTAAAGCAATAGCTCAAACTTTGCTCGACAAAGAACAACCAGGTGCTTTTAACCAAGCAATTATGGATTTTGGTGCACTTCATTGCAAACCACAAAACCCTCTGTGTGAGAGTTGCCCTTTTGCAGGTAGTTGCGTTGCTCTAGAAAAAAAATTAACCAAAGAACTTCCCGTAAAAATTAAAAAAATAAAGATTAGAAAAAGGTATTTTAATTATTTAGCAATTGTTACAGACAAAGGAAACACCATTTTATCTGAAAGAGAAGGAAAAGGAATTTGGCAAGGTTTATACCAATTTCCTTTAATAGAATCGGATAAAAGCATTAATAAAGAATCTCTTGTTTCATCCGAAGAATTTATCAACTTATTTCCAGAAGAAACCACCATATCTCTTTTCAATAAAAAAGAAATTGTACACAAATTATCTCATCAACATTTATATACACAATTCTGGATTGTAAATACAAAAACGGTACCTACAGCAAGTATTAGTTGGAAAGAAATTAAAAAATTTCCAGTTCCGGTTTTAATTGCGAATTTTTTAGAGGAATTTCTCACTGAAAAGTAATTGATATTTTTAGTACATTTGATGTATAAATACACATGTTATGGCAGGAACAGTAAACAAAGTAATTTTAATTGGTAATTTAGGAGATGACATTAAAATGCATTATTTTGATGGAGGAAATTCTATTGGAAGATTTCCAATTGCAACTAGCGAGAGTTATACAAATAAGCAAACCGGAGAAAAAGTTACGAATACAGATTGGCATAATATTGTAGTTAGAAATAAACTCGCAGAAATTTGCGAAAAGTACTTATCTAAAGGAGATAAAGTATATGTTGAAGGAAAATTAAAAAATCGTCAGTGGGAACAAGATGGTGTAAAACGCTATTCTACTGAAGTTCATGTAAACGAAATGACATTTTTATCAACTAAGAAAAACTTAGAGAACAATAATAATCCACAACAAAATCAACCTGCAAACCCAACAACAAAATCTGTTGCACCAGCAGAAAATGACGATTTACCATTCTAATTAATTAAATTTTAAAATTTGGACCCAGATCCCATACCTTTATTTTTACTTTTTGAAACTATAGATATTATAACAGCAATAAATGGAATTGTTTTAATTGCTTTATTAGTTAGTTCTGCATTAATTTCAGGTACAGAAGTTGCATTTTTCTCATTATCCCAAACCGATTTAGACCAACTTTCAAACGGAGGAAAAGAAGAAAATATAGTTGTTAGCTTATTAGAAAAACCACGAAAATTATTAGCAACAATATTAATTACAAACAATTTTATAAATATTTTAATCGTGTTGCTTTTTGCTTCTTTGGCAGAAACAACTTTTGGCGATTTTAATTATGTTTTAAACTTCTATTATTTTACAGTTCCTATTCGTTTTTTACTAGAAATTATTCTTGTTACTTTTCTAATTCTCTTATTTGGAGAGGTTTTACCAAAAGTTTATGCTTCTAGAAATGCACTTCGTTTTTCTAAAGTAATGTCTAAATTTATTCATTTAATTAATATTTTTTTATCTCCTTTTAGCTTACCACTTATTACTCTAACAAAGTGGATAGAAACCAAATTAGGAAGCAAAAACACACATTTTTCTGTAGAAACATTATCGCAAGCTTTAGAATTAACTTCAGATGGAGCAACCACAAAAGACGAGCAAAAAATTTTAGAAGGAATTGTAAATTTTGGTAACACAGAAACTGTGCAAATTATGAAACCAAGAATAGATATTTTTGCGCTTTCAGATGATGAATCTTACCAAGTTGTTTTAGAAAAAATTACTAAAAACGGTTATTCTAGAAACCCTGTTTATCACGAAAATATAGATTCTATTATAGGTGTATTATACGCCAAAGATTTATTGGTTCATTTAAATAAAAAGACTTTTAAATGGCAAGATTTAATTCGTGAACCGTTTTTTGTGCCAGAGAACAAAAAATTAGATGATTTGTTGGGGGATTTTAGAGAGAAAAAAAATCATTTAGCAATTGTTGTAGATGAATATGGAGGAACAAGTGGACTGGTAACCTTAGAAGATGTTATTGAGGAAATTGTAGGTGATATAAATGATGAATTTGATGATGATGATTTGGCTTACTCTAAAATTGATGAAAACAATTATATTTTTGAAGGTAAAACCACCATTAAAGATTTTTGCAAAGTTTTAGATGATGAAGATGAAGATATATTTGAAGAAGAAAAAGGCGAAAGTGAAACATTAGCAGGTTTTATTCTAGAAATTTCTGGAAAATTCCCTAAAAGAGGAGAGAAAATAAAGTTTAAGAACTATACGTTTACTATTGAAGCGTTAGATAAAAAGCGCATAAAACAAGTAAAAGCTACAAGAAATGCGTAATATTTTTATTCTAATTATTTCACTTATTTTTCTTTCTTGCAACGATGATGTTTTACCAAAACCAAAAGCGTTTTTAGGTTTAACTTATCCAGAAAAAAAATACGAAAAACTTAAAATTGAAAGACCTTTTACATTTGATGTTTTAAAAAACACGGTAGTAATTGATGAAGCAAATAATTGGATAAAAATAAAATACCCAAACTTAAAAGCATCTATAGATATTACATACAGACCAATTAACAATAATCTAAACGAGCTACTTACTGAAGCAGAAAAACTAGTTTTTAAACACACTGTAAAAGCTGAAGAAATTATTCCAAAAGATTTTGTAAATCCTAAAAAGAGAGTTTTTGGAAGCATGTATGAAATCACTGGTAATGCAGCTTCTCACATTCAGTTTCATGTAACAGATAGCACAAATAATTTTATAAAAGGTTCTTTATATTTTTATGTAAAACCAAATTACGATTCTATTTTACCAGCAGTAAATTATGTAAAAGAAGATATTTTACATTTGGTAGAAACTCTAGAATGGAAAAAGTAAATTAAACAATCTCCATTTTCTTCAATAAGAAAGATGCATTCATATTTTTACAAATTCCTTTTTTAAAGGTGTAATCAAAGTGCAATTCATCTTCTATAATTTCTGCATCAAAATAATAATTTTTAATTCCAGAAAACTCATTTTCTAACTCGCACAAACTCACATCATGTGTTGCAATAATTCCTGTTGATTTCGATTTTGTTAATTTCTCTACAAACTTTTTAGAACCAATTGCTTTGTCTTTACTGTTTGTTCCTTTTAAAATTTCATCTAAAATGATGAAATAATCTTCTGTGGCAATTTCATCAACAATAAACTTTAAACGTTTTAATTCAGAATAAAAATAAGATTCGTCTTCCGTTAAAGAATCTGAAGTTCTCATACTTGTAACTAACTTTATTGGAGCATATTTAAAGGTTTCTGCACAAACTGGTAAGCCACAGTTTGCCATTACAATAGATAAAGAAACTGTTCTTAAAAACGTACTCTTACCAGCCATATTTGCTCCTGTAACAATAAAAAACTCTTCTTTGTTGATGCTGAAATTGTTATCAACTCTTTTTTCTGCTTTTAATAAAGGATGCCCTAAATTAGTAGCAAAAACAACACTTTTTTCTGAAGTAATTTCAGGGAAAATATATGATGGGTGATTAAAAGCAACGTTTCCTAATGAGTTTTGAGCATCAAAAAAGGCAACAACTTCAAACCATTTTTCAACAGTATGTTTATAGTTGTTAATCCATTTTTCTACCCTACAAGCATTGTTTATTTCTAATAAAAACAACCCGTTTCCAACAACTGCAATTAGAATATTATTTCTTTGATCAAAAGCATCTAAAATCTTAGAAAATGATTTAAAAATAAAAGACGCTTTTTTGTCTTCAGATTTAATAATTTCTTGTTTTTCTTTTAATGTTTTCGATTTAAATTCCTCGTTTTCAATCTCATCTAATAATTCGTGATATTGCTTAAACGTTTCTCTTACTTTATCAGTTTCTGAATACAAATTACTTGTCTTTTTTAAATACCTACCTGTAATAAAAAGACCAAGAAAAAACCAAATTGTAATATATGTGAAGGAAATAAATCCGAATGAAACAAGACCAATTAAAACTATAGAAATTAAAGAATAAACCTTCGTAAATACTGATAAAAAAGCAGGTAAAACTGACGAGTAATTCCCAATCCAATCTGTTATAAAAGCGGTTGTATTTTTTACGGTAACTAAACTTGCAATTGCATTAAAATGTTGGCGCCATTTTGTTTTTTGTGATAGTTCTTTTATCACATTTTGTTTTTCAACAATTCCATCAATTTTGTTTTCTGTAAGCGTATTTGCTAAGAGGCTTTTACCATCATTTGTAACGGTTCTATTTATATATTGAAAGAAAGAACCAACGCCAAACAAATCGATATCATTACTATAAAAATGACTAGGGTTTATAAATTCTTTACCAGATTCTAAATAATGAGAATTCTCTTTTAGAATGGTAATTTCAGTACTATTAATTCTAATTTTTTCTTTAATTATATTTCGTTCTCTTTTAAGATTTAAATATTTTATTACTAAAACACCAAACAATAAAAAACCTAAAAATGCAACTATAAAAACATCAGGATATTTACCTAAAGTTAAATAGATTAAAAAGCAAGTAGTTAAAAAAACAGCAAATCTAAAAATACTCAAATTTGCAGATTTCTTTTTTAAAATTTTAGCTTCACTTTCTAAAGCTAATTTTTCTTGAGTATAAAACTCTAAGGGATTTTTCATTTACTTTATTTCTTCTTTATATATAGAAATTCCGCCTGTTAAATTTAGGACTTCTACATTAGGATATTTTGCTTTTAATTTGGTTGTTGCTTTATAACTATTAAATCCTCTTTGACAAACCATAACATAGGTTTTACTTTCATCAATTTGAATTTCATCAACATTAAATTCTTGAATAGGAATTGTCTTATCTACTTTAAAAGGCAATTTTAAATCTGGCAAAACTGCAATGATTTCTAGGTTTGTATTTCCTAATTTTTCTTTTAAATCTTTAGGTGATATTTGCCATTCAGAATTTTGAGTAGAACACGCTAAATCAAAATACGTTTGAGCCTTAAAAATCTTGCTTATTTGCTCTTTTAAAACAGTTGGTTTTAGCTTCATTTTTAGTTGTGTATTTTGAAGTGAATTATAAATCAATAATTCATTTGTTAACGATTTTCCAATTCCTGTAATCAATTTTAAAACTTCATTTACTTGTTGTGTAGCAATCATACCAACAATAGAATTTAACGTTCCTGTTGATGAGCAATTAGGAATGTCTGTTGCCATTTTTGGAAATGCATCTCTTAAATTTGATGAATAACTTCCGTCTTTTTGTTTCATGTTAAAAACAGAAACATAACCATCAAACTTATACAAAGAACCATAAACTAAAGGCTTATCTTTAATAACACAAGCGTCATTTAACAAGTATTTTGTTGGTAAAGAATCTGTGCCATCTACAATAATATCTACATCAGAAATCAACTCAAAAACGTTGTCTTTTGTAATCGGATTATTTGTAAAGTTCACTTCAGTAAAAGGTGCTCTCTTTTTTATAAATTCTGATAAAACTGCCGCTTTTGGCTTACCAATATCTTCTAAAGAATAGAAAACTTGTCTGTGTAAATTGGTAATATCAACCGTGTCAAAATCTACCAAATGAATGTTACCAACTCCACTTGACGCTAAAAAAACTGCAATCGGACTTCCTAAACCTCCACAACCAACAACCAACACTTTTGCGTTTTGCAATTTTTGTTGCCCTGCTTCACCAATTTCTGATAAAGTTATTTGACGTTTAAAAAGTTGATTTTTTGTTGGTTTCATTATATGCTGAACTCGTTTCAGTATCTTTTTTATTTCTCAATAATTTCGAGAACTTTTCTAATTATTTTCTATCTCTTTTTTAGCAGCATCAAATTCTTCTGGCGTATTTATATTTCTGATAAAAGAATCGTCAATTTCTACAATTTCAACATCAGAATTTATTAATACTTTTCTAGGGCAAGAATAACCTTGCGCTAAATATTGCAATAAAATTGGATAAGATTTTGGCTCATAAATTGTAATTAATGGCTCTACAAATTCCTTTCCTTTTCCTTTAATTGCAGTCGCAATTTTACTTGGATTTCTATATTTTAACAATTGCTGAATTGCTTCTTCATTTATAAACGGAACATCTGTTGCCAAAACTAACCAAGCAGCATTTGGGTCTTTTTGAAACGCAGAACAAATTCCGCCAAAAGGTCCCAAATTTAGAAATTTATCATGAATTTCATCTTCATTTTTTGATGCATTTTGAACAGAATAAAATGTCTGTAAATTATTGTTTTCTAATAATTCTTTTGCAGATTCTTTTTGAGATTTTCCATGATAATTGAGTTCAGATTTATCAGTTCCCATTCTTGTACTCTTTCCACCAACTAAAACCAACCCTTTTATAGGCGCAATTTTTTCCTGAATTAAATTATAAATGTGAGTTGAAATTTCATCAACCTCATCAATCGTATAACAAGAAATATTTTTTATCTGTGGATATTTTTCTTCTAAAAACGAGAAATACTCAGTGTCTTTTTTCAACTTTACAACAAACTGAATGCTATCTAATTGATCTAATCTTTTTAAAACGGAAGCTTCTTTTGCTTCATCTAAAATTAAGATTTGTTTTGCTCCTTGATAATGATTTCCATTGATGAAAACATAATCATATTGTGCAAATTGCAAGCGTTGCTCAAATTTATTTACGTTTCCAGAAGTTGTTATTTGTAGGTTTCCTTGATGATGAAAAGTAAATTCTGATAATTTATTTTGAGCAACATCTTTTGCGTGAGAAGCATCAAAATAAGCCAATTTGTAATTTGATAATTTCTCTGAAACTTGAAGCACTAAATCAGAAATAACACCACAATTTGTTCCAAGAATTGCAATTTCATTCGGAGCAAAAGTATCATTATCTCTTCTTTCTAAGTTTGTATGTTTTTTGTGTTTTTTCAAAATTTTAATATTTCTGTCATTTCGACGTTAGGAGAAATCTCTTACTACAAAATGAGATTCCTCAATCGACTAAAAAGTCTCATTTCGGAATGACATTTAGTTTCCAATATCAGATTTTCCACCTGTTTTTTTCATCAACTTTACTTCTTTAATCACCATTTCTTGACTGATACTTTTACACATATCATAAATAGTTAAACAAGTAATGTTTGCACCTGTTAATGCTTCCATTTCTACTCCTGTTTTTCCTGTAATAGTAACTTCACATAGAACTTCTATATTTTCAGAATCTACAATCTCAATATCAATATCAACGCCATTAATTAATAATGGATGACACATCGGAATCAATTCTGAAGTCTTCTTCACACCTTGAATTCCTGCAATAATTGCCGTTTGAAAAACGGGTCCTTTTTTAGTAATTAATTCATCATTTGTAAAATGAGCAATTACTTCTTTTCCTAAAAACATGGTTGCTTTTGCAATGGCTGTTCTTTTGGTAACTTTCTTATCAGAAACATTTACCATTTTAGGGTTATTTTTTTTGTTTATATGACTGAAATCGCTCATTATCTATGTTTTGTTCTCAAATACAAAGTTGTTCATTCTTCACAAATTATTTCAACTGACAACATGTTTTTCTGTTAAACACAGTTACTCACGCACTGTCACTTCGAGTGATTTTGCTTTTCGCAAAATTGTATCGAGAAGTTATGTAAACTTCTTCTTTGCTAAATTAGGAAGTTTTTCATATTCATCATTAATTAATGCTTCCTTTTTAACTTTAGACCACTTTTTTATTTGTTTTTCAGTTTCAATTGCAAATCCTGCTTCTGTAAATTCACAATAAAAAGCTAACTCTAAAGGTCTTCTTTTATAAGTGTAACTTTCTAAGTGTTTTCCTTGTTGATGTTCTAAAAATCGTTGTTCTAAATTTGATGTAACACCCGTATAATATGTTTTATCTGAACATTTAAGAATATAAACATAGTAGATTATCATTTTTGGAATTTTAAAATGTTCTTGATATCGTGTTCTCGATACAAATTTGTTCATTCTTCTCAAATTCACTCGAACTGACAGAATGTTTTTACTCTTGCGCTCAAAAGCTAACACATTGTCACTCTTTATAAAATAATTAGCGATAGCGAATTATAGGAAAAACTTCTCCTTTTTTAAATTCTACTTTATCATTTGGCAACTGAATAAAAGCATCTGTTTTTACCAAACTCGCTAAATCTCCAGATCCATTTCCAGTAATTGGTGTTGCAATTAAATGCCCGAATCTAGAATTTAATTTTACTTGTAAAAAGTAAGTTAAATTGGGTTTAAAAGTAACATCTGCTGATAAAATTGCAGTTTCTTCTTCCACTTCTAATCCTACTGATTTGTGATACCAAGGATAAAAATATGTCAAACAATTTACGAATGTCGAAATCGGATTTCCTGGAAATCCAAAGACATTACATTTATTAGTTTTTCCGTAAAAAAAAGGTTTCCCAGGTCTTTGAGTAATTTTATGAAATAGTTTTTCTACACCTAATTCATCAAAAACTTCTGGTAAAAAATCGAATTTTCCTTTACTAACTGCTCCACTAAAAAGCAATACATCAAATTCTTGTAAATAGGTTTTTATTTTAGATTTTAAAACCGGTTTATCATCTGTAATATGTGCTGTTTCTGCTGGAATTTTTAATCGCTCTAACAAAGAAACCAATGTAAAAACATTGCTTCTTCTTATTTGATGTTCTAACGGAAATTCATCTACACCAACCAATTCATCACCTGTAGAAACTATCATTACTTTTGGTTGTTTTGCAACTTTTACAATTGATTTACCAACTGTTGCCAGCACTCCTATTTCTGCTGCTGATATTTTGGTGTTTTGTTTGATTAATAAATCGCCAACTTTACCATCTTTTCCTTTATTATGAATATTCTGTCCATTATTAATAGCATCAACATTAATTGTTGCTATTCCGTTTTTGATGGTTATATCTTCATATCTAATAACAGAATTTGCATTTTTTGGTAAAACTGCTCCAGTCATTACTTCTATACAATTAGCTGAATCATTTAAAGTAATTTGTTTACTTCCTGCAGCTTGAATTCCTTCAATTTTAAAGCTTCTTTGTCCGTTTTTAAATAAATTATAATCAATTGTAATTCCATCCATAGAAACCCTGTTAAATGGCGGAAAATCTCTATCTGCTTTTATATCTTCTTTTAATATTCTACCAACAGATTTTATAAACGGAATTTCTTCAACTCCAAATTCTTGAGTTGAATTTAATATTGTTTCTAAAGCTTTTTCTACTGAAATCATTTGTGAAAAATGTGTAATTGTTTATTTGTGAAACTGTGTAATTGTTACTTGTACTATTAAATGTTTACACAATTAAACTTTTTTACCCTCCAATTGTACTCATACTTTCAGAAGCGCCACCATCTTTTCTGTTTGCTTCTGCTATAAAACCATTCTCTGGCTTCTCTTTTATCAACGATAAAAAGAGTTCTTTTAACTCTTCATTAGAAGCTCCTTTTCTTATAAAATCTCGCAAATTAAAAACTCCATCATCAAACAAACAGTTTTTAAATGTTCCTGTAGAAGTAATTCTAATTCTGTTGCAATCGCTACAAATTGTACGTGTAAATGCAGGAATTATTCCAACAGTTCCAACATGGTTTTTTATTGAAAAATTACGAGAAGTTGATGATTTTTCAGAATGAACTTCTTCAACTTCAAACTCTGTTTTTATTTCATTTAAAATTTTAGTTAAAGTCCAATTTTCTTGCATTTCTCTTTGCCCATTTCCATTAAAAGGCATTTCCTCAATAAAACGTACTGAAATATTTTTGTCTTTTGTTAAACGAACAAAATCTCTAATTTCATCAGTATTTATTCCAGATTGAACAACAACATTCAATTTTAAATTCAAACTACTCTTTTCTAAAGCTTCCATGGTTTTAAAAACCTCATCAAAAACTTTTCTACGTGTAATTTCGTTGAATTTATCTGCTTTTAAACTGTCAATGCTTAAATTGATGTTTTTTACTTTTTTAAGCTTTTCTAATGTTTCAATATGATTAAAAATTAGCGCTCCATTAGTAGTTATATTAATATCCTCTAATAAATCATTAAAAGACAACATTTCTAAAAAACCAACAAAATCTTTTCGAACAAAAGGTTCTCCTCCTGTTAGTCTAATTTTATTAACGCCCAGTTCTGTTAACACTCTAACAATTCTGTACATTTCTCGGTAGGAAAGTAATTCTTTTCTTGGAACAATTTCTATTCCATGAGCAGGCATACAATATTGGCAACGCAAGTTACAACGATCGGTTATTGCTAATCGTACGTAATTTATTTGTCGTCCAAAACTGTCTACTAATTTGCTCATTTAAAATTTAATTTGGCAATTTTTTACTTAATAGCCCATAAATAAAAGCTCCTATTACTGCACCTAAAAGTACAACTAAAATTGGTAAAAACCCTTGTCCAAGGAGTACATATAATGGTCCTGGACAAGCACCTGATAAAGCCCAACCTAATCCAAAGATTGTTCCACCAAGAATTGTCTTTATAAACCCTTTTTCTTTTTCTTGTACAATTATTAGATTTCCTAAATAATCTTTAATTACTCCCTTTTTAAAGAGTTGCATTAATACAATTCCGATAACAACAGCGCTACCAATAATGCCATACATATGAAAAGATTGAAACTTAAACATTTCGTAAATTCTATACCAAGAAACTACTTCTGTTTTGCTTAAAATTATTCCGAATAAAACTCCTATTATTAAAAATTTAATGTTTTTCATTTTCTAAAAAATTAAAGGAATTAAAAACCAAGTCATAATTAAACCACCAAGAAAAAATCCAATTGTTGCCAATAGAGATGGAAATTGCAAACTACTTAAACCTGTAATTGCATGTCCAGAAGTACAGCCTCCTGCATAACGAGTTCCAAAACCAATTAAAATTCCTGCTCCAATTAAAATTAAGAACCCTTTTACAGTAAGTAAACTTTCTAAACTAAAAATTTCTTCTGGTAAATAAGAACCTCCAGCATTTGCAAAACCTAAACCAGCTAATTCTTCAACAGTTTTAGGATTTAAATCTATTGCTTGAGATTGCATTAAAAATTCTGAAGAAATAAAACCTCCAATTATAATTCCAGCTACAAAAAACAAGCTCCACTTTCTTTCTTTTAAATCTACTTTAAAATAGTCTGAAATTTTTCCTGCACCACCAATTGTACAAAAAGTTTCTAAACTTTTAGAAACTCCAAATGCTTGTCCAAAATAGAACGTTAAAAACAGTACAAATGCAATAAGTGGCCCTCCAACGTACCAAGGCCAAGGTTGTGTAATAAACTCCATTTTATAATATAATCTTTAAATAGTTCATAATTAATTTTGTTGCTCCAAGATGATCTTTAATATACCTTTTATTAATAACTCCTGTTAACTTTCTAAAATTTTCATCTTCTTTAAGGTTGATAAAATTCTCAGTAAATTCTTCTTGATTGTTTATTGAAATACAACCACCAATTTTTACCAAATCTACAGCTTCTTTAAATTTGTCGTATTTATTACCAATCACTACAGGAATTCCAAAAGTTGCAGGTTCTAAAATATTATGCAAACCTGTTTTTAAACCTCCACCAACATAAGCAACATCTGCTGCAGCATAAATTTTGGTTAAAATTCCAATTGTATCTATGATAAAAACTTGATATTTTAATAGATCTTTATCAGCTTTCTCTGAAAACAAAACAGTTTGTTTATTGATTGATTTCTTCAATTCTAAAATTGCTTCTTGCTTAATATTATGTGGTGCAATAATAAATTTCTCGTTTTCTGACGCTTTGTTGTTTATATAATTAACAAGTAACGCTTCATCTTCTTGCCAAGTACTTCCTGCAACAACTGTGTATTGATTGTTTTTAAATTCGTTTATAAAATCTATAGAATTATCTTGTTCTAAAATTTCAGAAACTCTATCGAAACGAGTATCACCAGCTACAGTAACTTTATGTATTTCAATTGAATTTAATAGTTTTTTTGAATTCTCATCTTGAACAAAAAAGTGATGGAAAGCTTGTAATGATTTCTTCATAAAACCTCCATAACTCTTAAAGAACAATTGCTTCTCTCTTAAAATACCAGAAACTAAAATAGTTGGAATGTCCTTTTGTTTTAACTCCTTTAAAAAATTAGGCCAAAACTCATATTTTACAAAAACTGCTAAAGCAGGATTTACTTCTTTTACAAACTTTCTTGCATTAGATTTAGAATCTAAAGGCAAATAACAAACAACATCTGCTAAATTATAGTTCTTTCTAATTTCATAACCTGAAGGCGAAAAAAAAGTGACTAAAATCTTATACTCAGCATACTGTTTCTTTAATTCTTCTATAATTGGTCTTGCTTGTTCAAACTCACCTAAAGACGCAGCATGAAACCAAATAGTTTTCTTATTCTTTAAAGTAGAAATTTTAGAAAATGTTTCTTTTCTTCCATCAACAAAAAGTTTTATTTTTTTATTAAACAAAGCTATTAATGGCAAAAGTAAAGAAGTAATAAAAACAACTATGTTGTAAATAAATTTCATAGCTGCAAAAATACAAAATAGAAGTAACTAAGTTTCAACTTAATTTAATAGATAAAAAAAAGCTAACCTAAAAAGGATAACTTTTTTTTATTATTAGAATTTAGTATTATTAATAACATAAGCATTCCCCCGAAAAAATGTTGATAATATTCTAAATCCTACTCAAATTTAATTCAAAAGTCTGATTAAACAATTAAATATGTTCTAAACGGCTTTATATTGTTCTAAAAATCAAATAATTACTAATCTGCTAAATTAAGTTGATTCTTTTTACAATGTCTTCTTTAAATTTCTTGCCAATAGGAAGTTCTTCATCTATAATTTTTACAGAAGTATGTGTAATTTGTGTTAAATAGTTAGTATTTACAATAAAGCCTCTATGAATTCTAATAAAATTATTACCTAATTTTTCTAAAATATCATTTAAACTTGTTCTTACCACCATTTTTTGCTGTGTTTTCAAGATAATTTCTATGTAAACATGTGCACTCTTTAAATACAAAATATCATCAAATTTTAATTTTGTGTAAAACCCTTTGTCTTTAACAAAAAGAGAATCTTTAATTATAAGATTATTTTCATCTACTTCTCCTACTTTTTTTGAGAAGTTGTGCAGTGCAATTTCTATTGAAGTATACAATTCATCTTTAGAAAATGGTTTCACTAAATAGGCAGGTGGCATTACCTCTTTTGCTTGATTTAATGTAAATTCATCTGAATTTGAGGTAAGAAATATAAAGGGGAAATTATATGACTCTCTAATTTTTCTAGCAATGTCAATTCCTGTCTTTTTTCCTGATAATTGAATGTCTAAAATTGCAATATCTGGTTTTTCTTCTTCTATGGTAGCAATTGCCTCTGTATAATTAATTGCAGGCTCTAATGCTTCATACCCTAAATCTTCTAAAGCATCACAAATATTATCTGCAATGATAAGCTCGTCTTCAACAACTAAAATTTTTACTTTATTCATAGGGACTAATTTTTACACTAAAATAAGACTTCAAAGAATGAACTGATACTAAACTCTTTTAAAATGTTCTAAAAATACATTTTTATGTTCTAAAACTAATTTACTAACTGTCTTGCGTTACTGCCTTTAAAATAAATTTCGAATTTTGCTCCATTTTTATTAGTTTGCTTTAAAGATCCATGTAATTGTTTTACTAGCCTATTTACCAATCTTAATCCCAAACTTTTAGCTTTTTTTACATCAAAATTTGTAGATAATCCTGGTCCATTATCTTTAATTACTAATTTATAATCATCATTCTCTTCTCTATGAATTGATATTGAAAGATTGTTTTCTTTATCATTTCTAAACGCATATTTATATGAATTTGTAATGATTTCATTTATTATTAGTCCTAAAGGAATAGCAGTATCTACATCAAACATCATGTCTTCAGAATCAATAGAGGTTTTTACATTATTTGAAGAAGAATACATAGAACTAAGTTCCCCAATTAGTAATTTTATATACTCATCAAAATCTATTAATCCACTTTCGTTTTGATATAATTTCTGATGAATTAGCGCCATAGATTTTACTCTATTCTTTCCTTGGTTTGCTAATTCCAAAGCTTTTTCATCTTCAATTCCTTTAGTTTGTAACTCTAACAAACTAGACACAATTTGAAAATTATTTTTTACTCTATGATGCACTTCTTTTACTAATAACTCTTTTTCTTTAAGTGATTCTTTTATAATTCTATTCTTTTCTGATAGCTCTTTTGATTGCTTTTTAATTTTCCTTAAAGCTATTAAAGCAATTATTAAAACAGCAATTGCCAATAAGGCAAGAACACCATAGAGTGTCTTTTTTTCTTTTTCATATGCTATTTCTATTTCCTTTTCTTTTACTGCTTGTTCCGTTTTAAAACTTGCCAATGAATTAGATAAATCTTCTGAATATATCTTTCTTGTGATTATTATAGCTTGATCTTTGTAATTAATAGCTTCATTATAAAAACCATGAGTTGCTAAAGCTCTAGAACTATTATTTATTAAATGAAAAAAATCATTCTTATTTAAATCTTTACCAAGTTTTTCTAGTTTTAATATTAATTCTGGTACATTTTTAACTTCAAATTTTTGGAATATGGCTATTTTCTGTGGAGAATTCTTTTGTAACCTCGAAACTAATTTAGCGTATAATGAGTAGGTATTTATTCTTGTAGAAGGATTTTCATATAACTCATTAATTAATGACACAACTTTTTTATCACTGCCTCCTTTATAAATATATGCATCTATTAAATGTTCTATTGTACTATAGTAGTATGAAGATGTAACTGGAAGCTCTTTTTCTAACTCTAAACTTTGTTCACTAACATCTATATATTCTTGTAATTTACCTTCAATAATTAAAAAATCTGAGAGGTGATACAAAAAAACAATTTGCAATTTTTTATCATTTAATTTCTTTGCAGTTTCTATACTTTCTAGACATAGTTTTTTTCCATTTTCTACATCTTGCTGAATTTGATACATTACAATAGGATGCGTTTTAATTTTAGTCTTTGCCCTTAAAACATCTCTATCTGATTCTTTAAATTTATTTACATAAATCTCTAATTTTTTTTGAACTTCTGAAGCTTCATCTAAACCAACTTCATCTCTTAATTTAGATACCTGAGTCCATAAAATTTCTACATAAGCTACATCTATTTTTTCATCAATGGGCTCTTTTACATTCTTAATTATAAATTCAGAAACTCTATTATATTTAACAGACTGTCTGTTTCCAAGTCTGGAAGCAAATATGTAGTATTCATCTGTGGTAACTTCATCTTTTCTAATTAACTTCTGTAGAATATTTTTATAGAATTCGTCATTTACTGCTTTTAGATAATAATTAGCAGAATCTAATTTTTCTTCTAAAATAAACTCCTCAATTTTGTGAGTAATATTTATTATTGAATCTTTTTGTGCAAATGAATTAAATGCTAATAAAAAAAGAAAGATTTTTAAAGTTGATTTCATTTAGTTAGAGTTGAATACTATTAAATTTAATAGTGAAAGTAATAAAAAAAGAAAAACGCTCAAACAATTAATTGTTTGAGCGTTTTTTATAATTTGTAAAAGCTTAATTTTCTAAGCCTCAAAAGGAGTTACAGAAACATAAGATCTATTGTCTTTTTTCTTTCTGAATTCTACAACACCATCAACCTTTGCATGTAAAGTATGATCTTTACCCATGTAAACGTTTTCACCTGGATTGTGAGTTGTTCCTCTCTGACGAACAATAATGTTCCCTGCTATTGCAGCTTGTCCTCCAAATATTTTTACTCCTAGTCGTTTCGATTCTGATTCTCTACCATTCTTCGAACTACCTACACCTTTTTTATGTGCCATTTTATTGAGTTTTTATAGGTTAAAGTTAAATTTAACAGGATTATTTTTCAATTCCTCCGTCTAATCTATCTTGTAATTCTTTTAATTCATCCCACTTACCTTCAGCAGCTAAACCTGCTTGTTTTGGCCAAGTAGTTGTAACTAAATGAGATAATCTAGAACTTGCTTCAGTTAAGATTTCGCTCAATTTAGCTGGATCTGCTTTTGCTACTTTTGCAAAAGTATCTAAACCTGCATTTACTAAAGCTTCAGCAGCTTTAGGACCTGCACCTTCAATTTTCTTTAAGTCATCTGCTTTTGCAGATTTTTTTGGAGCAGCTTTTGCTTTTGGAGCAGCTACTTTAGCTTCTTCCTTTTTAGGAGCAGCTTTTTTAGTTGCTTTTTTAGCACCAGATGCAGCAATAGATTCAATTTGAATCTCACTTAAATACTGTCTGTGTCCATTTTTCTTTTGGTAACCTTTTCTTCTTTTCTTCTTGAAAACGATTACTTTATCACCTTTTAAGTGACCTAAAATTTTGGCCGTTACTGCGGCTCCTTCTATAGCTGGGGCGCCAATTGTTACACTTCCTGCGTTGTCAAGTAAAAGAACGTTATCAAAAGTTACTTTTGATCCTTCTTCTCCTTGTAAACGATGAACGTATACTTTTTGGTCTTTTGCTACTTTAAACTGCTGCCCTGCTATCTCTACGATTGCGTACATACTATTTGTTTTGCGTATTAATACTAATTATTATACACTTTCCTATTGAAAATGCGGGTGCAAATATACATCTTTTTTCCTATCTTACAATAGGATTTTCTAAAAATAATTATATCAAAATCAATGAAATAAACATAATTTTTAAAACTATTTCGATTTATTCACCAAATAAACTCCAAAAAGAATTATTACTCCAGCAAAAAGCTGGATAAAACTCAATTTTTCTCCATCTAGAACACCCCAAATAATCGCTACAATAGGAATTAAATAAGTTACAGAAGATGAAAAAACTGGTGTTGAAATATGTACTAATTTATTAAACATCGTTTTAGCAATGCCTGTGCCAACAACAGAAAGAATTGCAATGTAACCAAGAGATGTTAAACCTACTTCATTGGTTTCAAAAGTGGAGAAAAAATCAGTAAAACCCAACACAATACTTGCAGGAATTATCAATAATAAAAAATTACCTGTTGTTATTGCTAAAGCATCTAAATCGTACAAATACTTTTTTACAATATTTACATTAAAAGCATACCCAACAGAAGCAAAAATAATTAATAATGCGTACCAATAATTCTGATTTGGATTTAAATCTGCTCCTTTTAAAATAAGAATTAACGTACCTATTAAACCAATTAAAATACCTATTAATTGTCCTTTCCTAAAAGAAAATCCAAAAACTATAGCTCCAAAAACTAGAGTATTAAACGGTGTAAAAGAGTTTAAAATTGAAACTATAGAACTATCTATTCCTTTTACTGCAAATGCAAATAAAAATCCTGGAATGAAAGTCCCTAAAATTGCGGTGTAAACGATATAAAGCCAATGTTTTTTCTTTATTTTTTTTATTGAATGAAATCCCACTAACAATAAAAAAACTGCCGTAAAAATCATTCTTAAAGCACCTAATTGAATTGGAGTTACACCCAACAGTGCTTTTTTCATCAAAATAAAAGAGCTTCCCCAAACTATTGAAAGTAAAATTAAATAAAACCACTTCTGTTGTTGAACCTTCATTATTTTTTGAATATTCAACAAAAATCCGATAAATACCTTTATATCAATCTTATTATTAATAAATTTGTATAATAATCTTATAATTAAATCTGATGAAAACTAAAAATCTATTATTTTCTATAGCAATTGCTTGTTTTTTCTTAACAAGTTGTAATAAAGAAGCTAAAAAAGAAACTGTTGCAGCAAAAAAAGAAACGGTTTCACTTGCTATTTCTGGAATGACTTGTGAAATTGGTTGTGCAAAAACTATTCAATCTAAATTATCTAAAAAAGAAGGTGTTATAGATGCTAAAGTTATTTTTACAGATAGCGTTGCAAATATTGAATATGATGCTAATATTACTTCTAAAAAAGATTTAATTGCTTTTGTAGATGGAATTGCTGGTGGTGATTTATACAAAGCTTCAGGAGTTTCTAAAAAAGCATGTAAAGCAGACTGCAAAATGGCTTGCTGTGCAGACAAAACAGTTGCAAAAAAAGCATGTAAAGAAGATTGCAAAAAAGACTGTAAAAAGGAATGTGATGTTAAGCAAGCTGAAAAAAAACAGTGTAAAGAAGACTGTAAAATGGCTTGTTGTGCAGGGAAAGCAAAAGCATAAAACAACTATTTTCTATTAAAAATAAAAAAGCAGGCATAAAGCCTGCTTTTTTATTTTTATGAAATTCTTAATTTACATTCCTATACTTTTACGATTTCAAGTAACTATCTTAATTTTAAAATTTTATGTTGTAGGCTAATAATTACTGCAACATTTAATTTGTTTTTAACAATCCCAATGTTAATTTAATGTTATTAAAATGTTTGTAAATTGTAACTTATTACCTATATTTGTGTAAGAACAATGTTAATTAAAAAAATAAGAAGATGAAGAAAGCAATTTTACTAGCAATATTATTTATAACAGCAATAGGATATTCTCAAGATAATACTACTACATTTGAAAAAGAAGGTGCTTTAGTAAAAGCAACATACTATTATGACAATGGAGATGTTAAAGTTCAAGGTTATTTTAAAGATAAAAAATTAACAGGTACATGGACTAGCTTTGACAAACAAGGTAAAAAAACTCAAATTGCCCAATATAAAGAAGGGAAAAAAGTAGGAAAATGGTTTGTTTGGGGAAAAGAATCTTTAAAAGAAATAACTTATAATAACAATACAATTGTAAGTGTTAATGATTGGAAAGCTGAGTCTAGGCTTGCTTACAATAAAAAATAATAATTCAAATAATTTACTTTATAAAAAAAGCAGGCTGATTAGCCTGCTTTTTTATTTAAAAATATAATTAAAGTCTTATAGACCTGCAGTTTTCCATGTCCAAGTAGAAATATCTAGAACTGTAGCGTTTTTACCAGAATTTAAAGTATACTTACTCGTTTCTCCAGAAATTAAAGTAGCATCTGCATCACTTCCATCAATTTGTACGTTAGATAAAGCTCCTCCATCTTTCATATCTAAATCTGTATCATAACCAGATAAGTGTAATCCTGTAATAGTTCCTCCAGAAGTTTTCTTAAATTGTAAAGCTGTCCCACCCACAATAGATCTAGCAGTTATATTTATAAAAGTTGGGTTTCCATTTACTTTATCTCCTTCAAATACAGTAGAAAAACCTGCAATTGTATGAGAAATATATGTATTAGTTAATGTTCCATTCCAACCTTCTGTCCAATCTACAGAATCATCTTCATTATTTTCTAAATATAAATTACTTGCAGAAACTGTACCTCCAAAAAACTCAACACCATCATCAGATCCATTTATAACAGAAACGTTTTGTATAGTTGTTCCAGAACCAACAGCATATAAAGAAATTCCATTATACTGAGAATCTGCATTAATTTGAGCACCAGTTCCTTTAATAACTAAATATTTAATAGAACCTGAGTTATCAGTATCAGTAGTACCACCATAAATAAACCCTCCAACTTCAGCTTGTGCATCTACACCTGCAGTAGTTGTTGCTTTACCACAAATTGTTAATCCACCCCAATCTCCAGGAGTTGCAGCTGCAGAAGAAATAACTACAGGCTCAGTTGCAGTACCTTGAATGTCTATTTTTCCACCTTGTAAAACAGCAATATAAACTCCTGTTCCACCAGCACTTGCTTCAATTTTTGTTCCTGCAGGAATAACTAACTCACCACCTTCTTGAACAATGTAAGAAGAATTTAACATATATTTTATAGAAGGATCTAAAGTAACTTTACTTGCAATTGTACCTTGTAATGGTAAAGTTGTAATAGAAACATTAGAGTTAACCCAATCAAAGTCTGCAGCAGTAAGAACAGCAGTACTAGTATAAGATAATGTTGGATCTGCAGGAGAACCTTCAATTATTACATTAGCTAAAGGTCCATTATCTTTCATATCAATAGAAACATCATAACCTGTTAACGATAAACCTGTAATTGTACCTCCAGATTGTTTTTTAAATTGTAAAGCTGTACCACCAACAGTAGAAACTGCAGTAATATTATTAAATTTAGGATTGTTATTGTCTTTATCTCCTTCAAAAACAGTAGAAAAACCAGCAATAGTATGAGTAATGTATGCATTATCTACAGTACCACTCCATCCTTCTGTCCAATCTATAGAATCGTCTTCGTTATTTTCTAAAAATAAGTTAGAAGCAGAAACTGTACCTCCAAAAAACTCGATACCATCATCAGAACCATTAATAACAGCAATATTACTAATAGTTGTTCCAGAACCAACAGCATATAAAGAAACACCATTATATTGAGAATCTGCATTAATTTGAGCTCCTGTTCCTTTAATTATTAAGTAGTTTATAGAACCAGAGTTATCTGCATCATTTGTACCACCGTAAACAAATCCACCAACTTCTGCTTCTGCATTAGCTCCTGCAGTAGTTGTAGCGTCTCCACAAATAGTTAATCCACCCCAATCTCCAGGATTTCCTGATGCTGATGACATAAATACTGGATTAGAAGAAGTACCTTGAATATCAATTTTCCCTCCTTTTAAAACGGCAATATAAACACTTGTTCCTCCATTTACAGCTTGAATTCTAGTTCCTGCAGGAATTGTTAATTTTGCTCCTGATTGAACTATAAAAGATGAGTTTAAATTATAAACTGTATTTGCGTTTAAAGTATAATCTTCATCTAAAGTACCACTCATAACACCAGAGTTTAAATTACCTATAACTTCTGATGTTGGCTCTTCTATAATTATAGAAGGCTCTTCACTTCCGCAATTAGTTAGTGTTAATGTAACTAAAGAAAATGCTACGATGTTTAAAATTTTAAAAATTGATTTTTTCATTTTTAGTTTGATATAGTTATTAATTTTACACAAAGAAATTACCTTATTATTTAGTTTACTTTATCTAAATATTAATAGTATGTTAGGGTTTTTAATATTTTTTAAGTTTTGTTAACTAATAGTTAATAGACTAGAAATTGTATTTTACACTTACTGTTAACTGACTTCCTTTTTTGTAAGACAATACAGTTTCATTAGTTTCTACATTAGTAATTAAACTCCTTACTAATTGTGTTTGTTTAATTTCTGGATTTAATAAGTTTCTACCAACAAGCTTTACAAATAAATTTTCGCTTAATTTTTTACTAAGTACTAAATCTAAAGTAACAAACCCTTTTTCTATAATTTCATCATTATATAAAGAAGCACTATTTGCAAAATCTTCTGGAGATCCTAAAGCATAAATTTTATCTGAAGAATAATTACCTGTTAATGTTGCAATAAATTCTTTTTCTTTATTATCACTATAACTTAAAGAACCATTTGCTATAAAATCTGATGCTCCTTGTAAACTAGATTCTGTTATGTTTTTATATTGAAAATCTTGTAATAAATCTTGCTCTAACCACATTTTTGTAATGTTACCAGTAAAATTTAAAAGACCTTCATCATCATCATTTTTTATTAAATCTGTTTTTGCTTCTAATTCAAAACCATAAACAGTTGCTTTTTCTCCTGTATTTGCATAATAAAAATAACCAGAAGAACCTCTTGTTTGTGCTAAGTTTATTGGATCGTTAATTTGTTTGTAGAAAGCAGTTGCAGAAAAAAGTTGACCTGTTTGTGGAAACATTTCATACTTTACATCGAAGTTATAAATTTGAGATTTTTCTAAATTTGGATTTCCTTTTGTTACACGACCAGTTGGAGACACATATTCAAACGGAGATAATTCTTTAAACTCTGGTAAAGTTTGAGTAACACTAGATGCAAAACGTAGATAGTTATTTTCTGCTAACTCTAATTTAAAATTTACACTTGGATATAGACTTTCGTAAACTCTATTTAAAGTTCCTAACCTTTCTCGTTTATTTACCAAATCATAAAAATTGGCAACATCCCAAATTGCATTTATTTCATCTCTTTCAAAACGTAAACCTACATTACCAGATAATTTGTTATCTAAAGTAAAATCGAAGTTTACAAAACCAGCCATAATTGTTAAATCTGCTTCAAATCTATCTGCTGGAGAAGTTCTTAAAGACAATCCATTATTAAATCCTGTAGAAGTAAATGTAGATGACATCTCATCTATTGATGGTGCTGTAAATCCTTTAGCTTTAACTCCAACAAATAAAGATTTAAAACTTCTTTCTTTATATCTATAATTTACACCGTAGTTTAAAGAATATGGCTTTTCTTCATTTTCATCTTCTGCTCCTAATTTTAATTTATTAGCAATTAAACCATTGTATTCTGTATCTTGAATTTTTTGACTAGATTTTCTTTGTTGAAAATCTCCAACATGCGCATATTGAATTATTGGTGAAGTAGTAATATCTAAAATATTAACCTCGTTTCTAATTCTATTTGGTTCTTCAGCTAACACAAAATTATAACCACCTGCCCAATTTAAAGTATTATTTTTGCTCCACTTATGTTCTCCCATAAGTTGATTTACAAACATTGTTGTTTGTCTAAAATTTTGATCTCTTACAAAAGCGCCATCTTCTTGTGGATCTTGATCAAAAACATAACCAAAACCTTTTCTACCTTGCTCGTATAAATTATCTGTAGATTTATTTACAAATAAAGTATTGTAATTAATTTTATTGTTTTCGTTTAATTTTAAACCAACATTTATATATCCAGTTGTATTCGTTTTAGTGATAAAACTTTCTACATCATTTTCATTAGCACCTATACCTTTATCTATATTAATTTGTCTTGAAATTGCAGGAAAAGCTTTATCTAAAACATTAGATCTAAAAGCTCTAAAAACTCCTTCTTGATATTCAAAAGATTTAGAATGAGAACCTGTTAAGAAAACAGAAAGGTCTTTTCCGAAAATTTCAAACTTTCTTCCTATAGAAAAAGAACCACTATAATTTAATGGTGTAGTAACTTTTTCTGTATCCCAACCTTGTAAAGTAATTAAGTTTTGTAATGCATATTGTTTTTTATGAAAACCTAATGTAACATCATTACCAATTATTGTAGATCTAAATGAATTAGAAACATCTAATACATTAGTGTTAGAACCTCCAGATAAAGAAATTGAATATCCTTTTTTAGTGTATTTTTTAGAATTTACATCTACATTACCAGAACCTTGATCTGCATAACTACTTGTTGCATATGTTTTACTAATACCTACATTTTCTATAATGCTTGTTGAAAACAAATCTAAACTTACATTTTTGTTTTCTACATCATCAGAAGGAATTGGCAAACCATTCATAGTTGTAGATAAATATCTATCTCCTAAACCTCTTATATAAATATTTCCTGAACCTTCACTTTTTACAACTCCAGAAATTTTAGTTGTAGCATTAGCAGCATTAGAAACTCCTGTTTTAGATAAGGTTTGTGCTCCAATACTTTCTTTAATTATGGTTGCTTTTTTTTGATCTAATAAAAGTGCAGATACAGATTCTTTGGTTTTAGAAGATTTAACAACTATTTCATCTAGTGAAACACCTTCTTCTGCAGACATTATTTGATTTAAAGTTACAGTTTGTCCAGCTTTAATAGAAAAAGGTTTCTCTATAGATTTATATCCTAAAAAACTAAAAACCACAATATGGTTTCCTTCAGATACACTTAAAACATAATTCCCATCAAAATCTGTTGTTGTACCAATACTAGTTCCTTTAATCTGAACATTTGCAAATGGTAACGGCTCATTGTTTGTTTCTTTGTCCGTTAATAAACCTTTTAATGTTCCTTTGCTTTGTGCAACTATAATTTGACTCAAAGCTAAAAATGTAATAAATAAAAATTTCTTCATTATATATATATAATTTACAGTTGCAAAAGTCTGTTGCATTTGTAAACTCTATGTTAGTTGTAAATTACGTTTGTATTATAGAAACATTAAGTAAATGTTAAGTTGAAAAAATTAGTTAACAGTTTATTAATTTTAAAAAAACATTAATTTTAAATGGTTCTTGCATATTTGTTATATTCTTATAAGATAATGTCATCATAAATTAATTAGTTTTTGTCAACTATTTTATATGACCAACTGCCTTTGATCGAGGCAGTTTTTTTTTGTTTTCTTAATGCTCTATTAACATTAATTTAACACAACTGTAAGTTCTTTGCAGCGACAAAAACTAATAATTATGAAATTATCTAAACTACACGCTGTAGTTACTTTAATTTGTATTTCTACTTTTTTAAGTATAAATGCACAAAAATCTAATGCACCAAAATTTGGAAAAGGTTTATTTAACTTAGTAGGAAAAGACAGTACTTTTACTATGAAAGTAGGATTAAGATTCCAAACTTTAGCAACTTCTCAATGGGATGCTGATAATGGTTTATCTAACCCAGAATCTTCTATGTTAATTAGAAGATCTCGTTTAAAATTTGATGGTTGGGCTTTTTCTCCGAAATTGAAATATAAATTAGAGCTAGGATTATCTAACAGAGATCAATCTGGAGCTTCTTACTACACACACAATTCATCAAGACAAATTTTAGATGCTGTTTTAAAATGGAATTTCTCTGGAAATTTTGTTTTATGGTTTGGACAAACTAAACTTCCAGGAAACAGAGAACGAGTAATATCTTCAGCAAATTTACAACAAGTAGATCGTTCTTTATTAAATAGTAGATTCAATATAGATCGAGATATAGGTATTCAATTAAGACATAAATTTAATATATCTGACAATTTTGTAGTAAAAGAAATTTTTTCAATTGCTCAAGGTGAAGGAAGAAATATAACTAGAGGTAACCAAGGTGGTCACCAATTTACGACAAGAGTTGAATTATATCCTTTTGGAGAATTTGCAAGTAAAGGAGATTATAAGGGAAGTGATTTAAAATTTGAACAAAAACCTAAATTATCTCTTGGTGTTGCATATGATTTTAATAATAATGCTTCTAAAACAAGAAGTAACCAAGGTTCTTATATGTATATAAATGGTACTTCAGAAGGCTCTGGTGCAGAATTTTATCAAACTAACATTTCTACATTTTTTATAGATGCAATGTATAAACATAAAGGTTTTTCTTTTATGGCAGAATATGCAAAAAGAAACGCAGATGATCCTTATGCAAAAAATTCTGATGGAACTTTAACAGGTGATGAAGTACAAGTTGGTAATGGTTTAAATTTACAAACAGGTTATTTACTTTCTAAAACAGTTGAACTTTCTGGACGTTTTACGAATATTTCTCTAGACAAAACAATTACTGGTAAAGGTGCAGAAAACCAATATACTTTAGGTTTATCTAAATATATAGCTGGTCATAGCTTAAAAGTACAAACAGATTTAAGTTATACTGATATTGGTTTTAAAACAAACCAATTACTTTATAGATTACAAGTAGACATTCATTTTTAACACATATTAACATAACATAAAGGTAACATTCACTACTTTATATGTTTGTAAATTTGCAAAACTAAATTTAAATTATATTATGGATAATATTTATTTACTCATGTTGATTGCCATTACAGTACTAGCTGTAGCGGATATTATTGTAGGAGTTAGTAACGATGCTATTAACTTTTTAAATTCTGCAATTGGATCTAAAGCGCTGTCTTTAAGAACTATTATGATTGTTGCCAGTTTAGGTATTTTTATTGGTGCAGTATTTTCTAGTGGAATGATGGAGGTTGCCAGAAAAGGTATTTTTGTTCCTGCTCAATTTGAGTTTGGAGAAATTATGCTAATTTTTATGGCTGTAATGATTACAGACATACTTTTACTAGATTTTTTTAACACACTGGGTTTACCAACCTCAACTACAGTTTCTATTGTATTTAATTTATTAGGAGCTGCTGTTGTAATGTCTTTAATTAAAATTAGTCACTCAGATACAGAAACCTTAGCCGATTTAGCAAACTATATTAATACTGCAAAAGCTATTGAGATAATCACAGGTATATTACTATCAGTAGTAATTGCTTTCTCTGTTGGTGCATTTGTTCAATGGATTTCTAGACTTATATTTACTTTTAACTATGAGAAAAAAGTAAAAAACTTCGGAATTATTTTTGGAGGAGTAGCACTAACAGCAATTACTTATTTTATCTTTCTTAAAGGTTTAAAAGGAACTCCATATTATAAAGATTTAAAAAGTGTATTAGAAGGTAACGAAATTTTCATTATTGCAGGAAGTTTTATTTTCTGGACATTATTTTCTTTCATATTTGAAAAAATAACTAAAAAAACAGTTTTATTAGTTGTTATTGCCATTGGAACGTTTGGATTAGCATTAGCTTTTTCTGGAAATGACTTAGTAAACTTTATTGGTGTACCAATGGCTGCTTATCACTCATACGAGGCTTGGGTTGCTGGAGGAATGGACACTACAATGTCAATGGCTGTATTAGAGAAAAAAGTACCAGCTGAACCTTTTTTACTTTTTATTGCAGGTACAATAATGGTACTTACTTTATGGTTCTCTAAAAAAGCAAAAACTGTTGCTGAGACAGAAATAAGTCTTTCTCGTCAAGGTGAAACTCATGAAAAATTTAACCCAAATGGAATTTCAAGAGCTGTTGTTAAAAGTACTACTCAATTAGCTAGTTATTTTTCTGCTATCATTCCATCATCTGTTTCAAATAGGATTGGAAAGAGTTTTGAAAAACCAAATTATACAATGACAAAGAGTCAAAGTATTGATGCACCTGCATTCGATATGATACGTGCTTCTGTAAACTTAATGGTAGCTGGAGTATTAATTGCTATTGCAACATCAATGAAATTACCTTTATCTACAACATATGTTACTTTTATGGTGGCAATGGGAACTTCTTTAGCAGATAAAGCTTGGGGAAGCGAAAGTGCTGTTTATAGAGTTGCTGGAGTATTAAATGTAATTGGTGGTTGGTTTGGAACAGCAATAGGAGCATTTATTGCTGCAGGTATTGTAGTATTCTTAATTAACTTTAACCCTAGTGTTATTGTACCTATTTTACTTTTGTTAACTGCTCTATTATTATATAGAAATTACAAATCTCATAAAGTTAAATCAACAAAAACAGAAGATGAAGATAGCTTAAGTGAAGCAGAAAGTAGTTCTGTTCAAGGTGTTATCCATGAAAGTGCTAAAAACATTTCTAAAGTAGTAAAACGTACAAATAGAATTTATTCTAACTCTATTGCAGGTTTAGCAAAACAAGATATAACTATACTTAAAAAGAGTAAAAATCAAGTAGTTAAACTTTCTGATGAAGTTGATGACTTAAGAGATAATATTACTTACTTTATTAAAAACTTAGACGCATCAAGTTTAGAAGCAAGTGGTTTTTATATTAATATATTAGGCCATTTACAAGATATGTCTCAATCTTTAGAGTATATTTCTAAAATAAGTTACAAGCACATTAATAACAACCATAAGAAGTTAAAAATGGGTCAATTAAAAGAACTTAAAGTGATTGATGACCAACTAGAAATTTTATTTAGTGATATTGAAAAAGCTTTTAAATCTGAATCTTTTAATGAAATAGGAGCAATCTTAAAAGAAAAGAAAGTTATTTATACCTTGTTAAATCAAAAAATCGAAAAACAAATTGAACGTACTCGATTAGAAGAATCTAGTCCAAAAAACACAACTTTACACTTTGGTATTCTATTAGAAACAAAAGATTTGGTTGATGCAACTATGAACCTTTTAGAAGAGTATCATAACTCATTTGATAGTTCAATTGAGCCAGCAACGATTAATGTTGCAGATGAAACTAAATAACATTTAGAAAATAAACTTAAAAAAACCATGAATTTCTTCATGGTTTTTTGTTTTAATAATTTCCTTAAAACCAAAAGCCTAAATTAAATAGCAAATAGTTTTCTTTTGTATCTGGAGACCAACTGTATTTTATTTCTAATGGGCCAATAAAAGTATTGTAACTATAGCCAATTGCATAGCCAGATTTAAGGTCTTTAAATAAATCTATATCTCTAAAAACATTACCATCTATTCTACCATAATTAGCAATAAAAATTGCTGAGTGATTTTCCTTAAAAGCATATCTAAAATTAAACTCAGTTTTTAAAAAAGATTTATCAGACAATTCTGCAAAATCAAAACCATAAAAAGACACAAAAGTGTTTATGTAATTTTTATTATATCCACCTAAGTAAAAATCAAAAACATCTGAAGTTATCTTGTTTAATGTAAAACCAGCCTCATTTGTCATTTGAAATGTTAGTTTATCACTAAAACTAGTTGCAAATCCTAAGGTTCCTTTTGTTTGTAAAAAAGGTTGAAAATCTTCATTATAATCTGATGATGCCATATACCATTTAGCATTTAAATCTGCAAAATACCCTTTAGTAGGAAACAATTTATCATCATAAGTATCTAGTTTTAAAAATCCAAAAGCATTAAAATAATTGCTGTTATCAAAAATAGTTTCTTGGTTATTAGATGTAAATGTTTCTGTAGTAGCTTTTATATGTTTATGTTCTAAGCCTAAACCCAAAGCAAACTTTCTATCAAATGTAGTTTGCACAAAAAACTGATTTGTAATGTCTTTAAATTTTAAATTGATAATACTAACATTCGGATTTGCAGAAACAATAGGATTAAATTTAGAATTGGCTGTAAAATGATTGTATCTAGATCTAAATCCATAACTAATGTAAAACCCATTATCTACAAAATAATTTAAATTATATCTTAAATTATCTCCCAGAATCATATCTAAAGAAAACAAATCATTATTTAAAAATAAATGTTTTTGACTATAGTTTGCTAAAACTCCAGATTTATATAACAGATCATAATGAACTCCTAATTTTAGATTTGCTTTATCATTAGATTCTATTAAACGAAAGTTTAATTTGTACGAATTATCATTCTTTTTTACAAAATCATATTCTATTCTGTCATAGTTTTTTGTTGCAGATAATAGATAAATCTTTTTTGTAATTTCTTGTCTAGAAATACTATCTCCAGTTCTAATTTTTAGTTTTCCTAAAACAAAGGCACGCGTATAGTTTTTAAAACCCTGAATATCAATTTCAGAGACAAGATGTTTTCTGTTTATAGATTCTATCTGTGTTCTTTTCTTTTTATGTTTTTGTTTTGCAGCAATTTCTTTAAAAATTTGTGTAAAATTTGCGGCTTCGTCTATTCCTTTTTTTAAAATTTCATCTTTTTTATCAAAATCAACTACATTATAATCATATACAGATGGATGCACATAAACATCTACTTTTTCTTTTTCTTTAGCAGTTACACCATACATTTTATAATTAACAATCTGATTCATAATAGAAACTACAGATTTTAATTTTTCTTTTTGATATAATTTCCCTTCTACATCTACTCCAATAACAATATCTATTCCTTTAGATTTCATTACACTAATAGGAAAATTATTGGCAATTCCTCCATCAACTAAAAGTTTTCCGTCTAAATCAACCGGATTTAATAATGTTGGAAAAGAACTACTTGCTCTTAATGCTAAAGGAAGTGAACCTTCTTCTAATAAAACAGGACCCCCATTTTCTACATCAGTAGCAACACAAAAAAAAGGAATTGGTAGTTTACTAAAATCTTTAATACCTTCTACAGACTCTAATAATTCTAATAAAAAATTTAATACATTTTGCCCTTTAGAAACTGCTTTTGGTAAGCCAATGGCATTATTTAAAACAGGTAATGTTATTGCCGTATTTTCTCCAAATTCTTTTTCAAAAAAAGTTTCAGAACTTCTTGGTAGTATATCTCTTAAAAGAGACATAAAATCAGTTTCATTTACAATCTGCTCTAATTGTTCGCCAGAATAACCTGCAGCATATAAACCCCCAATTATTGCTCCCATACTTGTACCACCAATATAATCTAATTGAATACCTGCTTTATCTATTTCTTTTAAAGTACCAATATGAGCAAATCCTTTTGCACCTCCACCACTTAAAACCAGTCCTATCTTTGGTTGTTTTTCTTGAGAAAAAACAATAAAAGGAACTAGTAATAGCAGCAAAAAAACTTTTGTTTTCATTATTTTTTAGGGTGATAATAGTTGTATACTTTTAAAGCTCTGGCATTTCCAATTTCGGCTTTTAAATCTTCAAAAGAAGCTTCTTTTACACGTTTTGCCGACTTAAATTTACGCAATAAAGTTGTAATAGTCTGTGTACCAACGTCAGGAATTTGTTCTAATTCAGATTGAATAGCACTTTTGCTACGTTTATTTCTGTGAAAAGTAATTCCAAATCTGTGCGCTTCATTTCTTAGGTACTGAGTAATCTTTAACGTTTCAGATTTTTTGTCTAAATAAAGTGGAACAGGATCTCCTGGATAATAGATTTCCTCCAAACGTTTTGCAATACCAATAATGGCAATTTTACCTCTTAACCCTAAAATATCTAAACTCTTTAATGCAGAAGATAATTGCCCTTTACCTCCATCAACAATAATAAGTTGTGGCAAAGGCTCATCTTCTGCTAATAATCTTTTATATCTTCTGTAAACAACCTCTTCCATAGATGCAAAATCATCTGGACCTTCAACTGTTTTAATATTATAATGTCTATAATCTTTTTTACTTGGTTTACCATCTTTAAAAACCACACAAGCTGCTACAGGATGTGTTCCTTGAATATTAGAATTATCAAAACACTCAATATGTCTTGGCTCTTCATGCAAACGCAAATCTTTTTTCATTTGCGCCATAATTCTTTTTACATGTCTGTCTGGATCTACAATTTGTACTTGTTTAAACTGTTCTTGTCTATAGTATTTCGCATTTCTTTCAGACAATTCTACAATCCGTTTTTTATCTCCTAATTTAGGAACCGTAACTTTTACATTTTCGCCTAAATCTACTTTAAAAGGAACGTATATTTCTGGTGATATTGAATTGAAACGTTGCCTAATTTCTACAATAAATAATTCTAGTATTTCTTTATCTGCTTCGTCTAACTTTTTCTTTACTTCTGTTGTATGAGATTGAATAATAGAACCATTAGATATTTTTAGAAAATTTAAATATCCATGAGTTTCATCAGAAATAATAGAAAAAACATCTACATTATTTATAGATGGATTTATAATGGTAGATTTAGATTGATAATTACTTAAAAGGTGTAATTTTTCTTTAATTTTTTGCGCTTCTTCAAATTCCATATTTGCCGCAAAAGTTAACATCATGTTATTAAACCTCTCTAAACTCTCTTTAAAATTTCCTTTTATAATATTTCTAATTTCTTTTATAGAATTATTATAATGTGCCTCTGTTTCTAAGCCTTCACAAGCACCTTTACAGTTTTTTAAATGATATTCTAAACAGACTTTATATTTTCCTTCGTTAACATTTTGATGACTTAAATCGTATTTACAGGTTCTTAATGGATAGATTTCTTTAATTAAATCTAACAAAACTCTAACTGTTTTTATACTAGTATAAGGACCATAATATTCAGAGCCATCTTTTATAACTCTGCGTGTCATAAAAATTCTAGGAAAACGTTCTTTTTTAATACACAACCAAGGATAACTTTTATCATCTTTTAAAAGAATATTATAACGTGGTTTGTATTTTTTTATCAGATTATTTTCTAATAATAAAGCATCTGTTTCTGTTTCTACAACAATGTGTTTTATTCTAACTATTTTTTTTACTAAAACATTTGTTTTCCCATTTTCATGATTTTTATTGAAGTAAGAAGCAACTCTTTTTTTTAAGTTTTTTGCTTTTCCAACGTAAATAATTACATCTTCTTTATCAAAATATTGATAAACTCCAGGTTCATTAGGTAAGGTTTTTATTTGAAGTTCTAAAGGTGTAGACATAAAACGAAAATACGTTTTTTTATAGCATTTTAGAGAAGAAATTATTTCTAAATATAAGTATTAACACCTATTTTGATTTTATTTATTTAAGGTCTTAACTAAGTTTATATAATTTTATATAACTTTATAGTCTAACTAACTTTATAAAAACTTAACTTATTTATGAAAAAAAACACAATTACTTTAGCAACTGCAAAATCTTGGGCAAATAAATGGAGAAAAGAAGAATCTAACTACAACAGATACAATGATTGTAGAGCATTTAACATTCCAAAAACAGATTTACAAGAAGTTTTAAAAGAGAAAGGTGTAGAAGGTGTAAGAGCATATATTGGTGTAGCAACATTTACATGTTCTGATACAGGTGAAGAAATACAACAAGAAAAACTAATGATTGTTGGTGTAGACAAAAACGGTAAAGACATGATTTCTTCTAAAGATGGTAAAAATTTAGATGCTGAAGGTGGAGATATTTTTGATTTCACAGATCCTTGTCCAGAAGTTTGTGATCCAGGTAGCCCTTTAAATGGTTAAAATTTGGATAAAATTATCATTTACATTGGTTATTTTATTCTTTTAATAAATACTTTTTTATATTTTAAAAGCTATCGAAAAAATTTGATAGCTTTTAAAATAGTATCCTATTATTTATTATTATGCTTAATTGTTCAAGTCTATTCATCTTATTTATCATCTTTAACAATTAGAAATTTATTTCTTTCTCATTACTATTTTATTGGGCAATTTATATTATTAAGTTTCTTTTATTCTAAAGTACTAAGAAGTAAAAAATTATCTTCAATAATAAATATAATTGTTTTTATAGTATCTATTATATTAATCATTTACTACTATCTATATCCTAAAGATTATTTAAAATGGAATGTTTTAGAGATAGCTATTACCTCTATTCCATTACTAATTTATAGTTTCATATTTTTTATTAAAAACATAGATAATCTTGAGAACAAAAAATATATTTATTTTAATTCTGGTCTTTTTATATACTTATTATCTAGCACTTTATTATTTACATTAGGAAACATAGGAACTAGAAGTGTTAAGTTATACATTTGGAAATTTAATAGTATATTATACCTTGTTTACCAAATCTTAGTTTTTGTAGAATGGTATAAAAATATTAGAAAAATTAAAAAAAAGTAAAACTAGTATGATTTCACAGGTTTATACTCTTCAATATTTTACTCTAAAATTCATTTAATATAATTAAATGGAGATAAAAGAAATTATTAATATAACAGCTAATCTTGGAAATATTATTTTAGCTATCAATACATTTCTTTTTTTTAAAAGTTATCGTAAAAAAACGGTAGCTTTTAAAATTATTGCATTTTACTTATTGTATGTTTTAATCATACAATTAAGAATGAGTTATCTTCATCATAATAGTATCCCTAACCTTCATTATACGCACTTTTACTTTATTGGTCAATTTGTATTATTTAGCTATTTTTTTAAACTAGAGTTTAAAAGTAAGTTGCTGTCTAATATTATAAGAATATATTTATTTGTTGTACTACTTTCTTTAGGAATTTACTATTTCTTATTTCCAGATTTTATAAATAAACATAATATTTTTGAAGTAATAATTACATCAATCCCATTAATTGTTTACAGTTTAATTTTCTTAACAAAGAGAATAGATAGCAATAATAAAAATTTTATTTATTTAAATTCAGGTTTGTTTGTTTACATTACTTGTAGCACTTTAATATTTATTGCTGGTAATTTAAAATCTGACATAAAGATTTTTATTTGGCTTTTTAATGCTTCTCTTTATGTTGTTTATCAGCTATTAATTTTTGTAGAATGGTATAAAAATTTTAGAAAAAAACCTCAAGTAGTATAAATTAGAATTTATATTTAATATTCTAAAATAGGTGAAAACACCTGATTTTAATAACAGGTATGTTGCCAGTTGTTTTATTAGCTATCTTTAACTTAAAAGTATTTTTCCTTAACTTCGTTACTTACAAATAACCAAGCCCCCTAATGGAAGAATTGTTTAAAGAAGAAAATCAAGTGATTGCTATTATCTTAATTGGTGTTTTATTACTTCTATTAATGGGAGTTGCGCTGTTATTATTTTTCTTTTTCTCTAGAAAAAAGATAATAGAAAAAGAACTAGAAAAGAAGTCGCTAGAAATAAATCATCAAAAAGAAATTATACAATCTATAATTGTAACTCAAGAAAAAGAACGCAAACGTATAGCACAAGATTTGCATGATGATATTAGCTCTAAATTAAATGTAATAAACCTAAATGCAAACCTTTTAAAAGATGGAGATTTAACGGAAGAAGAATTTATTAAAGTTAATAACGGAATTTTAGAAGCAACCGATAAAACATTAGAAAGTGCAAGAAAAATAGCACATAATCTTTTACCTCCTATTTTAGATAAATTCGGATTAAAAGATGCCATAGAAGAACTAGCAGATTCCTTTAATAATAGCAGAAAAATTAATATTAAATATACTTTAGATTACCCAAAAGAATATTTAAATCCTCAAAATGAATTACATTTTTTTAGAATTGTACAAGAGCTAATTAACAACTCTGTAAGACATGGAAAAGCAAAAAACAGCACCATAAATATTTCCTTAAAAAACAATTCTCTCCTTTTTAATTATACAGATGATGGTATTGGTTTTAACTCAAATAATGTAGATCATAAAAAAGGATTAGGAATGAAAAATATTGAAAGTAGAGTTTCTCTTTTACAAGGAAATTATATAATAGATACTGCAGAAAATAATGGTTTTAAAATAAAAATATCAATCTAAAAGTTTCCCCTGAAAAATGAAAATAATAAATATAGTAATTGCAGATGATGAGCAACTTTTTAGAAGCGGAATTCGATTTCTATTAGAAAGAGAAGAACGCTTTAATGTTATTTTTGAAGCAGAAAATGGCCAAGAATTAATAGACTTTATTGCAAATACAAATGAGTTTCCTGATGTTATTTTAATGGATTTAAAAATGCCAGAAGTAAATGGTATTGAAGCTACTAAAGCAGTACATAAAACGCATCCAGATATTAAAATAATTGCATTAACGAGTTATGATGGAAAATCTTTTATCACAAATATGATAGATGTTGGTGCATCTTCCTACCTTCTTAAAAACACAAGTCCAAAAACAGTAATTCATACCATAAATGAAGTGTATGAAAAAGGTTTTTATTATGATGAAAAAGTATTAAAAATTATTCATGAAAACATTATATCTTCTAGTGGAAAACGTATTAAGAGTGATTTAGATAAGAAGTTACTTTCCAAAAGAGAAATTGGTGTCTTAGAATTGATTTGTGAGCAATACACTACTGCAGAAATTGCTGATAAACTTTTTATAAGTCCAAGAACAGTAGAAGGTCATAGAAATAACTTGTTAGTTAAAACACATTCTAAAAATGTTGCTGGTTTGGTTATTTATGGAATTCAGAAAAAATTAATTGAAATTAGTCCAGATTTTGATGATCTGTAAACTCATCTAAAAAACCAGAACTTGTGTTATCTACTACTTGCCAATTGTAAATGGCAGAGAGTTGATAGATTTTAGACAATTCTACAAATAATCTTGTTTTAGCTTGTTCTTTTAGGTTGCTTACCTCTATAGTTTCTTTTATTTTCTCAATACTTGTTTTGTTAATTTTGTTTAACTCTTCTTTTGAGAAAGTATTAAACTGACTTTGTTGTAAATCGAAATATTTTACATCTGGGGAAATGATTATTTCTTCTGTAGGAATTTTATTGATAAATATTTTTTTACCAATAGAATCTATTTGAATTTCTAATTCAGCTAAATTATAACCAACTTCTACTTTAGCGTTTACAGTAACTATTGCTTTTTTATCAAAAGAAAGATAATCGTAAAAATATTTTTTAGAATCTGAGTAATTATAAACTTCAGAGAAGGTTCCTTCAGAAACAACCAACTTACTTAAGTTTTTTACTGAATTTAAAACTACCTGAATTTCTTCTTGCAGATGACTTTTCTCTTTCTTTTCATACCAAAACTTGGCAATAAAAAAACCTAGTAAAAAAACAGCAACATATTTTAAAAAACGCATCTCTATAAACTTTCTTTAAAGATAGTAAAAGTTTATGCTTTTACTTCATTCTCTTCTTTAGGGAAAGCTTGTTTGCTAAAAATAAAAAGTAATGCAACTCCAATACTAATAAAAGCATCTGCAGGATTAAAAATATATTGGAAAAAAGTAAACATATCTCCACCAATAAAAGGAATCCAATCTGGTAAATTTCCTTCCCAAATAGGAAAGTAAAGCATATCTACAACTTTTCCGTGTAAAAATTCTCCATAAGGTTTGTCTGCAAACAATGTTGCTACTTTATGATTAGAACTATCAAAAATAACCCCGTAAAAAATAGAGTCTAATATATTACCAACTGCTCCAGAAAAAATTAATGCAATAGCAACAATTACAGCATTGTGTACTTTTCTTTTAATGTTTTGAGACAACCAATAAATAATTCCTCCAACTGCTACTATTCTAAAGAGTGTTAAAAAAAGCTTACCAGCTCTTCCTCCAAATTCAAAACCCATTGCCATTCCATTATTTTCTGTAAAATGGATTCTAAACCAATCAAAAACAACAACTTCTTCTCCTAAAATAAAGTGTGTTTTTACATAGATTTTTATTACTTGATCTAAAATAATTGCGATTAATATGGTAAGAATTGCAAGATTCTTTTTTGACATCTTTTTTAAATTTGTGTTCACAAAAATAACAATATTATTGTGTTTTTATAGTTGTTAAGAAAATATTAGCTTTTATTGTATTTATTGTTAATTTTTGGGTTGATTTTAGTTCTTTTTTTTGATACTTTTTTGCTACTAAAATATCATCAACTTTAATTTCACCGTTTCTAGAAATTACATCTATATCTGAGTTCTTTATGGTTGCATAAACATTACCCGCATATAATTTTACTATTGTACTTTCTTTTATTGTGTCTAATTTTACATTTCCATTTTCAAGGAAAATATTAAGTTTATTTTTGCAACTTTTAGTCGTTATACTTGTATTTTCTCCAAAAACAGTTACAATTACATCTTTAGGAATTTTTACAACAGCAGATGCTCTTTGTAATCTTTTGGTAATAAATTTCCTAAAAACTGTTTCTTCAGTTTTAAATTCTTGAAGATTAAATTTTATAATAGCTACATTATTATCTTCCTCAAAAACAATATGTTGCTTATTAGAATTCTCTGCATATAAAAAAATTTCTAGGAACCCAGAATCTGAATTTTCTAAAACAAAATCATCTAAACCTTCTGTAGAAATTTCAATTTCATCTACATTGGTTTCTATTTTCTTTGAAGCCTTCTTTTGCGAAAAAACAGCAATAGAAAATAATAAAACTGATATTAGAATTATTTTTTTCATAAAAAAAGCTTCTTTAAAAGAAGCTTTGTATGTATTGTTTTATAAATAATTTACAGAAAAAAATTATTGTTTACGTTTTGCCTCTATACTTAAAGTTGCATGAGGAACTAGTCTTAAACGTTCTTTCTGAATTAATTTACCTGTAACTCTACAAACACCATAAGTACCGTTTTCTATACGTAATAAAGCGTTATTTAAGTCTCTTATAAATTTTTCTTGTCTAATTGCTAATTGAACATTTGCTTCTTTGTTCATTACATCAGAACCTTCATCAAAAGATTTAAAAGATGGAGAAGTATCATCAGTTCCATTATCTGCATCATTTTTATATGCTGCTTTTAATAAAGCCAAATCTGCTTGTGCTCTAGTCTTCTTTTTCTCTATAATTTCTTTAAATTCTTTTAAGTCTTCTTCTGCGTATTTCACTTTTATATCTGACATACTCTTACATTTTTTCGATTAATATTCTACTTTTTATGGTATCAAACTCAATTTCTGTACCATTTTCTAATTCATCAACAAAAACCAATTCTTCAGTTAATGTTTCTGTCATGATGTAGCTTTTATTTTCTGTTATAGATTGTTGTAAGTTTTCAAAATTTAAAACTGTTAATTTAATTCTATCTGTTACCTCTAAACCAGTGTCTTTACGTGCATTCTGAATTCTATTTACCAACTCTCTAGCAACTCCTTCTTTACGTAATTCTTCTGTAATTGTAACATCTAAAGCAACAGTAAACGAGCCTTCATTTGCTACTAACCAACCTTCTATATCTTTCGATGAAATTTCTACATCTTCGAGTCCCAAAATAATATTTTTTCCATTAACTTCTATAGAAATGTTCCCATCTTTCTCTATTTTGTTAATATCTTCTTGATTAAACTGCTGAACTTGAGCAGCAATAAAACGCATATCTTTACCAAATTTTGGTCCTAAAGCCTTGAAATTTGGTTTAATTTGCTTGATTAAAATATCTGAAGCGTCTTCTAAAATTTGAATTTCTTTAATATTTACTTCATGCTTAATTAAATCTGCAACTGCTAAAATTTCTTCCTTTTGTTGCTCATTATCAACAGGAATCATTATTTTTTGTAATGGCTGACGCACTTTTATCTTTTCTTTTGCTCTTAATGATAAGACTAAAGATGAAATAATTTGTGCATTTTCCATTTTGCGTTCTAAAGATTTATCAATAAAACTAGCATCAGATTTTGGAAATTCTGCTAAGTGAATACTTTCGAAACTCTCTTTTTTAGTAACTGCATTTAAATCTAAGTACAATTTATCCATAAAAAATGGAGCAATTGGCGCACTTAACTTTGCAATAGTTACCATACAAGTATATAATGTTTGGTAAGCAGAAATCTTATCTGTTTCATAATCTCCTTTCCAAAAACGTCTTCTACTTAAACGCACATACCAGTTACTTAAATATTCTTGAGTAAAATCTGAGATTGCTCTAGCAGCTCTTGTAGGCTCATATTCTTCGTAGAATTTATCCACTTTTGTAATTAAAGTGTTTAATTCTGATAAAACCCATCTATCTATCTCTGGTCTTTCTTCTAAAGCAACATCTGCTTGTTCATAAGAGAAATTATCTAGATTTGAATATAAAGTAAAGAAAGAATACGTGTTGTAAAGTGTTCCGAAGAATTTACGTTTTACCTCTTCAATTCCTTCTAAATCGAATTTTAAATTGTCCCAAGGATTTGCATTAGAGATCATATACCAACGAGTAGCATCTGCTCCATACGTTGATAATGTTGTAAAAGGATCTGTTGCATTTCCTAAACGTTTAGACATTTTATGTCCGTTTTTATCTAAAACCAATCCATTAGAAACAACATTTTTATACGCTACAGAATCAAAAACCATGGTTCCGATTGCATGTAAAGTATAAAACCAACCACGTGTTTGATCTACTCCTTCTGCAATAAAATCTGCTGGAAAAGATTCGTTGTTATCAATTTTTTGATTATTTTCAAACGGATAATGCCATTGTGCATAAGGCATAGAACCAGAATCGAACCAAACATCAATTAAATCGCTTTCACGTTTCATCGGTTCTCCTGTTGATGAAACTAAAACAATTTCATCTACAATATTCTTATGTAAATCTAATTTTGCATAGTTTTCTTCGGAATTGTTACCAACTTCAAAATCTGCAAAAATATCTTCAGCTAATACGCCAGCTTCCACAGCTTTTGCCATTTCACCTTTTAATTCTTCAACAGAACCAATACAAATTTCTTCTTTACCATCTTCTGTTCTCCAGATTGGTAATGGAATTCCCCAATAACGAGATCGAGATAAATTCCAGTCGTTTGCATTTGCTAACCAGTTTCCAAAACGTCCTGTTCCTGTAGATTCAGGTTTCCAGTTTATGGTTTTATTTAACTCATGCATTCTGTCTTTTACATCAGTTATTTTAATAAACCAAGAATCTAACGGATAGTATAAAATTGGTTTATCTGTTCTCCAACAATTAGGATAACTGTGTTTATATTTTTCTACCTTAAAGGCTTTATTTTCTGTTTTTAATTTGATAGCTAACTCAACATCTACAGACTTTTCTGGTGCTTCACCATCTTCATAATATTCGTTCTTTACATATTTACCTGCAAATTCTCCCATTTCTGGTCTAAATCTTCCTTGTAAATCTACTAAAGGAACTAAATTATCATTTTCATCTTTTACCAACATTGGTGGAATTTCTGGTACTGCTTGTTTTGCTACCAATGCATCATCTGCTCCAAAAGTTGGTGCTGTATGTACAATTCCTGTTCCATCTTCTGTAGTAACAAAATCTCCTGCAATTACTCTAAAAGCATCTTGAGGATTGTCATTTGGAAGACAGTAATCTAAAATTTGTTCGTATTTAGAACCCACTAAATCTTTACCAATAAATTCTTTTACAACGTAAAAAGGAATCTTTTTATCGCCAGAATTATATTCAGATAAAGCTTCAGAAGTTTCAACTTGTACATTATTTTTTCCTCCGAATTGCTTACCAATTAAGTTTTTAGCCAACACAACTTTTGTTGGTTCAAATGTATATTGATTAAAAGTATCTACTAAAACATATTCAATTTTTGGACCTACTGTTAATGCTGTATTACTTGGCAATGTCCAAGGAGTTGTAGTCCAATCTAAGAAATAAACGTTTCCTTCATTTTTCAAAAACTCTGGCAAAGAACTTTCAACTGCTTTAAACTGAGCAACAATTGTTGTATCTGTTACATCTTGATATGTTCCTGGTTGATTTAATTCGTGAGAACTTAAACCTGTTCCTGCTTTTGGAGAATATGGCTGAATTGTATAGCCTTTGTAAATTAATTCTTTGTTATAAATCTGCTTTAATAACCACCAAACAGATTCCATATATTTTGGTTCATATGTAATATATGGATCTTCCATATCTACCCAATAACCCATTTTCTGAGTTAAATCGTTCCAAATATCTGTGTAACGCATAACTGCTTTTCTACAAGCTGCGTTATAATCTTCTACAGAAATTTTCTTCCCAATATCTTCTTTGGTAATTCCAAGTTCTTTTTCTACACCTAGTTCAATAGGTAAACCATGAGTATCCCAACCAGCTTTACGCTTTACTTGGTAACCTTTCATTGTTTTATAACGTGGAAAAATATCTTTAATAGCTCTTGCTAAAACATGGTGAACTCCAGGTAAACCATTTGCAGATGGTGGCCCTTCAAAAAACACAAAAGGTTTATTTCCTTCTCTTGTGGTTACACTTTTTTCAAAAATGTTATTTTCTTCCCAATAATTAAGAATTTCTTCTGCAACTTTTGGTAAGTCAAGACCTTTATATTCAGTGAATTTCGCGCTCATTTTCTATCTTTTCTAATAAGATTGCGAAATTAAGGATTTTCTTGCAATAAGGAACTTTTAGAGATAAAAAAAGAGGGTTTTTATATCCCTCTTTCTTTTTTTATTTTTTCATAAGCAGATTGTATGCTCTGAAATTTTTCTTTTGCTCCTTTTACATGTTCCTCTCCTAAGTCTTGAACTTTATCTGGGTGGTATTTTTTAGCCATTCTTCTGTAGGCTTTTTTAACCTCATCATTAGAAACTGACTTTTCAATTTCTAAAATTTTATACGCATTGTCTGAAGCATCGTAAAACATTGCTTTAATTGACTCAAAATCTCTTTGATTTACATATAAATAACCTGCTATTTTTCTAATTTCTTCTACTTCAGATTCAGTTACAAACTCATCCGCTTTAGCGATACCAAACAAAAAGTGAAGTAATTGTAAACGAGAAGCATGAGGCATGTGCTCTCTAATTTGTATACAAACTTGGCGTGCAGATATTTGCTTTTTTATAATTCCGTTAAAGAGTTTAAAAGCACTATTTGCTCTTTCTTTACCATACATGCTTACAAATTGCGTACGCACATAATTTAATTCTCTTTTATCTACTTTGCCATCTGATTTTATTACAATTGATGCTAAAACCAATAAACTCATTTCAAAATCTCCAGATTGTGTGTTAATATTACCACCTCTGCTACCTTGAACTTTTCTTTGATATTCTCGTTGTTCTTTTGTTAAATCTTCTTCTGAAAATCCATCAACAAAACTCCCAATTGCAAAACCTATAGCAGCGCCAATTGGCCCGCCTAAAGTAAAACCTAAACCTGCTCCTAACCATTTTGTAAAACTTCCCATGCTATTTTTTAAAATTTTGTTCAAATATATGAAATCAATGTTTATTTATTTATTTGAAAAGAATATCAATTTTATTGATAAACCTATTTGAAGAACCATTTATTCTAATATTGAATTCTGTTACTTTTATTAGTATATTTGCAACCTAAAATTATTATAATTATGTATCCAGAAGAATTAGTAAAACCAATGCGTAACGAGCTTATTAATGCAGGTTTTGAAGCATTACTTACAGCAGAAGACGTAGAAAATGCAATGTCTAAAGAAGGAACTACCTTGGTAATGGTAAATTCTGTTTGTGGTTGTGCTGCAGGTACAGCAAGACCTGGTGCTATTGCTTCTTTAGGAGCAGATAAAACGCCAACAAACTTAACTACTGTTTTTGCAGGTGTAGAAAAAGAATCTACTCAGAAAGCAAGAGAATATATGATTCCTTTTCCTCCATCTTCTCCAGCAATTGCGTTGTTTAAAGATGGTAATTTAGTTCATATGTTAGAACGTCATCATATTGAAGGAAGATCTGCACAAATGATTGCTCAGAATTTAGCACAAGCTTACGAAGAGTTTTGTTAAGAAACAATTCAAAATTTATACAAAAATCCATTCTTTTCAGAATGGATTTTTTATTTTTATAAAAACATAATTTATGTCATCTATATTTTCTAATTACTCTAAAGAAGAGTTGCTTAAGAAACTTAAAAATCAAAAAAGATTAGTTATTATACAAGCAGTTGTAATTTTTTTAATGATTGTTTTTGCGATATTTTCTACAGTTGAAAACGGAATTTCTTTTCAAACATTTTTACCTTTATTTTTTGCTCCTATGCTTTTTGTAATGATTATTGAAATGAAAAAAATTAAAAAAGAATTAGATTCGAGAAAATAATATGAATCAAGAAAAAGTCATAGAAAATACAATTCTGTTTGTAAAAAAAGAATTAAAAAATGCTGAAGGAGGTCATGATTGGTTTCACATTGAGCGTGTTTTTAAAAATGCAGTTTTAATTTCTAAGGAAGAAGAAGTTGATGCTTTTATAGTTTCTTTAGGAGCATTATTACATGACATTGCAGACCCTAAGTTTTATAATGGAGATGAAACAATTGGGCCAAAAATAGCATCAGAATTTCTTGTAAAACAAAATGTTAGCAAAGAAATAATTTTACACGTAGTAAACATTATAAAACATATATCTTATAAAAATTCACTTTCTAAAGATGGAGATACATTTACTTCTAAAGAATTAGAGGTTGTGCAAGATGCAGACAGATTAGATGCAATTGGTGCAATTGGTATTGCACGCTGCTTTAATTATGGTGGCTTTAAAAACAGAGCACTTTATAATCCTGAAATATTGCCCAATTTAAATATGACTAAAGAGGAATATAAAAAATCTGATGCGCCAACAATTAATCATTTTTATGAAAAATTATTATTGCTGAAAGATAAAATGAATACGGTTACTGGAAAAAAAATTGCTACCAATAGACATATATATATGGAGCAATTTTTAAATCAGTTTTATAATGAGTGGAATGGTGTTAAATAAAAATTTAATTTTCTTTTGCCACTTCTAAAGCCGTAATTTTATATTCTAAAATAGAAAGTTCTTCTCCTTTTTCTATTACTTCATCAACAGTTAAGTTATTAGCAGAATTTATACAATCTAATATCTGTTTACTTTTAATCGAATAATATTTTATTGTTTTATCAATTTTATCTTCCATATTATTATTGAATTAAATTTAACATTTCACTTCTGTATTTCGAAGCAGATTTTCCTGTAAACTCTTTAAACAGTTTATTAAAGTGAGAAAAATTATTAAATCCACATTCAAAACATATGTCTGTGATACTTGTTTGACTTTCTGACAACAACTTTGTTGCATGTACAACTCTATATTCATTTACTAATTTTGTAAATGTTTTTCCTGTTGTTTTTTTAAAAAATCTACAAAAAGCAGGAACTGTCATACTTACCAAATCTGAAATCTCATCTAAACTAATATGTTTATTAAAATTTTCATTAATATGTTTAAATATTAAATCGATCTTACTACTATCTTGTGGTTGTGTTTCAAAAGCAAAACCATCTGCATTTAAAATTGTGTAATCTTCAGACTTAGAAAGTGTGTGTAAGACCTCTAATAAGAGTAGAATTTGTTTGAATCCTACTTTTTCTGCAATCTTTTCTATTTTCGGACCTAGTTTCTGTTTTGTTTTTACACCAAATAAAATTCCTTTTTTAGATTTCTCAAATAAATTTTTAATAGGAATCATTTCTGGAGCATCAAAAAAAGTTTCTCCCAGAAAATCTTGTTTAAACTGTAATAACGTTTCAGATCCATTTGTTGTTAGTCTATCTGTAAAACCATTATGTGGTAAATTAGGACCTATTAATAATAATTGACTATTATTAAAGTAAGACAAATGATTACCAATATGTCTTTTCCCTTTTCCATGATTTACATACACTAATTCTATTTCTGGATGAAAATGCCAAAAAGCCTTTATCTCTTTTAAAAACTGTGTATGTTTTTTTGCTAGTATAGAACTTCCAAAATCTGGACTTAATTTTTCTAATGTAGGTTTAACGTTCATCATATTTCTCAATTATTATTCAAAATTACAACACTTAAATTTAAGAAGTTATATATTATTATCATTTTTATATACTACTTTAACCTTACATTAAATTAACATACGTATTGGTGATAATATAACATATAAATTTGCCAATTCTGATGTTTTCAGCGAATTAAATCTGCCATAGATTTGCAGTGTTAATAATCATTAAATGAAAAAAAGATGAAAACAACTAAAAGAAAAATGAAAACAACAATGAAGAAAATTTTATTAGTAGTATTAATGTTAGGAACATTAATTAGCTACGCAAATGACAATATTACATCTGACAATACTTTAAATGCAAAAAGAGTAAAAGTAGAATTTAGAGCTGTAAAAAAAGGACAAACCTTAACTATTAAGGATGATAAAGGAACTACACTTTATAACCAAGTAGTTACTACTTCTGGTAATTATTCAAGATTATTTGATTTAACTGCATTAGAAAACGGATCTTATACTGCAGAATTAGATAAAGATTTTGAAGTTATTATTAAGCCTTTTATTGTAGATAATGGTTTGGTAACTTTTTTAGGAGAGAAAAAAGAAAAAATCTTTAAGCCTGTAATTGTAAATAAAAATGATTTAGTGTTAATTTCTAAAATTGAATTTAACAACAAACCTTTAAACGTAACTATTTATCATGAAAATGAAATAATTCTTACAGAAAAAGTAAAAGGAGGAATTTATTTAAATAGAGCATATAGTTTAGCTGAAAGCCCTAGAGGTAATTATAAAGTAATTATAGCTACAAATAACAGAACATATTCTAAAGATATTAGAATTTAAAAATACAATCTAGTTAATTGTTATTCAAGTAATTAAAACTATACTGGAGTTTTAATGATAAAAGCGAGTCTGGAGAGGCTCGCTTTTTATTTTCAATATTATTTCAACGAGCTTAAAGTTTAACCTAACTTTAAGCTCGTTTATTATTAATAAAACTAGATTTTCTTTTACTCTAATAAATAATGATCTCTTCTGTATAATATAAATTGAGCAGATTGGAAACTACAGCCATTTATTCACAAAGAGATACTGAGTTAAATCTTAAATTATTAATTGAGTTCGTTATATCTATCTTATAGATAAAAAGACTTTTGTATTTATCATAAATATTAAAAACTTAAAAGCTAAAATTCTATTGTTATATCAAATTATCAATTTTATATACTATTTTAACCCTTATTATTACTGTTGTTTCCTATTATGATAATATAGAATATAAACCTACCAATTCTGATGTTTTCAGAAATCTAAATCTACCATAGATTTGTAGTGTTAATAATCATTAAATGAAAAAAAGATGAAAAAAACTAAAAGAAAAATGAAAACAACAAAGAAAATTTTATTAGTAGTATTAATGTTAGGAACATTAATTGGCTACGCAAATGACAATAATACAGCAGACGTTATTTTAAACGCAAAAAAAGTAAAAGTAGAATTTAGAGCTGTAAAAAAAGGGCACACCTTTACAATAAAAGATAGTAGAGGAACAAGACTTTATAAACAAACAGTTACGTCTTCTGGTAATTTTTCAAAATTATTTGATTTAACTGCATTAGAAAATGGAAGTTACACTGCAGAATTAGATAAAGATTTTGAAGTTATAATTAAACCTTTTATTGTAGATAATGGTTTGGTAACTTTTTTAGGAAATAAAAAAGAAAAAATCTTTAAACCTGTAATTGTAAATAAAAAGGATTTAGTATTAATTTCTAAAATTGAATTTAACAACAAACCTTTAAACGTAACTATATATCATGAAAATGAGATGATTTATAATGAAAAGGTTTCAGGTGATAATTATTTAAATAGAGTTTATAGTTTAGCTAAAAGCCCAAGAGGAAGTTATAAAATTATTATAAATAGTGATAACAGAACTTATACTAAAGATTTTATACTATAAAGAAAAGTTAATTGTTAATTGGTATCAAAGTAAATTTTGATAATTAAAGCGAGCCTGGAGAGGCTCGCTTTTTATTTTGATTCATTTTAAGAAAATAACTTAATAAGGTTCTTTTTTTATTAATTTCCAGGAAAATTAGGTTTTCTTTTTTCTAAAAAAGCTGTAGTTCCTTCTTTAAAATCTTGAGTTCCAAAACAGTCTCCAAAACCTTCTATTTCTATCTCAAAACCATTTACTCCGTCTTTAAAATTAGAGTTTACTGCCGAAATTGCAACTGAAATTGCAACCGAAGAATTTCTATTAATTCTGCTTGCAATTTTCTCTGCTAATGGTATTAATTCTTCTTGTGTTGTTACATGGTTTACTAAGCCCCAAGATTTTGCTTCATCAGCAGAAATCATTCCTGCAGTCATAATCATTTCCATTGCTTTTCCTTTACCTACTAATTGAGGTAAACGTTGTGTACCACCATAACCTGGAATTACACCTAAAGAAACTTCTGGTAATCCCATTTTTGCATTATCAGACGCAACTCTAAAGTGACAAGACATTGCTAGTTCTAAACCTCCTCCTAAAGCAAAACCATTTACCGCTGCAATTACTGGAGTAGATAAATTCTCTATATAATCAAATAATAATTCTTGTCCTGCTCTTGCTAAAGAGCTACCTTCTTCCACAGAAAAATGAGCAAACTCAGAAATATCTGCACCAGCTACAAATGCTTTTTCTCCACTTCCAGTTAAAATAATTACTCTTATATTCTCATCATCTTCTAATGATTCAAAAGCAACATTTAATTCTTCGATTGTTGCTTTATTTAAAGCGTTAAGTTTTTTAGGTCTATTAATAGTAACCTGAGCTAAATACTCTTTTTTTTCGACTAAAATGTTATCAAATTTCATACTATATGTTTTTATGTTTTTGGTAAAATCACTGTAAATACGGTTCCAATTCCTTCTTTAGATGTAAAAGAAATAGATCCATCGTAAGCTTCAATAATATTTTTTATCATTGGTAAACCTAACCCCATTCCACTTGTTTTGGTTGTAAATTTAGGCTCAAATATTAAATTTTTTACATCTTCACTAATTCCTTTTCCATTGTCAGAAACTGTAATTTTTATATTATTTCCATCAGATAAAACCTTTACTTCTATTAAAGGATTTTTTTCTTTCTCTATAGCTTGAGAAGCATTCTTAACCAAATTTGTTACAATTCTTATTAACTGTGTTTTATCTAAATTGGCAAGTAATTCTTTTTCTTGAGGATAATATTTTATAGAACCTTCATTAAAAATATCTAAAGCTAATTTTACAACACTAATAACTTCTATTTTTTCCCTTTTCTGTGTTGGCATTTTAGCAAAGTCTGAAAAAGCAGACGCAATAGAACTCATTACATCTATTTGCTGAATTAATGTTTGGCTATATTCTGCTAATTTTTCTTTGGCATTTTCATCTAACGGATTAAACTTACGCTCAAAACTTTGCACTGTTAATCGCATTGGTGTTAATGGATTTTTAATTTCATGAGCAACTTGTTTTGCCATTTCTCTCCAAGCTTGTTCACGCTCACTTCTCGCCAACTTAACAGCACTTTCTTCTAGTTCATCAATCATACTATTGTATGCTTCAACTAAAATTCCAATTTCTGAACTTGCTGCATTTAAAATAATTTTTTCATTCCTTTCATGCAAGCGTGTTTGTTGCATTTTTTCTGAAATTGTTTTTATAGAACGTGTTATATAACTTGATAAAAAATAGGCTAAAGCAATTGCAATTAAAAACATTAAAACATACACCAAACTAAGTCTATACATAAATTCCTCTAACTCTTTCTCTATCTCAGAATTATCTTGTGTAAATTGTAATTCTAGAACACCTATTCTTTTAAATTTAGGATCATTTATATATGAATAAGAAGATTGATACCCAATTCCATTTTCTTCTCTTGCTTTTAAAATTTTATGATTAGAATTTTGTGCTAATTCGTCTAAAATATCTTCAGGAACTGGCAATATTTCTAACTTTTCAAAGGCATTTGCAATTGAAGATTTTAGCAATTTTCCATTCATATCATAAATAGAAATATTTAGCTTGTGTATTGCAGATATTTCATAAATACGTTCTTGAAAAATTTTTGATAAATTTTCTGTACTTACAGGATATGTAGTTTTGTTTTTAAGTTCTAACTCTATGCTTTGTTTTGTAGCAGATTCTTTTCGCTCAAAACGTTGAATATTGTAATCTTTGGTCTGTTCATCATACTGATAAATAGTTACCACCAATATTAAAATTGATGCCAATAACACCAATAAAATCATTGATAAAAAAATACGTATTCTTAGCGATATATTTTTAAAAACACTCAAATTATTTTTTTATTTTTTATTTATAATTAGTTGTCAAAACCGTTGAATTCAACTTGCAAAAAGCATTCCAAAGAAGGTTCTTACAATGAAAATTTTATTAAACGTTTTCATTGTTTAATCTGTGACAAGATAGCCAAATAAAAAAGTCATTACAAACTATGTAATGACTTTTAATATTTTGTAAAAATGTATTTATTTTTTATCAAATTTGTATCGGAATGTTTTTTAATAATATATCATTTCTCCACAAAAAAGGTAATACCAAAAGCAGACTGCGTCTGCTAGCCAACTATGTTTACAATTTTACCAGGAACAATAATTACCTTCTTTGGCTCTCGACCTGCGAGTTGTGCAATTGTTTTTTCATTTGCCATAACTGCTGCTTCAATTTCATCTTTAGATAAATCTAAAGAAAGTTCTAACGTAAAACGCATTTTTCCATTAAAAGAAATCGGGTAATTTTTAGTGCTTTCAACCAAATGTTTTGCATCAAAAACTGGAAAACCTGCTGTAGAAATACTCTCTTTATTTCCTAACAAACTCCATAATTCTTCTGCAATATGTGGTGCATAAGGCGAAACCAACACTGCTAAAGGCTCTAATATTGAACGTTTATTACATTTTAAAGCAGAAAGCTCATTTACAGCAATCATAAATGTAGAAACAGATGTGTTAAAAGAGAAATTCTCTATATCATCTTCTACTTTTTTAATGGTTTTATGTAAAACTTTTAATTCGTCTTTTGTTGCTTCTGCATCTGAAACATCAAACGTTTCTCCGTTAAAATAGAGTTTCCATAATTTTTTTAAGAAAGATGAAACTCCAGAAATACCAGAAGTTTTCCAAGGTTTTGCTTGTTCTAACGGTCCTAAAAACATTTCGAATAAACGTAAACTATCCGCTCCATATTCTTCACAAATAGCATCAGGATTTACAACATTGTATTTAGATTTAGACATTTTTTCTACTTCACGTCCTACTTTATAAACTCCTTCTTCTAAAATGAATTCTGCACTTTTATAATCGCTATTTAAAGGATGATTTTTAAATGCTTCTACATCTAATTCATCAGAAGCATTCACCAAAGAAACATCTGCGTGCAAAGGTGTTTTGGTAATCATTACCAAATCTGCAAAATTCGGATTCAATAATTTATTATCTAATAAGTAATTTTTAACTACTGTTTCAAATTCATCATCAGAATTAAATAAATTTTTAGAAACAATTAAAGTTGGTATTTTCTCTATAACATCATCATTAGATTTGTCTATAGAACAACCATTTTTAACAAAAGCAGTTGCTTTGTAAACAAAAGCAGAAGTTCCTAAAATCATTCCTTGATTAATCAGTTTTTTTGCAAACTCATCTACAGGTACAATTCCTTTATCAAATAAGAATTTTTGCCAAAAACGTGCATACAATAAATGTCCTGTTGCATGTTCAGATCCTCCAATATATAAATCTACTTCTTTCCAATAATCAAGTGCTTCTTTGCTTGCAAATTCGCCTTCATTATTAGAATCCATATATCTGTTAAAATACCAAGAACTTCCTGCCCAACCAGGCATTGTATTTAGTTCTAGCGGATATACTGTTTTGTTTTTTAATTTATCATTAGAAACAACTTTATTGGCACGAGAATCCCAAGCCCATTCTGTTGCATTTCCTAAAGGTGGTTTTCCATCTTCTGTAGGTAAATACTTTTCTACTTCTGGCAATACGATTGGCAAATGTTTTGCGTCAATCATTTGTGGCATTCCGTCTTTATAATAAACAGGAAAAGGTTCTCCCCAATAACGTTGTCTACTAAAAACAGCATCACGCAATCTGTAATTTATTTTTCCTTCTCCAAAACCACGTTTTTCCATTTCATAAATGGCTAATTTCATCGCTTTTTTGTACGATAATCCGTTTAAGAAATCTGAATTTGCAATTTTTGTTCCTTCTTTATCTGCATGAGCAGCTTCAGAAATATCTACGTTTTCAAAAATATTTGGAATCTCGATTCCAAAATGTTTTGCAAAATCATAATCACGTTGATCTCCACAAGGAACAGCCATTACAGCTCCAGTTCCATAACTTGCTAACACGTAATCTCCAACCCAAATTTGAACTTTCTCTCCAGAAAAAGGGTGAATTGCATACGCACCTGTAAATGCACCAGAAATGGTTTTTACATCTGCCATTCTATCGCGTTCAGAACGTTTTGCAGTTGCAGTTACATAAGCTTCAACTTCTGCTTTTTGAGCTTCTGTTGTTATTTTAGAAACCAATTCATGTTCTGGAGCTAACGTCATAAAACTTACTCCAAAAATAGTGTCTGGTCTTGTTGTAAAAACGCTTATCTCATATTGATTTTCTTCAGAAATAACAGCTACTTTTTTAGCAATTTTTTCAACTGGTTTAGAAAACTGAATTGCATTATTTATTTTAGAAACAACACTTAAAACATTTTCTAAAACCTCTTCATTTGTAAAACGAACAACATTAAAGCCTTCGCTTGCAAAGAAAGTATCTCTTTTTGCTTCATCTTCTTTACCAGAAAATTCAACAATTATGTTTTTAGCTAAACAAACATAATCTACTAAAAATGTACCAATTGTATATTTTTTTCTAAATTTTGCTGCGCCTTTTTTATTTTTTAATTCATCCCAAAGAATTGCTTCTGCTTTTGATAAATTCAAACGCGTTTCTTTTAAAGCTTCTAATTCTTTGTAAGATAATTTTACACCAGCATTTTCTTTAGAAGTTGTTCTTTCTACTTTAAAAGTTACACTTGCTCCTTGGCTTCTGCCAATCCAATTTGTTTGAGAATCTTTTAATGGTTGTGGCCAATCTATAGTTTCTAAACCATCAATTAAACGTTGTGAATATGCAGAAATTCGCATAGACCATTGTGTCATTTTTTTACGAACAACAGGATGACTTCCACGTTCTGAAACTCCGTTTACAATTTCATCATTTGCTAAAACAGTTCCTAAAGCAGGACACCAATTTACTTCTGTATCTGACAAAAATGTTAATCTGTATTGTAATAAAATTTCTTCTTGAGCTGTCTTTGAAAATGCTTTCCAATCATCCGCAGAAAAAATAGTAATATCTTCATCTGAAACTGCATTTACAGTTGAATTTCCTTCTTTTTTAAAGATTTTTTCTAAAGTAGAAATATCTTCTGCTTTGTCTGAATCTTTGTTGTACCAAGAATTAAAAAGCTGAATAAAAATCCACTGAGTCCATTTATAATATTCTGGATTTGAAGTTCTTACTTCTCTGCTCCAATCAAAAGAAAAACCAATTTTATCTAATTGTTTTCTATACGTTGCAATATTTGCTTCTGTAGTTTTTGCAGGATGTTGCCCAGTTTGGATTGCATATTGTTCTGCAGGTAAACCAAAAGAATCATATCCTTGAGGATGCAAAACATTGAAGCCTTTATGACGTTTGTAACGTGCATAAATATCACTTGCAATATATCCTAAAGGATGCCCAACATGTAAACCCGCTCCTGAAGGATAAGGAAACATATCTAACACATAATACTTTGGCTTTTCAGATTCATTACTGGCCTTAAATGTTTGGTTTTTAGCCCAAAACTCTTGCCATTTTCTTTCTATCTCTAGGTGATTATATTGCATTTCTATTTCTTTATTTATGCGGCAAATTTACATTTATTATATAAAAGAGTAAAGCATATAAACAACAAAGACTTTATAGTTTATTAGACTTGCATAAATTAGCAATTATAGACATTGCATATAATTAGATCCTTTTTTATATAAAGTGGTATTCAATTGATCATTTTCAAAAAATTCTACAATTGTATTATCACAAGAAAATTTTAATTCAAAGGTTTTAAAATTTCCAAAATTGAAATCTATAGTTAATAATTCGCCGTTAATTGTATATTCTTCAGTGCCTGGAATTGCTTCTGAAAAAACAGTATCATTTGCATAATATGTAAAACGTTTTCCTGAATTAAAAGTGTGCATCACATTTTGTTCAAAACCTTTTAATAGCCATTCACCACTTTCTAGCAACGCTATTTTTTCTTGCATATTAAGTTCTAAGGATTCTTCATCTGAATTATTACAATTTGAGAATATAATAGAGCTTACTAAAGTTAAGAAAATAAATAATTTGTTGATGCTATTTTTCATTTTTGTTGATTTTAAAGTTCTTGTTTTGTGTACAGCAAATCAACAACAATTATAGGTTTTTAAAAATAAATCCTTATTCATAGGGGAAAAATTATCTTTAAAAAGGAAAAAAGACAGTCTAAACGAATCTAGACTGTCTTCGTTTTATAAAAAATTAAATGTTATTTTATAGAAACAGACACTACGGTTTTTGCCCATCCTAAATACATTGTAGCTTCATCTCCTTTGCCATCAAAAACAATAGAGAAAGCTTCTACATTTTTATCTGTAGTTGATACTTTACCAGGAACTCTTACAACGTCTTGTGTTTTATCATAAAAATAAGATCCCCAAACATTTTTTGCCGTACTTAAAATTACAGTCCAATCTCCATTTGTTGGAATTGTAAAAAGTGTATACGTTCCTGCTTTTACTTTTTCTCCACCAAAAGTTACATCTTTATAAAATGTAATTTCTGCTGCTTCATTTGCTCCAGTTCTCCAAACTTTATCATTTGGAGCTAATTTAGACAATGCTCTTCCTTTTAGTTGTGGACGACTATAAACTACTTTTACTAATTTATTAGATTCTCTCCAATTATTTGGATAAGCAGCAGCATCCATTGGACTAGCATCTAATTTTGGGAATTTTTGAGCAAAAGTTTCATTTGAAGAAATTAACGTGATTGCAAAAAGTGCAATAAATAATATTGATTTTTTCATTCTATTAAAATTTAATTTGAATTATTTTTTATCAGTCTCTAAAAATAGTAAACCTATCAATAAAAAGGAATAATTTTTATGTTAAGGTTTTAATTACAACTACAATCTGTGCTACAGCTACTTTTCTTTTTTGGAGAAAAAAAGTATTTTTTCACTAAAAAAGAAACGGCAATAAAAAGTATAATATATGCTATAATTTCTTGCATTAACTTAATAGTTGATAAATAATAAATGATGATATATAAGCTAAACCTGTCATTCCAAATAACTGAATTAAAGGCCATTTCCACGTTTTAGTTTCGCGCTTAACAATAGCTAAAGTTGCCATACATTGCATTGCAAATGCGTAAAAAACTAATAAAGACATCCCTACAGGAAAATTGAAACGTTTTCCTCCTGTTTCATTAATTTCTGATGCCATTTTTTCTTTAATAGTTGTTGTATTCTCATCATCTGATCCAACACTATAGATAGTTGCTAATGTTCCTACAAAAACTTCACGTGCAGCAAAAGATGTAATTAATGCAATTCCGATTTTCCAATCATATCCCAAAGGTCTTATAACTGGTTCTATAGTTTTACCCATAATTCCGATATAGGAATTTTCTAATTTTAAAGAGGCAATTTTTTGTTGTAACTCTTCTTCATTTAATTGCTGATTGATTGTGTTTTCAACTACATTCTTTTCAACATTTTTATATGCTTCTGGTCCATTTGAAGCTAAAAACCATAAAACAATTGATAAAGCTAAAATTATTTTTCCTGCTTCAAAAACAAACGATTTTGTTTTTTCTAACACATCAAAAAATACATTTTTAATTGATGGCAACTTGTAGTTTGGCATTTCTACCACAAAAAACGACTTAGAGTTTACTTTTAAAGTTTTGTGTAAAATAAAAGCTGCTAAAATAGCGGTAGCAAAACCTAAGGCATATAAAGATAATAAGACTAAACCTTGTAAATTTAAAAATCCAAAGATTTTTTTATCTGGAATAATAAGTGAAATTAAAATTGCATAAACTGGTAAACGTGCAGAACATGTTGTAAAAGGTGTAACCAAAATAGTAATTAAACGCTCTTTCCAACTAGAAATAGTTCTTGTTGCCATAATTGCCGGAATTGCACATGCTGTTCCAGAAATTAACGGAATTATACTTTTTCCATTCATTCCAAAACGGCGCATAATTTTATCCATTAAGAAAACAACACGACTCATATAACCTGTTTCTTCTAAAACAGCAATAAATAAAAACAGAATAACAATTTGAGGTATAAAAATTATAACACCACCAATTCCTGGTATAATTCCTTCTGCAATTAAATCTGTTAATATTCCAGGACTAAGATTGCTTTTTGCTACATCAGATAAATATGCAAAAGTAGTATCTATTAAATCCATTGGTAAAGAAGCCCAATCAAAAATAGATTGAAAAATTACGAGTAATAATAAAGCAAAAATTAAATAACCAAAGATTCTGTGAGTAAATACTTTATCTAATTTACTGCGTAAGTCTTTTGCTTTGCTTTTATCTATTATATATGTTTTCTTTAGTATCTTATTGATCTCTTGATAACGATAAATGGTCTCTTTATGTTGATATTTTTTTAACTTAGAAACATCTTGTTTAAAGGCTAGTAATTTTTCTTTTTCTTCTTTTGTAACAGTATCTGGATAATTATTTTGAGTAACCATTAACCATAATTCATACAAAGAATAATCTGGACTAATCTCTTTTAATCTATCAAAATAATCTGGATCTATTTTATGGTTTATACCACATAAAGGTGATGCTTTTGCAGCAACATGACAACGAATAATTGCTTCTTTTACCTTATCTATTCCCTGGTTTTTTCTTGCACTAATTAATACAACTTCTGTATTTAGCTCTTTTTTTAAAGTAGAAATATCTATAGAAATTCCTTTTCTAGTCATTTGGTCAACCATATTAATTGCCAAAACTGTAGGTATTTCTAAATCTTTAATTTGTGAAAAAAGTAAAAGGTTTCTCTTTAAGTTTTCTATATCAGCAACTACTAAAATTACATCTGGAGATTCTTTAATATCCTTTTTTAATAAGGTTTTTAAAACAATACTTTCATCTATAGATGTTGGATTTATACTGTAAGTTCCTGGTAAATCTGTTATAAGTGCATTTTGTGTTGAAGATAATTTACAAATACCTTGCTTTTTATCTACTGTAACTCCTGGGTAATTTCCTACTTTTTGATTTAAACCTGTAAGTTGATTAAAAAGCGAAGTTTTACCAGTATTAGGGTTTCCTATTAAAGCTACTTTTATATCGTTTTTAGACATTACAAATTAACTTTTAAAATTTGAATGTTAGAAGCCGTTTCTTTTCTAATTGCTAAATGACTACCATTTACACAAATGTATAAAGGGTCTTTTAGCGGTGCAATTTGTACCAACTCTACTTCTGCTCCAGGTATACAACCCATTTCTAGCAATTTTAAGGGTATAAAATCTAAAGATTCTTCAGATATATATCCTATTTCTCCAATGTGTAAAGATGCAATTGTGCTCAAAGATTTCTGTTTGGGAAGCAAAGGTACTAAATTAGAATGATTCTAAACAAGTTATTCATTAGCATATTCCTCTTTTAAAGAAGTAATATCTTTTTTTAACTTTTCCATATCTTTTTTCTCTGTACCATCGTAATAACCACGAATACGTCTTTCTTTATCAACTAATACAAATTGTTCTGTATGAATAAAATCGTTTTCATCTCCATTTCCTTCGTCTAAAACAGCAAAATAACTCTTTCTAGCCAATTCATAAATGTGTTTTTTAGTTCCTGTAGTTACATTCCATTTTCCATCTATTACACCTTTTCTTTCTGCATATTCTTTTAATATAGGAACACTATCCATAACAGGAGTAACAGAATGAGAAAGAAACAAAATATCATCATCTTCTTTATAATATTCTTGTAATTCACTCATATTGTAGGCCATTGCAATACAAATAGTTTGGCAACGTGTAAAAAAGAAATCTGCTACGTAAATTTTGTTCTCGTAATTCTTATTTGTGATTGTTTCTCCGTTTTGGTTTGTCAGCTCAAAATCTGCAATTGTATGATTTTTTTGAATATGAGTCATGCTTTCATCAACCAAACGAGGATTTACATCAACAGGATTATAAATTTTTAAGCGATTATCTTGTTTTAATAGATGATAAAATACGGTAATTCCAACTGCAGAAAACACTACCAAAAAGATAAGAGTAGGAAGCGATTTCTTAAAAAATTTAATTTCCATAAAAACTTGTTTAACACAACAAATTTACCATTAAAAATTGCCTTAAAAAAGCAAACAAAAACAAATACTATCTAAATTTTTTGTTAAAATGAAACCAACTTTTAATAGTTCTTTTAGAACTCTACTTAAAAACGTACATTTGTTCGTTTTTTAATTATGATTTAACGCTGAATGGAAATATTAATAAAAGCATCACAATTTATTTTAAGTTTATCTTTACTAATTGTTTTGCACGAATTAGGGCACTTTATACCCGCAAAATTATTTAAAACTAGAGTAGAAAAATTCTACTTATTTTTTGATTATAAATTCTCAATTTTCAAGAAAAAAATTGGCGATACTGTTTATGGTATTGGTTGGATTCCTTTAGGAGGTTATGTAAAAATCTCTGGTATGATAGATGAAAGCATGGATACTGAGCAAATGGCTTTACCTGCACAACCTTGGGAATTTAGATCTAAACCTGCATGGCAACGTCTTATTATAATGCTTGGTGGTGTTTTTGTGAATTTTGTTTTAGGTATTTTTATTTACATAATGCTAATGTGGGCTTATGGTGAAGAATATTTACCAAATGAAAGCGTAAATGCAAAAGATGGTATTTGGGTAGAAAACAAGTTAGCAGAAAATTTAGGCTTACAAACTGGTGATAAAATTTTAACTGTTGATGGTAAGAAAATAAAAAAATTTAGAGGCCTTTCTTTAGAATTTATCAATGGAAACAAATATCAAATTGAAAGAAATGGAACTGTTTTAGACAAAAATATTCCAGAAGATTTTATCTCTCAGTTAATGGACAGAGGTAAAGATGCAGGTGCTTTTTTAAATATACGATACCCTTTTACAATTGGTAAAGTAAAAAAAGACTCTGTAAATGGAAATAGTGATTTAAAAGCAAGAGACATTATTACTGCTATAAATGGAACACCAATAAGCTATTTTGATGAAGCAAAAGATAGATTAGCACAATACAAAGGTCAAGATATTACAGCAACTGTAAAAAGAGGTTCTGAAATAAAAGAAATCCCTTTAAAAGTATCTAAAAGTGGTAATTTAGGAATTGTTTTTACTGGATTACCAAGTAAAGATTTACAAAAATTAGGCTATTATGATTTAGCAAAATTCGAGTATTCTTTTGGAGAAGCAATTCCTGCAGGATGGAACAAATCTGTAAAAACACTTACAGATTATATTAAACAATTAAAAAAGATATTTAACCCAAGTACTGGAGCCTATAAAGGTTTAGGTGGTTTTATTTCTATTGGAAGTATTTTTCCTTCTGAATGGAGTGCAGAGTCTTTTTGGAACATTACAGCTTTCTTATCTATTATGTTAGGGTTTATGAACTTGTTACCAATTCCTGCTTTAGATGGAGGACACGTTGTTTTTACACTTTGGGAAATGATTACTGGTAAAAAACCTGGTGATAAATTTTTAGAATATGCTCAAGTAGCAGGATTTATTCTACTAATTGCATTGTTACTTTTTGCAAACGGAAATGATATATTTAGGTTATTTAAATAAACCTTATCTACTATAAATAAAAAAAGCACTCACAGAAATGTGAGTGCTTTTTTTAGCTTTTTACAGATAGGTTAACCCAAGAAATCCATGTGTATTGCGCATTGCATCTATCACAAGAATATCCTTTAGTTCCTGGTATTAATCTAGCAATTCCTTTTCTTCTCATTCTGTGCTTAGACACAGATTTACATCGTGGGCAAGCTTTCATAATTAGTAGTATTTGTTTAGATGTGTCAAAGATACTCTATACAAAGACAATTGTAAATAGGTATTAATACCTAATTATCATACTAAAAAAATTGATTTACTATGGTTGTTAGATTA
>CBDUHF010000015.1:0-56691 GCA_965367085.1 uncultured Polaribacter sp.
AAAGGCTTATCTCACGATAAGCCTTTTTTTATGATGATTTTTTCATCAATTAATTAAAATAAATACTGAATCAATTTCAGCATACAAATGAAAAAAATACAGTTTAAGACAATTCATAAGACTAAAATGGCAGATACAATTACTCCTGTAGGATTGTACTTGCGTTTTAGAGATAAATTTGCAAACACGCTTTTATTAGAAAGTTCAGATTATCATAGTAAAGAAGAAAGTTTTTCTTTTATTGCCATTGAGCCAATAGCAACTATAAAAGCAGATAAAAATCATTTAAGTTTTTCTCAAAAAGGAGTTGAATTAGAAAATAAAGAAATTGGTAGAAATTTCAATTCAATTTTTGAGGATTATACCAATAGAATTGAGCTAGATTGTCCTGCGGAATTAAAATCCTTTAACGGATTATATGGATATACAACTTATGATTCTGTTCAGTATTTTGAGAATATTAAACTAGATGTTAAAGAAGCACCTTCTGCAATTCCTTTAATGCAATACAGTTTTTACAGATTTATTATTGCTATTAATCATTTTAATGATGAAATGACTCTAATAGAAAATATTGAAGCAGGAACAGAATCTCGAATTAAAGAAATCCAAACTATTATAGATGCACAAGCATTTAATACGCAGAAATTTGAAATTACCGGAGATGAAACTTCAAATTGTACCAATGAAGATTTTAAAGATTATGTTGTAAAAGCAAAGTCTCATTGTAAAAGAGGAGACGTTTTTCAGTTAGTTTTATCACGCCAATTTCAGCAAGAATTTAAAGGAGATGAATTTAATGTGTATAGAGCTTTACGATCTATAAATCCATCACCATATTTATTTTATTTCGATTATGGTTCTTTTAAATTAATGGGTTCTTCACCAGAAGCACAAATTAAAATATCAGCAGGTAAAGCAACTATCAACCCAATTGCCGGTACTTTTAGAAGAACTGGTGACATGGCAGAAGATATTTTATTAGGTAAGAAGTTATCTGCAGATAAAAAAGAAACTGCAGAACATGTAATGTTGGTAGATTTAGCCAGAAATGATTTAAGTAAACATGCAGATAATGTAACTGTAAATGTGTTTAAAGAAGTACAGTATTTTAGTCATGTAATTCATTTAGTTTCTACAGTTTCTGGTCAGTTAAGAGGAAATCCAATAGAAATTGTTGGCGATACTTTTCCTGCCGGAACATTAAGTGGAGCACCAAAATACAAGGCAATGCAATTAATTGATACGTATGAAAATCAATCACGTGGATTTTATGGTGGCGCAGTAGGAATCATAGGTTTAGATGGTTCTGTAAATTTAGCAATTGCCATTCGTTCTTTTGTTAGTAAAAACAATGTTTTATATTACCAAGCAGGAGCAGGAATCGTAATTCATTCCGATGAAGAAAAAGAATTACAAGAAGTAAATAATAAATTAGCCGCGTTAAAGAAAGCGTTAATTTTGGCAGAAAATATATAAGATATTTATTTGGGCGTTTTAACGGGCTTTCATTACTCGCTTTTTTTGAGAAAAACAAAAAAGAGCTCAAACAGACCATTCAATCCCTAACGCAGATTGATAATTTTAAAAAAGATTTGTCTATAATTAAACAAATCCACGATTAAACGATTACACAACAAAAAAATATGAAAATATTAATTTTAGACAATTACGATTCGTTTACCTATAACTTAGTTCATATGGTAGAAAAAATCACAGGAAATTTTCCATCGGTTTTTAGAAATGATGAAATCAGTATTGCAGATGTAGGAAACTACGATATGATTATGTTGTCTCCAGGACCTGGAATACCAGATGAAGCAGGCATCTTAAAAGATGTAATTAAAACCTACGCCGGAATAAAACCAATATTTGGTGTTTGTTTAGGTTTACAAGCAATTACAGAAGTATTTGGCGGAACCATTATCAATTTAGATGAGGTTTTTCACGGAGTTGCCACAGAAATGAAAGTAACAGATTCAAATGCTACTATTTTTAAAGATGTTCCAGAAACATTTTTAGCAGCTCGTTATCATTCTTGGGCAGCAACAGATGAAGGTTTTCCAGAAGAAATACAAGTAACAGCAAGAGATGAAGATGGTTTAATTCAGGCAATTGAACATAAAATATTTCCAATTTCGGCAGTTCAGTTTCATCCAGAATCTATTTTAACAGATGTTGGTGAGCAATTGGTGACTAATTTTATCAATGCAAATTCATTATGAAAGCAATTTTAAACAGGCTATATAATCACGAAAGATTGTCTAAATCTGAAGCAAAACAAATCTTAAAAGATATTGCTGCAGAAAAATATAACGATGCTCATTTAGCATCTTTTATGACCGTCTTTATGATGCGTCCAATTACTGTAGATGAACTTTCTGGTTTTAGAAATGCGTTAAAAGAATTATCTATAAAAGTAGATTTATCAGATTATAATACCATTGATATTGTTGGAACTGGTGGTGATGGAAAAGATACATTCAACATATCAACCTTAACTTCTTTTATAGTTGCAGGAACAGGACAAAAAGTGGCAAAACATGGTAATTATTCTGTGTCTTCTCAATCTGGTTCTTCAGATATGTTAGAAAGTTTTGGTTACAATTTCACGAATGATGAAAATATTTTAAGGGAACATTTAGAAAAAGCAAATATTTGTTTTTTACATGCTCCAAAATTTCATCCAGCAATGAAAGCTGTAAGTCCAACAAGAAAAGCATTAGCTTTAAAAACGTTTTTTAATATGTTAGGACCTTTGGTAAATCCAAGTTCGCCTAAAAACCATATGTTAGGGACTTTTAATTTGGAGATTGCACGTTTGTACAATTACATTTTACAAGAAGAAGATATCAATTATGGTATTATTCACGCGTTAGATGGTTATGATGAAATTTCATTAACAAGCGGATTTAAATTCTTTACGAAGAGCGGAGAACAAATTATAAATCCTGAAGATTTAGGGCAAAAAAGAATTCAGCAATCGGAAATATTTGGAGGGAATTCAGTTGCTGATGCAGCAAAAATTTTCAAAGCTATTTTAGAAGGAAAAGGAACTGAAGCACAAAATAATGTTGTGCTAACTAATGCAGCTTTTGCTTTAAAAATTGTCGATGAAACTAAGAGTTTCGAAGCTGCTTTTAATGAAGCTAAAGATTCACTTTTCGGATTGAAAGCAAAACAAACTTTAGAAAAATTAGTAAGTCTTTAAAATGGCAAAAAAGAAGAAAAATATAATTTTAATTATTCCTGCTTTTGTAATAATGGGAGCAGCAATTGGTATTCAAACAAAAGGTATTTTAAAACAGACTTTAATAGGTTTGTTAATGGGAATAATAATTTACTTTTTTCTAAAGTACAGAAATAAAAAAATAAGTAATAAATAGTGTCACCTCGAGCGCAGTCGAGAGGTTAAATTAGGTCTCGACTGCGCTCGACCAGACATAAAGTTAATAAATAAATGACAATTTTAGATAAAATAATCGCATTTAAAAAGAAGGAAATTGCAAAGATAAAAGCAGAAGTTCCTGTAAAGAAATTAGTTGAAAGTCCAAATTTTGGTAGACAGGTTTTTTCATTAAAAAAATCTTTATTAGAAGTTGGTTCAACAGGAATTATTGCTGAGTTTAAACGTCAATCACCATCAAAAGGAATTATTAATGATACAGCAACAATTGCAGAGGTAACTAATGGCTATTTAGATGCAAATGTAGCTGCGCAATCTATTTTAACAGACACTTCTTTTTTTGGAGGAACAATGGCAGATTTAATGGAGGCAAGAGTCATCAACCAACAAAAACCAATTCTTAGAAAAGATTTTATTGTTGATGGATTTCAAATTGTAGAAGCAAAAGCAATTGGTGCTGATGTAATTTTATTAATTGCTTCTTGTTTAACTGCTACAGAATTAAAAAACTACGGAAACCTAGCAACAGATTTAGGTTTAGAGGTTTTGTATGAAGTGCATACACAAGAAGATTTAGATAAGATTAATGATTTAGATAATAAGATTATTGGAATCAATAACAGGAATTTAAAAACTTTTGAAGTTGATTTAGAGCATTCTATAAAATTAGCGAATCAAATTCCTGATACTTGTTTAAAAGTTTCAGAAAGCGGAATTTCTGATCCCAAAATTATTACAGGATTAAAAGAATTTGGTTTTCAAGGTTTCTTAATTGGAGAGAACTTTATGAAAGAAGAAAATCCAGGAGAAGCTTGTCAAGAATTCATCAGTCAAATTAGATAACATGAAACTGAAAGTTTGTGGAATGAAATACGTGGAAAATATCGAACAAGTTGCAGCATTGCAGCCAGATTATTTGGGTTTTATTTTCTACGAGAAATCAAAAAGAAATTTTGAAGGTATTATTCCAGAACTTCCAAAATCAATAAAAAAAACAGGTGTTTTTGTAAATGAATATCCAGAGATTTTAATTTCTTTAGTTGAAGAATATTATTTAGATGCAATTCAATTACATGGAGATGAATCTGTTGATTATATTAGAAATCTAAAGAATCAATTATCAGTAAGAAGAAATTTGTTTATTGAAGAAAATAAGCAAATAAAAAAGAAAAAAAATCAACATTTTATTTCTGAACAAGAAGTTGAAATTATTAAAGTCTTTGGAATTAAAGACGATTTTGATTTTGATATTTTAAAACCTTATGAAGAAGTAGTTGATTATTTCTTATTTGACACTAAAGGAAAAGAAAGAGGAGGTAATGGAGTAAAGTTTGATTGGTCTGTTTTAGAAAAATATCCATATTCAAAACCTTTCTTTTTAAGTGGAGGTATTGGTTTAAATGATATTGAACAAGTACAAAAAATAATAAATTCTGATTTACCAATTTATGCACTAGATGTAAATAGTAAATTTGAAAGTAAGCCAGGAGTTAAGAAAATAGAAGAATTAAAAGAATTTAAAAATATAATATATGTGTAATTGTGTAATTGTTGAAGTGTGTAAAATTTCGCACAAATTAACAATTACACGATTAAACGAATAAACAATTACACAGCATAATAATATGAAATCAAAATTTCAACCAACAAAAGAAGGGTATTATGGTCAGTTTGGTGGCGCATTTATTCCTGAATTATTATACCCAAATGTAAAAGAATTAGAAGATAATTACGTTCAAATTATTGAATCTGATGAATTTCAAGAAGAGTATAAATCTTTGCTAAAAGATTATGTAGGGCGTCCAACACCATTGTATTTAGCAAAACGTTTATCAGAAAAATATGGAGCTCATATTTATTTAAAACGAGAAGATTTAAATCATACAGGAGCACATAAAGTAAATAATACAGTTGGTCAAATACTAATTGCTAAAAAGTTAGGAAAAACTAAAATTATTGCTGAAACAGGAGCAGGACAACATGGAGTTGCAACTGCTACAGTTTGTGCGTTAATGGGATTAGAGTGTACTGTATTTATGGGCGAAAAAGACATTGAACGTCAGGCACCAAATGTTGCTAGAATGAAAATGTTAGGAGCAAAAGTTGTACCAGCTTTAAGTGGAAGTAAAACCTTAAAAGACGCAACAAATGAAGCGATAAGATATTGGATTCAGCATCCAGAAACTTTTTATTTAATAGGTTCTGTAGTTGGTCCACATCCTTATCCAGATATGGTTGCTCGTTTACAAGCTATAATTTCTGAAGAAATGAAATGGCAATTAAAAGAGAAAACAGGAAAAGAAAATCCTGATACAGTTATTGCTTGTGTAGGTGGTGGAAGTAATGCTGCAGGTGCTTTTTACCATTTTTTCGATGATAAAGAAGTAGAGTTAATTGCTGTAGAAGCTGCAGGTTTAGGTGTTGATTCTGGTGAAAGTGCTGCAACTTCTCAATTAGGAGAAGTAGGAATAATTCATGGAAGTAAAACGATTTTAATGCAAGATGATTATGGACAAATTGTTGAGCCATATTCTATTTCTGCAGGTTTAGATTATCCTGGAGTTGGACCTTTACATGCATATTTATTTGAGTCTAAAAGAGCAAAATTTATGAATGCAACAGATAAAGAAGCTTTAGCTGCTGCCTATGAATTAACTAAAATTGAAGGAATAATTCCAGCTTTAGAAACTGCTCATGCGTTGGCTGTATTACCAAAAATTAAATTTAAGAAAGACCAAGTTGTTGTTGTAAATTTATCAGGTAGAGGTGATAAAGATTTAGAAACATATATTAAACATTTAGCAGAATAATTATGAATTCAATAGCACAATTATTTCAACAAAAAGATAAAAACTTACTGTCTATCTATTTTACATGTGGTTTTCCAAAATTAGATGACACTACTAAAGTAATTTCAGCACTAGAAAAAAGTGGAGTAGATTTTATAGAAGTTGGTTTGCCTTACTCAGATCCTTTGGCAGATGGACCAACAATACAAGATAGTAGCCAGAAAGCATTAGAAAACGGAATAAACCTTGATCTTATTTTTGATCAACTGATGACGGTTAAAGAAACCAATAAAACACCTTTGGTTTTAATGGGATATCTGAATCAGATGCTTAAATATGGTGAAGAAAAATTTTGTAAAAAAGTTGTAGAATGTGGAATTGATACTTTAATTCTTCCAGATTTACCAATGATTGAATATGAAAATCATTACAAACAATTATTTGAAAAATATGGATTGACAAATGTGTTTTTAATTACACCTCATACTTCAGATGAGAGAATTAAAAAAATTGATTCTTATACAAATGCATTTATTTATGTGGTAGCTTCAGCGTCTATTACTGGAGCAAAAGGTGAAATTTCTAATAATCAGGTTACATATTTCGAAAGAATTAAAGCAATGAATTTAAATAGTAAATTAATTATTGGTTTTGGTATTTCTGATAAGCAAACTTTTACAACGGCTTGTACATATGCAAATGGTACTATTATAGGTTCTGCATTTATAAAAAACTTAGCTAAAAATGGCGTTGATAAAATTGATGATTTTATTAAACCAATTATATCTTAAATAAAAAAGGCGAAACTTAGTATGTTTCGCCTTTTTTATAATATTGAGGTGTAATTAATTTACACTTAATAATTTTACATCAAAGACTAATACAGATCCTCCAGAAATACCATTATAGTCAGAACTTCCATACCCTAATTGATAAGGAACTAGTAACATACCATCTCCTCCTTCTTTAAAAAGTTGAATACCTTCTGTCCAACCTGCAATAACTTGATTTAAACCAAAAGAAACACCACTAGAATTACTCTGGTCAAAAACATTACCATTTAAAAAGTATCCTTTATAAGCTACTGTTACATTTGATGTACTTGTAGGTCTGTTTCCTGTTCCTTCGTTATTGATTACATAATACAAACCAGAATCTGTTTTTTGAGCATCTAAATTGTTGTCTTCAATATATTGAAGAATGTCTGCTTCTGTTTGTGGCTCAAAATTAGCTTCTTTAGTACAAGAAGTAAAAAGAATAATAGCGAAAAAAAAAGTTATATAAGATTTCATTTTTATATTTTAAAATTATCTGCGAATATACTTTTATATTTTTAATTATCCTTTTCTCTATTTGTATTTAGTTCTATGAGTTTTCAATATTATTAAATGTTTAAATGTATCCTTTTAATAGCCTTAGATGAAAATACTTCTTAAATTTGTACCTTATTTTTATTTATGTATAAAAATTTAATTAGATACCTTAAAAGCATACACTTTATTAAAGCATTTTTAGTTGCTTTTGCAATGGGGATTCCAGTGTTTGTGTCTATTTATTTTTTTGATAGTATCGATATAGGATTTAGTATTGCTTTAGGAGCTATATTTTGTTCACCTTCTGATATAGCAGGAAGTTTAAAACATAAGTTCTATGGTATCTTTGCTTCTATAATTTTAACTTTTTTAATTACGTTATTAATTGGTTTTTTTAGTACTTACCTCATTGTATTAATACCGTTATTAATCATTTTAGTTTTTTCAGTTTCCTATATTTCAGTTTTTGGTTTTAGAGCTTCCTTGGTTTCATTGGCTGGTTTATTATCATTGGTATTGGCATTTGCATATCAAAGTTCTGAAATTTCTATTTTAGAACATTCGTTATTTATTGTTTTAGGAGGCGTTTGGTATTTACTATTATCAATTCTAATTCAAGTATTGTTTCCAAAAGTTCAAACAGATTATTTGTTTGTTGAATTGCTTGAAAAAACTTCAGAGTTTATCAAAATAAGAGGTAAATTGTTGGTTGAAAATGATGATAGAAGTTCTCTTTTAGAACAAAATTTTAAACTACAAATAGAAATAAATGAACTTCATGAAACAATAAGAGAAGTTATTTTAGAAAAAAGATCTAACTCTGGTTTTAGTAATAGAACACGACGTCAACAGTTAATTTTTTCTAAAATTATGGAAATATATGAGTTAGCTATTTCTAATACTTTAGATTATGATAAGTTTGATGAACTTTTTAAAGAGCATCAAGAGAAAATAGATGAATTTAAAGTTTTAATTTTCGAAATTTCAAATCGATTAAAACATATTTCTAAAGTTATTTTAAAGGAAGAAAAACTATCATTTAATAATAATTTTAAAGTTTTACTTAAAAAGATTCACAATCATATAGAAATTTATAAAGTTCATGATGGTTTGTCTGATTCTAGCGAAGGCGTTATACTTTTATTAAATTTTAAAAGGTATCAAGAAAAGCAAATAAGAAACTTAATTGACATCTCTAGAATTTTAAATAATTACTCTAAAAATGATAAAATTAGAGGAATTAAAGATGCTGAACAGTTTATTACACATCAAGATTATGACATTAAAAAATTAAAAGAGAATTTTAGTTTTAAGTCGCCTATATTTAGGCATTCATTAAGATTAACATTAACTATGTTAATAGGTTTTATTGTTGGTTCTGCTATAGAGATGCAACAATCTTATTGGATTTTATTAACGATTGTAGTAATTATGAGACCAAGTTATAGTTTAACTAAAGAAAGGTCTAAACACAGAGTTATAGGTACATTAATTGGTGCTGCAGTTGGTGTAGGTATTGTTTTTTTAACCCAAAACCCTGTTGTGTATGTAATAATAGCAGCATTATCGTTAATAATAGGTTTTTCTTTAGTAAAACAAAATTATAGAAATGGAGCAGCTTTTATTACACTGTATGTTATTTTTATGTACGCGCTGATACATCCAAATATTTTAACGGTTATAGAGTTTAGAGTTTTTGATACTTTAATTGGTGCTTCTTTAGCTTATGTTGCTAATTATTTTTTCTGGCCAGCTTGGGAAGCCAAAAATATTAATGATTTTTTTTCAAATTCTATTGAAGGTTTTATAGATTTATTAAAAGAAATAAATATTTTATACCACGACAATGGTGATGTTACAACTAAATATAAGTTGTCTAGAAAAGAAGCTTTTTTACTAGTTGGTAGTTTAAATGCAGCATACCAAAGATTGGCTCAAGAACCAAAATCTAAACAAAAAAATATTGCAACCATTTATGAGTTGATAACCATTTGTAATACATATTTGTCTTCTTTAACATCTTTAGGAATGTATATAAGAACTAATGAAACTGGTAAGGCTCCACAACAATTTGAAATTTATGTAAAGCATATTTTATCTAATCTAGAAAAGGCAATTCAGATTTTGAATAATAAAGAATCGAATACTACTTTAGATAGTGATGAGTTAAATATAGCCACAATGAATTATGAAGATCATTTTCAAAACTTATCTATAGAAAGTGATAGAGAAATTGAAAAAGGTCTGCAAGTTTCTGATGAAACAAAAATACAATTACATGAAACACAATTGGTGTTTGAACAAGTAAGATGGTTATTTAACTTATCGGAAAATTTAGTAAAAAACGTTAAAAAGATTTAAAACAAAAATAAGTTTTTTAATATACTTTTTCTCCATTAAGATAGGTTGAAATCACTTTTGTTTTTGGAATTTCACTTCCTTCAATTTCCATAATATTTTGATTTAGAATAACAAAATCTGCAAACTTACCAACTTCTATACTTCCTTTTTCGTTTTCTTCAAAATTAGAATATGCAGCCCAAATAGTCATCCCTCTTAAGGTTTCTTCTCTAGTTAAAGCATTTTCCATTTGATAACCATCTTCAGGATAATTATGTATATCTTTTCTTATTGTAGCTGCATAAAAAGTTAAAAACGGATTTACCTGTTCTACCGGAAAATCTGTTCCTAGAGCAATTTTGCCATAACTTTTTAGCAAATCTTTAAAAGCATAAGCTCCTTTTATTCTTTCTTTTCCAACTCTATCTTCTGCCCAATACATATCAGAAGTTGCATGTGTAGGTTGAACAGAAGGTAAAATATTATCAAACTTTGCAAAGTCTTCTTTTGCTATTATTTGAGCATGTTCAATTCTCCAACGTCTATTTTTTTTGTTTTTTAAAACGTCCTTATATGTTTTTAGCAACCAAGTATTTGCAGAGTCTCCAATGGCATGTGTATTCATTTGAAATTCTGATTCAGCAATTTGATTCGCAATTTCTTTATATCTTTCTGGTGAATAAATTAAAGCTCCAAAATGATTTTCTCTATCAGAATAAGGCTTTCTCATTGCAGCTCCTCTTGAACCTAAAGCTCCATCACCATAAACTTTAAAAGAACGTACATTTAACTTGTCAGTTTTCGAAATTCCTTTGTTAATGTAATAATCTATTTGTTGTTGGTTGTCACCAGAAACCATAGCATAAACACGCATTTTTAAACGTCCAACTTGCTGTAAACTATCAATTAATTCTATTACACCTCTTTGTAAGCCAGCGTCATCTACAGTTGTTAATCCATATGAAAAAGAAATTTTTTGAGCATCTAATAAACCTTGAATAGCTTCTTCTTTTGAAGTTCCTGGAAACTTAATAAAATCCATCGCAGCATCTATTAAAACACCTGTCATTTCTCCATCTTTCAATATTATTTCTCCCCCAGAAACTTTAGTGTTTTTTGAAATTTTTGATAAATTAATTGCTGCTTGGTTTACCAAAAAAGCATGACCATCAACTCTTCCAATTGCCACAGGAGTATTTGGGAATAATTTATCTAATTTCTCTTTGGTAGGAAATTCTTTTACTTCCCAATCATTTTGATCCCAACCACGACCTGTAATAAAAGTAGTTTGTTTCTCTTTTTGAAAAGCAACTAACTTTTCTAAAACTTCATCATAACTTTTAGTACCTCTTAAATTCACTTTTTGTTCAGATAAACCTAAACCAAAAAAATGACAATGTGCATCGATTAATCCTGGAACAATTGTCTGATTTTTTGCATCAATTGTTTTTAATGTTGCGTATTTTTTTTGAATTTCATCGTTACTACCAATTGCAATAAATTTACCATCTTTAATAGCAAAACTTTCTGCTTTGTCAAAGTTAGAGTTTACTGTGTATGCATTTGAGTTTATTACAATTAAGTCTGCTTTTTCTTGCTTATTACAAGAAATAAATAAAAAAGTTAGGGTAATAAAAAGTAGGTTTTTCATGAGTTTGTGTAAATTAAGTATGATAAATACATCAATAAAAATTGTAATGGAATTCTAATAAAAGCTAATTTTTTTGAGCCAATAGCTGGTTTTTCTTTTGTAAGATCCCAAATATGAATTGGGAGAAAAATTATCATAAGTATAAAAATTCCAATTGCAGCTTCTTTAGCTGTTTGATTAAATAATAAGCCAAATCCTAAAATAAATTCTACAATTCCAGCAATATAATTTACAGTTAATTTGGGTAGAAAATCTGGAATAAAATTATTAAAAAATTTTGGTTTTATAAAGTGCATAATTCCTGCATAGCAGAAAAATAAACCAAAAATAATTTTTAGAATTAAAATAAAAACTAACATATATTATGGTTTGATAGGAGTGTTGTTGTATAGATATTTATCCATTAAATAAATAATACTTGTCATAGAAGCGCTACCTAATTCTAGTTCACGTTTGTTTACTTTGTCAAAGGTATCTGTGCTTGTATGATGATAATCAAAATACCTTTGAGAATCTGGTCTGTAACCAACAAGCGTTACATTTTCTCCTTTTAAAGGGCCAATATCTGCACCACTTCCACCTTTGTCAATATCGTGTAAACCATAAGGAGATAATAGTTTTTTCCAGCTTTGTAATAGTTTTGTATTTACAGCATTTGCATCAATAGAAAAACCTCTTGGAGTATGGCCTCCAGCATCAGATTCTAAACCACCAATATGATTTTCTTTGTTTAGTTTTGCTAATTCAGCATATTTTTTTGCACCTCTTGTTCCGTTTTCTTCATTCATAAAAAAGACGACTCTTAAAGTGTTTTTTGGTTTAATGTTATTCTTTTTAAATAAATAGGCAACTTCTAAAGATTGAACAATTCCTGTTCCATCATCATGAGCTCCTTCTGCTAAATCCCAAGAATCTAAATGACCTCCAACTACCATAATATTTTCGGGAGTTTCAGTACCTCTAATTTCTCCAACAACATTAAAAGATGGAGCATCAGGTAAAGTTTTACAACTTTGTTTGAAGTAAAATTTTAGTGTTGGATTTTTTTGTAAATCAGCACTTAAAATATTTGCAGCTCTAGAACTAATTGCAGCAGTTGGTATGTGTTTTTCTTTTGGTAAATCTCCATACATCATTGTTCCTGTATGAGGATAATCATCAACTCCATTAGTCATAGAACGTACAATTACACCTTTTGCGCCAAATTCTCCACAAACTGCTGCTCCTGCAACTCGTTGATCTACACAACCACCATAAGCTTTAAAAGTATTAATTAAAGTATTATCAAAAGGGCGATTAAAAAAAACTATTTTGCCTTTCATTTTATTTCCTAAAGCTTTTGCCTCGTCTAAGCTTTTTACTTCTAAAACTTCTGCAAGAACACCTTCTTTTGGTGTTGCAACAGAAAAACCTAAAGCACAAATTGGTACATTTTTTTCAACTCCATTTAATTTGTAATTGGCAATTTCTTTTTCTCCTCTAACCCAATGAGGAACCATTACGGGCTGTAACCAAACAGAATCTAAACCAATTTCTTTCATTAACTTTTCTCCCCAAATTACTGCTTTTGCAGCTTCAGGAGAACCAGATAAACGACCACCGATATTAGAAGTTAAATCTCTTAACCATTCATAAGATTTCCCATCAGTTAAAACACTATTAAAGAATTGCTTAATTTTTGTAGAATCAATTTTTTCTTCTGATGAGAATTGAGTTGTGTTTACAGCTTTCTCTTGCTTGTTATTACAAGAAATTATTGCTAAAGAAATAGAAAGTAAGAGTAGTATTTTTTTCATTTTGTAGTTGAATTAGATTTTATAAATCTACAAAAATGAAATTAGAAATGAATTAATGATTTAAAATTGACTTATTAATTTTTCTGCTTCGGTAATTACAAACCTATATTTTCTTTTGTTTGCAGAGATCATTGTTTTTGTTTCCGTTAGAATTTCGTTTAAAATTTCTTTCGCATCCGATTCTTTATTTCTTCGGATAAGAAATTTAGAAAGTGCTAACCTTTCTTCGTAGTTAGAATATCTATTGTCTGTTTTTCTTAATTGTAATTCTGCTTCTTCAAATTCACCCTTTTCTTCTAATGCAATTCCGTAAAAATAAAGTGTTTCCTTAAAATCTTTATCAATATTTATTTTCTTGGAGTAGGCTATAACTTTGTCGAAATTTTGAACTTCAAAATAGCACTTAATTAATTTATTTAAAGTGTATGGATCTTCTTTGAAATTACTTTTTAATGCTTCTTCATAATTTAAAATGGCATTATTAAAGTCTTTATTTTCTAAATAAGCATCGGCTAAATTAATTCTATTCTGAAAAGTATTAGAGAATTCTAAAATTTTTTCTAAATCTTTTATTTTTTTTGAAGGATTAATAATTGTAGTAATTTCTTCGGTAATATTGGTTACACCTTTTCTATTAATTACTTGAGTTAATAAGTAAATTAAACAACCAAATAATGGAATTAAAAAAATGATAAAATACCAATAGAACGCGTTTTTGTTTTTATATAAATGATAAATACAATAAACCTGAAGTGCAATAATAAAGTAATAATACATGAAGTAAATATAATGAAAATGAAATTTCAATTATACAAAAACTATTAAAAATCAAATTTATAAGTAATTCCTCCTAATACTTGAAAACCTTGAACAGAGAAATTAGCAAAACGCTGATAGTCATTGTTTAAAATGTTGTTAAATTTTAAAAAAGCAGAAAACTTGTCATTAAAATGATATCCTCCATTTAGATTAACATCAATATAAGAATTAATAGTTTCTACCTCTCTTAAGCTTGAAGGGAATTCTGCATTATAAACGCCATCTTTTCTTTCGCTTATATAAAAAATATTAGTTGTAGCATACCATTTTTCTTGTTTGTATTTACCAAAGAAAGATGCCTCTAAAGAAGGTAGGTTCCAGTTAACTAAGGCATTTGTAATTGTGTAATCGTTATAGAGAATTTTTGTACCTAATGTTATTCGTTTTGAATAATCGTATTCTAATTCGGCAAAAATAGAGTTGGTTTTTACATCGTCATAATAAACACCAAATGAGTTCCCAAATTCATATCCCTTTAATGGAAAATTGTTTACTAAAGATGTTATTCCGTTAGATTTTGAATTATTTCTTAAAAACAAAGGTTTGTCTTCTTCACTTTTTGCACTAGCCTTTAAGTTAAAACTGATGTCATTAGTAATTTTACCATTAAAACCTATAAAGAAATTTGTTTTTTCATCTGTTTGGGTAATAAATAAAGTTGGTGAAACATATGGATTTTCTTCAGTAAACTTTTTATATGTATTCGTATGTAAATCGCCAGAAAAACCACCATAAATATTTAAGTAATTTTTAATAATTGGTTTTTGTGCTAAAATATCTGGAAAAAGAAAAAAGTTTGTAGCTTCATTTTCTGAATCTAATGAAAGGTAGATTTTAGCCCCAGCTTTAAGCGAAAAATCTTTATAAATTAGTTTGTATTCTGGATGTAATTTTACAGTTAATATTGAATAATTAATTGGATTTATATCTTCATAACTATTCTTGAATTCTCCTTTTAAATATTCTACCCCAGAGTTAATAGCAATGTTGTTTAAACTCGATGTAATAAAGTCTAAAGGAAAATCTAAACTTGAATTAAATTTAGCAAAGATCTCAGTACTTTTATAATCATCAGTAAAATAAGAGAAAGAGAGCTCACCTTTTTCTATATAAGAATCTATAAAATTGAATTCTCCTAGAAGCTCAAAATAATTATAAGTTTGGGCTTCATTAATAGCATTTATGGTAGTTTTACTAAAAGTAGTTTTTGGTAAACCATACCAATTATATTCGTTTTTTTCTGAATTTAAACTTACTTTCCAATCAAAATAACGATCTTCTTGTTTGTAAAAAATACCTGTGCTAAAGTTAGAATATTTACTATCTAAAGCAGAATTTCTAATATTTTCTTGAGCAGCTAAATATTTAACAGAGAAGCCAAACTCGTTTTCAAAACGTGTGCTGTGTTGCAAATATGCTTCAAAAAAAGGTGTTGTATAATTACCAAATCCTGCAGCTAAATAATTATTATATATTCGTTCTTTAACACCTACATCTATGCCTTTTACAACACCACTTTTGGGAATAAAAGTGGAAGCTACAGGGGCAGATGAAATAGTGTATTCTAATTTTTTCTTCTCGCTTTTTTTAATAAGTTTTAATGTTGGGTTTCTTTTAATTTTTTTTGCATCAGCAATTTTAGGATTGTATTTAGTAACCACATTTACAACTTCTGTTCTAACTGTATCTTTTGCTTTTTCTGTATTCTTTTTTTGAGCATTTGTAGTTAAAAATGCTAGTAGAATTAAAAATATGGTGAAGCCTTTTTTCATTAATTTTTAGTTTCTTTTTTTGTTACTTCTGCTTTTTTAGGTACCACAGAATTATTTGTTTTGGCTTCGTTTTCTTTAATTTTATCTAGTTCTGCTTCTGCATCTGTAATGATGTCTTCAAATTGTTTAAAATTCTTAATTACGTTTTCTAACACAAAAGTTGCCTGATATACATCTTTTAGCCCGTAATAGTTTTTACCCATTACTACATAACTCTTTACAGCCCAGTATTTGTAAGCAGAATAATTTGCTATTAATTTCTGAACTATTTTATTAGATTCAACATATTCTAATTGTTGGTTTTTAAAGAACGCACTGTAGTATAAAGCTTCTGCTTTTAATTCACCAGTTGCATTTCTTTCTAATTCAGTGTAAAACTCTTCTGCAGTTATTAAATCATCAGCTTTAAAAGACGCCCGTGCAATAATAGTTTTAGCATCGAATTCTAAACTACTTTCTAGTTTGTCTTTTTGGAGTACTTTTTTTGCATATTCTATTGCAAAATCATAAGCTTCGATTTCATAATACCCTTTCATTAAATTACTTTGAGCAAATAATACATTTTCTGTTGAATATGCTTCTTGTTCTAATCTATCTAATAAAGGAAGTGCGTTGTTAAAATTACCTTGTTCTAAATAAATTTGAGATAATTTACTAAGAGATTCTTCGCTAAATTCATTTTGTTCTTCTTCTAAAACAACTTCATAATTTACAATAGCTTTCTTAAACTCTTTAACTTTAAATAATATTTCTGCTAAATAAAAATTAGCTTTTAGTTTATGAATTCCATCAGGAAAACTTCTTGTATAATTAAATAAACTTTTAACAATATCATTACCATCTTTAGATTCAAAATACTTTTTTTCTGCAACAGCATAAGTTGTATTATCTAAATCTGCATTTGTGACATTAATAAATTTTAAAGTTTGCATCCAGTTTACATATTCTTCTAGATCACCTTTGTCTATATAAATATTTCTAGCATTAGCAACTGCTTCAAAAGCATCTGGAGAATTAGGAAACTGACTTGTAGTTTGTTTGTATTTTTCTAAAGCTTTTTCATTTTGATTATCATTGTAATACAACAAACCTTGGCGTACCAAAGCTTTAGGTAAAAAGACACTTTTTGGATGTTTTTCTAATAATCTATCATAAGCAATATGTGCATTTTTATGATCCTTAATAGCTGTATACGTATTTGCTAATTGATACAAGGCATCGTCTTTTAATAATGAAATTTGATAATTATTTACAACAGATTTTAATGCTTCTATTTTTAATTTGTTATTATCTAAAAACCCAAAACTAATACCTATTTGGTATTGAGCATAATCTGATTCAGCACCAAGTTCTTTAACAACAGTTTGATAAGATTCTATGGCTTTTGAGTAATTTCTAGTAGCAAAAAAACTATCACCCAATCGAATTAAGGCATCGTTTTTAACATCATCTTCTATATTGTCTTTTTTAAGAAAATTGATAAAAGACATAGAAGCTTTTTCATATTCTTTTAATTTAAAAAATGTGTAACCTATGTTATATTCAATAAGCGAAAATTCTTTTTCAGAATTATTTTCTTGTAACTTTTTTAGGTTGATAAATTTTTCTAAAGCGTCTTTATAATTTTCTAATCTGTAAGTTGTTTCAGCTTCCCAATATTGTGCTTTTTGGTTCACTTTTATGTTTTCAGATTTCTTGCTTTTTGTAAAAAACGGCAGTGCTTCTTTTAGTTTTCTATCATTAAATAACTGAATTCCTCTATATAGCGAAACTTCTAAGCTTAGAGCTATATTTTCTTTAGACTTCTTCTTTTCTAAAAAATTAATAGCACCTATAAAATCTCTTTCATTTATAAAAGAAGAAACAACGAGTTCGTTAATTTCATTATAAGCTTTAGATTTTGGATAGTTCTTTAAATATTCTTGTAAAACTTCTGCAACATTTTTAAAAGGATTACCCTCTTCATAACTCAATTTTGCATAATTTAAAGCAGCATCTTCTTTAATTTCCTTGTTAAAAGTCATTTCGCTTGCAGACTTAAAAGCATTTAAAGCTTCTGCTTTTTGTTCTAGGTTTAGATAACATTCACCTAAATGATAATATGCATTTTGGGCAATGTTGTTTTTCTCATCAATAATTCTATTAAAGTTTTTTATGGCACTTTCAAAATCATTTTGCTTGTAATATGCATATCCTAATTGATAATAATCAGTGTTAGACCATTTTCCTTTTTTCCCTTTAAAGGCTTTTAAATAAGGAATTGCTTCACTGTATTTTTTTAAATTGAAATAACTCTCGCCAATAATTTTAGAAATTTCAGAAATATCTTTTTTTCTAGCTGTTTTAAGAAGTTCTATACCAACATTTACACAACGTTCAAATTTACCAGCTTTAAAACTAATGTCTAGCAGATAATAAGAGATTTCTGCTCTGTAAGACTCATTATCTGCAATTTCCTTTAAAGTAGATTCTGCAATACCATAATCTTCTAGCTTATAAGCAATATAGCCATAGTAATATCTAGAATCATTTCCATATTTTGCATCGTTAATTAGAGGTAAGAATTTAGTTTTTGCTAACGTCAAGTTTTTAGTAACTAAAAATCCATATGCCATTTTAAAATTAAGTTCTTTTTTATTTTCTTTTGATAGAAAGTCAGTATCAACTTTTTGAAACCACTTTAGAGCATAAGCAGCCTTTTTATTGGCAAAATAATAGTTTGCAACATTAAAAAATGCCTTATTCTTTTTGTTGCTATTTGGATTTTCTTCAACAAAAGTTAATACTTTTTTATCTGCACCTGTTTGGTTTAATTTAACTGCACACATGGCATCATAATAAGACGCATCAGAAATTAACTGAGAACTATTGCTAGCTGTCTTAGTTACTTTTGAAAATGTTTTTTGTGCAGCAGCATATGCTTTATTATTATATAGTTTTAAAGCATTATTGTATTCCGTTAAATAACTAGCATCTATAATAGTTTGTTGGCTAAAACTTAGAGCAGATATTAACGTAATTAAAATTGATAAAAAATGTTTTATAAAAAAACCAAACTTCATGCTTTTATTTTTGATACTCAAAATGAATAACGAACAATATTAAATTTTGTTTGATGGAGGAAGTAAAAAAATGTTAAAATATTTAGGTCAAAAGTAAGAATTGTTTGCAAATCATGGTAAAAAATCGATAGAAACTTCTAAGTTTGTAGAAACTACTATTTTATGAGTGAATCAGTCTTACAATTAGAGAATGCAGACATTTATCAGAGAGATACCTTGGTGTTATCTAAAGTAAATTTAGATATAGCAAAAGGAGAGTTTTACTATTTAATTGGTAAAACCGGAAGTGGGAAAAGTAGTTTAATGAAAACGTTATATGGAGATTTACGATTACAGAGAGGAACAGGAACTATTGTTGGCTTTGATTTAAAGAAGCTAAAAGATAAAGAGATTCCGTTTTTAAGAAGAAAAATCGGAATCGTATTTCAAGACTTTAAATTATTAAGTGATAGAACAGTTTTTGAAAACTTAGAGTTTGTTTTAAAAGCTACAGGTTGGAAAAAAAAGACAGAAATTAAAGAGAAAATTCACGAAGTTTTAGACAAAGTTGGCATGAAAGCCCAGTATTATAAAAAAACGTTTGAGCTTTCTGGTGGAGAACAACAGCGTGTTGCAATTGCAAGAGCTTTATTAAATGATCCAGAATTAATTTTAGCAGATGAGCCAACAGGAAATTTAGATCCTAAAACATCATTAGAAGTAATGGAACTTTTAAATGATATTCATAAAAGTGGAAAAACGATTTTAATGGCAACTCATGATTATCAGTTAATTGTAAAGTTTAAGCAAAGAACAATTAAATGTGAAGGTGGTAATTTGTTTGAAGTAGAGCAAAGAACTACTATTTAAAAATTATAGAATCTATTTTTTTTGCAGATTCTTCAGGGTTAAATTCTTTTAATTTGTTTAACCTCTTTTTTATATCATTTTCAGAGAATTCTTTTGAAAATAACTCTTTTGTTTTAGTTAAAATTTCTTCTTTAGTATTCGCTAAATTGCATAAATCTTCTAAACCTGTATCTTCGATTATTTCTTTGTTTGCAATAATATGTTTGCCTTTATATAAAGTGTTTAAAAGCTTTAATTTAATCCCGGTTTTTTGAAATGAAATAAGTGTGTTTATATGTGCCTTATTCATTAACTCATTTAGCTCTCTTTGAGTAGGAATATCTTCTATAGAAATGTTTTTGTGTTTTTTAACCTCCGAAATAATATTCTTATCCTTAACACTACTTGCAATTATTAATTTATACTCAGTATTTTTGTAAGTATCTATTAAGAAAAATGCTGCTTTAATATTATCTGAAACACGCAAGTCTCCATGATATAAAATAAAATTTCCTTTTTCATTTAAATTTTTAATTGGGTAAGCTTCATGAAAAGCAGGAATGTAAAAGGATTTTTCTCCATATATACTAGAAAAATGTTCTTGTTCAAAATGTGAAATAGTAAAAATTCCTTTGGCTCTATTTAAATATTTCTCAAATTGTTTTAATTTTTTTCCTTCTATAAAGAAAAAGATTTTTTTAAATATATTTCTTTCACTTTTAGATAGCCCAAAAGAATATGAATGTTCAATGTTATGTGTTCTTACAAAAGAATTATTAAAATTGAATTTTAATAACGGGTAAATTGTATGAAGACCTTCAAAAAGAATTGGAGCGTTTAATGCTTTAAGGTTATTTATTAATTCTTTACTCGATCTACTTTTTACCCTAAAAGGTAGGGAAGAAAATAGCGATGTAATTGTGTTTTTTCGTTTATAATAATATACCTTTTTACAATATTTTTCTAAGGCAACTTGCTCTTTTTTATTATCATATAAATATACATGAAGGTATATTTCTATATCTAATTTATATAGCTCTTTTATCTTATAAAAAACATCTATTATTCCTCCGTAATTTGGTGGGTATGGGATGTCAAAAGAAACAATGTGCAATATTTTATTCATGAAATACAAATTTAGAGCTAAAATTGGATAACTTTATACTTTATTTAAAAGGAAATGAAAAATAGAACAGAAATTGCTAGTATTATTTTCAATAATCTACTTAAGAATAAAGTATCGCTAAAAGAACAGTTTATAGAAACTAGTGAAAAAATAGGTTTTTTCTACTTAGATGATTTACTTCCCGAAGATTTAGCTTTTAATATTTACAATTGTTTTCCAGATGTAAAAGATACAGTGCAAAGAAAAAGTCTTCGAGAGTATAAGTACACAGCTTATCAAATGGATAAATATAATTCGCTTTTAGAAGAAGTGATTTATGCTTTTCAAGATAATAGAATTGTAAAATTAGTTTCTGAAATTTGTAATATTAAAAATATTACTGCTGATGAAAATTTATATGCAGGTGGGATTTCGTTAATGACACAAGGTAATTTTTTAAATCCACATTTAGATAATTCTCATGATAAAGATCGAGATAGATGGAGGGTTTTAAACCTTTTGTATTACGTTTCACCAAATTGGCAACTTGGTTTTGGAGGAAATTTAGAAGTTTGGCCAAATGGTTTAAAAGAAAAACAAACAACTATAGAAAGTAAATTTAATAGGCTAGTAGTTATGGCTACTAACCAAAAATCTTGGCATTCTGTCAGTAAAGTAATCGAAGATAATGTTAGGTGTTGTGTTTCAAACTATTATTTCTCAGAGAAACCTTTGTTACCATCAGATACTTTTCATATAACTACTTTTAGAGGGAGACCAAAAGAGAAAATAAAAGACTTTGTATTGCAATTAGATAATAAAATAAGAGCTACCTTAAGACTTGTTTTTAAGAAAGGTGTTAGAGAAAATCCACATCAGTATAAAAAATAATTATTTAATATTATTAAATATAGCAAGCAGTTTTTCTTCTTGATTTTCCCAAATTAGTTCTTTTTTTGCTTTTTTCAATTCATTTGAAAAATCTTTATCTAATAAGTTTGTTATTTGTTTAGCAAGTTTTTTAGGGACCCTGTTTTTAATAATTTCACCAACATTATAATCTAAAACTATTTTTTTCATTTCTGGTAAATCAGAAACTAGAATTGGCACTTCAGCTTGAATATAATCGAATATTTTATTGGGTAGAGCATATCTGTAGTTTAATCCTAAATCTTCTTCAATACTTATACCTAAGTTGGCTAATGGTGTTAGTATGTGTAGTTCTTTTGGAGTAACTTTTCCTAGAAAATGAATTTTATTTTCAAGATTACTTTTTGTTACTTTTAATTTTAAATCACTAAAAATATCTCCATTTCCGAAAATTATTAATAAACAATTATCAATATGTTGCATTGTTTCTATAATTAACTCTAAACCTCTACCTAAATTGATTGCTCCTTGATATAAAATGATTTTTTTTCCATCAGTAGGAAATGGAAAACTTCCTTTCTGTATTTTCTTTTCATTAGGAAGGTTTACAATTGTGTTGAAGTTAGAATTGTATTTTTTTGAGTAAAAATCGGCAATACTTTCGCAAACTGTATAGGAGTTTTTAAGATTTGGTAGGATCCAAGATTCTAAATACGACCAACATTTTTTTACAAAAGGTTTATGAATCAGTTCAGGTATTTCAGGAAATAATTCATGGCTATCATATACCATTTTCTTTCTTTGGATAATACTTATAAGATAGTTAGGTAGTAATGTGTCTAGATCATTAGATAGTAAAATGTTTTTTTTTGCAAAAAGTAAAATAAAAAATAAACGAAAATTAAATTCAGCATAAAATAAGAATCCTTTGTTAAAAAATAATTGAATTCTTTTAGTTTTGTATTTTCTATTTAATTGAATGCTATCTTTTAATCTCCTACCAATAAGTAAGATCTCAAAACCATTATTGTATAATGAATTACATACTTTTTCTACTCTTTGATCTGTAGCTAAGTCGTTTGTAACAGAAACTATTATTCTTTTCAAAAAATATTGTTTTCTGCAATATAAAGACAAAATATCACTCTAAAAAATTGATACAGACAAATAAAACTTTATTTAAGTTTTCTTTAATTTTAATAATATTAAACTAGTTATATCGCTTTCTTAAACTACTTTTTTTAAAAAAAATATATATAATTCGTGTTTTTACTCTAAAACATGAATTATATATATATTTTACCCTTTTTTTAGTTAAATTTTTATGGATTAAATTACTTATTATTTGGTGTTTATGTTTATTTTTAAGGAGGATATTGCATGAAGAAGAAATAAGGAATAAAAACCTAGATTAACTAACAACAATCAAATTATGTGCAAATGTCCCTCATGCGAATCAAGCTATCGTAAAAAATTAGCTAAAAGGCATTTATTTAAATTATTGCCAAAATCAAAAATTTATAAATGCTACCATTGTAAAACAATTTATTTAAGTTTTTCTCTTTTATCTTCTCCTATAGTTGTTAAAAAAGGAAAATTAATAAATAGACAAATTATCAATTAACTATTTATGAAATTAAAAACACCTCTAATCATTTAGAGGTGTTTTTAATTTTTAAGGAGTAAAAGATGAAAAATAAACACTGATTAATCCTTATGGTTTTGGTAGAACACAAGATTTACTAATTTTTTTCAACATAGGATCAATCCCAAATTCAATAGTTTGTTTCATAACTTCAGAATCATCTTTATGACATTGTAAGCAAGCACCTACAAGTAGAAGTCTCTTTTGTTCTTTTACAGTAAAAGGTCTAAAATCTGTTCTTGTTGAATTTACTGTTTTCTTATCAATAGTTTTTAAGAAAGGAATCCAAGCATCTTCTGGTAAATTATCATTACTATTTAACGCGTATTCTGGAGTGAAAATCCATTCTCCATAGTTATTTTTTACTTCATATATCAATGTACCTTTTCCATAGCCTAAAGTAGCTGAATTAGAATGACAAGATGCACAATTACGAACTTCTTTTGTTGTTGTGTGTGGAGAGTTTGGTGCGTATAATCGATGAAACAAAAGTGATTCTTTTTTAGACTTCTCTTCATAGCTGTTGAGGTCTATAGTCATAATCATTCCAGGAATAGCAGGTTCAATAGTTTTGCTACCTTTATGTTCACGAACTCCCATTGCGGGAAGTGATGAAGAAAACTCTGCAACATATTCCTTCCATTGTCCTTTTACATATTTCTTATCTAACAAATCAAATCCTTTGGCTTCTTCCTTATCAAATTCATTATGGCAACCTATACAACGTGGTGTCCAAGAAGAATGACAAGATGAACAACTTACATTTTTATGTGCATTATCTCTTGAACAAACATCTCCTTGTGGTTTTAAGGAATGTAATTTCCCGTCTTTTTTACCAATAAGGTAAGCATCACCAATAGAATCAATATAAGTGTTAACTAGAGGGTGATTATCTTTTTGTGCTACTAAAATTTGTTTGTCGGTATGATTATAATCTCTATGAGAAAAAACAAGAAAACTTTCAGCATCTAATGCCTCATAAGGAATTGTTTTAGGTTTGTCTTTAAAATGACAATCTATACATTGTACTTTTACAGCTTGTTCAGCATGAGAATATTTTTTACCATCACCCATAACTTCATGTGAAGAATGGCAGTCGATACATAGCATTCCTCTGGTATGATGCACATCTTCTTCAATGTATTTATATACACGTTTGTCTTCTAAAACTTGATACTCTTTATTATTAATAACTTCACTTTCTTCTAATAATGTTTCTTGAAGCCCCATATAATTTGTTGAAATCCTGCTAGAACGACTATGACAACCAAAACAATGGGTATCATTAACAAAAACTGTAGTAGAGGGATGTAGTTTAGGTAAAACTGTTTTATCTGATGCTAAATAACTTTCTAGATCATTTTTTTCTTCATTTGTATAGTTTAAATGACAAGCATTGCAACCTCCACCTCTGCTCAATTGGTTGATAGCTCCATAAGTGGTTTTTTGAGCTCCAAGATGGCAATTTGCACACAAATCTCTTAAATGTTTATCTGCAGCAGTGTTTTTAATATCTTTTATGTGGTAATGATAATCTAAACTATCAGCTTCACCAAAAACAAATTTATCTACAGCTACAATACCACTATTGGTGGTCATTAAAGAGTTTTCTATTTTGTGTAATTCACTAGAATGGCATGTGCCGCAGGTTTCTTTAGCGTCAGATAAATTACCTGGAATTAAAACCATGTTTTTATGAGACTCTTCTTTATTTTGAGTTAGACCATTTCCTAAATGGCAACTTGTACAACCAATGATTTCTGGATTATGATGTTTCGAATATCCTTTTGTGTTTTTATGGCATTGGAAACAAGATTCTGTGTTTTCAAATTCAGAATTTACATACTTATTTTCATACACTCCTTCAGTTTCAAAAAAGGTATTGTTTCTAACAAAAAAAAGTATAGAAAAAAGTAAAAAGGCGATAAGAAAAGGTGCTATTGAATATCTTTTGGTCTTCATTGTTTTATAGTGATATTCAAATTTACAACAATTTAAATTATCCTCATTAAAAACATTAAATACGGTTTTATATTTAATTTATATGTAACATTTGTTACATACAAAATACTGGTTACATGATATTTATCATAATATCAGCTATTTTTTACATATACTTTTGTGAATGTATAAAAGTAATATATATGACTACTTCGAGAAGAAAATTTATAAAAATATCTGCATTAGGATTAGGTGGAATAGCAGCTTCAACTTCAGCTTTTAACCTTTTTCGTAAAGATTCATATTTAAATGAAATAGTTGCTCAAAATATTGCAAAAAAACTTACAAAATCAGCTACTTATTGTGAGGTATGTTTTTGGAAATGTGCAGCTTGGGCGTATACCAATGAAAATAATGAGATTAAAAAAATAATAGGGAATGAAGATGATTCTCATTGTAATGGTCGTTTGTGTCCTAGAGGAACTGGTGGTATAGGAATGTATCATGATGAAGACCGACTAAAAACTCCCTTAATTAGAACAACAATAAACGGAGAAGAAACTTACAGAGAAGCTAGTTGGGAAGAAGCACTAGATTTAATTGCTTCAAAATTTAAATCTATAAAAGAAAATTACGGTGCAGAATCTATTGCGTTATTAAAGCATGGTTCTCCTGGAAGTCATTTAGAACATTTATTTAAAGCTTTTGGGTCTGATACAATTGCAGAACCAGCTTATGCACAATGTAGAGGTCCTAGAGAAACAGGTTTTGGACTTACTTTTGGTTCATGGGTTGGATCTCCTGAGCCTACAGATATTAGAGATACAAAATGCTTAGTACTTATAGGTTCTCATATTGGAGAGAATATGCATAATAGCCAAGTTCAAGAAATGTCTGATGCTATAGATAATGGAGCAACTATTATTACGGTAGATCCTAGATTTTCTACAGCGGCTAGTAAATCTAAACATTGGTTAGCAATAAAACCTGCAACAGATATAGCTTTATTGCTTTCTTGGATGCATGTATTAATTGAAGAAGGTTTATATAATAAAAAATACGTAGATAAATATGCTTTAGGTTTTGATGAACTAAAAGCACACGTTAAACAATTTACACCAGAATGGGCTTATGGTATCACTACTATAAAGCCAGATGAAATTAGAAAAACTGCAAGAGCAATGGCTACAGCAGCACCTTCTGTAATTATACATCCTGGTCGTCACGTAACTTGGTATGGAGATGATACACAAAGATCTAGAGCTATTGCTATTTTAAATGGGTTATTAGGTTCTTGGGGTAATAGAGGAGGTTTTTATTTTAAAGAAAAAATTAGTGTTCCAAAATATCCACATCCAGCTTATCCAGAACCAAAGTGGGGGTGGCATGATTTAGGGAAACAATATCCATTTGCAGAAATGGGGATTACTTCAGAATTAGTAAAAGCAACTATTCCAAATAAAGATAACAAACACCCAATAAAAGCGTGGTTGATTGCAGGTACAAATCTAGTAAACACATTACCAGAACAACAGAAAACAATTGAAGCAATCAATGCAGTAGATTTTATGGTAGTTGTAGATACTATGCCTATGGAAATTACAGGATATGCTGATGTTGTGTTACCAGAATGTACTTATTTAGAAAGATATGATGGAATTAGATCTGCTACAAACAGAGAGCCTTCTATCGCAGTTAGAGTTCCTGCTGTAAAACCAAAATATAATTCAAAACCAGCATGGTGGATTAGTAAAGAAATTGGAGAACGTCTTGGATTAGGAGATTATTTTAAATACAACGATTTTGAGGAAGTTATAGAATGGCAACTAAATAAAATGGGAACTTCTTTAGAGGAAATGAAAAAAATAGGTGTCAAAAAATTTGAAAGAAAATCAGGTCCACTTTTCTTGAAAGAAGGACAAGATTATGAATTTGGCACATCAAGTGGAAAGATTGAATTCTATTCTCATGAATTAGCTAAAAATGGCTTTGATCCAATTCCTAAATATACGCCACATCCAGAACCACCTCAAGGTTTTTATAGATTAAATTATGGAAGGTCACCAGTTCATACGTTTAGTAGAACTATAAATAACCCTAATTTAAGTGCTTTAAAAGATGAAAACACGCTTTGGGTAAACCCTAAAGTAGCAAGAATATTAGATCTTAAAAAAGGTCAAGAGGTTTGGTTAAAAAATCAAGATGATATACTGTCAACATTTTCTATAAAAGTTAGGGTTACCGAAAGAATAAGATGGGACTCTGTTTATATGTATCATGGTTTTGGTCATAACAATAAAAAATTAACGAGAGCTTTTGGAAAAGGAGCAAGTGATACAGAATTAATTTCAAAAGTAGTAGTAGATCCAATTATGGGTGGTACAGGTCTTAGAGGTAATTTTGTTTCAATTATAACAGAAAATCCACATAAAAATACTGAGATATGAGATATGCAATGGTAATAGACACTTTAAAGTGTGTCGGATGTAGTGACTGTGTGGTTGCATGCCAAACAGAAAACGATGTTCCTGTTGGTTATTGTAGAGATTGGATAACAGAAACTGTTCAAGGAACGTACCCTAATATTGTTTTAGAATTAAAATCAGAAAGATGTAACCATTGTGCAAATGCACCTTGTGTTAGATGTTGTCCTACTGGAGCAAGTCATATTGTTGAAGGTGGAATTGTTTTAGTTACAGCTGATGAATGTATTGGTTGTGGTGCTTGTATAGAATCATGTCCTTATGATGCACGTTTTCAACATCCAGATGGTTATGTAGATAAATGTACATTCTGTCATCATAGATTAAAAAAAGGACAACTTCCTGCTTGTGTTTCTGTGTGTCCAACAAAGTGCATGTACTTTGGAGATTTAGATAACTCTAACAGTGAAGTTTCACAATTATTAAAAAATAGAAAGTACAAAACATTAGCTCCTGAAGCAGGAACTGACCCTCATGTATTTTACCTAATTTAAAAAGTTATAATAATGCAAGAAGAATTATTTACAAGTGGAAGAAATATTCCGAATATTGATCCTTCATTAGAAATTTGGCATTGGCCAATAGCAGTCTATTTATTTTTAGGAGGACTTGCTGCAGGTATTTTGTTTTTTGGCGCCTTACTTTATGTTTTGGGTGAAGAAAATAAATATCCAACGGCTGTAAAAACAGCGTCAATTATTCCTCCAATAGCTTTGTCTTTAGGTTTATTGGCTTTGGTATATGATTTAACTCATCCAATGTATACTTGGCAGTTATATACTACTTTTAGAATTGAATCTCCAATGTCTTGGGGTGCATGGGTGTTATTAATTACAACACCATTATCTTTTCTTTGGACCTTTAGTTATTACAGAGAAGTATATCCAAAATTAGAAGCAAAACTAAACGTATTTAAACGGTTTAAGTTTTTAAATAACGTCGAGAAATTCATAATAAAAAACAGAAAAAATATAGCTTATGCATTAATTCCTTTAGCTTTAATTTTAGGAGTCTATACAGGTATCTTATTATCTGCATTTAATGCAAGACCGCTTTGGAACAATGCTATTTTAGGTCCATTATTTTTAGTTTCTGGGCTTTCAACTGGTGCAGCTGCAATTATATTGTTATCAAAAACAAAAGTTGAAAAACACCTGTTTGGGAAGATAGATTTAGGATTAATAATTATTGAACTAGCTTTAATAACTCACATGATTATGGGGTATTATGCAGGTTCTCAGGTACAACTAGAAGCTATGCAATTATTAGTAAGAGGAGATTTTACTTTAATGTTCTTTGGTTTTGTAGTTATTCTTGGGTTAATAATTCCAGGTATTCTAGAACTTATAGAACTTTTAGGATTTAAAGTGCCAGTTGTAGTGCCTGCATTATTAGTCATATTAGGAGGACTTATTTTTAGATTTGTTATGATTGAAGCAGGACAATTAACAAGATTTCTTTATTAAATAATAATAAAATTATGAAACCAGAAAATAATACAATAAATCAGCACACTTACTGGAACCCTTATTTTGGAGGATTTCTCTTAGGAGTTTTAATACTCATTACTTTTTTTCTTACAGGAAGAGGTTTAGGAGCTAGTGGAGCAATGAAAAGTAGTGTTGTAACTATCGTTGATAAGGTTGCACCAACACATGCAGAAAACAATGCATATTATAGCAAGTTCTTAAGTAAAGGAGATGACACACCAATGAATACTTGGTTGGTGTATGAAGTTTTAGGTGTATTAATAGGAGCTTTCCTTTCTGGAGGTTTAAGCGGAAGAATTAGTTGGCGAGTTCAGCATTCTCCTAAAATAACAAGAAAACGTAGACTTGTTTTTGCATTAATAGGAGGTATACTCTTTGGGTTAGGAGCTCAAATTGCTAGAGGTTGTACTAGTGGTGCTGCATTAAGTGGTATGGCTGTATTATCTACAGGTGGTTTTATAACAATGTTAGCCATTTTTGGTTCAGCATATTTGTTTGCTTACTTTTTTAGAAAAAATTGGATTTAATTAATAAAAAAATATAAAATATGGGATCATTAATTCTAAATGGTGTAATTCCGGTTGAATGGAATAGTATTGTTGCTATTATAATTGGTATTGCTTTCGGATTTATTTTAGAAGCTTCTGGCTTTTCTTCTTCCAGAAAATTAGCAGGTGTTTTTTATGGATATGACTTTGCTGTATTAAAAGTGTTTTTTACAGCTGCAGCTGTATCTGTAATTGGTATTTATTACATGGATTATTTAGGGTACGTAGATGTTACTCAATTATATGTTCATCCTACTTTTGTATGGGCTGCAATAATTGGAGGGGTAATTATGGGACTTGGTTTTGTAACTGGAGGCTTTTGTCCAGGAACAAGTTTATGCGCTGTAGCAATTGGTAAATTAGATGCATGGGTATATGTTTTTGGTATTATGATTGGTGTTTTTATCTTTTCTGAACTATATACATTTTTTGAGCCTATTTATAACGGTTATTCTTTAGGAAACATTACTTTAATTGATTCTTTTGGTTGGAATCCTTATTGGGTTATATTTGGCTTTGCAATTATAGCTGTTGTGGCATTTGTAGTAGCAGATATAGTTAAAAAGAAAGTAAAAAAAGTATTTTATTAATTAAATCAATTTGATGATGGTTAAAAAAGGAACTGCTAAATTTTTAGCATTTAGATATAAAATAATGGCAGCTATACTAGTATTGTTAGCTGGTGGTTTAGTGGTGTTGCCTAAATATGAAAAAAGTGAAGGAATACCTTCTAAACAACTACTTAGTAATATTATAAGTCTAGAAAGATATGTAACTACAGATCAAATTTCAGATAAATTAATTAGTCAAGATCCTTCGTTTATTCTAATTGATGTAAGGGATGAAGATAGTTATGCTAATTATACATTACCTAATGCTATTAATATCCCATTAGATAAATTATTGAATAAAGAGTTTGAATCTTATTTAAATCAAGATCAATTTGATGTTGTGTTTTTCTCAAATGATCATTTTTATGCAGATCAAGCTTGGGCTATTTGCAGTCGTTTAAAATATAAAAATTTACATGTTTTAAAAGGAGGAATTAATAAGTGGTTTACAACTATTATCAATCCAGAAAAACCAGATGAAAATATGCCTACTGAAGCATTTGAATTATATTCAACAAGAAAAGCTGCAAGTATGTTTTTTGGAGTGGTTTATCCAGATCAAGTAAAAACAAATAAAGTAATTAAAAAAGTTCCTAGAAAAATAGTAACTGTTAAAAAGAAAAAGAGAGCCCCAGAAGGAGGTTGCTAATTTTATAAATTTTATAGAAACATTTTATGAAAGAACTAGAAAAAATAAAACATATATCAATAGCATCAACACTTTTTATATTGATTATAATTATTGGTCTTCTTACCTACAAAAGGCCAAAAAATACATATAAATACACGGCTAAAAGTACTTTAGAAAGATTGTCTACAGATAATTACTTTGCAAATTTAAGCGATATTAATAATCAAGATCAGGTTTTAGTAGATGTTAGAAGTGCTTATGAATTTGATAAAGGTCATTTAACAAACGCTATCAATATTCATACGCCAGATATTTTAACTGAAGATAATTTAAACATATTTAAAGAATTAAAAAGCACTAATAAAACAGCAGTCTTATATGGAAGTAATCCTCATGAGGTTAACATGCCTTTTTTACTTTTATATCAATTAGGATATGATAATATAAAATTATTGGAGGCTAAAAATAGTTATAATCAAAATAAATTAATTACAAATAATTGTAAGGTAGAGAAATATCAGACAGATGTTACAGCTTTTATAAAAGCATCCAAAAAAAATGCAAATGTAAAAACTGTAGTTAAGAAAATTATTCCTAAAAAAGTAATTACAGTTAAGAAGAAAAAGAAAAGAGCTCCAGAAGGAGGTTGTTAATTAAAATTTATAAAAATTTAAATTTTTACGGCTATACTTGGAATAATTTTGGGTTTTAAAGTATATAATAATTTTTAAGGAAAAGGTAACCAATATGTTTATCTCAAATTCATCTTATTATTTAAAAATAGGACTTCAAAAAGTTCTGTTCAATTTATTATAGTGGAATGTGTTTTTAGGTTTGAAAAGGAATACCTTTGAAACACTGTATTGGACAAGAATAACTTGTTCAAAAGAGTTATTCGTATCATTAGTTGTATATAAAAATCTACATTAATTATTATAAATCTACCATTAGCAGAATGTTACTTTTGTAGTAATGGTTTTTGGTGTTTTCTGCTAAACTTCTGCCATGTCTTCAGGTGTAAAGACTTTATCAATTCCAAAAATTAGCTTTCAGTTTTAAAAGAGTCCAATGAATTAAAGGATTTCTAATGTTAAAAGTCATAGATTCTGATCATTTTAAAAACTTCACTTTATTAATAATATTTCCAGTAATAAATTTTCCAGCTACACCAAAAGAAGTTATTTTGCTTTATCTATAATAATTTTCCAATTTTTGTAAGTAATATTTATTGATAAACATAAACCTAATAAATGTTTTTATCTTTTTTTAAGTGTATTAATATTAAATATAAATAGGTTAAAATATTATATATGTCAGTACAGTACAGGATACCAAAAAATCTATTAAATCGTAAAATTGTATAGAAGTTTAAGAAGATAAAAATTTTCTTAAATTTAAATCAATCAAAATAATTTATTTTAAAACTATTTTTTAAAAATGAAACAAACATTAAAAAAACGAAATCCATCATTTGGGATAAAGCTTATGTTTTTTCTCTTAATCTTGGGCTTTACAACTTTTAATCTAAAGGCACAAGATAAGGTTTCTGGTGTTGTAAAAGATGCTGATGGTATTACCTTGCCAGGAGTAAGTGTTATACAGAAAGGTACTACTCGAGGAACTTCAACAGATTTCGATGGTAAATATTCTTTTGATTTAACATTAGGTGATAAAACTTTAGTGTTTTCTTATTTAGGTTATAAGAGATTGGAAGTCCCTGTAAATGGTAAGACTATTGTCAATGTTACTTTACAAGAAGCGTCAGAAAGTTTAGATGAAATAGTTATTGTTGGTTACGGTACTCAAAAGAAAGAGAGTGTTGTAGGTGCTATTACACAAGTAAAAGGTGCTGATTTAGTAGTTAGGTCTGCAGGTATAACAAATGTTGAGGAAGCGTTGCAAGGTAATTTACCTGGTGTTACTGCAATACAAGGTAGTGGTACTCCAGGAGAATCTAATATGAAGATCTTTATTCGTGGACTAAGTTCATGGAATGGTGGAGGAGGTCCTCTTATTCTTGTTGATGGTGTTAAAAGATCAATGGCAGATATAGATATGAATGATATTGAAAACTTATCTGTTCTAAAAGATGCATCAGCGACAGCTGTTTTTGGTGTAGAAGGGGCTAATGGTGTAATCTTAATTACAACCAAAAGAGGGCAGACTGGTAAAGCTCAGTTGTCTTTAAATGTAAATTCTACTATTAAAATGGTTTCTCAGTTGCCAGAAAAATTAGATTCTTATGATGCTTTAAGACAGGTAAATAGTTCTATTTTAAGAGGGTTATCTGTTTTAGATAAATGGTCTGATTATACTCCTGTATCTGTTTTAGATAAATATCGTAATCCTTCTAGTTTAGAAGAGAGTTATATTTATCCTAATATAAATTGGCAGGATGAGTTGTTAAAAGAATTTGCACAAGATTATAGAATTAATTTATCTGTTCGTGGAGGTAATAAAACAGCTAAATATTTTGGTAGTTTGGCTTTTCAAACCGTGAGTGATATTTTTGATGGTGGTAAATACGATAATGGAAGAGGTTATACAGGTGAGTATAAATATGATAGATTTAATTATAGAACTAATATTGATTTTAATGTTACAAGTACTACAGAATTATCTGTAAATCTTTCCGGTTATTTAGGTATTAGAGAAAAACCGAGTAATATTAGTAATGTAGCTAATGGAATCTATCAAATACCACCAACTCTTTTTTATCCTAGGTATCCAGATGGAGCCTATGGAGATCCAAATGGTGTAAATATTTTTCAAAACTCTGTTTTAAATTTATCGGATGGTGGATACCAAACTTTTACCAATTTTCAAGTTAATTCAGATTTTATATTAAAACAAAAATTAGATTTTATAGCCAAAGGCTTGTCTTTTAAAGGACGATTTTCGCTTGATAATAATATGAGAAGCCTTCAAACTTTAAGTGAAGATAGTAGTGTTATCGAAAAATATTATGATAGAATTACTGGTGAGGAGATTATAGATATTCCAGAAGGAGTTAATGGTTTTGATTTTGTTAGAAATCCATGGACTCAAAATGCTTCAAAAGTAGAAGAAAACCAGAGAGAAAGAAGAATGGTTTATGACTTTTCTTTAAATTATAATCAAACTTTTGCTGATAAACATGATTTTACAGCTTTGTTTTTATTTAGACGACAACAGAGTGCAAAAGGTAGTGCTTTTCCAAGATTTCGTGAAGATTGGGTAGGAAGAGTAACCTATAATTACGATTCTAGATATTTTATAGATGTTAACGGTGCATACAATGGGTCTGAAAAATTTGGACCTGGGTATCGTTTCGATCTATTCCCTTCTATAGCTTTAGGGTGGACGCCTTCAAACGAAACTTTTTTAGAAAAAGCAGATTGGTTAAGTAAACTTAAAATAAGAGGTTCTTATGGTGTAGTTGGAGATGATAATTTTACAGGTAGATGGAAATATGTAAGTCAATGGGGGTCTAGTGGTTCTGGATATTTGGTGCCAACTTCTAATTCTGGACAGTCGCCTTATACTTTTTACAGAGAAGCTAGTGTTGGAAATCCAGATCTTCAATGGGAAACAGCTGAAAAATATAATATAGGTACTGAATTTTCTTTATTTAATGGTTTGTTAAGTGGTGAAATAGATTATTTTGCAGAAAATCGTAGTAATATTGTTATTTTGGGTGCTGATCGTGCTGTGCCAGATTGGTTTGGGCAAACAGCACCAGATCTTAATAAAGGTGAGGTGGAAGTAAGAGGTTATGAAGTAGTTCTAGCATCTAATTATACTTTTGGTAATGGTTTAAACCTTTATGGGAACTTTAATTTCACGCAAGCAAAAGATTTAGTGATAGAAAGAGATGACCCATTATTTAGAGATAGCCACTTAAAAAATGCAGGATTTAGAATTGGTCAGTCAAGAACAGCTATTCCTGGAGAGATAATAACTAGTTGGGATGATGTATATATGTCAACTCCAAGAAATAATTTACAACAACAAACACGAATAGGATATTATGATGTGATTGATTTTGATGGTGATGGTATTTATAATGGTGAATTTGACAATGCACCTTTTGGGTATGCAGCAAATCCGCAAAGAACTTGGAGTGCTACTCTAGGGGCACGTTACAAAGGTTGGAATGTATCAGCACAATTGTATGGAACTCAAAATGCTACTAGACAAATTTCTAATCAAACATTTACTAAAGATTCGCCTTTAATTTTTACACACGATTTAAATTATTGGACTGTAGATACGCCAAATAATACCGACACACAACCAGCATTTGGTGATGGTCTTCTTAGTTCTAACCCTAGAGATGCTTGGGTAGATGCATCCTTAACTAGACTTAAAGCAGTTTCTGTATCTTACGATGTTTCAAAAAAAATGTGTGAAAAATTAGGTCTTAAAAAGTTAACCCTTTTTGCCAATGGTAATAACTTGTTCTTATGGTCTAACTTACCAGATGATAGAGAATTTAATACTTCATCAGAAGCACGTTCTAGTGGAGATTACCCAACACTAAAAAGATTTAATTTTGGTTTTAATATGAATTTTTAAAAAAAAAGAAATAATGAAAAACTATAAAATAAAATTATTAATAATATTAGGACTCTTATTGTCATTTTCGTGCGAAGACTATTTAGATCAAGCACCAGAATCAGTATTAGATGAAGAAGAGGTTTTTTCAACCTTTAAAAATACGCAAGGTTTTGTGGAAGAAATGTATGCTTTAGTGGTATCTTATGAAACACAAAGCCACACTTTTCAAGACTATCTTTTAGGTGATGATGGGCATGTTATTAGACCTTCTAAAGCAAGTGGAAAAATTGATGCAGGAGATTTTTTTGGTGTAATATCTTATGCCTTTACTTATTTAAGTAATCACGGTAATGTTGATTATGGAACGAGTTCGGGTGGAAGAGAAGCCGATGTTACTAATGATAATGCTTTTAATAGGCAAAGACCAGGATTATGGGACGCAAGTATGTATGGTATACGTAAAGCTAATCTTGTAATTCAAAATATAGATTTAATGGTAAATGCCACACAAGCAGAAAGAGATGTTATTTTGGGGCAAGCGTATTTTTTTAGAGCATTTTTTCATAACGAGGTTATGAAGTTTTGGGGACGTTTTCCTTATATAACAGAAGTGTTTGTTGGAGAGGTAACAGTACCACGTCCGGCAACGTATAAAGAGGTTGCTTTATTAGCTAATGAAGACTATAAGAGAGCTGCAGAATTATTACCTTTAGATTGGGATAATCAGCCTTATGGACAACGAACATTAGGTGATAATAAGAACAGACTTACTAAAAGTATAGCCTATGCTTTTCAAGGTAAAAATTTGCTTTTAGCGGCAAGTCCATTAATGAGGGCTAATAATGGGTCTTTAGGTAGTACCTATGATTATGATACAGAACTTTGTGATATGGCCGTAGATGCTTTCGCAGAAGTTTTGAAATCAGGTAAATATCAATTAGAATCTTGGGAAGATTATGATGAAGTCTTTTGGAAATCACCTACTCCAAGTGCATGGCCAGGAGGTACAGAATTTATTTTTGCTGCTACTGGGGGTAATGCATCTTCGAACCGTAGATTTATGGCTTCAGGTGTAAGTAGAAATGCTTATCATAATGAAGCAACAGAAAATATCTCTCCGACACATAATTATATTCATTATAATTTTGGAATGGCTAACGGCTTATCAACAGAGCACCCAAATAGTGGATACAATCCAAACAAAGCATTTGAAAACCGAGATCCACGTTTCTACAGATGGCATATTTTAGATGGAGAAATAGTTGACCCAGGAGAATCTGGAGCGGATGTTAATAAAACAGCTAAACTTTGGTATGAAGGTGTTACAAGTAAAGGTAAACACCGTGCAAGACCTGGTAATGATGCTGACAAGAATCTAACAACAACTGGGTATATGCAGACCAAATTTTACCCTAGAAATGACATTGGATACAATAGTCTTACAAATCCTATTTTAAATGGATATACTGGTATGCGTTTGCATATGAGACTAACAGATGTATACTTAATGTATGCTGAGGCATTACATGCCTCTAAAGGAGCAACTGTAGCTCCAGCATCTTATAGTTTAACTTCAGAAGCAGCTATCAACCTATTTAGAAATAGAGCTGGCATTCCAAATGTTGACCCTGCTATTGTTGCAGATAATAACAAATTTATGGATGAACTTAGAAGAGAAAGAGCGGTAGAATTAAGTTACGAAGGACATAGATGGGTAGATATTCGTCGTTGGGGAGTAGCACATTTGGAAAAGTATAGACAAAAAACTCAATTAAATTTTCCAGAAAATCATCGTACTGTTGGTGGGTATGTGCCAGAAGAAATTATTATGAGAGTTTGTGAATACCCTAAGCATTATTGGTTACCATTTGAGACTAAACAAACACAAATTTACGAGGGGTTCCCTCAAAATCCAGGATGGTAGCCTTCTACTAAATTCGTTTTAATTAATATAAAGAAAAAAATGAAGATAAATAAAATATATAAGCTGTTTACGCTAATATACTTAATGTTTTGCTTTTGTAATATTACATTAGCTCAAACAAAAGGTTTAAAAGTAAAAGCAACCGTGGTTGATCAACAAGGTAACCCTATAAGTAACGTTAGTATTTATGCAGCTAATGGAGACAAAGTCTCTTCGAGAGTTAATGGAACATTTGAAATTCTATCAACTGATGATGAATCTCTTGTTTTAGAAAAAAGTGGTTATGTAACTAAATTAGTTAATTTTGAAGACTTAACAGGCAACATTGTCTTAGAAAAAACTCAATTTCTTGCTTCAAAAGAAGATGAGATTAAGATGGGAGTTACCACTAAAAATAGAAGGAATTTTGTAGGAGCTTTCTCATCAATAAATACAAAAGATCGTTTAACTTATGACAATACACAATGGGTTAGAAATTATATTAACGGTTTAATGTTGGGAGTAAGAGGTTCTGATAATATTAGAGGAATAGGAAGTGCTATTTTTGTAATAGATGGTGTAATTGGTCGTGATCCTAATATCCTTAACATGGAAGAGGTTGATCAGATTACAGTACTTAAAGACGCTAATGCAGTTGCATTATATGGTAGTCAAGCAAGAAATGGTGTTATTGTAATTAATACAAAAAGAGGTAAAATTAATAGAAAAGAGGTAAAATTAAATGTTCGTTCAGGCTTTAATACTCCTATTGCTTTACCTAATTATTTGAGTTCTGCGGCTTATATGCAACTCTTTAATGAAGCTCTAGATAACGATGGTGCAGTGGCAAATGATGGTAGAAGGTTTTCAAATTCACTTATTCTAAATACTAGAAGTGGTACAAATAAATTTAGATATCCAGATGTAGATTTGTATTCAAATGAATTTGTACAACCTTTTACTCATTCAACAAGTATTATTACAGAGTTTTCTGGAGGAAATGAAAAGAACCAATATTATATAAATGCAGGATGGAATCGTAATAGTGCATGGGTTGATGTTAATGAAGATATTAATGCAGGAACTAATCGTTTTAATGTAAGAGGTAATATAGATTTTAAAATTAATGATTGGATTACTAGTAGTCTTGATGGTATTGCAATTATAAGCACTACAAAAAGTTCTAGAGCCGATTTGTTAAATGTAGCTACTACATTAAAACCTAATGCATATTCACCATTTTTACCTGTTAGTTCTATAGATACTAGCGATCCAACAGTTGCTGGTCAATTACTTACAGCACGTCAGTTTAATGGAAATATTTTAGGAACATCTACTACTTTGCAAAATGATGCACCAATTGCGTTGGCTATTGCTGGTGGATATAGAGATAGAGTTTTTAGATCTACACAATTTAATAATTCAATTAATTTTAATTTAGATAAAATTACCAAAGGCTTATCCGCAAAAACGTATTTAAGTTTTGATTTTTATGACTCATATGATTTAACAATAGAGAATCAATTTAAAACTTATGCACCAGATTGGACAGGAGATAAAATTACTAGTTTTGGACTGGACCCATTAAACCCTACTATATATGGAGAGGACTTAAAAGATTTAACAGAAAATGTGAGTACGAATGGATTTGTATCTAGGTTTGGTTTTTATGGTTTGGTAAATTATCAAAAAACTATTGCAAAAAATCACTCTTTAAATACTACTTTATTGGCGTATTATAATTCGCAAAATAGTAACAATGTTATTCAAACAGATAAAGACTCACACTTTGGATTTCAAATGTCCTATGATTATAAGAAAAAAGTTTATGTAGATTTCAGTGGAGCTTATGTACATTCAATAAAATTACCTGAAGGAAACAGAGGTGGTTTATCGCCAACTGTTGGTTTAGCTTATGTATTAAGTGAAGAATCATTTCTAAAAGATAATGATTTTGTAAATTATTTAAAAATTAAGGCTTCTGGTGGGGTTATTAAGTCAGATGTTGGAATTGATGGTTATTACTTATACGATGAAAATTATTCTCAAGGAAATAATTTTAATTGGGCAGATGGGTTAAGTTCTAACCGTAGACAAAACCTTTCACAAGGAGCAAACCAAAACTTAGGTTATGAAGACCGTATAGACTTAAATATAGGTGTAGAAGCGTATTTAATGAATTCGCTTTGGTTAGAAGCTAATTATTTTAAAACAGAATTAGATAAGCAAATTACTTTCTTGGCAGACCAATATCCTTCTTATTATAATTCTTTTAGACCTTATGATAATTTTAATAAAAATTTATATACTGGTTTTGAATTGGGTATGAATTTTAATAAAACCTATAATGATTTTTCTGTAACTGTTGGTGCAAACGTACTATATAGTCAAACTGAAAGAGTTATTAGATCTGAGGTATTTACTGAAGATTATTTACAAACACAAGGAAGAGAGATTTCTACAATTTTTGGTTTAGTTGATCAAGGTTTTTATGCTGAAGCAGATTTTGATACAAGTGGTAACTTAAATGCTGGTTTACCTGTTCCTAATTTTGGTTCAGTACAACCAGGAGATATTAAATATGAGGATCAAAATGGGGATAATATTATAGATAACGATGACAGAAGAGCAATCGGTCAATCTAGTAGTCCTTTATCTTATGGTGTAAACCTAAACTTAAAATACAAAGCATTTAATTTATTTATTCTTGGTACAGGACAAACAGGTGGGGATGCTAGTAAGTTAAGTAGTGGTTTTAATAATTACTATGGTGTTAATGGTAGTGATAAGTACTCTGAAGTTGTTTTAGGACGTTGGACGCCAGCAACTGCCAATACAGCAACTTTTCCAAGATTATCAGCTAGTGAAAATCAAAACAATTTTAGAACATCTACATTTTGGATGTATAATACTAGTTACTTTAGCATTAATCGTGCTCAGTTAACATACGAATTTGACGACACTTTGCTTGAAAAACTAGATATTGAAGATTTAAGTATAAATGTTTCAGGAACTAATTTATTTGAGATATCAAAAGATAAAGATATACGCCAATTAAGAATTGGTACTAGTCCTTTAACTAGATCTATCACTTTTGGTTTAAGAGCATCATTTTAATTCAATTTTAAAATTAGATAAACAAAATGAAAAATTTGATAAAAAATATATTTATTGTGTTGGTTTTTGCTGGCATGATTGGCTGTGAAACCTTTGAGCCAATTGATGAAAACAGGTTAGATTTTGATGAAATTAGTGTTTTTCCAGCAAGAGCAGAAGGATTATTATTGAATGGATATATAGGTTTAGTAAATCAGTATTCCTTTTCTGAAGCAGCTACTGATGATGCTGTAAATAATCAATTAGATAATAATTACAAAAGAATTGCACTTGGTGAATTAAATGCTCAATTTAATCCAGCCTCAAGATGGAATAATTATGAGAAAGTGTTTTGGATGAACAAATTTTTACAAATTGTTGATGCAGGTGAAATAGTTTGGAGTAGAGACGAAGTAGCAAACAAGTTGTTTAGTGATCGTATGAAAGGAGAAGCCTTGGCACTTAGAGCATTGCATCATTTTTATGTGCTGCAAGCACATGCAGGAAAAAGTTCTTCTGGCGAGTTGTTAGGAATTCCTTACTTCACAGAATTTATAGAATCTGATGGTAATTTTAATGTTCCTCGTTTGTCATTTGAAGCAACTGTTCAAGCTATTTTACAAGACTTTGATGAAGCTTTAGAATTACTACCAACAGATTATACTGACAACGCAGGTAATATAGATTCTAAATATGATGGTATAGATGTTAATATTTATAGAAGAGTAAATGGATCACTATACAATTTAAGAATATCAGGTAGAATTGTTAAAGCATTAAAAACAAGAGTAGCACTTTTTGCAGCAAGTCCTTCATTTTTAAATGGTCAAGGAAACTATTATAATATAGCAGCAGAAAATGCAGCAGATATTATAAACACAATTGGAGGTGTTGGAGGTTTAAACCCAAATGGTATTGAATTTTATACCTCAGATGACAATGTAAAAAGTAGTGAGATGTTATGGCGTAGCTCTATAGGAGGTAATAATGCCACTATTGAAAAAAGAATGTTCCCACCTTCTGTAAATGGAAAAGGGGAAATAAATCCAACTCAGAATTTTGTAGATGCTTTTCCAATGGAAGATGGAACTCCAATAACTCAATCTGCTTCTTATAATCCTCAAGATCCTTATAAGGATAGAGATCCTAGATTAGAAAAGTATGTAGTTTTAAATGGATCTTCATTTGGAGGTGGAGTTATAAATACTGGTTTTGGTGGAGGAATAAATAGAGTAGATTCTATTCCTCAATTTTCTACAAAAACTGGATATTACCTTAAAAAATTGTTGCAACCAGAAGTTAGAATTAATAGTGATGGAACTACATCAGGTAAGGTTCATGCGAATGTATACTTTAGATATACAGAATTATTTTTAATTTTGGCAGAAGCAGCTAATGAAATTGGTGGTCCAGATCATCAAGTTAATGGAATCTCAGCACGAGATGTAATCTCTCAAATTCGTATAAGAGCTGATATTTCACAACCAGATAATTATTTAGGGTCTATTAATACAAAAGAAGCTATGAGAGAATTAATTAGAAATGAACGACGTATTGAACTAAGTTTTGAAGGACATAGATTCTGGGATCTTAGACGTTGGGGAGCATCTCTAAATGAAACTGCTAAAGGTTACTTTTTTGATGGTACTAGTTATAATGAATTGCCATCTGTTGAAAATAGAATTTATAAACCTTTTGCTATTTATATGCCTATTCCAAATTCAGAGATTGTAAAATTTTCTGAATTAGAGCAAAATAATGGCTGGTAATCAGTTTTGAATTAAAAAAATAAAAAATATTAAAAATGAAAATAAAACAAATAATAATATTCGTTTTTGCAATTACATTGATGTCTTGTGAAAATCAGGAAAATTCATTTCCTGATTATGGCTCAACTTCAGTATATTTTCCATTTCAAACACCTATAAGAACTTTGATTCAAGGAAAATACGATTTAGGTAATAATGATAACGACAATCTTGGTAGATTTGAAATAGGAGTTATTATGTCTGGAGTTTATGAAAATACTAAAGATAAGAAAGTTGGTTTTGAGCTTGCTCCTGAATTGATAGATGCTGCTGCTTTAGGAGTAGATACTGTTAATGTGAAGGTATTGCCATCTTCTTATTACACTATAGAGCAAGAAAGTCCAGTAACAATTCCAGCGGGTTCTACAAAAGGACGTATTCCAGTACAACTTAATGATGCATTTTTTGATGATCCTCTTTCATTTGCTGAATTCGGGGAAACACATTATGTTATTCCTTTAAAAATTACAGATTATAGTGGTTTAGATTCTCTTTTAACTGGAGTTTCAGTTGTAGATAATCCTATAAGGATAAGAGACGAAGATTGGAGTAGCTTACCTAAAGACTATACTCTTTTCGGGATTAAATTTATAAATAAATACGAGGGTATTTACTTACGTCGTGGAGAGGATAAAGTTGTAGGTACATCTCAAACGGTTGTAACAAAAACTTCAACAGGAGCTATTGTAGAATCAGGTGATATAGAAAATATTAATGGATCTACAGTTTATAGAGCAGCAAATGTTGTTCAGGATGATCCTACTAAAGTAACAACATCAGGAAAAAATAAAGGAATTTATACCAATAGTGTTAATAGACCAGGTATTGTAAGTAATACTGTTCTTTCTTTACAATTAGTATTCAATGATAATGAAGAAATTACAATAACAAATTCTGATGTAAATAGTCCTTTTATTGTAACTGGAACAGGTCGTTTTTTAGAAGATGGAGATGAATGGGGTGGAGAAAATCGTGACGTTATTTATTTAGAATACGAATATCAAGACAAGGAAGTTAATGTTTCTACAAGAAGATTTGGTTCTGAAACTGTAACATCAACACTTGATTTGATACATACAGTAAAAGATACTTTAGTAATAAGAAACAGAGATGTTAAATTTGAAGAATTTATTAGAAAAAAAATAAATTAAAATTAATTTTATAAACAAAACCCCTTCATAAATAATGAAGGGGTTTTTGTTTATACTTGCATTGTTTTTAAAAAATTCATCCAAAACTTTTGTTACCTATTAATGTTTTTATAAAAAGTTTTTAATTACAATAAAAATTGTAAACATCAATTATTTTCAGGACAGGACAGGATACAATTTCTTACTTTTAATTCTACATTTATCGTTATTAATATTTTATTAGAATCAAAATTCATTTTTTTTATTATTTAAGAGAATAATCTATGTTTAAAAATAGTTTTTTATTAGCCCTAATTTGTTCATTTTACAGTTTAAATACAGTAAATGCTCAGAAAAAATCAAATCCAGAAAAACCAAATATCATCTTTATTTTAACAGATGACCAGCGTTTTGATGCCATAGGTTATGTAGGTAATAAATTTGTTCAAACTCCAGAAATGGATAATTTGGCAAAATCTGGAACCTACTTTAAAACCGCAATTGTTACTACTCCAATTTGTGCTGCAAGTAGAACAAGTTTGCTTACAGGTCTTTACGAAAGAGCTCATAATTTCAACTTTCAAACAGGTAATGTTAGAGATGAGTATATGGATGAATCTTATCCAAGATTACTAAAAGACAATGGGTATTATACAGGTTTCTTTGGTAAATATGGAACAAGATATAATGATTTAGATAAGCAATTTAATGAGTACGAATCTTATGACAGAAATAACAGGTACAAAGACAGAAGAGGATATTACTACAAAACAATAGATAAAGATACAGTTCACTTAACAAGATACACAGGTCAACAAGCTTTAGATTTTATTGATAAAAATGCAGACAATAAACAACCATTTTGTTTGTCATTAAGCTTTAGTGCGCCTCATGCACATGATCGTGCTCCAAAACAATATTTTTGGCAAGAGCAAATGGATGCTATGTTAGAAGATACTTCAATTCCAGAGCCAGAATTAGCCGATGATAAATACTTCTTGTCACAACCAAAAATTGTTAGAGATGGATTTAATAGATTGCGTTGGACATGGAGATATGATACTCCAGAAAAATACCAGCACAGTTTAAAAGGATATTATAGAATGATTTCTGGTGTGGATTTAGAAATCAAAAAAATTAGAGCAAAACTTAAAGAAAAAGGACAAGATAAAAACACGGTCATCATTGTTATGGGTGACAATGGTTACTTTTTAGGAGAACGTCAAATGGCAGGAAAATGGTTAATGTATGACAACTCAATTAGAGTACCATTAATTGTTTTTGATCCAAGATTAAATAGTCATCAAGATGTAGATGAAATGGTTTTAAATATTGATGTTACGCAAACAATTGCTGATTTAGCAGGAGTTGAAGCTCCAAAATCTTGGCAAGGAAAAAGTTTAATGCCAATAGTTAAAAAAGAAACAAATACAATTGCAAGAGACACTGTTTTAATAGAGCATATTTGGGATTTTAGTGAAATTCCACCAAGTGAAGGTGTAAGAACCAAAGAATGGAAATATTTTAGATATGTAAATGACAAAACCATTGAAGAACTTTATAATTTAAAGAAAGATCCTCAAGAAATTAAAAACCTTGTAAGTAAAAGAAAATACAGAAAAATTTTAGCAAATTTAAGAGCTAAAACAGATGAGTTAATCAAAAAGAACAGCAATCACTTTAGAGCAGCTCCATCAGATTTAACAGTAGAACTTATTAGAGAACCAGGTTCTGAAGTTAAAGTTTTCGATTTAAAACCAGAATTTGGTTGGACAGTGCCTTTAGGAGCAAAATACCAAGGAGCGTATCAAATTTTAGTAGCATCAAGTAAAGCTATTATAGATGCTAACAATGGTGATGTTTGGGATAGTGGAAGAGTAGCATCTTCTAAATCTACAGATGTTGAGTACCAAGGAACTGAACTAGAAATTGGCAAAACCTATTTCTGGAAAGTTAGAATTTGGGATGATGCAAACAGATTGGTAGATTATGCAGAAGCTCAAAAATTTACAACAGGTAAAAGTGATAGCTATATTATTTCTACAGAAAATAAATTCATTACAACAAAAGTTAAACCTGTAAAATTCGAAAAAAGAAACAATTTCTATTTTATCGATTTTGGAAAAGCGGCTTTCGCAACTATGGATTTTACATACAACGCGAAAACTCCTCATACGCTAACTGTTAGAGTTGGAGAAATGGTAGATGATAAAGGAAATGTAAGAAGAGTTGTACCAAAGAAAAGTAGCATTCGTTACCAAGAAATAAAGGTAGATGTAAAACCGGGTCAAACTCAGTATCAAATTAAAGTTCAGCAAGATGAACGTAATACTAGAGCAAACAAAGCAGTGCCTTTACCAAAAGGATTTCCACCTTTAGTACCTTTTAGATATGCAGAAATAGAAGGAGCTCAAGAAACACTTTCAGTAGACAATTTTACACAATTAGCTTTCCATACCTATTGGGATGAAAATGCAAGTAGCTTTAAAAGTGATAATGATATTTTAAATCAAGTTTGGGATTTATCTAAATACTCAATCAAAGCAACCACTTTTAATGGTTTGTATGTAGATGGAGATAGAGAACGAATTCCTTATGAAGCAGATGCGTATTTAAATCAATTAAGTCATTATACAACAGACAGAGAATATGCAATGGCAAGAAGAACCATTGAGTATTTTATGAAAAATCCTACGTGGCCAACAGAATGGCAACAACATGTTCCTTTATTAATCTATGCAGATTATATGTATACAGGAAATACGGAATTGATAGAGCGTTATTATGAAGCTTTAAAACATAAATCTTTGTATGAATTATCTAACGAAGATGGATTAATCACTTCTACAAAAGTAGATGCTGCATTTATGAAAAAGTTAGGTTTCCCTGATGGGTATAAAAAACCGTTAACTGATATTGTAGACTGGCCTTCTAAAAATTTCTACGGAAGTAAAACAAAAGGAGAAAGAGATGGTTTTGTGTTTAAACCATACAGTACAGTTATCAACGCATTCTTTTATGAAAACATGAAGATTATGGCTGAGTTTGCTAAAATCTTAGGAAAAACACAAGAAGCATTAGATTTCCAATATAGAGCAGTCAAAGCTAAAAAAGCGGTTAACGAACAAATGTTCGATAAAAATCGTGGAATTTATGTTGATGGAATTGGTACAGATCATGCCTCTTTACATGCAAATATGATGCCTTTGGCTTTTGGTTTGGTTCCAGAAGAGCACCAAAAAACGGTAATAGATTTTGTAAAATCTAGAGGAATGGCTTGTAGCGTTTATGGAGCTCAGTTTTTAATGGATGGTTTATACAATGCAGGCGAAGAAGATTATGCTTTAAAATTATTAGCAAGTAAAGCAAAAAGAAGTTGGTATAACATGATTCGTGAAGGTTCTACCATTACTTTAGAAGCTTGGGATTATGAATACAAAATTAACTTAGATTGGAATCACGCTTGGGGAGCCGCTCCAGCCAATGTAATTCCTAGAGGTTTGTGGGGAATAAAACCAAAAACTCCTGGATTTGGAGTGGTTAGTATAAAGCCTCAAATGAGTAAGTTAAAAAATAGTGCAATAGAAGTACCAACAGTTAGAGGAACCATAAAGGCTAGTTACATACATAATGGACCAAGATTACAAACCTATGAAATTGAAATACCAGGAAATATGGTTGCAGAGTTTTCATTAAATGAATCAGAAGGTAAAGAGTTAATCCATAACGGAAAAACAGTACCTTCTGCATTTGAATCTATCAGATTAACGCCAGGGAAACATACAATTCAGTTAAAGATTAATTCTTTTTAATTTATAACTACTATTATAATTTGATAAAAATATAATCACTCAAACAAAAGGTAGTTTCTAACTACCTTTTGTTGTTTCATAATAAAAAAAGATAAAAAAACCAGTGCTAAATTTCACATATTAAAATCTTCTCATCATGAAAAAAATAATTTTAGTAATAATAACAATTGGTTTCTTAGGTTCAATTAATGCACAATCCAAATTATCAGTAACCATAAATAGTACAACAAAAGTCTCTAAAGAAGGTGAAGGAGGTTTGTTTTTTGCAGGTACCAAAGATGTTAACTATAGATTTGGTCAAAGAATATCACCTCATGGAGATTGTTTGGATGTTGTTAATGGTTACGCATTTTTAACTTGGTATAAAGGAGGTATGGACAATCGTAACTTAATGTTGTCTCGAAAAAACTTAAATGTAGCAGATTCACCATGGGTAACTATAGAATTTCCTCACAAACACGTTGGTCAATCAGGAGAAATTTTAAAAGGAACTGGTATTAGAGGAGATTCTCATAATACTGCAGCTATTGGAATTAGCACCATAGACAATACAATTCATATAATTTATGATATGCACGCCTATACTAAAGCAAGTTTGCCTAACGATTTTTTCAATTATTCAGTTTCAAAAAAAGAAATGGCTTTTGTTTCTGATGAAGAGTTTACGATAGATATTTTTAATACAAAACGTAATTTTTTAAAATCTGGTCAAAATTACGAGCGTATGACCTATCCTATGATTCATAGAGCAGATAATGGTAGTTTAATAGCAAGATATAGAAAAGGAGGTTCAGGAAATGGAGATATTTTATTAGCACATTATGATGGCACTTCTTGGTCTAACAATTGGTTATTTCACGAAGGCACTTTGACTTTGCCTAATACAAATAATATGTATGGAGGTGAACGTTTTTTAAATGGTAAATTTTATGCTGGTTTTTCTATTAGATATTCTACAAACAATACCACAAGCACAAGTAATGGTTACATGTTAAATAGTGGTTTGTATTATGCCTACACTAATGAAATTCCTAAAAATCAATCAAGTCAATGGTTTGATGTAAATGATAACCCAATTTCATTACCAATAAAAAATAACATAGATCCTACAAAAGACCCTGTGCAAATTGCACAACCTGGAGATGATTTTGGTACAGCAACAAACCCTAGATCGTCTTCAGACCCAGCTTGGACAGTTACAGAAAGTGGAGCGATTCATTTTGTACAGCGCGTTGATAATATAAGTGTTCATTATTATAAAAAAGCCAATGAAGCTAACTTTTCTAAAAATGCAGGAGGTTTAATTCCAAATCCACAAACGAGAGGAGAAGTATATAGCTACAAAAATCATGTTTTTATGGTAGAGCTTTTAAGCGGAAAAGTAAACATTAAAACCACTTTAGAAGGTGAAAATAATTGGGAAGTCATTTACACAGGTCAAGAAAGCACACCTTTTGACCATTTTGATGCCTTTGTGGAAAATGATAAACTGTATGTGTATTTGATGGAAGATACTGGTAATAACACAGTAGGTGTTGGTGATAGTCGCCCATTATATTTTCAGGAATTTAATTTGTCTGAAACAACTGTTGAAGAAGATGGAAAACCTGTTGTTGTTATAGAGGCGGAAAATTTTACTACAGCTTCCAATGATATCAATATTGGTACAAATGAAGCAGCTTCAGAAGGAAAATATATAGATGCTTTTGCTACGAATCAATTTTTAGAATATAAGTTTGATATACCTCAAGCAGGTAACTATGATATTGTTTTATTTGTTGCTGTTAGAAATAGAGATGATTCTGTGATGGATGTTGAAATAAATGAAGAAGTAAAAGAGGATTTTCTAGTCATTAAAACTGGTGATTGGAATATTTATGGAGAAAATAGAATCGAAAATATTAGCTTAAAAAAAGGAGAAAATAGGATTAAACTTATTCAAAAACGCTCCTTATCTAGTGAGCCAGATAAAATAGAAATTTTCTCAAACTCAGCTTTAAATACGAACAGTTTTAATATTAATGATATCAGTATTTATCCAAACCCAAGTACTGGTATTTTTAAGCTGAATACAATAATTCAAGATTTAGATTATCAGTTAATTAATATCCAAGGCAGAGTTATAGAAAAAGGGACAGTTGTTAAAAATCAACTAGATTTTTCAAAATATAATAGAGGAATCTATTTTCTGAGATTATATGCATCAAATAAAAGTACGCTTATAAAAAAAATACTTTTAAAATAGATACATCAATTAAAAAAACATAAAACTATGTACCTTCAATTTAAACGCTTGTTTTTTCTCTTATGTTTTATTTTCTTAATAGCCTGTAAGCAACAGAAAGAAGTAAAAATTGATGGTGAATTAAAAAAATGGCATAGAATTACTTTAAATTTTGAAGGTCCAAAAACGAGTGAGTTAGCAGAAAATAATCCATTTTTGAATTATCGCTTAGACGTTACTTTTAAAAACGGAAAAGAACAATTTACAATTCCAGGCTTTTTTGCTGCTGATGGCAATGCTGCCGAAACGAGCAGCAATGCAGGTAATGTGTGGCAAGTTCGTTTTGCACCCAATAAAACAGGAGAATGGACATTTTCTACATCCTTTAAAAAAGGAAAAAATATTGCTGTGGCTGATGATGTAGAATATGCTATAAGTGCAGGTTTTATGGATGGTCAAACAGGTGCATTTCAAATTTCAACTACAGATAAAACAGGAATTGATAATAGAGCAAAAGGAAAGCTACAATATGTGGGTGAATCGTATTTAAAGTTCGCAGAAACGCAAAAATATTTTATCAAATTAGGTGTAGATGCACCAGAAAATTTATTAGCATATTCAGACTTTGATGTGTCTACGAATGCTTTAGGTTTTCAAAAAAAGTGGCAACCACATGCCAAAGATTTCGATGCAACTGCAGTGCCTTTTGTATGGCAAAAAAACAAAGGTCAAAATTTGTTAGGGGCTATCAATTATCTATCAAATGAAGGCTTAAATGTTTTTTCATTTTTAACCTTTAATGTAGATGGTGATGATAGAAATGTGTTTCCACATCTATTAAAATCATCAATTGTAGAGTACGAAACATATGCAAGTAAAAAGAAAAATAAAGAAGCTTGGGAAACCCATTTTCACAAAACCAGATTTGATGTTTCTAAACTAGATCAATGGGAACGTATTTTTGAATATGCAGAAACAAAAGGAATGTTTTTGCACTTTAAAACCCACGAAACAGAAACCGACCATTTAATGGATAAAGGTGTTTTTGGTACAGAAAGTAAATTGTATTACAGAGAATTAATAGCCAGATTTGGGCATCATTTGTCTATGAATTGGAATTTAGGTGAGGAAAACAATCAACCCATTCCAGAGGTTGTAAAAGCTGCTAATTATGTGACAAAATTAGATGGGTATAAAAGTCATTTGGTAATTCATACCTATCCTAACAAAGATCATAGATATGACAGTTTAATTGGTAATCAATCCCCTTTAACAGGGGCTTCCTTACAATTAAGCCATCCAAATTTTAATGATGTCTATCAAAGAGTGTTAAAATGGCGAGAAAAATCGAATGCCACTGGCAGAAAATGGGCAATTGCTGTAGACGAACCAGGAAAGGCAAAAATTGCTTTGTTACCAGATAATGAAGATGCTGAGCATAATTATGCAAGAGCTAGAGCCATGTATGGAACTTTATTTGCAGGTGGTTATGGTGTAGAATGGTATTTTGGATATGCAAGCCCTAATTCAGATGTAACCTGTCAAGATTTTAGAAGCAGAGATTTATTTTGGAAACAGAACAAAATTGCACTTGCCTTTTTTGATAAAATTCCTTTTTGGAAAATGGAACCTAATAATAAGTTAGTAGAAGATACAACTTCCTACTGTTTGGCTAAAGAAGGTGAAGTGTATGCCATTTATGCAGAAACAAATGTCAATCAGGTAAAACTTAATTTAGGAAACTCAAATCAAGAATATTCCATTCAATGGTATAACCCAAGAAAAAGTGATGCGCTCCAAAATGGAAGTATCACGAAAATTAAAGCCAATGGTTTTGTAAGTCTTGGAAATCCTCCTTCAGAATTAGATAAAGATTGGTTAATCTTAATAAAAAATACCCAAAAGTTATAATTCTTTTTGTGTAACTTCTTTAATTCTACAAAGCATATTTTTTTTTGTAAAATGATAATTTTACATAGGTTTTAGGTAATATAATACAGATAACAGGTAGGTGCAGGATAGGTTTATTTACAGAATCTGTTAAAATTGTGGTAAATAACAACTTAAAATCAAATATTATGAAAAAAATTTTACTTACAATTTGCTTTTTTGTAGCAGTAAATATTTCTGCGCAAAGAGTATTTACTTCAAATGGAACGGGTGATTGGGATGATGCAACTAAATGGACAATTACAGATCCTGATACTAATGGGGGTACTAATACACTTCCAAGTGCATTGGATGCAGTTGTTATCAATCATGCAATTACAATTCCTAGGGATATGAATGATGATATGACGTATCCAAGAGCATTAGCTGCTTCAGTAACATGTGGTGGAAATCCAGCTCAATTAATTATAAGAGAAAATGCGTCATTAACTGTTTCAGGAAATGTATCATTAACAAGATCTAATGATGCAATATACATATATGGTCAATTTGCGGGTACTAAAACAGGTACTATGATTTTTAGTGGAACATATACTGCTGGTAAAAAAACAGTAGTTAGAAAAAGATTAACTGATAGTAAATGGCATCTAATAGGAAATCCTTTTTTAAATCCAAGAGTAGATCATACAACTGAGCATGCGTTTACCCAACTTCGTGACAATGGTACTGTTTTGTCTTTAGCTTCTTATGATGATGCTTTGGCTAGTGGTTCAAAATACACATACTATACAAACGCAGAACCTTTAGGTTCTGGCCCAAAATTTGGTACAGCACAAGGATATTCTATTAGTGTTAGTGCTGCAGATGCAAAAGATGATTATGTAATGCAAGGAGTTCAGCATAATGGTTCTGTATCTTATACTTTATCTACTGGAGGTAATGGGTTTAATTTATTAGGAAACCCATATATTTCTTATTTGCATGCAAATGATGCAGCAGATGGAACTAATAATATTTTAAGAGTAAATGGTTCACTTGGATCAAATATTTTAACTGAAGATACCATTTGGTTATGGGATGGTGATAATGATGCATGGATAACAAAAAATAGAACTGACGCTTCTTTTCGTATAGCTCCTTTGCAAGGGTTTTTTGTAAAAGCGAGTTCAGCATCAGCTTTTAACTTTACAAAAGCTATGGAATCTCATGATGAAACGGATGCATTTTTAAAGTCGTCTAGTAATAGATTTGAAGTAAATTTATCTGTTGCAAATGGAAAGAAAAATACAAGTACATCAATTAGATATATAGATAATACATCTATTGATTTTGATAATGGATACGATAGTTCTATGTTTGGTGGTTATGCATCAGATTTAGAAGTATATACAGGATTGGTAGAAGGTGGTTCTGCTAAAAAATTAGCAATACAATCTTTACCAAATACTAATTACGAAGATATGATTGTTCCTGTAGGTGTAACTGCTGTAGAAAATACAGAAATTACATTTTCAGCAGAAGCATTAAATGTGCCTACTGGTTATAAAGTGTTTTTAGAAGACAGATTAAACAATACATTTACAAGATTAGATGAAGCAAATGCAGCATACACTACAACTGTTTCAGAAAAATCTACTATAGGTCGTTTCTTCATACATACTGCTGCAAAATCTGCTTTAAGTGTTGATGCAGCATTTTTAAACAGTATTAGTATTTATAAAACAAACAATGCTACTTTAAGAATTGCTGGTTTAAAATCAGGAAAATCAAGTTTAAAATTATTTAATGTCTTAGGAAAACAAGTTATGAACTCAAATTTTAATACTACAGGGGTTAAAGAACTTCGTTTACCTAAATTATCTAAAGGTGTTTATATTGTACAATTAGAAACTGAAACAGGAAAGTTAAACAAAAAGATAGTTTTAGAATAATCTAACCATATAGTAATATTAAAAACAAGACATCATGAAACAAAATATAGAAAATACACAAAATAAAGACCAAGAAATAACACGTAAAGATGCTATTAAAAAAATAGGAAATTACGGTAAATACGCAGCATTAACTGCATTAGGTACATATATGATATTAAATCCACAGAAAGCTCAGGCTCAAAGCCCTGAAGCACCAGGTACTGGTTTTTAAATAGAGTTTTTAAATTTTTGAGAAACACCAATTTATTGTACAATGAATTGGTGTTTCTTTTTAAAGTATTCCATAAAACTGCTGATTATTTTATTTGAAAATGAAAAAAAAAGAAAATATAAAAAAGCTATTCGTGTTTATGTTGTTTTTAACAACTGTGTTAATACAGGCACAAGAAATTTTTGATAAAAAAAAAATAACAGCAATCGCAGCAAAATCTAGTGCAATAAATTGTACACCTGGGGCATCCAATGTTTCAAAAACTTCATCTGATTTAGCTAACCCAGTAAATGTAGGAACAATAGATGATAGAACATGTTATGCAGATTATGAAGAAATTCAATTTAATAGCAAAACTTGGGGAGTTTACGACATTAGTACTGAGTCAAATCATATAGATAATAACGGTTTGCAACCAAGAATGGAGCGTTCGTTAGATAGATCTCAAACAACAGGTGTTGGTAGTTATGCAGAGTTTAAAGGTACTCTAAGAATTCTTGAAGTGGGTGACACATCTGGTACTAATAATGATGGTACGTATATTATGCAAGCCAAAGGAAAACATTCTGGAGAGGGAGGATCTGCAGATCCAGCAATTTGTTTGTATTTAGCAAAACCTGTTTATGGGACAGTAAATGGTGAATCTGTGCAAGTTTCTTTTGATATTTATAGAGAACAAATTAACTATAGAGGAGGTGAAGGTGCTGATGGTAGAGATGTTGTTTTTCTAAAAAATATATTAAAAGATGTTGAAACTGCAATTGAATTAAAAGTAGGTTTTAGAGAAGATCCAAATGATAGTTCTAAAAAAATCCATTATGCAGATGCTATTATTGGAGGAACAGCGTTTAATTGGAATATTCCAGAGCCAGAAAGAGGAACACAATCTGGTATTAGATATGGAGCTTATAGAGTAAAAGGTGGAAAAGCAGAGATAAGGTGGGCAGATACAACCTATCAAAAAGAAGAAGTAAGTGCTTCATTAGAAATTACTTCTGCGAATAATGGAAATTGGAATCAGGGAGCTACTTGGGTTGGTGGTGTTGTGCCAAAAGAAGGGAACAATGTAACAATAGCTTCAGGTCATATCATCAATATAAATGATAATATTAATGCTGTTTGTAATAATTTAATTACGGGTGGAGGTAACTCTCAAGTTAGGGTAAATGCAGGTGGTACTTTAATTGTTAATGGAGATATTACCATTACCAGATATGATAACGGTTTTAAAGTTTCTGCAACTACAGAAAAAGAAGGTGTATTTGTTTTAAAAGGCAATTATTTAGCAGATGATGGTACTTCTAAAAAGAGAATTGTTTATCAAAGAGAACTAGAAGAAAGTAGTATAGATGCTTCTAATCGTAAATGGTTTTTAATATCCAATCCTTTTAAAGAGTTATCAAAAGCTAGGTCTCTAACTCTTTCTAATGTATTTACAAATAGTAGTTCTCAACAGTCTCTAGGCACCTATAATAATTCTAATAGTTCTGGTTCTAAATACGATTACAGAGCTTCAAATGATGATACTAATCTTGTAGATGGGAAAGGATATATTATAGCAATTAACAATGGAGGTAGTTCTGCTAATTATGAGTTTAGAGGATATTATAATCATGATGTTGGAGATACATCACAAACTGCATTAACGTATAATGTTGCTCAAAATGATGGGTTTAATTTAGTAGGTAATCCATATATATCTTATATACATACAAATAATTTATCTAATGCTACTCATAATTTTTTTGATGATAATGTAGGTGTTTTGTCACAAAAAACACTTTGGCTTTGGGATGGTAACTCTAAATCTTGGTCAATAGTAAATGAAACCACAGCTCATAGTATAAGCCCAGGACAAGGCTTCTTTGTAGAAACTACTGATGCTAAAGCAGGGAATTTAATTTTTGATAAAGATTTACAAACAACTACTTCAAATGGAAATGTTTTATCTAAAATTTCTAAAAATAGGTTCGAAATAGATCTATTTGTTACAACTGGAAAACTGAATAGAAAAACTTCAATTTTATATATTGATAATAAAACTACTTCTTTTGATAATGGATATGACAGTACAATTTTTGGTGGATATTCTTCTGAATTAGAATTGTATACAAGTGTAGTAGCTGGTAACTCTAGTAAAAAATTAGGTATTCAATCTTTACCTAACGCAAATTTCGAAGACATGATTGTTCCTGTAAGTGTTACTGCTGCTGTTAATTCAGAAATTACATTTACTGCAGATGCTTTAAATATTCCAGCTGGTTACAAAGTATTGTTAGAAGATAGAGCAAATAATACCTTTTCAAGATTAGATGAAGTAGATGCAAAATACACAGCAATTGTAAAAGAAAAATCAACAGAAGGTCGTTTTTATATACATACAAGAGCTAAAGCGTTATCTTTAGATACAGAGTTGTTAAATAGTGTAAGCATTTATAAATCTAATGTTTCAACTCTTAAAATAGTAGGTTTGTCACAAGGTAAGGTAAGTGTAAAATTATTTAATCTTTTAGGTAAACAAGTAATGAGCTCAGATTTTGAATCAATAGAAGTTAAAGAACTTCGTTTACCTAAATTATCTAAAGGTGTATATATTGTTCAATTAGAAACTGAAACTGGAAAGTTGAATAAAAAGATAGTTTTAGAATAATTGAAAAATAGTATTATAAAGCAAAATATATAAAATATTCAAGATATAGATTAAGAGACTACTTGTAAGGAAGTAAAGAAAAAAATTGTAACTATTGGAAATATGTAGATTAACTGTTTTAAGTACATATATGATTTTTTAATAAGTAAAAATAACAAGCTAAAAGTTCAGAACAATCTGTAGAAATATTTTAAGAAAAACATATTTTAAGATTTATATGCACCAATTTATTATAAATAGATTGGTGTTTTTTATAGACTAAAAGAAATGTTTATAACCTGAAAGTACAGGACAATAAATGTTTTTATAAATAATATTTTTACTTTATTATATTTATAAATAACAAAGTAAAATGATAAGAAAATTAGTTTTTTTTTTCTGTTTAATTATTACG
>CBDUHF010000016.1:0-56449 GCA_965367085.1 uncultured Polaribacter sp.
TATAAGCACTTGTACCAGAACCAGAATGAATAGACCAAGGTGGAGAAATTACTGCTTGATGATTGTTCATCCAAATATGACGTGTTTCTTGTGGTTGTCCCATAAAATGACAAACTGCTTGATCTTGAGGAATATCTAAATAATAATATACTTCCATTCTTCTATTGTGCACATGAGCTGGCATCGTATTCCAAACAGAACCTGTTTTTAATTCTGTCATTCCCATTTGCAACTGACAAGTAGTTACAATTCCACCAATTATCATTTGATTTACTGTTCTATGATTTGCAGTTTCTAAACTTCCTAATTCAATTTTATTGGCAGCTTCTTTTGTAACATGTTTTGTTGGAAATGCAGTATGTGCAGGTGCAGAATTAATATAAAATTTTGCTGGATTATTAGCATCATCACTTGTAAAAATAACCTCTTTTGCACCTTTACCTATATATAATGCATCTTTATGATTCATTTTAAAAACTTCTCCATCAACAGAAATACTTCCGCTAGCTCCTGCATTTATAATTCCCATTTCTCTTCTTTCTAAGAAGAATTCAGATTTTAAAGGATCTATAGTTTCTAATTTTAATGGAGATGTTGGTACTGCTCCACCAGCAATATATCTATCGTAATGTGTATATGTAAGTTTTATTTTTCCTGCTTCCATTAAATCAGGAATTAAAAACTCATCTCTTAATTCTTGAGTATCGTATTTTTTTACTGTTTGTGGGCTTGATGCGTATCTTGTTTCGAAAGTTGTTGACATAATATTTCTGTTTTATAATGAACGTCTAATTCCTAATTCTAATCCTCTTAATTCTGCTAAACCGCGTAAACGACCAATTCCAGAATAACCAGGATTTGTTTTTTTCTTTAAATCATCTAACATTTTATGACCATGATCTGGTCTAAAAGGCATTCTTACATCTTGTCTTCCTGCAGCAATTCTTTTCAGTTGTTCTAGAATTAATGCTTTCATTACTGCATACATATCTACGTCTCCATCTAAATGATCTGCTTCATGAAAATTACCATCAGCATCTCTTTTTGTTGCACGTAAATGAATAAAATGAATACGATCTCCTAAACGTTCTACCATTCCTGCTAAATCATTATCTGCTCTCACACCAAAAGAACCTGTACAAAAAGTCAGTCCGTTATTTTGTGAAGGAACAGCATCGTATAAATCAACAATATCTTGCTCTGTTGATACTACTCTAGGTAAACCTAAAATTGGAAAAGGTGGATCATCTGGATGAATACACATTAATACTCCTGCTTTTTCAGCTGCTGGAATAATTTCTGATAAAAATGAAAATAAGTTTGCTTTTAGTTCTTTTGGACCAACATTTTTATAGGTTGCCAAAATAGCATTGAATTCCTCTAAAGTATACCCTTCTTCTGCTCCTGGTAAACCTGCAATTATATTTCTAATTAAAGTTTTTTGGTCTTCTAAGGATGAATTCTTTAAAAATTCTGAAGCTTTTTGTTTTTCAGCATCAGAATATTCATTTTCTGCTCCCGGTCTTTTTAATAAATATAATTCAAACGCTGCAAAAGCTGCTGCTTCAAAACGTAAAGCAGTAGAATTATCTGAAACTTCATAATCTAAGTTTGTACGTGTCCAATCTAAAACTGGCATAAAATTGTAACAAACAATATCAATTTCACATTCTCCTAAGTTTAAAAGGGTTTGCTTATAATTTTCTATATATAATTGATAATCGCCAGATTTTGTTTTTATATTTTCATGAATTGGCACAGATTCTACTACTGACCAAGTTAAACCTACATTTTCAATGATATCTTTTCTTTTCTGAATTTCTTCAACGGTCCAAACTTCTCCATTTGGTATATGATGCAACGCAGAAACAATTCCTGTTGCTCCTGATTGTTTTATATCTGATAAAGAAACTGGGTCATTTGGCCCATACCAGCGCCAAGTTTGTTCTAAATTATTTCTCATTTTATTTTTTTTAAACTCCACTATAAGCTGCAAATCCACCATCAATAGGAATTACAATTCCTGTTACAAAAGAAGATGCATCATCACATAAATATAAAGTTGTGCTAATTAAATCTTCAGGTTTACCATAACGCTCCATTGGAGTTTGATCTATAATTTGTTGCCCTCTTTTAGTTAAACTTCCATCAGATTCTGTTAATAAACTTCTGTTTTGATCTGTTAAGAAAAATCCTGGAGCTAATGCATTTACTCGAATTCCTACTTTAGAAAAATGTACAGCTAACCATTGTGTAAAATTAGAAACAGCAGCTTTTGCACCACTATAAGCCGGTATCTTTGTTAAAGGTGTAAATGCGTTCATAGAAGAAATATTTAACACAGAACAACCTTTTCTACCAACCATATCTGTTGCAAAAACTTGTGTAGGAATTAAAGTTCCTAAGAAGTTCAAATTGAAAGTAAACTCTATTCCTTTTGGATCTAAATCGAAAAAAGTTTTAAAACCTTCTGTTTTATTTGCCAAATCCTCTAACTCTAAAAACGGATTTGAAGTAGTTCCTAAAGGATGGTTTCCTCCTGCTCCATTTACTAAGATATCAATTTTACCAAATGCTTCATTAACTTCTTTTTTTGCTTTTTCTAAAGAATCTTTTTCTAAAACATTTGCAGCAACACCTATCGCTTTACCTCCATCAGAGATAATTTCAGCTGCAACTTTATCTGCTGCATCTTTTCTTAAATCTAAGACCGCAATTTTATTTCCTTGTTTTGCTAATGCAATTGCCAAAGTGCTACATAAAACACCTCCAGCTCCTGTTAAAACTATTACCTTACTCATTTTCTAAGTTTCTTACTTAATATTATCATCTTAATTGATGCGTTTTCGTGTTCGCACACACAAATATAGAAAAAAATAATTGTGTGCGCACACAAAATAGAAATATTTTTATTAAATTGCTCAATATTAGACCTACACTTTTTTAAAAAATCGACAATAAAAACAATAATAGTAAATGATTACAATAAAGGATATTGCTAAAAAAGCAAATGTTTCTGAAGGAACTGTTGATAGAGTGATACACAATCGAGGTGGCGTATCAAAAAAAACAGAATCTAAAATTAGAAAAATTCTTGATTTTCATAACTTTAGTGTAAACCCTGTAGCTAGTGCTCTTGCTTTAAAAAATAAATTTTCTATTGCTTCATTAATACCAGAACATAATGATTCTGATTTGTTTTGGAAGTCTCCTTATTTAGGAATTTTAAAAGGTGCAAATGATGTTAAAAGCTTTGGAGTTAGTTTAAATAATTTCACATTCAACCAATATGAATCTAACTCCTATTTAAACACTTTTAATTTACTATTAGAAACCAAACCAAATGCAGTAATTATGGTTCCTAACTTTTCTATTGAAACAAAACAAATTGTTAGCAAACTAGAGGCTCTAAATATTCCTTATTTATTTTTAAATATTGATATTAATAACTTTAATAATATTGCTTTTGTTGGTCAAGACTCATATACAGCTGGTTATATTGCTGGTAAATTAATGAACTTAAGCAAACCAAAACCATCTAACTTTTTAATTATACAAGCAAGACATAATATCACCAAAAATAATGCTGTATCAAATAGAATTAAAGGTTTCATAGATTATTTTACAAAAAACAAAATCGATTCGAAGACTCAAATTTTAAAAACAGAAAACTTAAACAATCCTATAAAAACAAAAGAAACAATAAACAATTATTTGAAATTACACCCAGAAATTGAAGGGATATTTGTACCATCTAGTAGAATTCATATAGTTGTAAACTGCTTAGATAAAGCATATTTAAAAAAACTAGCATTAATTGGTTTTGATAATACTCCACAAAACACAGACTGTTTAAAAAATGACTCTGTTTCTTTTTTAATATCCCAAAAACCGTTTGATCAAGGATATGAAACTGTTAGATTAATGACCGACTACTTAATAAGCAAAAAAGAAATTTCTAATACTAAAATTTACTTACCAATTGATATTCTTACAAAAGAAAATGTAGATTATAATGAAAGAAATCAAATAGTTTTTGAAAAAGTAAACACGAAAAATAATTAATCATTTAAATAAATAGAAATATGAATTTTTCAAGAACGAATTCAATCTTTTTAATACTATTAATTATTTCTGTAACCTATTTACAAGCACAAGAAATTCCAGAAATTATTTCTAATAAGAAAATAATCAAAGAAAACTATTTGCCAGATTTTAGCTATGCAGGTTACCAATTTGGAGAAAAAGAAATATCTACATTAGAAGGTAAAGTTATCTTTGCAACAGATTTTGGTGTAATTGCAAATGATGGTTTAGATGATTCTAAAAATTTAATTAAAGCTGTTTCAGCAGCGAGTAAAATTAAAGGTAAAGTAATTTTACAATTACCCATTGGAAGAATTATTTTGAGTGAAATATTATACTTGCAAAGAAGTAATTTTGTCTTAAGAGGTGCAGGAACTGGTTCTATGGGAACTGAAATATATTTTCCAAGACCTTTAATGTATGCTAAAGATCCTGAAGATTTACAAGAGTTAAGAGAATATCTAATTAAATTTGACAAAAGACAACGTGAAAAAGAAAACAATATAGATTTACCTTTTTCTCAATATGCCTGGACAGGTGGTTTTATTTGGACAAGAGTTCCTGGAGTTCGTGTAAAATCTTATTTACAGAAATACGAAAAACCGTACAAAGTTTTTGCGAATGTTATTCAAGGAAAAAAAGGCAAACACTCTTTTAAGGTTACTGATGCTACAAAATTAAATATTGGAGATGTTTTAGTTTTACAATTGTTCAACAAAGAAGGAGAAAACGGACCCATAATTTCTGATTTATATCAAAATACAGATGTTAAAGTTGGTTCTCATCATTGGATGTTTCCAGATTTACCATTAGTTAACCAACAAGTTGTAATTACTTCAATTAAAAAGAATACAATTACTATAAAATCTCCTTTAACATTAGATATAAAGCCCAGTTACAAAGCTCAACTTTCAGAATGGAAACATTTAAGCGAAGTTGGTATAGAACATATTAAACTAACCTTTCCAAAAGCTCCAAGAGTTGCTCACCATGTAGAGCCTGGTTTTAACGGGATTTACTTAACCAGAGTATTTAATAGTTGGGTAAAGGATATTGTTATTGAAAATGCAGATAGTGGAATTTTGATTGAAGAAATTGCAAATACAACTATAAAAAATATCACAACAAAAGGAACAAACATGGCACATTATACGGTTGCAATGGCAGGTGTACATAATGTGTTAGCAGAAAACATAAAAGTTTATAACGATGCAGTTCATCCATTAAGTTTTAATACTTTTTCTACCAAAAATGTATACTTAAATTGTGAAGTATTTGTAAACCCTGTTTTAGACCAACATTCTGGTGTAAATCATCAAAATTTATTTGATAATATTACGGTGCATTTAACTCCTAATAAAGACAGAAGTTATCCTCTTTTTGCTGGTGGAGGCGCTGGTTATTGGAAACCTTCACATGGAGCTTATAGTACTTTTTGGAATATTAACATTCAAGTTCTTGGTAACTTAGATGTAACTTCTACAATTTTATTAAATGGAATGAAAGACGGACCTTTTGCTAGATTAATTGGTGTTCATGGTAATCATAATTTTAGTATTAATTATGGACCAAGTTCTTATATTGAAATGACAAATAAAATTTTAGATAAAATACCTTCTCTTTATTTACACCAATTAAACAAAAGGTTAAAAGAATAACTAACTTGCACTTAATTTAATATCTGTACTTTATTTATGCTCAAACAAATTTCTTTATTTTTTGTTCTTATACACAGTTTTTATTGTTTTTCTCAAAATCAAGAATCTCAATTTAATCATATCTCTACCTCAGATGGCTTGTCTCAAAGTTCTGTAATTGCAATTCATCAAGATAAACTAGGGCAAATGTGGTTTGGAACTAGAGATGGATTAAATAAATATGATGGAAATTCATTTACAATTTATAGAAATATTAATAATGATAAAAACTCTATAGGTAATAATGATATTTTATCTATTATAGAGGATAAAGATGGTTTTATTTGGATTGGAACATACAATGGTTTAAACAAATATAATCCTGAAAAAGATAAATTTACCACTTATTTTCACAGAAACGACAGCAACTCATTAAGTAGTAATTCTGTTTGGACAATTAAAGAAATGTCTAATGGAGAGATTTGGATTGGCACTTCTAATGGGCTCACTATTTACAATAAACAAACAGATACTTTTACAAATGTTTTTCATCAAAAAGACAACTTAAAAAGTATCAGCGGAAATCACATCTTATCAATATTAGAAACTAAAAACAAAACAATTTGGGTTGGCACAACTTCAGGTTTAAGTAAAGTTATAAATAGAGATAAAGGAAATTTTGAATTTGAAAACAGGAATCTTTTTAAAAATAATACACCATTATACATACAAGAATTATTAGAAGATAATAGCAACAATATCTTAATTGCTACAAAGTATAATGGAGTGCTAGTTTATAATAATGAAAGCAAATTAATTAATAATTATATACCCGAGCCACTTCGAATAAAAATAACAAAAAACGTTAGAAAACTTGCTTTTGATAACCATGAAAACCTTTGGATAGGAACTTATGATGGATTATATATTCTTAAAAGAAACAAAACGTTAGTTACATTAAAGAATGAGATTAATTTTTCTAAAAGTTTAAGTCAAAATAGTATAAAATCTATTTTAAAAGACAAAAAAGGGTCTATGTGGATTGGTACTTACTATGGCGGTGTAAATATTTGGGATGAAGCAAACATAAATTTTATTAACTTTTCTGAAAAAAATAATTACAAGAAAATTAATTATAATGTTATAAGTTCTATAGAGAAATATAAAAACACTTTACTTATTGGAACTGAAGGAAAAGGAATAAATATTTTTGATTCACAAACGAATTTAGTAAAATACTTAGACAGTAATTATAGCACATTATTACCTGACAATAATATAAAATCTCTTTATGTTGATAAAAACAATCTTTGGATTGGAACCATGACAAGTGGGATTGCTTTATATAATTTAGAAACTAAAATTTTTAAAGATAATAAAGACCTAAGAGACCTTTTAAAAAAGACGGGTGTATATGCTATTAAAAAAAGTGATTCAAATACTTTTTGGTTCGGTACTTTTGGTATGGGTGTTGTAAAATATAATATTAAAAACAACACGTATAAAGTATTTAAAAACAATCCAAAGGATCATAATTCTTTATCCAATAATCTCGTAAGATCTATAACAATCGATTCTAATAAAAACATTTGGGTTTGTACACAAAGAGGTTTAAATAAGATTACAAAGGAAAATAAAATTGAACGTTTTTTTTATGATAGTAATGTTGATGCTGGTGATGATATTACTACTCTTTTTGAAGATAAAAACAAAAAAATATGGGCAGGAACAAAAGCAAAAGGATTATTTAGACTAGAAAATAATGTTTTTAAAACTACACCATTAATTGGTAAAAATGGAATTATATCTAACATTCATAGTATATTAGAAGATGATGAAAACAACCTCTGGGTTTCCACAAATGAAGGGATTGTAAAATATAATATAGACACAAAAAATAATACAATTTTTAACCAAATAGATGGATTAGTCGGCAATGAATTTAATGACAACTCAAGTTTAAAAACTAATAATTCTCAATTTTATTTCGGTGGATCAAAAGGTATAACTTCTTTTAATACAGCAAATTTTACTAAAAACTCTTATGCCCCACAAGTTTTAATAACAGACTTTATAGTAAAAAACAAATCTGTAAAAGTTAATGGAGAAAACAATATTTTAGATAAAACGATAGCGTATACAAATGACGTTTCATTATCACATGAAGAAGGAAATTTTTCTCTACAATTTGCGATTCCTAATTTTATAAATCCAAAAAATAATTCTTATAAATACCGATTAAAAGGTTTAGAAGATGAATGGGTTTTTACTTCAGACAACGTTGCTTCTTACACAATTCAAAATTCTGGAGATTACGTTTTTGAAGTTTTAGGTGCAAATAATAACAATATATGGAATGAGACTCCCACAAGTATAAATATCCATGTAAGTCCTGCTCCTTGGAGAAGCTGGTGGGCCTTTTTAATTTATACTTTTATTATCGCAACTGCTCTGTACTTTTTAAAATCTATTCAAAATTCTAAATCTCGATTAAAACACGAATTAGAGTTAGAGCTTTTAGAAAACACAAAAAAAGAAGAAAACAATAAAGCAAAACTTGAGTTTTTTACAAATATCTCTCATGAATTTAGAACACCTTTAACTTTAATTCTTGGTCCCTTACAACAAATTTTAACAGACTACAAAGGAAGTAGTAAAATGTATAAAAAATTATTAGTTGTAGATAATAGTGCAAAACATTTATTACAACTTATTAATAGATTAATGGATTTTAGAAAATTAGAGAAAAACCTTTTTGCATTAGAAACTGCAGAAGGAAATATTGTTAAATTTTTAAAAGAAATCTTTTTGTCTTTTACCGAATATGCTAAAGATGGAGATTACGATTTTAATTTTCATACAACAAACGATGAAATTTTAGTTTACTATGATCGGTATAAATTAGAACGCGTATTTTACAATTTAATATCAAATGCATTTAGATATACTCCAAAAAACGGGTCTATAAATGTAAGAGTTAAGCAAGAAAACAATTCTGTAATCATTTCTGTAGAAGATTCTGGTGTTGGTATTTCTGAAGAAAATCAGAAAAAAATATTTAATCGATTTTTTGAAGTACCAACTAATAAAAGCCCTGAAAAAGATTACAATAAAGGTACAGGTATTGGCTTGTCTATTGCAAAAAACATTGTAGACATTCACAAAGGATCTATTCAAGTAAAAAGCGATAAAGGATCTATTTTTATAGTAACATTACCTTTAGGAAGAAATCATTTAAATGAAGATGAAATTATAAAAAATTTTAAATTTAGTGATGATGTTTCGCAATATGTAAATCAACTAAATGAACCCGTTGTAATTTTAGAAGATGAATTAGCCGACAAAATTAACGATGAAAACAAAGACACTATTTTATTAGTAGAAGACAACAAACCTTTACGTAAATTTATGAAAGGTTTACTAAAAGAAGATTACAATATACTTGAAGCAGAAAACGGAAAAGTTGCTTTAAAAACAGCCATAAAAAAGCTACCAAATCTTATTGTAAGCGATGTTGTAATGCCTATTATGGTGGGTACTGAACTTTGCTCAGAAATTAAGAACAATATAAAAACAAGTCACATTCCTATTATCTTACTAACTTCAAGATCTTCATTAATATACAAACTAGAAGGTTTAGAAAGTGGCGCAGATGACTACATTAGTAAACCTTTTAATGTTACAGAATTTAAAGTAAGAATTAAAAACTTATTAGAAACTTCAAATCGATTAAAAGAAAAATTCTCTAAAGAAGACGTTTTATTACCAAGTGAAGTTGTTATTTCATCTTTAGATGAAAAACTTTATAAGAAAGCAATACAAATTGTAGATGAAAATGTTTCAAATCAAGATTTTGACATTCACCATTTCTGTTCAGAATTAGGTGTAAGTAGAACCATGCTTTTTGTTAAAATTAAAGCTTGGACAAATTTTACACCAAATGACTTCATTCAACATTTCAGAATGAAACGAGCGGCACAACTTTTAGAACAAGGAAAAATTAACATTTCTGAAGTAAGTTATAAAGTTGGTTTTAAAAACCCAAAGTATTTTAGTAAATGTTTCTCAAAAAAATATGGTGAAACTCCTACACAGTATTCTAATAAATTTTCAGATTATTAGTTAAATCACATAAAAAAAACGCCCTACACTACCTTTATAGCCTAGAGATGTATCTTTGTACACCCTTTTTTGTATTTCTATTTCTTTAGTTTAAAATACTTTTATATAATGAAAAGTAGCTCAAAAAATACTTTAATGGAAATACTTCTTATTTTAATAATAACAATTTCAATATTAAGTATGGTGTACTTTTTTTAATCAATTAAAAATTAATTTATGTCAAAAAACAACTCAATCAAAAAAATCAGTACGTGTCTATTCCTAATGGCATCACTCTTTGCTTTCTCACAGCAGAAAGTAACAGGTACTGTAACTGATGGATCAACTGGAAGTCCCGTCCCAGAAGTGTCTGTACAATTAAAAGGAACAACAATAGGGGCAACAACAGATTTTGATGGTAATTACACCATTACTACCAAAAAAGCTGATGACATTTTAGTCTTTAGATATTTAGGTTACAAAGTTCAAGAAATTGCAGTAGGCAGTAAATCTGTCTTAGATGTTAAATTAATTGAAGATTCTAATGCGTTAGATGAAATTGTAGTAGTTGGTTATGGATCTCGTAAAAAAAGTGATATAACAGGTTCTGTATCATCAGTAAAGTCTGAAGAATTAAATGCTTTTCCTGTTTTAAATGCTGCACAAGCTTTACAAGGTAGAGCTGCAGGTGTAGTTGTACAATCTAATAATGGTGGTGAGCCAGGTGCTCCTATCAATATTAAAATTAGAGGAAATACTTCTATTAATGCAAGTAGTGCTCCATTAATTGTTGTAGATGGTTTTGTTGGCGCAACAATGCCACAACCAAACGACATAGAATCAATGGAAGTATTAAAAGATGCATCTGCAACTGCAATATATGGATCTAGAGGTTCTAATGGAGTTGTTATGGTTACTACCAAAAAAGGTAAAAGTGGTAAAATTTCTGTAGAGTTTAATTCTAATTATTCTGTTCAAAACACAGCAAATCAATTAGATTTATTAAATGCTACTGAATTTGGAGCTTATCAAACAGCTATAAACCCAGGTTACACCAAAGGATCTGCAAATACAGATTGGCAAGACTTATTATATAGAGCCGGTGGTACACAAAATCATCAGTTTTCTTTTTCTGGTGGAAGTGAAAATATTAACTTTTATGCTTCTGCTACTTATTTCAAACAAGATGGTGTTATAATTAATTCTCAATTTGAAAGAGTATCTTTCTTATCTAATATAGATGCACAAGTAACAGATAAATTAAAATTAGGATTAAATCTTTTTGGAAGTAGAGGAACTAAAAATGGAGTTCCTACACAATCAACTGGTGAAACTGCAAATGGTGGTGGAGATGATGTTGTTTCTTTAAGCTTTAGATTTTCTCCAGATTTAGGAATCTTAGATGCAAATGGTTTAAATACAATTAACTCAATTGGAGATAATGTTGATAATCCTTACGCAATTGCAACTGAAGGTATAAATGATACTAAAACAGATAATTATAGAGCAAATTTATATGCAAATTATGATATCTTAGAAAACCTTACTTTTAAAACTACTTTTGGTTTAAGTACTGCTAATGGTACACAAGGTGTTTTTAGACCATCTACGTTAATTACCACTGCAGGTGGTAGTACAGGAGGAAGAGCTACTATAGAAAACTATAAAAGAACAACCGTTTTAAGTGAAAACTACTTAACCTATAATAGAGAAATAGGCAAAGGTAACTTAACAGTTTTAGCGGGTTATTCATACCAAAAAACCTCTACAGATAGATTCTCAGCTGGAGCAGAAGGGTTTACTTCAGACTCTTTTTCTTATTATAATTTAGGATCTGGTGCTACTCAATTAATACCAACATCTTCTTTATCAGAATCAGAAATTCAATCTCAATTTGGTAGAGTAAATTACGATTTTGATGATAAATATTTATTAACAGCAACAGTAAGAAGAGATGGAGCATCTAACTTTGCTGCCAATGAAAAATATGCAATCTTCCCTTCTGCTGCTTTAGGTTGGAAAGTATCTAATGAAGACTTTTTAAAAGATAATGAAACTATTTCTAGCTTAAAACTTAGAGCAAGTTATGGTGTAACTGGTAATCAATCGATTGCTCCTTATCAATCATTATCAAGTTTTGGATCAGTATTTTCACCTGTTAATGGATCAACTGTAATTAATGTTACACCAAATCAAGTTGCTAATCCAAATTTAAAATGGGAATCTTCATACCAAACAAACCTTGGTGTTGATTTAGGTTTATACCGCAATAAAATTTCTGTATCGTTAGATTATTATAATATTGATACTAAAGATCTTATTATTCAAGATTCTAGTCAACCACAATATTTAGGATTTTTAAACCCTGCTAGTTTAAGAAATGTAGGAGAAGTTAATAATAAAGGATTTGAGATTACTTTAAATACAAGAAATATTAGTGAAGAAAACTTCTCTTGGTCTACAGATTTTAACTGGTCTACAAATAAAAACAAATTTGTTACTTTATTAAATGGTCAAGATATTTTCCAAGATGCTTCTCCAGGTTATTTTAATGTACCACGTACACATGTATTAAGAGAAGATGAGGCTGTTGGTGTTTTCTGGGGATATGAATACCAAGGAGTTTACCAAGGAGGTGCTTTACCAGCAGGTACAGCAACCTTAAAAGGAGCTATAGCAGGAGACCAATTATTTTCTGATATTGATGGTAGTGGAGAAATTACAACTGCAGATCAAAAAATTATAGGAGATCCTAACGCAGATTGGACAATGGGTATTACAAATAACTTTACTTATAAAAACTTTGATTTAAATATCTTTTTTCAAGGTTCTTATGGTGGTGATGTTATGAACCTTACCAATGTACAATTAGCAAATGGAGACTCTAATACTACTAGAGATTTATTTAACAATGCTTGGACACCTTCTAATACTAATACAAACGTACCTTCAGCGAAACTAAGAGGAAAACAAATTTCTTCTCGTTTTGTAGAAGATGGTAGTTACCTTAGATTAAAGAATATTGCTTTAGGTTATAATTTACCTTCAGATATTACTGAAAAGTTAGGGATTAATAATCTTAGACTATCTATTAGTGGACAGAACTTATTAACGTTTACCAATTATTCTGGTTTAGATCCTGAAGTAAGTTATTTCGGAACCGGTGGTGGAAATAATTCATCAAGTAATACAGTTCAAGGGTTTGATTTTGGAAATTACCCAACAGTTAAGTCTATTAACTTTAGCGTTAATATAAAATTTTAATCAATAATTTAAAACATAAAAAATATGAAAACATATAAATATATATTCTTATTATTGATGAGTTTATCAATAGTCGGATGTTCAAATTTAGAGGAAGAACCTGTAGGATTATTAGCTCCTGATGGTTTCTTTAATACTCCAAATGATATACAAACAGCAGTAAATGCAGCTTATGGGCACATGACTCATGAAGATTTTTGGGGAAGAAAAATGTCTTTACCATTAATGTTACGTAGTGATATGGTAGCTATTGGAGATCCAACAACCTCATCTAGAAGAATTGAGCATGATGAATTTACAGTTCCTGCAGATAATGGAATGATTGAAGGATATTGGCTTAGAGTTTATCAAATTATTGCGGCTTCTAATCAAGCAATTGCTGGAGCAGAAGATGTAGATGTAGCTGAAAATGTAAAAAACCCAGTTACAGCTCAAGCTTATTTCACAAGAGCTTTTGCTTATTTTCATTTGGTAAGACAATTTGGAGATATTCCTTATTTAGATAAACCTATTACAGATTTAGCAGCAGCAAGTTCTATTAGTAAAACAGCAGCAGCTGATGTATATGCAAACATTATTGCTGATTTACAATTTGCAAAAAAATGGTTACCAAATACTCAATCAGGAAGATCTGTACCTGCTAAATCAGCAGCTCATTCTTATTTGGCTTTAGTATATTTAACTATTGGAGATTATGCAAATGCTTATAAAGAAGCTAAAGGTGTTATTGATAATGAAGGTATTTATAACTTAGGTTTAGAAGCAGATTTTCAAGATTTATTTGATTCTTCTAAAATAGACGCTTCAAATGAGCCAATTTTTGTATTAGATTTTATTGGAGCTAGTGATGGTGATGATGGTAGAGATTATCAAGCAGCGTTAACAGGCCTAAGAGATGATGAACAATATCCTAATGTATCTGGAGGTGGTTGGTCTGTTGCAGTCCCAACTCTTGCTGTATATAATACTTGGGATTCACAAGATTATAGAAAATCGGTTAGTTTAGATGATACTGCCGTTTTTAATGGTATTGTAGAACCATATACTGTTTTTAAGGAAAGAGGAGGTAGTGGTAGAGGTGTAAACCGTCCGCATATTGCAAAATATACTCGTTTTAATGGAACATCTGCTACTGGAAATGGTAGAGGGTCAAATAATAATTACTCAATGATGCGTTATGCAGAAGTATTGTTAATTGCTGCTGAAGCATTAAACGAAACTTCAGCTGGATCATCTGAAGCTCATGGTTATGTTAATAGAGTTAGAGCAAGAGCAAGAAATGGATCTGCTTTTCCTGCAGATGTTTCTGGTTTAAACCAAACAGATTTTAGAACAATGGTTTTAGAGGAACGTAAATGGGAACTAGCTTTTGAATTTAAAAGATGGTATGACATTGCTAGGAGAAAAATGGGGCCACAAGTATTTAGTGCTACAGGTTTAGAACATAGACCAAACTTTGATCCAAGTAGAGATTATTTATATCCACTTCCTGCAGATGAGCTAGCAAGAAATCCTAACTTAATGCCTAATAATACTGGATACTAAAAACTATTAATTATTTATAAAAAGGGTTTACAACTTTAAAATGTTGTAGACCTTTTTTTAGTTTTAAAAGAAACAATCAACTTATAAGGCCTTTTTAGACTAAAAATTTATCACATAATTACTCTAAATGGTTTAAAAAAAATAAAAATATTACTTCACCTACTGCTAATAAAGGGATGTATCATTTTATACCCTATTCCGTATTTCTATTTATTATTTTTAAAATATCTTTAAATAATATTCAGCAATAAATTGCATTTTAAATTTTATGATGAAAAAACACAACTCTACTTTATTTCTTTTAGTATTAAGTTTTCTTATTTCCTTTTCTTGTAAAACAGAAAAAGAAAACAAGTATAATCCACAAAAAGAATTAGACAACAGATATAAGACTCTTTTAAACTACAAGATAGATTCTTTAGGTTTTCCAAGAAGTTACAATCCAAAAGAAAAGAAAATTAAAAAAGTACCTTCTAAAGATTGGACAAGCGGATTTTACGCAGGGAATTTATGGCAGATTTATGAAATTACAGGAAAGCCTGAATATAAAGAACTAGCAAAAGAATGGACAGCTTTTGTAGAAAAAGAAAAGTACAATGATAGAACTCATGATATGGGTTTTAAGGTCTATTGCAGTTTTGGTAATGGCTTAGAACATGAAAATAATCAAGAATACAAAGATATTATTGTAAAAAGTGCACAAACTCTTAGTTCTCGTTTTAATGAAACTGTAGGAAGCATTCGCTCTTGGGATTTTAATAAAAAACGATGGGATTTCCCTGTAATAATAGACAATATGATGAATTTAGAATTGCTTTTTGAAGCAACAAAAATTTCTAAAGATTCATCATTTCATAAATTAGCAATTAAACATGCAAATACAACCTTAAAAAATCATTTTAGAGAAGATAATAGTTGTTTTCATGTTTTAGATTATAATCCAGAAAACGGTAACATTAGAATGAAAGTTACTCACCAAGGTTTTAGTGATAATTCTTCTTGGGCTCGAGGACAAGGTTGGGCAATTTATGGCTTTACAATGGCATACAGATATACAAAAGATATAAAATATTTAAATAGAGCAAAGGCTACTGCTGCTTTTTTCCTAAATCATAAAAATTTACCAGAAGACGGAATTCCATATTGGGATTTTGATGCTCCAAATATTCCAAATGAACCAAGAGATCTTTCTGCAGGTGCCATTGTATCATCAGCACTTATAGAATTGTATGGATATACAAATGATGAAACTTTTTTAAATTATAGTAAAAAGTTTTTGAAAAATGTACAATCAGAAAAATACATTTTATCTTCTAAAATAGATGCTCCTTTTATTTTAGATCATAGTTCTGGTGATTGGTCTAAAAAATCTGAGATGGATGAACCAATTGTTTATGGAGATTACTATTTTTTAGAAGCACTAATAAGAATGAAATCATTATAAATTTATGAAAACCAATACTAAAACTCAATCAATATTTTCAAAAATATTCATTCTAATATTTTTATTATTTATTACTGTTTCTTGTAATTCTTCAGGAAATTTAAACGGAATAGTAGAAAGAACAAAATCAAACATCAATTTAAACTGGCAATATTTAGAAAATGATACAGAACAAATTTCTGATGCACTTGATACTAAAGATTGGAAAGAAATAAACTTACCACATTCTTGGAATAGTTTAGACGCTACAGATTTAGAACCAGGTTATAGAAGAAGTGGAAGTTGGTATAAAAAGACCTTAGATATTTCTCTAAACTCAAATGTTATTTATGAATTGTATTTTGAAGGTGTAAATATTACATCAGAAATTTATGTAAACGGAGATAAAGTTGGTTCTCATATTGGTGGTTATATTGGTTTTACAATTGATATTTCTGATGCGCTTAAAAATGGACAAAACGAAATTGTGGTTAGAGCAGATAATAGTTATGATCCTGAAATTATTCCTTCACAAAAAAGTGATTTCTTCATCTATGGTGGAATTACAAGAGATGTTTGGCTACAAACAAAACCAAAAACACATTTAGCAAATTTAAAATATACAACTCCAAAAGTTTCTAATAAAAATGCAACTTTAGAAGGAAGTGTTTCTGTAATAAATGCAAATAAATCATCAAAAGTAAAAGCTACTTTAATAGATAATGATGGAAAAACAGTGGCAGAAAAAGAATTTTTATTTGAAAATTATTCGGCAAAAATAAATTTTGATAAAATTACAAATCCTAAATTATGGGATACAGAAAACCCTAATTTATATACAATTGAAGTTTCTTTATTAGATGAAAATGACAAAAATGTAGATAAAATTTCTGATAAAGTTGGTTTTAGATGGTTTGAATTTAAAGAATATGGTGCTTTCTTTTTAAACGGAAAAAGGTTATTGCTAAGAGGAACTCACAGACATGAAGAACATGCAGGTGTTGGTGCTGCTATGAGTAATGAACAACATAGAGCAGACATGGAACTAATTAAAGAAATGGGAACTAATTTTGTGCGTTTGGCACATTATCCTCAAGATCCAGAAATTTACAAAGCTTGTGACGAGTTAGGTTTATTAGTTTGGGATGAATTGCCTTGGTGCAGAGGTGGTGTTGGAAATGATAATTGGAAAGAAAACACTAAAAATATGTTGACTGAAATTATTGAACAAAACTACAATCATCCAAGTATTGTAATATGGTCTTTAGGAAACGAAATGTATTGGTTACCAGATTTTGAAAATGGAGGTAATAAAGAAAAATTAAGTGAGTTTTTATCAGAAATAAATGATTTATCACACAAATTAGACCCAACAAGAAAAACGGCAATCAGAAAATATTACGAAGGTGCACATATTGTAGATGTATTTTCACCTTCTATTTGGTCTGGTTGGTATTCTGGAAGCTATAAAAGTTATCAAAAAGCCATCGATCAATATAAAAAAGAATACAAATCATTTTTACATGCAGAATATGGTGGATCTAGTCATCTAGGTAGGCATACTGAAAATCCTATTACAGGTGAAGGAAAGATTCAAGCTGATGGTTGGGAAGAAGCAATTGTACAAACTGATGTTGCTAATATTGCACAAATTGGAGATTGGTCTGAAAATTACATTGTAGATTTATTTGATTGGCATTTACGTATTTCTGAAAATGACGATATATTTGTTGGAAATATTCAGTGGGCATTTAAAGATTTTGGCACACCTTTAAGACCAGAAAATGCGATTCCTTATATGAATCAAAAAGGTTTAGTAGATAGAGCTGGAAATAAAAAAGATGCTTTTTATGTTTTTAAAAGTTACTGGAGCAGAGAACCTTTTACTTACATAGAATCTCATACCTGGACAGAGCGTCAAGGCCCAAAAGGATTAGCAAGAGATATTAGTGTTTATAGTAATTGTCCAGAAGTTGAATTATCTTTAAACGGAAGAAGTTTAGGAACAAAAAAGAGAGATACTAAAGCATTTCCTGCCGCAGGTTTAAATTGGAATTTACAATTTAAAGAAGGAGAAAATACATTAATTTCTAAAGGTAAAACTGCTGATGGAAAAACGGTTTCAGACATATTAGTAATAAACTACAGGTATTCTAAGAACGGAAAAGCAAAAGGTTTAAAATTATCATACAAAGAATTAGAAAACGGGAACTATTTAGTAACTGCAATTGCGCATGATTCTAAAGGAAATCGTTGTTTAGATTATGAAAATAGAGTCTACTTTCAATGTTTGTCTGGTGGAGAAACTATGAAAAGTTTAGGAACTCCTACAGGTAGTGAATCTATTCAAATGGCAAATGGAAAAGCTTCTATTGAAGTAAAAAGAAATTCAAAAAACAGACCTTTAGAAATGATGGTACTAAACCAAAGTTTTAAAGGCACCTATTTAACCATAAATTAGGTGTAAATAGAACGATAATAGAGTGAACTTCAGTTGTATAAATGCAAAAAGCTTCAAATCATAAGATTTGAAGCTTTTTTTGTTGGCCTACAAGGACTCGAACCTTGAATGTCGGTACCAAAAACCGGTGTGTTACCAATTACACCATAGGCCAATGCTTTAATGCGGGTGCAAATTTAATGCATTCTTTTAATTCTACAAACATTTTTTAATAAATTTTGACTTTAACAAAGTTTTATGAGATATTTATACCTGATTATAATAGCTTACAACCTTATTTATTAGGATTTATTAGTAAATTCGCCCACAGATTATTAACTAACTATGACAACAGCAAATTTTAAAAAATGGAACATCATTCTTGGATGGGTAACATTTGCAATAGCCTTAATCACTTATTCTCTAACATTAGAACCTACTGTTAGTGCTTGGGATTGTGGAGAATATATTTCTACATCAGTAAAATTAGAAGTAGGTCATCCTCCAGGAGCACCTTTATTTCAAATGTTAGGCGCATTTTTTGCAATGTTTACTTCTGAACTATCAGAAATAGCAAAAATGGTAAACTTTATGTCTGCTTTGGCAAGTGCTTTTACTATTTTGTTTATGTTTTGGACAATTACCAATCTTGCAAAAAAATTAGCCCTAAAAACTGGAGAAATATCAGAAGGAAAATATATTGCTATTTTAGGAAGCAGTTTAGTTGGTTCTTTAGCGTATACATTTTCAGACAGTTTCTGGTTTAGTGCTGTAGAAGGTGAGGTTTATGCAATGTCATCATTTTTAATGGCGTTATTATTCTGGTTAGGTCTTAAATGGGAAAGCGAGATTAATACAGCTAGAGGAAATAAATGGTTAATCTTAATAAGCTTTGTAGTTGGTTTATCTTTTGGAGTTCACATTCTTTCTTTGTTGGTTATACCTGCAATTGTAATGTTATACTTCTTTAAAACATATAAAAACATCAACTTAAAAACTACAGCAATTGCAACTGTAGTTTCTGTAATTACTTTAATGTTTGTTTTTAAATTCTTATTTCCATTTACATTAAAATTCTTTAGTGCTTCAGAATTATTCTTTATCAACTCTATTGGTTTACCATACAATTCTGGTAGTATTATTGCTTTAATCATATTAATTGCACTGTTTTTCTTCGGATTAAAATACACGCGTACACACAAAAAAGTAACTATAAACACATTAATTTTATCTGTTTTGTTTATTATGATTGGTTTTTCTTCTTGGATGATGTTACCAATTAGAGCCAATGCAAATACTACAATTAATGAGAATAATCCTTCTAGTGCACGTGAATTATTAGCGTATTATGAAAGAGAACAGTATGGAGATGCAAATGTGTTTTATGATACTTATTATTCTAATGATAGAACTCAAGACACAAATAAACCATACAAAGATGATAAGCCTAAGTATGAAAAAAGAAATGGTAAATATGAAATTGTAAATGTTTACAAAGATGTAATTCCTAATTATTCTGATAAACATAAAGGCTTTATACCTAGAATGGTAGACCCATCAAAAGAAAAAATGTACAAAGCTATTGCTGGTATTCCTGCAAATAGTAAACGTAGACCAACTTTTGCAGAAAACGTAAGGTTTATGATGAGTTTTCAGTTTGGTTATATGTATGGGCGTTATTTTATGTGGAATTTTGTAGGAAGACAAAATGATAAACAAGGAAATCTAGATATTTTAAACGGAAACTGGATTAGTGGAATTGACTTTTTAGATGAAGCAAGATTAGGTTCTCAGAAAAACCTTCCATCTCAAATAAAAGAAAACAAGGGTAGAAATAAATACTATTTTTTACCGCTAATTTTAGGAATAATAGGATTAATATTCCAAATAAAGTGGGACAAAGAAAACTTCTTTACTTTATTTTTATTCTTTGCTTTTACCGGTTTTGCAATTATATTTTACACAAACCCTAAACCTTTTGAACCTAGAGAAAGAGATTATGCAATTGTAGGAAGTTTTTACATTTTTGCAATTTGGATTGGTTTTGGAGTATTAGCTTTATATGAATACTTAAAAGATTTTGCGAATAAAAAAACAATTGCAATTGCAATTACCGGAATTTCTTTATTAGCAGTACCAACATTAATGGCTTCTCAAAATTGGGATGATCATGATAGATCTAACAGATACACAACACATTTAAATGCACAAGCATATTTAGAATCTTGTGATCCAAATGCAATTATGTTTACTATTGGAGATAATGATACGTTTCCTCTTTGGTACATGCAAGAAGTAGAAGGCATTAGAACAGATATTAAATTAGTAAATACAAGTCTTTTTGCTACAGATTGGTATATAGATCAGATGAAACGTAAATCATATGACGCTGCTCCTATTCCATCGCAATTAAAGCACGATCAGTACAAATACGGAACTCTAGATGTTGCATATTCTGTAGAACATCCTAGATATAAAGATTCTGTAATGACTATTAAGAACTTTATGAGATGGATTGCTTCTGATAGTGATGTTACTTATGTTGAAACGGAAAACGGAGTTGCAGAAAAATATTATCCAACTAATAAGATTAGAATTCCTGTTGATAAAGAAAAAGTCTTACAAAACGGAATTGTAGCTCAAAAAGATGCAGATAAAATTCTAGATTATATAGATATTACTATTGATGATAGAGCACTGTTTAAAAACAGAGTTTTAATGTTAGATATTATTGCGAATAACAATTGGGAACGACCGATTTATTTTACTGGTGGCGCAAATGCAGATGAAGAATATATTTGGCTAAAAGATTATTTACAATTAGATGGTTTGTCTTATAAATTTGTACCGATTAAAACTTCTATAGAAGACAAAAGTTTGTTTGATATGGGAAGAATTGATCCTGAAAAAATGTACAAAAACGTTCAAAAATGGAATTGGAGAAACATAAATGACGGTAAAATTTATTTAGACGAACAAACCAAAAGAAATGCAATTTCTATGCGTAATAGCTTAATGCGTTTGTCTGAAGCTTTTGCAAAAGAAGGAGACACTTTAAAAGCAATTGAAGTACTAGATTTAAGCTTAGAGAAAATGCCAATTGAAAGTTTTGATCATTATAGCTTATCTTTGGGATATCCAGAAATGTATTTAAAGTTAGGAAATACAGAAAAAGGAAGATTAACTGCAGAAACTTTAATTCGCTTATTTAAAGAAAAAGCAGTTTGGTTAAGTACTTTTTCTGAACAAGATACAGAGCTAATTTTTGATGAAATAGACACCACTTTGTATATGTACAGAAACATTCTTGGTCAAATAGAAAAAGAAGGTAAAGACAAAGATTATTTAAGTAAATTACAAGACGAATTTATAGAAACTGTAAAACTTTTTAATCATCTAATGCCAGATGAAGAATAAGTTATAAATGAAATCATATTTCCCCAGAACGCCAGATATTTTTATGAGATTTTTCTCAGATTATACTTGGCGTTTTTCTTTAGATAAAAAACAAATCTACTTAACGTTTGATGATGGTCCAACACCAGAAATTACAGAATTTGTTTTATCTAAATTAAAAAAATACAATGCAAAAGCTACTTTTTTTTGTATTGGAAAAAACATAAAAAATCATCCTGAAATTTTTGAGGAAATTATTTCTGATGGTCATTCTATAGGAAATCATACTCAGAATCATTTAAACGGTTGGAAGACTAGAAAAGATAAATATTTAAAAAATATCTCTGATTGCGATAATACAATTAGACAGTTTCATAATTCTACAATTACACAAAAATTGTATAGACCTCCTTATGGAAAAATTAAAAAAAGTCAAGCAAAAGAACTTATAAAAAACAATTATAGAATTATAATGTGGAGTGTTCTAAGTGCAGATTTTGATACTACTATTTCTAAAGAAAAGTGTTTAGATAATGTTTTAAAAAACACAAAAAACGGAAGTATTATTGTTTTTCATGATAGTGTAAAAGCTGCTGATAAATTAAAATTTACGTTGCCAAAAGTCTTAGAGTATTATTCTAAAAAAGGGTTTACATTCTCTAAAATTGAATAAAAGACAAAAGCTAGTAAACAAGTTTAGCCCTGATTGAATGGCGTGTTTGAGCTCTTTTTTTTATGCTAAACTCGATTGAGAATTTGTGACAATAAAGAAATTACTTTTTAAAGAGAGAGATGCTAAAATAAATTCTGCATAAAAAAAAGCGAGTAATGAAAGCAGGAAATAGCTTCTTAATTTAAACGTATTGTTGTACTAACCCAATAAGTGTATTGGCATCTTGAAAACCTGTTTGTCGCCATTTCATTTCACCGTTTTTATAAATCATAAAAGTGGGATTTCCTTTTACACGTAAAGCATCTGCAAGAATTTCGTTCTTTTTAATATCTATTTTTATAACCTTTGCTTTATCTCCTAAAGCTGCAGCTACGTTTCTAAGAGTGTCTAAACTATTTTCAACCTCGTTCCAATCTGCATAAAAATCTATTAGTACAGGTTTATCAACACCAATTAATTCTCCAAATTTTGTCATAATATAAAATTTTTTAAGAGGGAAAAAACGTATAAATTATTAAATAGTTAAAGTACAAAGATAATAATTCTTATAAATATACTGATTATCAAGCTTTTTTCAACTCTATAACTGTTATTTCTGGCCAAATACCTACTCTACCTGGAAAAGCATGGTAACCAAAACCTCGGTTTACATTTATATATCTACCAAACTCCTCATACAAACCAGCCCATTGTTTATAGGCGTATTTAGAAGGACTCCATTTGAACCAACCAGGAATTTCGATTCCCATTTGTAAACCATGTGTATGTCCACTTAAAGTAAGCTGATAATTAAAATCATTCTCTTTTACTTTGTACTCCCAATGACTTGGATCGTGAGACATTAAAATTTTAAAATCTTCTTTTTTAATATTTGCTGATGCTTTTTCTAAATCTCCTGCTTGGTTAAATCCTTTTCCCCAATTTTCGACACCAACAAGTGCTATTTTTTGTCCGTCTTTTTCTAAATAACGATGCTCATCTAATAATAAATCGAATCCTATTTTTTTATGAACATCTTTTACATCTTGAAAATTTTGAGCCTTTGCTTCGTCACTTTCCCATTTCATATAATCTCCATAATCATGATTTCCTAAAATAGAATATTTACCTTCTTTGGCTTCTAACTTATCAAAAACATCAATCCAATTATCCATTTCATCAGATTTATTATTTACAATATCTCCTGTAAACAACATAACATCTGATTTTTGCTGATTAATTAAATCTACACCATATTGTATTTTCTTTTTATTGGTAAAACTACCAGAATGAATATCTGAAATTTGAGTAATTGTAAAACCATCAAAAGCTTCTGGTAAATCTTTAAAGCTTAATTGATATTTTAATACTTTATAGTTGTATTTTCCTTGAATAATTCCATAAATGAAAGATGCAAATGGAATTGAAGCTAAAAATAAGGCAGATTGAGAAATAAATTTTCTTCTACCAACAATTGGCTGCGTTTCTCCACTAGAAACAAAAGAAATTAATTTTAAAACCCATCTATACACATCTTCTCCAAACATAAAAATGATAAGTACCAATTTTGGTAATAAAATGGTAAGCAACACTCCCATTGCCATTTGAAATTGCGGTGTTTGTCCTTGAGTTCTATCGTATGTAAATGCTATATAAAAGAAATTTAAATAAACCAAAAGGCTAATAATTAGCCACGAGTATTGGAAGATTTTGTTTTTACTAATGGTTTTTATGGCTTGAAATGCATAAAACTCAATAAAAAAAACAATTACAAAAAGGATTATTAATCGAATAATCATGCGAGGCATATATTGTTGTTTAAATAATTTCTCAAATATAACTGTTAAATGATGAATGAATTTTAACATCATGTTAAAGTTTTGTAGCTTTACTGCAGAGTTTCTTTAACAAGAATTCAATAGTCATTTCAATACTTTTAAAAATAAAAATACCTAAATGTCAGATCAGAAAAGAGTTTTTTTAGTTGATGCGTTTGCATTAATTTTTCGAGGATATTACGCATTTATTAAAAACCCTAGAATAAATTCTAAAGGGCTAGATACTTCTGCAATAATGGGTTTTATGAACTCTTTATTAGACGTTATTAAGCGTGAAAGACCAGATCATTTAGCCGTTTGTTTTGACAAAGGAGGAAGTGTTGATAGAGTAGAAATGTTTGAAGCTTACAAAGCAAACAGAGATGAAACTCCTGAAGCAATAAAAATTGCTGTACCTTATATTCAAGAAATTTTAAAAGCTATGCACATACCTATTATGGTAAAAGATGGTTTTGAAGCAGATGATGTTATTGGTACACTTTCTAAACAAGCAGAACAAGAAGGCTATAAAACATTTATGGTAACGCCAGATAAAGATTTTGCTCAGTTAGTTTCTGAAAATATATTTATGTACAAACCTCGTTTTGGTGGTGGTTATGATATTTGGGGAGTACCAGAAGTTCAAGAGAAATTTGGAGTTATTAACCCTGAACAAGTAATTGACTTTTTAGGAATGATGGGAGATTCTGCAGATAATATTCCTGGTTTACCTGGTGTTGGAGAAAAAACTGCAAAGAAATTTTTGGCGGCTTATGGTTCTATGGAAAACCTTTTTGAAAATACTCATGAGTTAAAAGGAAAAATGAAAGAGAAAGTTGAAGGAGCAAAAGAATTAGGCTTGCTTTCTAAAAAATTGGCAACAATTATGTTAGATGTTCCTGTTACTTTTAATGCAAAAGATTTTGAATTAGATCAGCCAGATATAGACAAAGTTACAGAACTTTTTAATGAATTAGAATTTAGAAATTTATTAGTAAACTTTACAAGAACTTTTGCAGTAAAAGCAGAAAGCTCTGAAACAGTTACTTCTGAGAACACAAATACTGAAAAACCAACAACGGCAAAAAAAGCTCCTTCTAATACAGATGGTCAGTTTGATTTGTTTGCTGCTCCAGGAACTGGAACTGTTTCTGAAGAAGAAGTTGCTTCTGGATTTAAAACCATAAAAAATACGAGTCATTTTTATCAACATATAGATTCGCCTTTATCAAGAAAATTATTACTAAAAAAACTGATGCAACAAACTTCTGTATGTTTTGATACAGAAACTACAGGTTTAAAGGCTTTAGAAGTTGAACTTATTGGTATTGCATTTTCATTTGAAATTGGAAAAGGATATTATGTATCTTTTCCCGAAGATCAAGATGAAACGGCTGCAATTTTAGAAGAGTTTCGCCCTTTTTTCGAAGCAACAGAAATAGAAAAAATTGGACATAATTTAAAATACGATATCAAAGTATTATCAAATTACAATATGCCCGTAAAAGGGAAATTATTTGACACGATGATTGCACACTATCTGATAAATCCAGATATGCGTCATAATATGGACATGTTAGCAGAAACATATCTAAATTATCAGCCAGTTTCTATTACAGAATTAATTGGTAAAAAAGGAAAAAATCAACTTTCTATGAGAGTTGTTCCTATTACAGATCAAACAGAATATGCTGTAGAAGATGCAGATATTACACTTCAATTAAAAGAACATTTTACAAAAGAATTAGAAAGTGGCAATGTTACTTCTCTTTTTAATGACGTAGAATTGCCTTTAGTTTCTGTACTTTCTGCAATGGAAATTGAAGGAATAAACATAAACACAGAATTCTTAAAAAAGCTTTCTACAGACTTAACAGAAGACATTAACAGACTCGAAAAAGGAATTTACGAGCAAGCTGGAGAAGAATTTAATATTGCTTCTCCTAAACAATTAGGAATTGTATTGTTTGAAAACATGAAATTAGTAGACAAGCCTAAAAAGACAAAAACTGGCCAATACAAAACAGGTGAAGATATTTTATCTTACTTAGCAAAAGATCATCAGATTATTAGAGATATTCAAGAATATCGTCAATACAAAAAACTACAAAGTACATATGTAGATGCATTGCCAAATGAAATCAACCCAAAAACAGGTAGAATTCATACACAATATATGCAGGCGGTTGCTGCAACAGGAAGATTAAGTTCTAACAATCCTAATTTACAGAATATTCCTATTAGAACAGAACGTGGTAGAGAAGTAAGAAAAGCATTTATTCCAAGAGATGAAAATCATGTTTTATTAGCTGCCGATTATTCTCAAATAGAATTAAGAATTATTGCGGCTTTAAGTGAAGAAGAAACCATGATTGAAGCTTTTAAAAACGGTGAAGATATTCATGCTTCTACTGCTGCAAAAGTATTTAACGTTCCTTTAAATGAAGTTACTCGCGAACAGAGAAGCAATGCTAAAACAGTGAATTTTGGTATTATTTATGGGGTTTCTGCTTTCGGTTTAAGTAATCAAACAGATTTAAACAGAAGCGAAGCAAAAGAACTCATAGAAACGTATTACGAAACTTATCCGAAGTTAAAAGCTTATATGTCTGCACAAGTAGATTTTGCAAGAGAACATGGTTATGTAGAAACAGTTTTAAACAGACGCAGGTATTTAAAAGATATTAATTCTAGAAATGCGATGGTTAGAAGTGGCGCAGAAAGAAATGCGGTAAACGCTCCAATACAAGGATCTGCAGCAGATATTATTAAACTTGCAATGATTAACATTCATAACCGATTTGAAAAGGAAAACTTTAAATCTAAAATGTTATTACAAGTTCATGATGAATTGGTTTTTGATGCTCATAAAGATGAGTTAGAAATTATTAGACCAATTATAAAACACGAAATGGAAAACGCCTTTAAAATGTCTGTTCCTTTAGATGTAGAAATTGATTTAGGAGAAAATTGGCTAGAAGCTCACTAAAAACACTAAATGGAAGTAGATTATCTAGATGATATAAATGGTCATGAACAAAATATTGTTAGACTTTATAATTTTAATAAAGCAGAAGCAATTAAATTTAGAGACCTTTTAAAAGAAACAATTGTCAATAAAAAGAAAAAGCTAGATTTAGCTGAAGTAGATTTTATTTATCCAAGAAATTGCAATTTAATTTTCGGCTTGTTTAAATCTGATGAAGGAATTCTTACGAAAGACAACGAAACTTTCTTTTGTATTTTAACACTAGAAGGGTTTAACAAAATGATAGAACTTATAGAACCTTTTTGTAGAAAGGAATCTAAAGGATATCAATATTTATATGATATTGATAATCCTACTGATTTGTTATTTTGTCCTTCTGCAAGTTATGATGATGAAGATGAGTATGAAGATGAAGATCTAATAATTTAATTTTTATATCAAACCCTAGTAGAGTTACAGAAAGTGCTTTTTAGAAATACTATTTTTTAGGCTTTTACAAAATTATCACAAAAATCTATTAGTAATTTAAAATGCAATTCCATTGCTTCTCTAGCTAATTGGATGTCTTTATTTTTAATGGCTTCAAAAATTGTATCATGAACTTTTGCTTCATTAATCATGCTTTTTTCATCACAAACTCTTGTTTCTTCAAACAAGGTAATAATTTTGGGTGTAATTTGTAACATTAATGCATTCATGGTACTATTACCACTTGCTTTTGCAATAGCTAAATGAAAAAGTAAATCCTCTTCTATTGCTTCTTCTCCATTTAAAAATTTTGTTCTGAATTTAATTAAGGCATTTTCAATGTTTTTTAAATCAGATTGAGATCTTCTTTTAGCAGCTAAACAAACTGTTTTAGATTCTAATAATATTCTCGTTTCAACTAACGATTTAAAATCTTGTTTTTCTAATGTTACTAAATCATCTATAATTTCACTAAGTGCAGTTTGACCAATTTTAGCAATAAAAGTTCCTGTTTGAGGTATTGATTTTACCAACTGATAAAATTCAAGTTTTTCAATTGCCTCACGAATGCTTCTTCTACTTGCATCTAGTTTTTCAGACAACACACGTTCTGATGGTAACTTATCTCCAGGTTCTAAATTCTTATGTAAAATATAATCTCTAATTTTAGAAATTATCATATTCTGAACTTCAGTATTGTCTTTAACTCTCAAAATGTCGGATTTCATTGGCAATAATTAATTCAGTTAAAAATCTATTTATAATAGATAGTTTTTGCTCTTAATAGTCAGAATTTAAATTCACACTGGTGAACCAGACTGGTGAACCAAATATATGTTATTTTTTTGTTAAATAAAATATATTTATAAATTTTTGCGTCATAAAACTCTAATTATCTTAGAATTGAGTAAAAAACATCATGACACAAAACTAAATAAGTAATAAGTCATAAAAATCCCAAAGAAGTATAAATACATACATTTTATAAAGAAATAGAGGTTAAATTATATGAAAATTAAATTCTTGAGAACTTTAAAATAATTAGAACATGAAACCAAACTTTATTTACTAATAGTTTTTATTTCAATTTAAAAAACATATATTTGGGTGCCCAGTTTGGGTACCCAAATTTTATTAAACAAAATAGAAGTGAAAATTATATTTATTATGGGAGTTTCTGGTGTTGGTAAAAGCACTATTGGAAGCCTATTATCTAAACAACTTAACATCCCTTTTTTTGATGGAGATGATTTTCATCCTGAAGAAAATATTATAAAAATGTCAAAAGGTGAAGCCTTAAACGACAATGATAGAAAAGGTTGGCTACAAACTTTAAACAAATTAGCATCAGAACAATTAACAAATAAAGGTTGCATTATCGTTTGTTCAGCTTTAAAAGAAAGTTATCGTAATATTTTAAGCACTAATATTAAACAAAGTACAAAATGGGTTTTTCTTCATGGTTCGTTTGAACAAATTAAAGAAAGAATTAATAATCGTAAAGGCCATTTTATGAGTTCTGATTTATTAAAATCGCAATTTGATACATTAGAAGAACCAATAAATGCTATTAATATAGACGTAAGTTTAACACCAAACAATATTGTAAAAGTGATAAGTAAAGAATTATTAGAAAAATCTGAATTTGGTTTATTCGGGTTAGGAGTTATGGGTAAGAGTCTTAGTAGAAATTTAGCAAATAACGGGTTTAACATCTCATTATTTAATAGACATGTTGAAGGCATAGAAGAAAATGTTGCAACAAACTTTAAGAATGAATTTGAAGAATTATCATCAGCGCTTCCTTTTGATAATATTGAGTCTTTTGTAAATTCTTTAGAGAAACCAAGAAAGATTATGCTTATGGTGAATGCTGGTAAAATAATAGATTCAGTTATAGAAGATATTCTACCGTTTTTATCAGAAGGAGATATTTTAATTGATGGTGGAAATTCTAACTACAACAAAACAAAAGAAAGATATAATTATTTAAAATCTAAGAATATTCATTTTGTAGGAACTGGTGTTTCTGGGGGTGAAGAAGGTGCCTTAAAAGGTCCTTCTATTATGCCAGGTTGTGACAAAGAAATTTACAAAGACGTTCAGCCTTTTTTAGAAGCAATCGCAGCAAAAGATGTAAATAATTTACCTTGTTGTACACATATAGGAACTGAAGGAAGTGGTCATTTTGTAAAAATGGTTCATAATGGTATTGAGTATGCAGAAATGCAATTACTAGCAGAGGTTTATGTTATGCTGAAGTCTTTAGGAAAAAATCCTGACCAAATTGCTAACACTTTAGAATCATGGAAAGAGACAACTAATAGTTATTTATTAGAAATTACGATTGATATTCTAAGAAAAAAAGAAGGTGAAGATTGGTTAGTAAATAAGATAATGGATAAAGCAGGAAATAAAGGAACAGGAAACTGGACTACCATTGCAACTGCTCAATTAGGAGTGCCAAGTACAATGATTGCCACTGCTCTCTTTGCTCGCTACACTTCCTTTTTTAAAGATGAACGTATTATTGCAAGTAAAAACTTTAAAACGAACTCGACTCCAACTTTAAATGTTGAAAATGAAGATATTTTAGAAGCATATCAATTTGCTAGAATTATTAATCACCATCAAGGTTTTAAATTAATTCTAGAAGCGTCTAATAATTATAATTGGGGGTTAAATTTAAGTGAATTATCTAGAATCTGGACAGGTGGTTGTATCATTAAGTCAGATCTTATGGAAGAATTGGTTACTGTTTTTAAAACCACCAATAATATGTTAACTAATGACATTATCATTCAAAAAATAAATAAATTAAAACCAAGTATTAAAAAAGTAGTTTCAGAATGTATTTTGAATGAATTACCAGTACCTAATTTTACAGAATCTATTAATTTTTTAAACAGTTTTAGTGTTGCAAATTCATCAGCAAATATAATACAAGCACAACGAGATTATTTTGGTGCACACACTTATCAAAGATTAAATGATACTTCTAATAAATTCTATCATACTGATTGGAATATAAAAAATTAATTAAACTAACTTAAAACTATGGCAACAACCGATAATAAAAAGTCGTTACTTAAAAAAATAATTGCACTTATTTTAGGCTTTGGTCCTGGAATCTTTGCCATTGGTTATACAATAGGTACAGGTAGTGTAACCTCTATGATTGTTGCTGGTAGCAAATTTAATATGCAATTATTATGGGTGCTGTTATTAAGTTGTGTTTTCTCAGGAATCTTAATGTTTGCTTATGGGAATTACGCATTAATAACTGGTGAAACAGCGCTTTACGGATTTAAAAAGCATTTAAAGTTTGGTAAAATCTTAGCCATTTTAATTATTGTTGGTATTACGTTTGGACAATGGAATTCATTAATGGGTATTTTAGGTATTTCATCAAATATTATTTTTGAAATATTAGCCGTTAATTTTGAAGGATTAAGTTCCTATAAATATGAAACAGTTTTAATAACCGCAATTATAATAATTGTTACTTTTTACTTATTAATGTTAGTAGGTAAATATACTTTTTTTGAAAAGATACTTGTCATATTTGTAACCTTGATGGGCTTTTCGTTTATACTGTCATTATGTTTTGTACAACCATTACCCCTAGATGTAGTAAAAGGACTAATCCCTACAATTCCAGATATTCCTGGGGGTAAAATGTTGGTTGCTGCTTTTGTAGGAACAACTATGGCATCTGCTACATTTTTATCAAGACCCTTATTTGTAAAAGGAAAAGGTTGGACAATCAAAAACTTAGATCAACAAAAGAAAGATTCTATAACTGCTGCTATTTTAATATTTGTTATTAGTGGAGTTATCATGGCTGTTGCTGCTGGTGCTTTATTTTATGATGGTAAAGAAGTTACGCAAGTATTAGACATGGCAAATACTTTAGAACCAGTTGCAGGTAAATGGGCTGTTTCTATTTTCTTTTTTGGAGCTTTAAGTGCTGGTTTATCTTCTATTTTTCCTTGTTTATTAATTGCTCCATTATTGATAGCTGATTATCAATCTGGAACTTTAGATACTAATTCACGCCAGTTTAGAATCATTACTGCTATTGCTTGTTTAGTTGCTTTAATTGGTCCTGCTTTTGGTGCTAATCCTATAGAAATTCAAATTTTATCTCAAGTATTTAATGTCTTTGTTTTACCAATTGTAATCCTTGGAATTATATTGATGTTAAGTAATAAAAAAGTGATGAAAGAATACAAAACAAATATGTTTGTTTATATAGGTATGTATGCTGCTTTGTTTTTTTCTCTGGTGATTTCGTACAACGGAATTTTAGCACTTTTAGATTATTTTTAATAACTCAAATTCTTAAAAAAACAGAATAATAATTACATGAAAATAAGTTTAACAGATAATAATGCTAATAGAATATTACAAAATGTTGTGATATGTAAGATTAGAGATTTAATCAATGCTAAAAACTTAGAGCTTGGAGATAAGTTACCCTCAGAGAGAGTAATGTCAGAAAAATTTGATGTAAAAAGAAACCATATTAGAGAAGCAATAAGAAAGTTAGAATTTTATGGTGTTTTAAAATCAATTTCTCAAAGTGGAACTTTTTTAGCTATTGGTTTAACAGGTTTTAACGGTATGATAGAAGAAATTGTTTCTCTAGATACTCCTTCTTTTGATGAATTAGTAGAAACTAGAATATCTTTAGAATTAAAAACAGTTTGTCTTGCTTCAAAAAGAAGAAGTGAAGCTGATTTAATACGAATAAAAGAAGCTTTAAATGCATTTAAAGAAAGAATTCTTAATGGTAAAGATTATCTAGAAGAAGATTTATTATTTCATTTAGCCATTGCAAAAGCTAGTAAAAATACTACCATGATTACATTAATGCTTTTAATTACACCACCAATTCTTGCCAATTATGATAGAGATAAAGTTTGTGAAGGTGATGGTATTATTTCTGAAATAGAAAAGCACGAGAATATATATTTGGCAATAGCAGCTAAAGATCCTGAACTTGCAACAAAGATGATGAATGAACACTTTGTTAAATTATCAAGACATATAAAAAGTAAAGATTTAGTTAAATAAATGAACCTAAATAATAATAAAATGAATAATAAATATAATTCTAAAATATCAACGTTATTAATTCTTGGAATTTTTCTGTTTTTAAATAGCTGTTCCAAAACTGCTAAAAAAACAAATAAAAAAGAATCAAAAAAGCCTATTTATGCAAGTGAAGTTATTCCTTTTTTTGATCAATGGAAATTAGTTTTAGGTGATGGTTCTAATGTTGGTATTGCAAATAATTTTGAAAACAAAGATTTCTTTTACACTGCAAATGATAGTGAAGGTAATTGGGTTGTTTTCAAAGCACCAAATGCAGGAAACACGCATGGAACTTCTAACAATACTAGAACCGAATTAGCACAAACAAAAAAATGGTATCCAAAAAAAGCTAATGATAAATTGACAGCAACACTAAAAGTAATGAATGTTTCTGCTACAGGTGATGCTAGAGTAGCAGCTTCTCACGCAGTGGTGGTAGGGCAAATTCATAGTGCTGATAAACATGAAAATGAACCACTAAAAATATTTTACAAGAAGTTTCCAGGACATACTAAAGGTTCAGTTTTTTGGCATTACGAAATTAATACATTAGGAAAAGACAATTCAGGTCGATGGGATTACTCTTCAGCAGTTTGGGGACATGATTTTTCTGTAGTTGGAGAAACAGAAAACACCTATCCAGAAGAACCTAAAGACGGTTTAGCTTTAGGTGAATCGTTTAGCTACGAAGTGATAGTTAAAGATGGTATAATGACTTTAAATTTTACAAGTGTAGGACACGAAACTAAAACGTTTACAAAAAATTTAATCGAATCAGAATACACAACATCTGCAGACATACCTGAGCAAACACAAAAATTATTTGTGCCGATTGGTCAAGATGGAGTTGAAAGAAAAGAAGCTTACGCTGGTGAAGGTTGTTTTTTTAAACTAGGAGCTTACAACCAAACTAATGGTAAATCACCAGAAATAAATAAAAACTGGTGTTCTGGTGCTGAAACACATGGTGGAGATATTCAAAAACAATATGCAGATGGAAACTATGCAGAAGTATGGTTTAAAAAAGGAAGTATTTCAGTAAGTAAAACTGCTGTGTCTAACGAAGGTTATTTCAGTAAAAACGATAAAGTAAAATAATATAAAATGACGATAACAAATAATAAACTTTCAGGAAAAAACATACTAATTACAGCTGGTGCACAAGGAATTGGAGAATCAATCACTAAACATTTTATAGATAGTGGAGCAAATGTTGCTATTCACTATTTTTCTAGTGCAGATACTGCAAATCAATTAAAAGAATACGCAACTAAGAAAGGGCAAAAAGCCATAACCATAAGTGGTGATTTAACAAAAGAAGCAGATGCCAAAGCAATGGTTGAAAAAACAATACAAGAACTTGGCGGTTTAGATATACTTATTAATAACGCAGGTTCTCTTGTTGCTCGTAGAATGTTAAACGAAATGGAAGCTGAATTCTGGCATAAGGTAATGGATATCAATCTAACATCGATGATGTTTGTTACAAAAGCTGCAGCTCCTTATTTAGGGAAAAATGAAAACAGCAGTATTGTTAATTTAGCATCACTAGCTGGTCGTAAAGGTGGTCATCCAGGATCTCTAGTTTACTCTACTAGTAAAGGAGCTATTCTAACATTTACTCGTGCTCTTTCTACAGAATTAGGAGCACAAGGTACTCGTGTTAATGCAGTAGCACCAGGTCTAATTCTTGGTACTTCATTTCACAATACGCACACAACAAAAGAATCAGCAGCTGAAACAACTGCGAGTATTCCAATTAAACGTGCAGGTAATGCAGATGATGTAGCTCGTGCAGTATTGTATTTGGCATCAGAATATGATGGGTTTATTACAGGAGCAACGCTAGATATTAATGGTGGAGTCTACAATATGTAGTTCTTTATTAAATCTTATACAGTTTAACCATTAAAATTATTATGTTAAAAACAGCAGTAATTCATCCAACAATAATGGAAGTCCTTGCACGATCAGGACATTTTGCTCAAGTTGTAATTGCTGACGGAAATTTGCCTGTGGGTGCAATGACTGGACCTAATTCCACTACTGTACACCTTAACTTTCGTCCAGGATTATTAGATGCTCTCACAGTTCTAGAAGGAATTTTAGAAGTTTGTCCTATTCAAGGTGCTATAGTAATGGAAAAACCAGCTGAAGCAAATGCAGAAATTCACGATGCATATAAAAAATTACTTGGAGACGTAGCTTGGGACGAAATGGAACGTTGGGCATTTTATGACAAGATTAGAGAACCAGCCACTACATTAATTATTCAAACAGGAGAACAACGTCGTTTTGCTAATTTAATCTTAACTGTAGGTGTGGTAAAAATGGCAGAAGAGAGTTCTTTTTAAGAACAAAAAAAAAGCTATTAGTAAAGAATTAAACATATTAAAAAATTACGAGATGAATATTAAAATCAACAAATTAATACAACCTATTGCACTGTTAAGCATTGTGATATTATTAAGTGCTTGTTCAAATTTAACTAAAAAGTCTACTAGTAAAAAAACTGAATCTACAACTTATCCAAGTGATGTGATACCTTTTATGAACGAATGGAGTATTCTTTGTGGAGATGGTACAAGCATAAAAGAACTTGTAAATGTTGAACATAAAGATTTTTTTTATGTTTCTAATGATGGTAAAACAGATTGGGTTGTATACAAAACACCTAATTCTGGTATTACATCAAGAACTTCTAGTAATACTAGAACAGAGTTAGGTCAAAAAAAACATTGGATTCCTGAAACTGGTGGTAAATTAACTGGTACATTAAAAGTAATGCATGTTTCTACTTCTGGAGATGCAAGGGTTGCTGCCTCCTACTCTGTTGTTGTAGGGCAAATTCATAGTGATGAAGGACATGAAAATGAACCCATAAAAATATTTTACAAAAAATTTCCAGGACACAAAAAAGGTTCAGTTTTTTGGAATTATGAAATTAATACAAAAGGTGATAATTCTAAAAGATGGGATTATTCCACAGCTGTTTGGGGACATGACATGTCTATTGTTGGACCAAATTCAAACTCTTTCCCTAAAGAACCAGTAAATGGTATTGAATTAGGTGAAGAATTTAGCTATGAAATTAATGTCCATAAAGGTATTATGTATCTTACTTTTAAAAGTGAAGGTCATGAAACTATTAAATTTACAAAAAACTTATTAAAATCAGAATTTACAACAAAATTACCACAGCAAATAGTGTCATTATACGCTTCTATTGGGCGTGATGGATTAGAACGTGAAAATGGGTACGCAGGAGAAATTCAGTACTTTAAACAAGGTGCATACAATCAAACCAATGGAAAAAAACCAGAAGACAATATCGTTTGGTACACTGGATCTGAAACTTATAATGGAGATATTAAAAAACAATATGAAAATGGATGTTATACAGAAGTTTGGTTTAGAGAAGCTACTGTTGGAGCTGGAACATTACCAATTACAAATTGATTTATTGTTTTAGTTAAATACGAAAACAAAAAAATTAAAAAAGAAAGCTCCATCATTATTTGGAGCTTTTTGTTGTTTTAAAAGTTATGCTATAAAAAAAAACATTCATTTCAATACTGATAATTTTACTTAAGAAACAATATGAAAAATAGATAAATATATTGTAATATTTAAAAACTTATAGTTCAATACTTCTGTTAATAATAAACTTCTTAAAGGTCTGAAAACAATATCTTAATAAGAGTTCTTCATCAAGAATGATAAAGTATCTTCTATCTGTACATTTTTAAAATAATGTATCATTAACAAAATGGACTATTTAAAATAATCCAATGACTACATTAAGTGTTTGTTTGTTTTTAAGTATACAAAAAACAAATTCTATAGACTATCACGTTTATTAATGAACTCACTACTGAATAAGATATACGCGTTTTATTCTATAATAAAAGGTTTAATTGGTTATTTTTAAAGTCAAAAAAAAGGGTTTACAACTTTTTAAAGTTGTAAACCCAATAATTAACTTAACTCAAGTTTTTTATACTATTATTTAGTAACCAGGGTTTTGTGTTATTACACCAGCACTAGCAAAGATTTCTGAATTTGGAATTGGAAACAAATAATAATTAGGATTAACTGTCTCGCCCATTTCAGCATCTACTGTACCTGTTCTTACTAAATCAAACCATCTATGACCTTCTAATGCTAACTCTAATCTTCTTTCATTTGCAATTGCAGTTCTAACGGTAGCTTGAGTGGTTGCAGTAGTATTAGCTAAACCAGCTCTATTTCTAATTTTATTAAGTTCAGTAATAGCAGCAGGTGTACTTCCGTTTTCATTTAATGCCTCTGCATAAAGTAAAATTGCATCTCCTAATCTTAAATCTATGTAATCTTGATCTTCATTATCAAATTTAACACCCGTTCTATTAATACCACTATCAAGAACAGTTACATTCTTTCTTGTAACATCACCAGCAGCATCAAATGCATCAACTAAAGAACTTGTAATTGGAAACTCATCTGCTTTAGTGTCATTACCACCAAACCAAGAAGCAAAAACAGTACCTGTTCCTTCTGTTATTAATCCAGATATTTGAGTAGCGAATATAATTTCAGAATTTAAATCATTTGCACTTCCAAAAATATCAGCAAAATTTGCTTGTAAACTTACTCCTGCTCCAGCAGCTCCAGTTATAACATCTCTTAAATGAGGTTCTGCACTAGGGAAATCACCCATATATATATAAGTTTTACCTAACATTCCTTGAGCAGCAATCTTAGATGCTCTTCCTGAAGAAATTTCAGAATTATCTAATCCTGCTTTTGCATCTGTAAAGTCAGAAATAATAACTTTATAAACTTCAGCTACAGGTTGTCTTACTAAAATAGAAGTATCTGTTGTACTTGGAGTTGATGATAAATTTACTGGTACAGCACCAAAAACTTTTACTAAATTAAAATATGCCAATCCTCTTAAAAACTTAGCTTCGGAAATCTGTTTTGAATTAGTTGAGTTTTCAATTACAATATTTGCACTTAATATAGACTTATATAAGTTCGAATAAAATGGTTGGAAAAAATCTCCTTCCATTGTATTTAAATCTCCGTTATAAACGTCAAAAGAAGAATGAGGTGCCTCATCAAATAATGCATTGTCAGCTCTAAAATCTCCCATTACCGCTAAAGGTGTACCTGCTGCTGTTTGATAGTAATAACCTGCGTTTAAAACACCTGTAAAATCTGTTAATGAATCTGAACTTGCTTCAATTGGAGGCATTTGTTCTAAATCATTATCACATGACGTTATAAACATCATTGATACTAAAACTATTAAAAATATTTTTTTCATTTTTATTTTATTTAAAAGTTAACATTTAATCCTATTGTAAAACTCCTAACAACTGGACTTGCACCTATTTGGAAACCAGAATTAACTGGCCCACTATAATCGCCTGTAGTCTCAATACCTTCAGGATTATAAGAAGTATAATTATCTCCAAATAAGTATAATAAATTAGTAGCAGCACCGTATACTCTAACAGAGCTTAACCCAATTTTTTCAACTAAACTATCTTCAATTTTATAACCAATAGTAAGATTTCTTAAAGCTAAATAAGAAGCATCTTGCACATTAGCATCTAAGTTATCTTTTGCACCTTTAACAAACATCCCATTGTGTACAGCACGACCATCAGCATCTTTAAAATTATCTACTAATCTTCCTCCCCATTGAGATCCATAATAATATGGGTCAACGTTAAAAACTTCACCACCTTGAGATCCTTGAAATTGTAGAGAAACATCAAAAGCTTTGTAATTAAAAGAAGTATTTAATCCCCAGTAAAAATCTGGAGTATTGTTTCCTACTTTTACTAAATCTCCTCCTTCTTCTACTGTTCTTGTTTTGTCAATTATACCATCATTTTGCTGATCTACAACATAGTATTCACCAGTAGTATTGTTTGGACTCCTAGTTGGGTCTTCTAAATACTTCATTTCAACTTGTCCTGTAGTTTGTAAGGCCCACATTTCACCAATTTGACCCCCAACGTAGTTTCTAAATATAACATCTCTACCACTTTGACCAGAAGGTAATCTTGGTAATTCATCTAAAGCACCTAAGTCTGTAATTTCTGTAGAGACTGTTGATAAATTTGCACTAAGATTCCAAGAAAAATCATCTTTACGAATTAAATCTGCAGACAATTCAAATTCTAAACCATTACTTCTAACATCTCCTGAATTTAATTTAATTTGAGGTGTTCCTAGAACTTCAGAAACACTTTGATTAATTAAGATATTTTCTATATCTGAAGTATAGTAATCTACACCTAAAGTAAAACGGTTGTTTAAAAACCCAAAATCTACACCAAAATTGGTTTCTGTATTTGTTTGCCAAGTTAAATCTGGGTTAGCAACATCTGTTGGAATTAAGTATCCATTACCAAAAACTGTAGCACCAGTACCTAATAAACTTAAAGAATTATAAGCACCTAAGAAAGATGTTGTACCAATAGAACCTGTACTAAATCTAAATTTTAATTTACTTAATACTTCATTATCTTGTAAAAAAGCTTCTTTATGAGCATTCCAACCTAATGAAACTGCTGGAAACACTTCATATCTATTGTTCGCTCCAAAACGAGAATCACCATCTCTTCTGATAGAAAATGAAGCCAAATACTTATCATTATATGCATAATTAACTCTACCGAAAACACTTCTTCTTGAGCTAGTTTCATCACGTTCTGTTACTGCTATATTTTCTGGTTCTAATAAACCATAATTAACTATTTCTCCATAAGGCACATATGCACCCCTTAAAGCAGTAGCTTTAATATAGTTATTTTGAAATTCAATACCTGCTACTGCAGATATATTATGATTTCCAATTTCTTTAGAATAACTTAAAGTAGTTTCACTTAAAACAGAAGATCTTTTAGTATCTGTTCTATCTAAGTCAGTATTTTGAAATCTTGCTTGGTTATCTGCCAAAATACCTTGATAATAATGTAATTGAGTATCTCTAAGATCTCCACCTAAAACAGTTTTTAAGTTTAACCCTTCTATAATTTGGTATTCTAAATAAGAACTAACATTAAAGAAGTACGTTTTTTCCCAGTTCTGAGCATTGTCTAACTTTGCTGCTGGACCCTGATCTCCAGAACCTCCAATACCATTATTAGCTCTACCATAATGCCAATCATTTACAAAATCTCCCGGAACTAAGTCTTGAATACTTTGTACATATCCATCTACTCCATTTGTTTTACTATTTCTCCCACTATCAAATCCATTTAAACCTAAAGCTTGTGCTTGTTTGTCTAAATCTTTTACAAACGCTATAGATGCTTCTGTATGATAAATTGGGTGAAAACTATATGCTCTAGATAAATCTCTCATATCGTGAGCAACAATATCTCTTTTAGACATAAATCCATTAAAACTTAATCCTGCTTTAAATTTTTCTCCAAATTTTGTATTTACATTTAAACGCGCATTAAATCTTTCAAATCCTTGCGTTCTAACAATTCCTTCAGTGTCTTGATAACCAACAGAAGCAAAATAATTTGAAGTATCATTACCTCCACTCATACTAAAATCATGATTAACAGTTGTACCACTTTGATATAACCAATCTTCAACACTTACTTCATCAGGAGAGTTTTCATATGCCGATAATCTATATTCTACAAAAGCTGGATCTATTTGAGAAAGATCCCAATTACCTGCAGCAATTTCTTTTCTTGAAAACGCAGCCCATTCTGAACCTGTTTTAAGAATGTTATCTCTATATTTATTAGATACACTTAGGTAAGTATTATAATTAAATTTTGTCTTACCTGATTTTCCTTTTTTGGTAGTAACTAACACAACACCATTTGCCCCTCTAGAACCATAAATAGCAGCAGAAGCAGCATCTTTTAAAACTTCTAAGCTTTCAATATCGTTCGGGTTTACAGTTGCCAAACTTCCAGAAATTGGATAACCATCTACAACAATCAAAGGGCTTGAATTACTTGAAATTGAAGAAGCAGCTCTAATTTGAATCTTTGGATCTGCACCTGGCTCTCCACTTGCGTTTTGAATTAAAACACCTGATAATTTACCTGCTAAAGCTTCATCTACACGAGAGGTTTGTACAGCAGCAACATCATCTCCTCCAATTTTTGAAATAGAACCTGTTAAATGACTCTTTTTACGAGTACCATATCCAACAACTACAATTTCATCTAATTGATTTGTATCTTCTTGCATTACTACAGTCAATACTTTTTGACCTGTTACTGTAATAGATTGTGTAAGAAAACTTACATAAGAGAAGTTAAGTACATCTCCTGTTTTTACATCAATTGCAAATTTTCCATCAAAATCGGTAGTTACACCTTTATTTGAGTTCGCAATAATTACGTTTACTCCTGGCAGCGGACCTTTAGCTGCATCTGTTACAGTACCGGATATTTGATATCCTTCCTGCGCAAACATTGCAATATTGATTAACAATACTACAATTAAACTTAATCTAGTTTTTAAATTCATTTTGTACGATAATTTAAGTTAATTAATGAAATTCAAGTTAAAATTCTGGTTCACCAAACTGACACACTACACTGGTTTACCAGTTTGGAAAACCAAATATATGTTATTTTTTTGTTAAATAACTAATATTTTTAAAAAAACACTCTTTAGAATGCTAATTTTCTTGCACTTGAGACATTAAAAGCAATTAGCAATTAAAATTATTATTTCTATGCTTGAATTAATTAATGACTCTTGAAGAGTCATTAATTATTAAGTCTAATAAAAAAACACCATGATCAGCTTTCTGAAACATGGTGTTTTTTTTATTAAACTTCTTACTTATATAATAAGGAGTAAAAATTATAATATGAGGAATCTTAAAAATTTGAGACTTGAGCTTCTATAGTTTCCCATTGTTCCATTAAAGTATCCAATTTAGCTTTTTTAGCTTTATACTTTACAAAGAAATTGGGTCTAGATGAAACCTCATCATAATTCTGTGCTAACTCTAAATCTATCTTTGCGATTCCTTCTTCTAGATCTGAAATTTCAGTTTCTATACTAGATAGCTTATTTTTTAATTTCTTAAGTTCTTTTTCTTGTTCTCTAGACATTTGGTATGCCTCTTTCTTATCAGAAGATTTATCTACTTTTACAACAGTTCTTTTTTCTGCTTCACGCAAGCTCTCCATTTTATGTTGTTCTAAGAAATAATCTATATCTCCTAAATACTCTTTAATTACTTTGTCTTTAAAACCATAAACTGTTGATGTTAATCCTTGTAAAAAATCTCTATCGTGAGATACTACAATTAAAGTACCATTAAAGCTTCTTAATGCTTCTTTTAAAACAGTTTTAGAAGCCATATCTAAGTGATTGGTTGGCTCATCCATTATTAATACATTAAAAGGAGACAATAATAATTTACATAATGCCAATCTATTTCTTTCTCCTCCAGAAAGTACTTTTGCTTTTTTATCTACTGCATCTCCACCAAATAAGAAAGAACCTAACATATCTCTAACTCTCATTCTATTTCCATCAGTTGCAGCATCTTCCATTATTTCCAATACTGTTTTTTCTGGTGGTAAATGTTCTGATTGGTTTTGAGCAAAATATCCAATTTCTACATTATGTCCTAGTTTTAAATGTCCTTTAAAAGGAATATCTCCAACCATCATTTTGGCTAAAGTTGATTTTCCTTGTCCGTTTTGACCAACAAAAGCAATCTTACTGTTTCTTTCAATTAATAAATCTACATCTTCTAAAACGTGATTATCCCCATAGCTTTTGCATAACTTTTCTGCTTCAACTATAATTTTTCCTGGTTCTTTAGAAATAGCAAATTTAACATTCATAGCTTGATTATCATCTTGGTCTACTTCAATCAACTCAACTTTATCAAGTTGTTTCATTAAAGATTGTGCCATAGAAGCTTTACTTGCTTTTGCTTTAAACTTATCAATTAAAAGTTTCTTTTGTTTGATTTCTTTCTCTTGATTTTTCTGAGCTTGTAATTGTTTTTCTTTAATTTCTCCTCTTAATAATAAGAATTGAGAATATGGTTTTTTATAATCGTAAATCTGACCTAAAGAAATTTCGATAGTTCTGTTTGTTACATTGTCTAAAAACATTTTATCGTGAGAAACTAATACAATTGCACCAGAATATCCTTTTAAGAAATTCTCTAACCAGATAATAGATTCTATATCTAAGTGGTTGGTTGGCTCATCTAATAATAAAATATCATTATTCTGAAGTAATAGTTTAGCCAATTCTATACGCATTCTCCAACCTCCAGAAAAAGTATCTGTAAGTTTATCAAAATCTTCACGTTTAAAACCTAAACCTTGTAGTATTTTTTCTGTATCTCCTTGATAATTATAACCTCCAAGCAACTCATAACGTTCTGTAAGATCTGTTAAATCATGAATTAATTGCGAATAACCTTCACTTTCATAATCTGTTCTGGTGGCAAGTTGTTCATTAATTTCATCTAGTTTTAACTCAATTTCTTTAATTTCTTCAAAAGCTTGGTATGCTTCTTCTAAAATTGTTCTTCCTTCTACAAAATCTATATCTTGTCTTAAAAAACCAATTTGTATATCTTTATCAAAAGCCATTGTACCTCCACTACTTTCAATATCTTTAGACAAGACTTTTAAAAGGGTAGATTTACCAGCTCCATTTTTACCAATAAGACCAATTCTATCCCCTTTGTTAAGTTTGAAAGTAATTCCTGAAAATAAATCAGTCCCCATAAAGGAAACTGTTAAGTTGTGTACGTTTAGCATGTATTGTAATAATTGTTACTTAAAAAAAAGTTTAAAACTTTATATTTGCAAAAGTATACAAATTTATATTCTATTATGTTTAAAAAGGGAAGCAAGTTGTACAGTATTGTAAAAGGAAAATGCCCAAGGTGTCACGAGGGTGATTTCTTTGAGAATAGCTTTACCTTTAACCCTACTAAGATTACTAAATTACATGACAATTGCCCGAAATGTAATTTAAAATACATGATGGAACCTTCCTTTTTCTATGGTGCCATGTATGTAAATTACGGGATAACTGTTGGAATCTCTATTGTTACTTTTTTAATTTCGAAACTTGTTTTTGACTTAACGTTACTACAATCATTTGCTGCTATAATTGCAGCTCTCTTAATTTTAGCGCCTATTAATTTACGTTTGGCTAGAATTCTTTGGATAAATATGTTTGTAAGTTATGATTCTAAAATCATAGAAAAACAGCAAGTTTAAAGCAAACCTATTCCTTTTTTAACTCCTCTTTCTTAATAATTGTATTAATTATGCAGTATTAATACGTATTTTTTATTGATATTTGTATGTTTCCTTGAAATTTATGAAAATTACTAAAATACTTATTTTACTTCTATGTATTAATGCAACTGTTTTTTCACAAGAAAAAGAGGATTACTATCTCAAAGTTATTGACACTACTACAAATAAAGAATTAAAACTAGCTTCCTTAGATAGTTTAATTCGAAATGTTAGAAACCAAAAAAGCTTAGAAAAATTTGCGGATAGAACAGAGCAATATGTAGACTTAGCTATAGAATTAAAAGAATATGAAAGTGCTATAAACTCTGCAGTTAAAGCATTTTACAGTATAGATAAGCGTTTAAATCAAAAAGAAAGAGCCTTAAAACTTATAGAAAAAGTAGAGGTTTATAAGGATAAAACTACAAATTCATTTCTTATAGGAAATATTTATTCCAAAAAAGGTGATGCTTATTCTGCTTCTAAAGATTACAAAAAAGCAATAGAAAACTATACCCTTGCAATAAATAGTTTCAAGGATAATAGTAAAGACTCAATTTATAAAGCAGATGTTCTTCAAAACAGAGGTTATGAATATTTTGACACCGGAAATTATATAAAAGCAATAGAAGATCATCAATTAGCAGCTACCTATTATGAAAATTTAGGAGATACTCAATACATGTTTTATGCGCTTTCTAGTATTATAAATATATACAGTGCAAATGGTTTTAGTGAAAAAGCTATAAACGAAAGAAATAAATTAATTGATAAAAAAATTAATAAAAAGTTTACTAATTATTTATACCTAGATTATTACAACCAATCTATAGCCTATAAAAAAATAGATAGCTTTAAAAAGCAAGAAGAAAACTTATTAAAGTCTTATAACCTTGTTATGCAAGACACAAAAGAAGAGTTCTCTGACGCAGGTTCTAAAGTAATGTTATTTAGTAGTCTTTCTAACTTTTATTCTTCTCAAAACAACCTCACAAAGGCAAAAGAATATCTTGATAAAGCAGAAAATTTAGAAAAAAAATTAGGTCGAAAAAACATGCCTTCTTATATGTTTTTAAAATCTAAAGCAAGCTATTTTACCATATTAAACAAATATAGTATTGCTAAAAACTATGCTGAGAAAGCAAATCTAATAGCAAAAAAGAATAGCATTGTTGAAGGAATTATGGAGAGTGAAAAACTCCTTTCTGAAATCCATACTAAAATGGGAGATAAAGAAAAAGCACTAACTTCTTTCATTAACTATACAAAAATTAAAGACTCTATATTTAGTTCTACAAAGACAAATGCGCTTTTATATTATCAAACTTTATATGAAACAGAGCGAAAAGAAAAAGAAATAGAAAGTCAGAAAGCTTCTATAAAATTATTAGCTAAAGATAATCAAGCAAAAAAACGTTTACTTATTTTTGGAGGTGTAGGTTTATTTCTTTCATTTTTATCTATTGTTTTATACAGAAATAGAAGACGATTAAAACGTGAAAAAGAAAAACAAGAAGAATACTCTCAGAAACTATTATTATCTCAAGAAGCAGAGCGTAAAAGAATTTCTAAAGATTTACACGATAGTTTAGGACAAAGTTTATTGTTGATTAAAAATAAAGTTTCTTTAAAAAGTGATGATAAAACCAAAGAATTAGTAAACAATGCTATTGAAGAAATGAGAAGCATTTCTAGAGTTTTACATCCTTTTCAATTAGAAGATATTGGAATTTCTAGAGCTTTAGAAAACCTTATTGTACAACTAGATGAGAGTTATGAAAACACCTATATATTTGGTGATATTGATGATTTAAAATCTACTTTAAACTCTAATCAAGAGGTAAACGTTTTTAGAATTGTTCAAGAGTGTTTATCAAACATTATAAAACATGCAAAAGCAGAATCTGCCAAAGTAATTGTTATAAACAACACCATTTCTATAACAATAAACATTAAAGATAATGGTATTGGTTTTGATTTTTCAGAAAAATATAACGACTTTAAAAGTCTAGGTTTAAAAACAATAAAAGAACGTGTTAAGTTTTTAAAAGGAACTTTAAAAATAGATTCTATTAAAGACGAAGGAACAACTTTTACAATTCAATTCCCAAAAGCATAATGAAACCAAGTATTTTTATTGCAGATGATCATCCTTTATTATTAAAGGGATTGGAAGATTTGTTATTAGAAAAAAAGTTTAATGTTGTTGGTAAAGCAACAAACGGACAAAGTGCTCTAAACTTTATTGTTAAAGAATGTCCAGAAATTGCAATTCTAGATGTAGAAATGCCGATTAAAACTGGTATTGAAATTGCCAAAGAATGTAAAAAAAACAATCTAGAAACTAAGATTATTTTAATAACCCTTCACAAAGAAATAGATTTGTATTTAATGGCAAAAAAAATAGGTGTTTTTGGCTACCTATTAAAAGAATTTGCAATTGATGAAATAGAAAATTGTATAGAATCTGTTTCTAATAATATTCCATATTTTAGTAAAGAACTAAAAAAGCACATTGGTTTTACTGCAGAATCAGATGCAGTTTTAAAAGATTTATCAATGTCTGAAAAAAGAATTTTAAAGCTAATTTCTCAACATAAAACAAATAAAGAAATTGGGCACTTATTATTTATTTCTCCAAGAACTGTAGAAAAACATAGAAGTAAAATTATATTAAAATTAGACTTACCTCGTGAAACTGGCTCTCTTCTTACATGGGTTTTAAAAAACAAACACTTATTTAAATAGGTATTAACGCGTATTTCTTTTTCTCCTTTTTCTTCTCATCTTTGGACAAATTAAATTGTCCCCCAACTATTTTTTTAAAACAACTTACTTTTTAAACCGTTTTATATTTATCTCATCATCTAATTTTTCTCCTTTTTCGATATGATTAAAGAGGTTTTTAGCAACTGTTGGTGCAATCATTACTCCACGTGTTCCTAAACCGTTTAAAACTATTAATTGACTGTATTTTTCATGTACACCAACCATTGGTCTTCGATCTTTTACAGCTGGTCTAATTCCTGCAGTTTGTTCTACAATTTTATAAGGAACAGTAATTACTTTTTTTAATTTTTCAACTAATTCTTCTCTTCCTTCTTTTGATGGGATTGAGGTTTTATCTTCATGATTAAATGTAGCTCCTACCTTATATAAATCATTTCCTAAAGGCATTACAAAAACACTAGATTTAATTAAAAAGTCTATTTGTAATTCAGGAGCATAAATATTAAGGGTTTCTCCTTTTACTTCTTCTAAAGGTAAATGATTAAAATACGGATTATCCTTTAACCCAAAACCTTCTGAAAACACAATCTTATTTGCCTCTAAATCTTTATACTCTAAAGAATTTTCTTTAAGTAAAATGTCTTTGTGGTTAAATTTTATGAATCGAATTAAGTTATTTTTTTTAAGATACTCTCTGTAACTTTCTACTAACTTTAGTGTATCTATTCTTCCTCCTTCTTTTACATTTCCATAAGAAAAATCAGCTAAAATACCTGGGTAATCTTTTGTGTCTAAAATACTATCTAAAAAAGGAGCAACTGTTGGTTTATCAAAAGCAGAAAACCAATTATTTTGATCTCTAATAGATTTAAATACTTTTTTGATGACAAATTTTTCATCAATTTTAATATTAAATTTCTTTTCTAATTTTTCGTAAAACGGCAATGCTATTTCTAATTGTTCTTTCGCATTCCAAACTGGTGAAAATCGTTTTAATATTACTGGATTATATACTCCTCCAGCAACTAAAGATGATGTTTGAGAATCATCTTCAAAAACCATAAATGTTTTTTTTGCTTCTATTAACTCTTCTACAAAAGCTAAACCTGCTAAACCTAAACCAACTACTATATAATCTAATTTCACGCTTCAAAAATAGTTTATTTTCAATAAAAAAGCGTTCCTAATAAGGGAACGCTTTTTTAAATATCTTTAAATAAAAGAACTACTAATAGTTCCACATATCCATTTCTCTGTTTCTAATATTTTCTTTTATCTTATCAGCTTCTAATAATTGAAATAAAGAATTTCCTCTAACATAATCTTCAATTGCTCTGTTTCCATAAATATTTTCTTCTCTAACAATTACAGAACTAAATCTTCTTGCATTTAACAAATGATCAAAAGAAATTGGTTGCGCAATATTTTTAGGATTAAAAACTTTTCCATCATGTAAAACTTCTCTTGCAGAAGGAAAGAAGATCCAAAACAATTCATACAGCGTATCATCTTCAATATCTGCAACTCCTAATGTTTGTACATCTTTACCCATTGGTGCTAAAGCCAATAATCTGTATTTTAATTCGCCTTGGCGTTTATCAAAATACCACATTCCTTTAATCATGTATCCTTCAACATCTTGAGTTTGAATTCTAAATGTATCTGAATATCCGTTTTCTTCACGAACATTTACCAAACGAGAATCAATCTCATCTTGGGTAATTTTCGAAGTAAAGAAAGAATCTGAATAGGCTTCTGTAATTCTACCTTTTTTTATTCCTTTGATAAGTGTATCAAACAAAGATCTTCTGTCTGAAGAAATGTTAGTTGTATCTATTGGAAAATAATATGGTAAATTTATTTTTTGATTTAAATCTATAAACTCCCATACAACTTTAGACCATAATACATCTCTATCATCTACATATCCGTAAGGAATTGGCCCATCATTATCTGCAGCTAATTGCTGATCGCTTTTCTTTCCTATTTGATCTACAGTTTTAGCATTCAGTAATCCGAATTGGGCATTTACTGAACCACTTATAATCAAAGCGAAAAATACTATTAAACAATTTTTAATCATTTTATATTTTTTAATTCTAATTTGTCAACTCTATACTAACTGGCAAAACTTGCCTAAGATTATATCCATTAGCAGAGGCTTTAATATCATAAATATTAATTTGATCTCCTCTTTTTGCTTTTGATAAAACTTTTTTAGCAGCAGCATTTAATCTTGTACCATTAACAATAACTGTTATTTGACCAGGTACTTTAATTTTAAAACTTTTTACCGTTATTTTTAAATCGAATTCAAAATCAGGCAATCCTGCAGCAATAGGTGCATTAGCTAAACCAGATTTTGGCATTCTAACTGTACCAAATTGATTACGAACAGACCCCATTGCTGGTGGTATGTCTTTAATTCTAAAAGATTTTTTAGAATTAACTGTTTTACCGCTACTTAATTTAGCACTTACATTTATAACAGCAGTTTTACCTGCTCCTGGTTTAATACTATATTTACCTTTACTACCAGATAAACTACCTCCAGTAGCTGAAACTCTTAAGTTATTATCACTTACACCAGGTAAAGAAACTGAAATAGGGTTATTTAAACCTCTATAAACAACGTTCATTTTATCTGCAGAAACAACTGCAGTACTTGGTTCTGGTATTACTGAATAAGAACTCTCAAAAGGAACTGGTACAACTTCTCCATTTTGTGTAAATGAAATAGTTCCTTTTATATCATGATTACCTACATTACCTGCAGGCATATCTATAATTACTTGTCCAGACTGAATGTTCTTATAATCTCTACCATTTAAAGTAACATTATCAGGAACCATTGTAGCGTCATAACGTCCTAAAACTATTTTACCTGTTACTTTTTCTCCTGAGAAATAAGCATTTTTATCAAGTGAAACAATTCCTTTATAATTACTTAATGATAATGCTTCTTCTAATTTTCCTCCTAATAAATCTGCTACAATATCACTTTCTGTGTTTTTTATATCGGCTTGCATTTGAGTTAAATTCGTTAATGAAGCAACTAAAGGGAAGCCTTTGTAACGATATTCTAACCATTTAATGGTTTTACCATCTCTATTGGTATCATCTTCTGTATTAAACCTATCTTTTAAAATAGAAGCAAACTTAGAATCTGCACCTAAAACATTAGTTACATCTGTTCTATAACCATTTACTTTGGCTATAAACTCATTACCTTGTTCAGTAAATTTATCACCTTTAAAGAAATACTCATCTAAAAAAGCAGTTTTATCCATTGCTTCAAAATCAGTTTTATCTTCAATATCTGCAGTCATCTTCGTTTTTAAGTCTTCTAAATAAGAATAAAAATCTGATGAATAATTTTTAATTTTATCTGCCTGAATTTTTAATGGACCAAACTTCGCTGCTTGTTCTGATGCTTTTGTTGCTAAATTAGCATACGCTTCATTATTTTTCTCTGTTGTTGAGATATTGTTTTCTGTCAACTTTTCATTCATAAAACCAAAAGCTGATAAAACCTCTTTACTCATGTTCATTGCTAACATTGCAATAAAAACAAGGTACATTAAGTTTATCATCTTCTGTCTTGCGGACATTTTTCCTCCAGCCATTCTAATTAGTTTTTTAAGTTATTATAAATTTAGTTGAACTAATTATTATTTACTTGACATTGCTGAAAGCATATTACCATAAACTCCATTTAAAGAAGATAGGTTTTTTGCTAAAGAATCCATTTGTTCCTTTAATCTTTCAGTATTTTCTACAACAGCACTATTTAATTCTGTCTGTTTGCTTGTGTTTTCTACTTGAACTTTATATAAGCTATTTAAAGACTCCATTTGAACAGCTGCCATAGACATTTGCTCATTGTATTTATTTGTTGATGAAATAGATTCTGATGCAGCAGATAATCCTTCTGCAGCTCCTTGAAAGTTTTTCATACTATTTCCTAAACTCGTCATTAAACCAGCATCAATATTTGCTTCTTGCAATAAGTTATCTAATTTTTGAGATAATAACCCTTGAGCTCCTACTTCATCTTTTTCTGATGTAAAACCTTCTTCTGATAACTCTGGATAAACTTTAGACCAATCTAAATCATCTTCCGGAGTATCAAATGCAGAAATTGCAAAAACTAATGCTTCTACAACAAGTCCTATTGTTAACATAAGTCCACCTGTTAGAGGTCCTATAGAAAAATGCTGAATTTTAAACAACGCTCCAATAATTACTACTGCTGCTCCCATTCCGTAAACGAAATTCATTGTTTTTTTATAAGATCTTGATTGTGCCATAATTTTTTTCTTTTTTTTAGGGGGAAATTAATTTTTCTTTTTTATTATTTATTTGTAGTACCTATATAGTTTTGTACTGTTCTAAAACCAATATAACTTCTTGCTGTATCTGCATATTCATAATCTCTAGAACCAACTTCTAAAAAGTATGCTACATCTTTCCAAGAACCACCACGAATTATTTTACGTTTATTTTTTCTATCTTCTACGTTAGGATTCATAGTCGAAGCCATATAATATGATGATAGATTGTATGCTGTATTTGTCCATTCTGAAACATTCCCAGCCATATTATACAAACCATAATCATTTGCATTAAAAGACTTTGCTTCCATTGTATATAATGCTCCATCTGCAGCATAGTTACCTCTTACTGGTTTAAAGTTTGCTAAGAAACAACCTCTATCACTAGTTGTACCACCAGTTCCCCAAGGATATGTTGCAAATTCTAATCCTCCACGAGCTGCATATTCCCACTCAGCTTCTGTTGGTAATCTAAAATCTGGAACTGAAGTTGCGTTTTTACCTCTTCTTAAATAGTCGTTTTTAATTTTAGTTCTCCAGTTACAAAATGCATTTGCTTGCCCCCAAGAAACTCCAACTACAGGATATTCTCCATAAGATTGGTGATAAAAGTAATCTTGATGCATAGGATCATTATAAGAATAGTTAAAATCTTTAACCCAAACAGTTGTATCTGGATAAATATTTAACATTTCTATTTTTACAAAATCTTTTCTATTACCACCTTTTCTTGCTGCATTATCTCTATCAAACCAAGAATATCTATAACTTAAAAACTTTGTATTAAACGTTCTAACTCCATCTATTGCCTCATCTCTACTAATGTATAAAGAATCCATTACCTCAACATAATCTACATCAGGATATTCTTCTTTATTCCATATTAACTCTGTTTCTTTATTTAAAGGTCTAATAGAATCTATTCCGTCTCCTAAACTATAATAGTTATCATACATATATTTTTGATATGCACTTGCTCCTGTAGTATCTGTAACAGCAAAAGCATAATCGTGTATTCCACCAGAAGGAGGAGTTCCATTTGGATCTGGATTTAAACTCATTGCAGCAAACTCTTGCTGGTAACCCAATCTAGTTCTAACAATTGAGTCTTTAACCCAGTTTACAAATTTTTTGTATTCATTATTTGTAATTTCTGTTTCGTCCATGTAATAAGGTCTAACAGTAACAGTTTTAGTTGGAGAATTCATGTTACCAATCATATCTTCATCTTGTTTTCCCATTGTAAAAGAACCTCCAGGAATTAAAGCCATACCAAATGGTTTTTCTGAAAACCATTTTTTCTTTGACTTAACTCCTACCAATTCGCCTCTATCATTAGAGCCACAACTGTAAAAAACTGCTATTAAAAGTGCAAATATTGCTGCTTTCTTCATATTCTAAAATATCTTTACTAAAAAGTTCGTAAACCTATTATTTTTTTTGCTAAAAAACAATGTTCAAATTGCATTTTAACGTATTGTTTTATTATTCTGTTGTATCTTATATCAATTTTCGCATAGCTTTATACCATCTTTCTGGTATTATTTGATTAGTTGCATCGACATAATCTTTATATGTACATGGTATTAACGCATGTCTTTTGTATTTATTATCTGATAAGATTTTAATCTCAATCCACCATCTTCCCGTTTTGTTACTTTTATAAAAAGTTAAAGGATCATCATCTTCTAATAAAACCGTAAATTTTTGATAATTTTCTTTTGTTGTAAAAGGATAATCTTTTACTCTAAAATTCACTCCTTCAATAAAATACCAAATCATTTGTGCAATTAAATGTGCTGTTTGATTGTTTTTATCGTGCTTAGAATTAAATTCATAAATTCCGAAAGAAGTAACTTTATCACTTATTCCTGCATATCTTGATAATGCACAGATTTCTTCACCATAAAAACCATTTGGAGAAGCATTATTATTAGCAGGAGCTTCACTCTGTCTTACAGAACCTATGTCTATTGAAACAATATCTGCATTTCTAAAAGCTGGCTCTATATTTTCTAAAACTTTAGCTTCACCTAATCTATAAGCATCAAAAAATAAATTATCTAATAGCTGAATTTCTTCTTGCGAATTAAAATATGTTTGATAACCAACATTACAATAATTAAACAAGTTATTTGGCTCTTGCATAATTACTTTACTTAAATAAGACTGAGAAGTTAATTCATCTTCTAAATTACCTAAATCAAAACGACTATCTACAACTGTTATATTTACAGTTTGCTCTAAAGAATCATAAGCTCTGTAATTTACATAAGTTATATCTTGCCCACCACCAATAATAACAGGAATAATATTTTTCTTTAGTAAATCTGTAATAATTTTTGATACTGCAAAATAAGTGTCTGAAACAGCATTTCCTTTTAAAACATTTCCTAAATCGGCAATATTTGTATGCCAATTTCCTGGAAATAGTTCATATAATTTTGTACGGATTAAATGCAAATCTTCTCCGCAACCAAAATTATCTTGAGAATTTCTATCTTCTTGAACTCCAAAAATAGCAATCTGAACATTCTCTAAGTCAGGAAAACCTTCTTCTTGAGAGTGAATGCTTATTTTATTACCTAATGACAAAGATGGGCGTAGCAATAAATCTGCCACAACCGATTCTTTTATAGGGGTTAAAAAATCTTGGATCATGAATTTTTTTAATAGGTAAGCAATATACTAAATCCTTATTTCTTTTTTGCAGTTTTTTTAGCAGGAGTTTTTTTCTTTGCAGCTTTTCTCTTTGGAGTTTTCGCTTCAATCATTTTAACAGCCTCTTCTTTAGATAGTTTCTCTATTTCTGTTGTTTTAGGTAATTCTATCTTAATCTTACCTTTTATAACATTAAATCTTCCCCATCGTGCTTTTTCTACACGTATAGCAACATCTTCCCAGTTATGAATAACTTTATCTATTTCTTTCTGCTTTTTTACTTCAATTAATTCAATAATATCGTCATCAGAAAGATTATCAAAATCGTATTTTTTATTTACATTGATAAAAATATTGTTCCATTTTATAAATGGCCCAAAACGTCCAACTCCTTTTTGAACAGGTAAATCTTCATAATGATAAATTGGAGCATCTGCTTTTTGTTTTGCTACAATTAATTCTTCGGCTCTAGATAAATCTACTTCCATAGGGTTTTCTCCTTTATCTAAAGAAACAAACATAGTTCCGAAACGAATATAAGGACCAAAACGACCGTTAGAAACAATTACTTCTTCACCTTCATAAGTTCCTAAAGTTTTAGGTAACAAGAATAATTCTAGAGCTTCTTCCATGGTAATTGTACCAAGGTTTTGCTCTTTATTTAAACTTGCAAATTGTTTTTCTTCATCTTCGGGTGCACCAATTTGTGCAATTGGACCAAATTTACCCAAACGTACTAAAACAGTTTTTCCAGATTCTGGATGTTTTCCTAAAATACGCTCTCCACTTTCTCTATCTGCATTTTCTTTTACATCTTCTACTGTATCGTGAAAGTTATTGTAAAATTCTTTAATCATTGATATCCAATCTTCTGTACCTTCAGAAATATCATCAAAAGACGACTCTACTTTTGCAGTAAATCCGAAATCTAAAATGTTAGAAAAGTTTGCAACTAAGAAATCGTTTACAATGTTTCCAATATCAGTTGGAACTAATTTATTTTTATCAGAACCTGTTTTTTCTGTCAATGTTTGACTTTTTACAGCTCCGTTTGATAAAATAATTTGCTCATAACTTCTTTCAACTCCTTCATTTGTTCCTTTTTCTACATAACCTCTTCTTTGAACAGTAGAAATTGTTGGTGCATATGTAGATGGACGTCCAATACCTAATTCTTCTAATTGTTTTACCAAAGAAGCTTCTGTAAAACGATAAGGTGGACTTGTAAAACGTTGTGTTGCGTTTATAAAAGTATAGTCTAATTTTTCAGCTACTTTTAAGTTTGGCAACATACCTGCTTGTTCTTCATCTTCATTATCAGTTCCTTCTAAATATACTTTTAAGAATCCATCAAACTTTATCATTTCACCATTTGCAGTGAATATTTTTGAATTTTCAGAATTCTCTATTTTTACATTTGTTCTTTCCAATTGAGCATCACTCATTTGAGAAGCCAATGTTCTTTTCCAAATTAAATCATACAATCTTGTTTGATCATATTCTGTATCAATAGAATGCATTTTCATGTTTGTTGGACGAATTGCTTCATGGGCTTCTTGAGCGCCTTTAGCTTTCGTTTTAAAAACACGTTGCTTGCTATATTCTGCTCCGTAATAATTTGTAATTTCTTCTTCAGCAGCATTTCTTGCATCAACAGAAAGATTTAAACTATCTGTTCTCATATAAGTAATTAAACCTGCTTCATATAAACGTTGTGCAACTTGCATTGTTTTACCAACCGGAAAACCTAATTTTCTAGAAGCTTCTTGTTGTAAAGTTGAAGTTGTAAATGGTGCAGCTGGTGATTTCTTTGCCGGTTTTTTTGTTAAATCTGCAATTGAAAAATCTGCATTAGCACAAGATTTTAAGAAATCTTCAGCCGATTTTTTTGAATCGAAATTCTTTGGAATTGTTGCTTTAAAAGTCTTTCCTTCATTATTAGAAAATTCTGCAACTACCTTATAATGTGTTTCTGCTTTAAAATCTAAGATACTACGTTCTCTTTCTACAATTAAACGTACTGCAACAGATTGAACTCTACCAGCAGATAATCCTCCTTTTACTTTACGCCATAAAACTGGAGATAATTCATACCCAACAAGTCTGTCTAAAACTCTACGTGCTTGTTGTGCGTTTACCATGTTATAGTCAATATCTCTAGGATTATCAACTGCTTTTAAGATGGCATTTTTAGTAATTTCATGAAAAACAATACGTTTTGTATTATCATCCGTTAAATTTAATTGTTCTTTTAAATGCCATGCAATTGCTTCTCCTTCTCGATCCTCATCACTTGCTAACCAAACAGTGTCTGCTTTTTTAGCTAAGCTTTTCAGTTTTTTTACAACTGCTTTTTTATCATCAGAAACAATATATTTTGGACTAAAATCTCCTTCTACATCTATTCCTAATTCTTTGGATGGTAAATCTGCTATATGACCAAAACTAGATTCTACTTGAAAATCTTTTCCAAGAAATTTCTCTATGGTTTTTGCTTTTGCTGGTGACTCTACAATTACTAAATTCTTTGCCATTTATC